>JBLNEP010000047.1:0-163535 GCA_050262755.1 Actinomycetota bacterium | reverse complement strand
ACTGTAAAGCGCAGCTTTGAATCTTTTCTTCTAAAGCATCAATTGCATTCGCCAAAATATTCATCAATACCTGATTAAGCTGTCCGCCATAGCATTCTACTGGGGGTAAGTTGCCATAGTTACGGAGGATGACAATCTCTGGACCTTGCAACTTGGCTTTGAGGCGATGTTGCAAAATCAGCAGGGTACTCTCAATTCCTTCGTGAAGATCCACTGCCTTCAATTCCGCTTCATCCATACGAGAGAAATTGCGGAGCGATAGGACAATATGACGAATGCGATCGGTGCCTACTTTCATTGAATTTAGGATTTTTGGGAAGTCGTCCTGCAAAAAATCTAAATCCAGATCCTCTATCAGTGTTTGAATTTCTAGTCTAGGGTTGGGGTAGTAGTGCTGATAAAATTGTATCAGGTTCAACAAATCCTGAGAGTATTCCTGAACATGGGTCAGATTTGCGTGGATAAAATTAACGGGGTTATTAATTTCATGGGCGACTCCAGCGACTAACTGTCCCAAACTCGACATTTTTTCCTGTTGAACCAATTGCACCTGGGTTTGATTTAATTCTTGCAGCGTATTCTCTAACTCTTCTGTTTTGGTTTTAAGTTGCTGTTCTGATTTTTGCAATGCTTCAGTATTTTGTTGAATTTGGGCGGCCATGTCATTGAAGGCTTGAGAAATTTGGGCTAACTCGTCCGCTCCTTGGAGATGAACTCGGATTTTAAAATTACCTTGCGCCAATTGATTGCTCGCAAATACCAAATGTCTGGCACGTTGGGTAACAATGCGATCGAGGAGAAATCCCACGAGAATACATAATAACCCCAGTGTGCTAATGATTTGCAGCGATTGATTGCTTGCATCGACAATGGCCCGTTGTTCTGCCTTGGTCAAGTCATACTCTAAGATGATAGCGCCCAGATGATGGGAACGCATTTCACCCCCTCGCGGTGGAAATAAAACCGGGTAAATAGCTCTGAGACTCTGGCGATCGGGACTCATCACAATCTGTCCCGCTCGACTGCGCCGAACCGTCTCTAAAACGCCGATCAAATCTGCCCAAGGAGTGTTTTTTAAGGGTTGATTTTGTAGCTCATAACGGCTAGCATTTTGGATCTGATTTTGTTCATCACAAAACAAAGCAACGCTTAAATTCATATCTCCTGACAGGCGACTCATCAACAGACTAACGCCCTCAGATTGAGAATTTTGGAGATCGGTTCTACGGTAAAGATACTCTAAGAGTTGAGCGGTTGCCGTTGCCGTCACTCTTGCATATTCAGTTAACTCTTCCTTGACCCGTTTGTGGGTGAGTGAGACTTGCCGCTCATAGGAGAAAGCCCCGGCAATACATCCCATGATCAGCAAAATTGTGGGAATCGTTAATCGTAAGGGGAATAGAAAAATTTTCATGCCCATGTCTGCTCAAAACTTCAAGAAAAATTACTGCACCGCTTGCAGGATTTGTTCATTTAATAATGGCTTGAATTGGATGCTTCGATCGAGCAATTTTTTATCGAGCATGATTTTTAATAAACGCTCGCAACTCTCAAGAAAGAAGGGGTCTTTCTTGCTTAAGAGCTTGAGGTTTGTTTGGCGGTCAGGAATGGTAAGTAACTTCAGAGATGCGATAAACTGCTCAGGGCTGACTTGCTCTCGGAGTGCCATTTTCCGAGCTGCTTCTTGAGGATAGCGCTGATTATAATTAAGGGCTTGGAACCAACCTTTAATCAGTAATTTGAGTGCAGATCGCTGCTGAGTTAAAAGTTGTTCTCTAACAACTAATACATCAACAATTTCCTTTGGAATCTGAGAGCTATCAAATAAAATTTTGGCTCCGAATTCGAGGAGGTCGGAGCGAACCGGCTCGAAGGTAACAACCGCATCGACTAGGTTTTGTTTGTAAGCTTGTTCGTGTTCCGAGACACCCAGGGAAACTGCTTGAATGTCCTTGGGCGATAATCCAGCTTTATCTAACACGCGCGACAAAAAATAACCTCCTAGCGCGTTGGATTCTACGCCAATTTTTCGTCCTTTGAGTTCTGGCAATGTCTTAATCTCTGGCTTAGCCATCAAAACATCAGCACCATTAGAAAAATCTGTAATTAAGATGATGCGAATGTCAGGAGTGGTTTGTGCCAGCAGTAGACTTTCATCCATTGTCAGTCCTGCAACTTCGATATCTCCGTTCCGAAATGCTTGACTAATTTCTGTTGCTGATGGATAGTCGCGGAGTTCAATCGGGTATCCTTGGTAGTAGCCCAGCTCCTTTGCGAGAAATAGGGGTTCATATCCGGGCCAAATATTAATACCAATCCGCAGAGGAGTTTGAGGAACTTGGACGCAACCGATTAAAATTGATAAGAGACAGGCAAGGATGCCTACTCCAGCAAATAGAAAATAATGACGACCTGTTCGCTGAACTAACCTTGAAAACAACTCGCGCCAGTCCTGAATGAATCGGTTAAAAAAGAACAAAATTTTTGCTGGAGAGAGTAGTATCTTTAACAGTTTTGTGATGGCATCAAGCAGCTTAACCAGATAATCAATACTCATTGTTTACCTCAAAATGGGAAATCAAGCTTAACGTCACATTCCACTTCTTTATCAAATCCCGCAAAGCCTTCCTCTGCTTCTGAGTCAGATGAACTGATTCTCCCATCACAAACCTCCCCTGCCCCCAAGGTAATCTCATCCATTCCATCAAAACACTAATACTCAGCATCATCAAGAGCATACCTGTCACTGCTACCAGAAAATGCCCAGAAGTTGCACCCCGATCCATTGGGCCGGACGAACCAGAGAATCAACGGCTTTAGTCGTTTTCCCCTCTGGCTTCCGCGCTATCATGCCCGCTATGACAACCTTAACCCGAAAGTAATCGGATGAAACATTTTCTCTGTCGATCGGTGGGGATTGGGAATGATTGATGATTGCGGAATTAGGAAGGTTTGACGAATCTCAGCAGATGAATGTGGCGAGAGATTGGGTTGAGCATTTACTGAAACGAGTGGCAACAGCGCCAGCGTTAAATGGGCGCGAAGATTCAAAAAAATCTGACAAAAACTTGGATTTCCACTGTTAGTATCGAGAAATGGAAGCTTTTAGGCGCAAAGATGGAAAAAATCTGAGAAAAACTTGGATTCCTACTGCTTGAACGGATGAGGTTCAGTCAATGGGGAAGTGGGTGATTGAGGTAGATAGGGTTACTCATCCGTCACTTTTCCGCGCAGCGTCTTGAGTTGCGACCGCTTCGTTTTGCTATCCAGGCGCTTTCTGCGAGAAGCTAGAGTGGGTTTGCTCTTTTTTCGGGGTTTCGGCAGTGCGATCGCACTTTTAATCAAGTCTTGCAGTCGTTGCAATGCGTCTTCCCGGTTCTGCTCTTGAGTGCGATGTTCTTGAGCCTTAATGACAATCACCCCTTCTTTGGTGAGGCGCCGATCGTTCAGTTTCAAGAGTCGCTCTTTGTAGCGATCGGGCAAGGAGGAAGCGATAATATCAAAGCGTAGGTGAATCGCGGTCGCTACCTTATTGACATTTTGCCCCCCGGCTCCTTGGGAGCGAACGGCACTCATTTCGATCTCATCCTCTGGAATGGCGACGGTGTTGGAAATTGGCAACATCATTCAAACTCAATTTAAACAAGAGCAGATGCCTTTATCCTAAAGGTTAGGATTGAAGATAGCGTGACCTAATGAAACTATGGCTAAGCAGGAAGAACCCCTCACTGGGGTTGCACTGATCAAAGAAGTCTGTCGGCGGATTCGGGTGGCTCGTAGTTATTGGGATGCTCACAATAATGCGGCTTGTCGGGGAGAACGAGAGCGAGCATTAACTCTTTACAATACACTTACCCCCGAACAAAAAGACCAAATTCCGCAACAGTTGCGGGTGTGGTTGCGCTACCGCAGTGAAAAATACTTTGGCGCACACCGAACGCCGCCCAAGTCGAAAAGGAAATCGAAATAGTATTTTCCTTGCATTGTTTTGATGTGCAAAGATCGCTGCGGAGATAGCCGTTATGAGTTGGGAAAGTCTAGCAGAGATTGAAGTTATAACTGAGTCTGTAGAGGATTGAGCCAACAAACAGGAGCAAGTAATGGCACGGGACAAGGCATATCGGGAAGCCGAACAGCGCATCGAAGCAGTACGGCAAGCGGGAGAAACGGAACTCGATCTCCGAGGTCTAAAACTGACTGAAGTGCCAGAGTCAATTGGTCAACTGACCAACCTGCAAAAACTCGATCTGGGCAGCGGTTATTGGGATAATTCAAAAAACCAATTGAAGGAACTACCAGAAGCGATCGCATCTCTGACCGAGTTGCAACAGCTTGACCTCTCCAACAACCAATTGAAAGAACTGCCAGAAGCGCTCGCATCCCTGACCGAGTTGCAAAAGATTGACCTCTCCAACAACCAATTGAGGGAACTGCCAGAAGCGCTCGCAAATCTCACCCAGTTGCAATGGCTTGACCTCTCCTACAACCAATTAATGGAAGTGCCAGAAGCGCTCGCAAATCTCACCCAGTTGCAATGGCTTGACCTCTCCCGCAACCGATTGAGGGAACTGCCAGAAGCGCTCGCAAATCTCACCCAGTTGCAAACACTTGATCTTACACAAAACCAACTAACATCGTTGCCAGAGTGTCTAAAGCAATTAATCCAGTTGCAGGAATTATACATTTCACAAAATAGATTGACATCATTACCAGAATCATTGGCTCACCTTACTCAGTTACAAACGCTTGGTCTTTCTGGTAATCAGCTAACATCATTACCAGAATCACTAGCTCACCTCACTCAGTTACAAACGCTTGGTCTTTCTGGTAATCAGCTAACATCATTACCAATTTGCTTAGGTAAACTCACACAATTACAAAAGCTTGGTCTAGCTGCTAATGGTATAGTTCAATTGCCAGAATGGATCGGCAATTTGAAAGAACTCTGTCATATTTATTTAGGCTCAGAGGAACATATCGGTAGATGGGCATTTGGTTTTGGTGGCAGGGATAACAACATTGCAGATTTACCAGTAGCGTTTATAAAGTTTGATCATCTTACAACACTTGTATTGAACAAAAAACCTCTCAACCCCGATCTTGCTGCTGCCTACGAACAAGGCATAGAAGCTGTTATGCAATACCTGCGGGCAAAGGCAGAGGGTAAGGTGACGCTGAATGAAGCTAAGCTGATTTTGGTGGGTGAAGGTGAAGTAGGCAAGACTTGTTTGTTAGGGGCATTGCGGGGGGATGAATGGGTAGATGGTCGCCCCACAACTCACGGAATTGAGATTAAGCCTGTGATTGTTACCGCTCCCGATAACAGCACCGAAATTATCCTAAATGGTTGGGATTTTGGCGGACAACGGGTTTATCGACCCACACACCAATTATTTTTCAGTGCGCCTGCCATCTATCTGGTGGTGTGGAAGCCACGGGAAGGGCCGCAGCAAGGCTTGGTTAAAGAATGGATTACCCTGATCAAGCATCGAGAACCGGATGCCAAAGTGTTGGTGGTAGCAACCCACGGCGGCCCTGGACAACGCCAGCCCGATATTGACCGCCAAGAACTGATTAACCTGTTTGGCAGCAATACGATTGTTGATTTCTTCCATATCGATAGCAAACCCAATGAGCAAATCCAGTGCTGTACCGGAATTGCAGAATTGAAACAGGCAATTGCTAACATTGCCGCCGCTTTACCTGGTATGGGTCGAACCGTTCCTACCAAATGGCAACGCATTCGGGAAATTTTGGAAGCATCAGGCAAAACCCATTTACCTTACAAAGAAGTGATTGCAATCTGTGAGGAACAAGGGCTGGAAGGATTTGCCGCCGAACTGTTTGTCCGGGTTTCTCATACGCTGGGGTATTTGATTCATTACCATTACGACCCCACCCTGCGCGATATTGTCATCCTCAAACCCGACTGGTTAGCCAAAGCCATCAGCTTTGTTCTCGATGATGAAACCACCCGCCGCCGCAATGGTTTAGTAGAGTTTGACCATCTCAGCCAGTTGTGGAGTTATCCCCCTTTTACAGGTGAAATAGGCTACCCGAAAGAACTTCATCCCATGTTTCTGCGGCTGATGGAACGCTTCGATTTGTCCTACAAAGTCGTTCTCGATCCCGCTTCCAGGGAAGAAAGCACCACCAGCCTAATTGCTCAACTCGTACCCGACATTCGCCCAGCGCAATTACCCGATTGGGGCGAACAACCAGAAGCCGGAGACAGACAGCAGGTGCAAATCTGCCGGATCGTAGACGATCGCGGACAAAATGCCAATGCAGAAGGGTTGTTTTATCAACTGATTGTTCGCCTGCACAAATACTCTCTCGGACGTGACAACTACGAAAAGAGCGTCCACTGGCAACGCGGCTTAATGCTGGACAATGACTACAACGGTCGCGCATTGCTAGAACAGATTGGTACAGATGTAAAAATTACAGTCCGCGCTGCTTATCCAGAGCGATTTCTGTCTTATCTTACCGAAGAGGTGAAATGGCTGGTTGAGAATTTTTGGCAAGGATTGCGCTGTAACGTCATGGTATCTTGCATCGAACCTTGCGGGATGAATGCACCGGGACAAGGACTATTTGAAGTACAGAAACTCATTGAAAGTAAAAAGAAGAATCGCCATGAGTTTCCTTGTCCTGTTTCAGGTTGTGATGAATGGCAAAACATTGACCAACTGCTTTACAACGCACCAACTGCTCCACCCCCTTCTCAACAGATTGGTCTTGAACAGTTCCGAGGCATTGTAAAAGACGAGTTAAAAGTTATCCGCAGAGATTTGGTGACACTGGATCGTCGAGAGTATGAACGATTTCAAGTATTGTCTCAACAACAGCGTGCCATTATGAGCCAGATCGAGCAGCAGTTCGCCTATGTGATGCAAATGCTAGCCGATGAAGCTAAAGAAGGTCCACGATTGTTTAGCTTTAAGCCTGTCGATCCGAAATTTTTCGATCGCCCCAAATGGATCAGCGCTAAGTTTCAAATTACCCTCTGGTGCGAACATTCTCGCCTACCACTACCTGCTTTAAATCCACCCGGAAGCAAGCAGGGAGTTTATGAGTTAGATTTGCCCCGTGAGTGGTTTGTCAAAGCAGCGCCTCTGCTTAAAACCATGTCTATCACCTTGGGATTGATCTTGCCAGTCGCAGGTTCTGCCACCAAACTAATGCTAGACGAAACGACCTACAAAGGTATTGAGGAACAACTCGATTTGGGGCAAAAAAGTGTGGAATTTGCCCTGAAGGGCAGTGATGTTACCGTTGATTGGCAATCTAAAACCAATAATCCCAATTTAGAACAGGGTGAAGCAATTCGAGCGGAAGGCGCAATGTTGCGACAACTTCACGCTCTGCTGAAAGAGAAAGACCCTAGCTTTGGCGGACTGGAGCGAGTACAAAATAAGCGCCGCGAGTTTTTGTGGGTGCATTCCCAGTTTATCAATGAGTATTAAATGTAATTCATCTTCTTACATCGGAGACAAGAACTTACCACGGTAAAACCTCTCCATTAGCGTGCCAAAAAGTACCCGTATTCTCCAGCGTCAACTCATCAATCCTCGCCAATAAATTCTTGACAGATTCCTCCGCTGTAATCCCGCCAGCGGTGAAATTTGTCATGCGAGTTTGCACTAACCCCGGATGCAGGATCGCCACAGCAATCCCACGGGGTTTGAGGTCGAGAGACAGCGATTTGCCTGCCATCGATAAGGCTACTTTCGACATCCGATAACCATAAGAACTGCCTGAGGTATTGTCTGCAATGGAACCCATCCGACTGGTCATCAATACAACTTTGGAACCCGTTTTAAGTAGCGGCAATAGTGCATGAGTCACCCTTAAGGCTCCCAACGCATTGACCTCAAATTGTTCTCGAATGCTGTCAAAATCTAAGTCTTCTAAGGTGATGCGCTTGAGAATCCCAGCATTGTTAATCAGAACATCGATCGCTGTCTCACCCAGACGAGTTCGCAAAGAAGCAACCGAAGCATCGGAGGTAATATCCACTCCCTCCTCAAGCTGTACCCCTAGCTGCTTCAATTCCTCAGTCGCCGTGCGACAGACGGCAATCACGCGATCGCCTCTTGCTTGCAGTTGACGGCAGTATTCGTAACCAATTCCACGATTAGCACCTGTAACCAGATAAGTTGTCATGGGAAGTCCTAGACCTTGAATTAATTTTGATGATTGATTTGGCAGTCAGTATGATTATAAGTTTTCTTTCAATCAAAGCTGTGCAAGCTGACGACCGCTTTGTTGTGCTTCGTGGATTCAAACATTGCACTGCTTCCGCCACCTTGGAAGTGCCGGAGCGATCGGCGACTATAAAAACCTTATTTAACAGCAGATTAAAATCTTAAGCCCTGATGATTGCTAAACGTTCCCCTCGCTTTTGACAAACAAGAATGACGTACTCACAACATCCAAAAACCCTAAAATTTAGACGATCCAAAAAGGGAGTTTTCTTCATTATTTAAGGTTTGATTTTGACATTTTTAAAAATTGGAAATAAGAGGTAATTTTTTACTCATTAATTATATTTCCTCCCTCGCATCTGATTGTTCTTTTTCTGTTTCTCTAATTGCCTGCATACGCTTTTGATATTTATGCGCGATCGCCGTTGACATTTCACACATTTCTCTAGCTGACTGTTCAAAATCTTTGACCATTTCCAAGATTTCCAACATCGCTTTTTCATCGGGTAGCTGCTTCACAGTCATAGTTAGTCCTCCAATCTAGTTATCAGCCGTTCAACTTTCATTTTTACTTCCAGCACCCGCCCCAAGAGGCTTCCCAAATCTTCTCCCGCTTCTTGCACTACAGCGTACTTCTAGAGGAGAAATAATCTCAATAGTAGTTTGTAACTGTCTTCTAGATGTTTCTACAAAAAACAAAGCTGTGCTGAAATAAGCAAAATATTGATTTAATATAGCATTATTTGGAAACAGAGACAATCTTTCTCTCACTAAATTTAGTCCCTCTGTTGTTTGTTGCTCAATCCGAGCAAATTCTTGGCTTAGTCGCTCAATAAGAACTTGTAACTCTGACGGAATAGGAATTTATCTGCATCTTGATTTCCCCTAATTAGCATACCATTAAAGGTGATGCGACCGCACTCCAATTTAACCTAACTAAAGTAGCATGGAAACCATCAAATACTTACTGTCAGAAAAGCAAATGCCCACTGCCTGGTACAACATTCAGGCAGATTTGTCCACACCTTTACCCCCCGTTCTCCATCCCGGTACCGGTCAACCCATTACTCCCGATGACCTAGCTCCCCTCTTTCCCATGAGTCTCATCGAGCAAGAAGTCACTCAGGAACGGTGGATTGAGATCCCCGACGAAGTACAATCGATCTTTCGTCAATGGCGACCCACACCCCTTTATCGCGCCCGCCGACTCGAAAAAGCCCTCGATACTCCCGCCAAAATTTACTACAAATACGAAGGAGTGAGCCCGGCCGGTAGTCACAAACCTAATACTGCCGTTGCCCAAGCCTACTATAACAAACAAGCAGGCGTAAAACGATTAACGACGGAAACCGGAGCCGGACAGTGGGGTTCTTCCCTCGCATTTGCGGGGGCATTATTTGGGTTAGACGTGTTAGTTTATATGGTGAAAGTTAGCTATCACCAAAAGCCCTACCGTCGTGCATTGATGGAAGCTTATGGAGCGAAAGTAATTGCGAGTCCCAGTGAAGAAACTCACGCAGGACGAACGATTTTAGCCGTGCATCCCAACAGCACCGGGAGTTTAGGAATTGCCATTAGTGAAGCAGTAGAAGTGGCCGCTCAAGATGAGGGAACTAAGTATGCTTTGGGGAGTGTGCTTAACCACGTTTTGCTGCATCAAACGGTGATTGGATTAGAAGCTTTGGCACAGTTAGAAATGGCCGGAGATTATCCAGATATTGTTGTGGGTTGTACAGGGGGGGGTAGCAACTTCGCGGGGATTGCTTTTCCGTTTCTGGGTGCAAAATTGCGGGGTGAGCGAGATGTGGAAATTATTGCGGTTGAACCTGCTGCCTGTCCAACGTTAACCCGTGGTAAGTATGCCTATGATTTTGGCGATACCGCGCACCTCACGCCCTTAGTAAAAATGCACACTTTGGGCAGTACCTTTATACCGGAAGGCATTCATGCAGGCGGTTTACGCTATCACGGTATGGGACCGCTGGTGAGTCATGTTGTCAACTTGGGACTGGCAAAACCGCGGTCGGAATATCAGTTAGGTTGTTTTGCGGCCGGGTTAACTTTTGCGCGTGCTGAGGGGATCTTACCAGCTCCAGAAGCCAATCATGCAGTCAAAGCTGCGATCGATGAGGCCTTAAAATGTAAGGAATCTGGGGAAAGTAAGGTGATATTATTTAACCTTTGCGGTCACGGACACTTCGATATGCAGGCCTACATGGATTATCAGGCTGGAAAATTAGTAGACACTGAGTATAGTGCAGAAGAAGTCGCGATGGCTTTGGCGGGATTACCAGTGGTTGGTTAACAGGAATATTGAGTAGAGCAAAAATTTCCGGGTTTCATTCAATTTCTCTCAAAGAGCCAAAACTTTTCGCTCTACTAACAGCAAGCTTCCATTCCGCCCAAATTCAGGCAGATTCAGCAGCTCAGTAGCGAGACTCCTCTTTGCTTGAGAGCCTTCCCTGCTTTTCTACCTCAGGATTGATCCAGATTCTGCCATAAGAATGACCCCTCTTCCCAGAACGGTTGGATATTCTGATTAATGATAAAGCAGTTTGCTTAAGGCGCTGCACCCTTTTAGTAAAGATCATTTTTGACAACACCCCTACCGCTCTAGCTCTGTGATAGACCTAAAGCGGTAGGGCTGTTTCCAGCCTTATTTCCGAAATTCTCGGTGGTCATCGTCCTAAAGATAGAAAAAAAAGATTTCTCTGGAATACACAGATTCGATCTCAAAAATTCTGACTCGAAGAGCTTAACATTCCTTCATTCGCTCTAGCTCTCACTAAACAGCAAGGAGAATACAAACCTTTGATCGCTCAAGGATCTTCGTCATCGATTGAGGTTTGATTCGCTCCGATATAAGGTTCGCAATTTGTTTTGCAATCTGCCTCAAACAGATACCGACTCTTCAATTCGAGACACAGGTCTTTTGAGAATGAACTCACAGTTTCAGAGCGACCTTTCTCCGATTTCAGTGGTGCAGAGTTTTAAGAGGTTTTGTAGGGTCAGCAACAACTGTTTTAATTTAATCGGTTTGCTGAGGTAGTCATTGGCTCCCGCTGCTAAACAACGCTCTCGATCGCCTGACATCGCTAGAGCTGTTAACGCAATAATGGGAATCGTGGCTAGCTGTTCATCGGCTCGAATGCGACGCATTGCTTCAAATCCATCAATTCCGGGCATTTGAATGTCCATCAAGATCAGGTCAGGAAGCTTAGATTGAGCCAAGGCAATTGCCGTTTCTCCGTTTTTGGCGACCAAAAGGCGATACCCCTTTGCTTCCAAGTAGGAGGATAGGCTCATAATATTGGCTTCGTTGTCTTCGGCCAGCAGAATCAGAGGTGCGGGTGCGGTGGGGTCAGATAATGGAGTCTGGTCGAAATTCTCGCCATCGCGATCGCTTGGCTCAGGGGTGGTAATAGAGTTGTTAGCAAGGGGCACAATGAAGGAAAAACAACTCCCAACTCCTACCTCGCTAGTCACGCTAACGGTACCCCCATGCAGTTCCACCAGACGTTTTACGAGAGTGAGTCCCAACCCAGTGCCATCAAATTGACGGTTCAGGGCACTGTCAATTTGCATGAAGGGTTGAAAGAGTTTTGGCAGGTTCTCTTTACTGATGCCAATGCCAGTATCGATGACGGCAAATTGGATGGCCTTGTGGTTGCTTTGACTTGACTTCATCCCCTCGATTTCAGTGTCTGGGAGCAACGAAACGGTGAAGACTGACAGGGTGATGCAACCTCCCTCTGGGGTGAATTTCACGGCATTATTGAGCAGATTGATTAAGACTTGACGGATGCGTCGCTCATCCACAAATACAGTGGAAAAATGGGTGGAAATTTGGGTGGTTAGCTGAATGCGCTTCCTCAGGGCCTGTTGTTTGACGAAGGCAAGGCTAGATTCGCACAGATAGCGGATCGCAACCGTGGAGTATTCGAGGTCAATTCGACCGGCTTCGACTTTGGCAACATCCAAAATATCGTTGATCAACAACAGCAAATGGTTTGCTGTACGTTCAATGGTTTGGAGAGCTTTGATTTGTTGTTTGGTGACGCTGCCAAACATTTGGTCTTGTAGCCCTTCAGCCATGCCCATAATGGCATTGAGGGGGGTGCGGAGTTCGTGGCTCATGTTCGCCAGAAACTCATCTTTGAGGCGGGTAGCGCGCGCCAGTTCCTGGTTGCTAATGGCGAGTTGCTGATTTCGTTCTGTGAGTAGAGCTTCAGCCTGTTGGCGTTGGGTGAGTTCTTCTTGCAAGCGATCGAAGAGATTAGACTGTTGGATGGCGATCGCCAACTGGTTGGCCAACTGGCAAGTTAGTTCAATTTCATCCCGTTGCCAATGACGGCTATCCTGGCATTGATGAACACATAACAGACCCCATAAGTCATCTCCACAGAATAAAGGCAGCACTAAATAAGCCCGGATCTGGAACTTAGCCAGAATCTCGATCTGGCAAGTTTGCAACCCATGGTTATAAATGTCATCAACCACAAGATATTTCCGCTGAGTATAGAGAATCGTATCGTTTTCACCAAAGCAGTGGTCATGGATATGAATCGCCAGTACCGATCGATAGCCATCGACGACAGATTCAGCCACGAATTCGCCATCATCAAAATCAGATTCGGGATAGAACTTAAAAATGCCGACCCGATCGGCTGCAAGCATCCAACGAATTTCTGCACAGGCAATGTCAAATATGGTTTGCAATTCCAAGGACTGGCGGATGCGCTGGGTAATTTCTAGGGTGAGGCGCTCTCGTTCTGCCTGTTTTTGTAGGGCTTGTTCGACTTGTTTGCGATCGGTGATGTCCTGGTTAATGCCGATCATCCGAATGGCTTTTCCCTCGTCGTTGCATTGCACTTTGGCGATCGCGTAGATCCAGCGCCAGGCTCCATCGGGACGATGAATCCGAAATTCTATATTATAGTCAGCAGTTCCTTGAATCGCCGCTTGCAGCAAGGCTTCTACCCGCGCAATTTCATCTGTATGGACACAGGCTAGCCAATCTTGGTAGGTGGCAGGGCGATCCAGCGCTTGTAACCCATAGATCTGATACATTTGAGCATCCCAGGACACCTCACTGACTAAATCCCAATCCCAGGTGCCGATCTGTCCTGCTTCTAGAGCCAAAGATAAGCGATCGGACAAATTTTGAAGTTCAGCCGTGCGTTCTGCGACTCTCTGTTCTAGAGATTGGTTGAGTTCTTGCAGCGCCAATTCTGCTTGTTTGCGTTGGGTTATATCTTCATAAAAAATGATGATACCTCCGATCTCTCCCGTGACAGTGTGCCAAGGACTAACTTTCCACGTTGTCCACATTGGGTTGCCCTTTGCTCCGAGCGAGTTAGCTTCACCCGTTTCGGTTGCCCCAGCTAAACACCGTTGATGCACTTCTTTAAAAGATTCGGGAATGTGGGGCATTACATCGTAATGAGACCTACCAATCAAGGATGCTGCTGAACCGGGATGATAGTCATCCAGCCACCTTTGGCTCATCATCAGATAACGCATCTGGCGATCCAACATAGCAATCCCAACGGGAGCATTCAGAACAAATAGGCGGAGTAGAGATTCCCTCTGTTGCAGTTCAAATTCAGCTTGTTTGCGCTCGCCGATATCTTTGTAAATCAATCCAATTCTTTGGTTGTTGGTATCATCTGTTCTAAAAGCATAGAACTCGAACCAGGTATTGAAGATTGGAGAGGGTAATTCCATCCGCACGGCTTCACCCGTGCGAGCCACAGCACCCAAGGTTTCAATCCACTCTACCGCAATATTCATACCGATCTCAGTTGCGCGTCGTCCGATCGGGTTTTGTGCGAGCAGTCGCAGCGCAGCAGCATTAGCATCTAGATAAAAGAGGTCAACGGGACGATCCTGCTCGTCAAAAATGACATCGCAGAGAATAAACCCTTCATCAATAGAGTCGAATAAGCTGTAATATTTTGTTTGCGAAACCAGTAAGGCATTTTCGATTTGCTTGCGATCGGTAATATCTGCCTCTACAGCAATCACTCCCCAGCAATTATTTTGAGCATCCCAGGAAGATGAAAGCTTGCCAGAAATCCAGCGGAGAGAGCCGTCTTTGTGCTGAAAGCGATATTCTACCAGCCGTGGCACCGAACGACCCGCAAAAACAGCTTCTTGTGCAGGCACCAGGACTGATTCTCGATCTTCAGGTAAGATGCGGGACCACCAAATCCCACTCATCATTTCTGCTGGTGTATAGCCAAAAACCGTTTCACATCCAGCAGAGCAGAAGTCATATTGCCAGGTGCGATCCGCAAAGAGCTTGATACTAATAATTGCGGCATTCGCATTGTTTAGAATCTGGCTCAACTTTGCTTCGGATGTTTGCAGCGCCAATTCTAACTGCTTGTGGGCGGTAATGTCGTGGGAAACTCCCAATAACCGTAAAATCTTACCCTGCTCGTCGAAAATCACGGACAAGCGTAAGTTGACATAGATTAGATGTCCGTTCTTGTGGCGACAAGCAACTTCGACTTCGTGGCGACCTTGGACCAGCAAAGGCAGTATAACCCGATCGGTCAGCTCCTCTGGAGTCTCATAGATTAAGGCGATGGACTGACCGATCGCTTCGGTTGCAGTATAGCCAAAAAGCTCCTCTGCTCGGTGATTCCAGGTTTCAATGATGCCATTGGGATGGGTGGAAATCACCGCATCATAAATATCCTGTAGGATATCGTCCTGAAATTGGAGGCGAGCGTTCTCTTTTTCTAGGACTACTGGCTGGGTGATTGATACTGGAGTGTCTGACTCCTGCCGTTCTGCTAAATCATCCTGTTGCGGTTGGATTTGAGTGAGTTGCTTCACTAAGTCCTGGTATGCGAGTACCACACTCATGCTTTTGCGGAGGACAAGCGGTGCGATCGACGGCTTTACCAAATAATCCATCGCGCCAAGTTGGAGCGCTTGTTCTGCCAGATCCTCCTGGTGTGCGTCGATCAAGACTGCGACGGGAAGCTTGGGCGCTGGGAATTGTCCTGTATTCTGCTCTTGGAGCCATTCTAAAAACCCTAATCCAGTTGGCTCTGACAGATCTAAGAGTGCGACATCAAAAGATTGCGATCGCCATCGCTGAATTCCCTCAGCCCAGGTTGCTGCTGTGAAAACTTCATACTGGCGCTCGCGATCGGCTTGAAGATAGGAAGTGTAGGCGATGCAGTTGGATTCCGAAGCACCAATCAACAAAGCCGTAACTTGAGGCTGCACTCTCTGCCCACCGCCAGAATTTTCATATACTCTAACCATAGAGATTTTTCCTCAGCATTAAGATAGATTTTAGCTTTTGCTATGGGTTGGAGGCAGCCTAAGAAGTAATTTTGATGATTTAACTTAAATAGACTTACCCGCAGCAGTCTGGATAGAAAATTTCGCGCAACCTTGATAATACTTATTATAAAATTTCTAGCGACTTTGATAATGTTTATCAATCGTGAGCAAAAGGGATCGAGAGCGATTTCCTCACTCTAGTTCAATGAAAATAAGCAATCTTTGGATTCATGAGTGTCTGGCTTAGCACCTCGCATTTGATTTGTCAAGGCAATAAGCATTAAAGAGCCAACTAAGAAATGCGTAACTTCTTAAGTGAATGGCGATTTACTAAAAAATTACGTATAAGAGAGAAGAGGTCAAAGCAAGAAAGAGAAGGGTATGAGATTAATTAGAGATTTAAAGTAGTCAGAAATCGAAAAAATATGCTCACAGATTGATGCTCAAGATAGGCAGTTCCCTCAGGTGAGATACGAGCGCATTGGATTTTCTTAAGAGTTAGAGGTTTTGGGACCGAGGAATTAATAACGATTTTTGGAACCAGTCGTAGGAGACTATTCGTTATTTTTCTAGAAAACAACAAGCGAATCGACTCAAGATTTTTTTGAGAGATTCAGCCATAAGATTACCAAAAGAAGTGTAGTAATTATGGCTCAAGCACCGCTCCCTACAATTGTTGCCATTACGGTTTGAGGACATTAGCAGGAAATTGCCCAAGTACATTACCTGCGGGAGCATAATGGCACACCACATAAAAAGCTTTATATTGGGTACCGTTAAGCGTTTTAGTACCCTCTGCTGCACCACAGCCTAATTGGGTACTATTCTTCCATACTACCTGAGTAAAATGCCCGGTACTGGTAGCAAACCCTGGATTAGCATAGTTATATTTTGCTACTTCGTCATACCAGGATTTGACCGCATTATTCGCCAGGGTGTCTGTGGCGATAGAAGCTGTGGTATAGAAGACATAAAGGTTTTCTCCAGCACCATTTCGTTGGGTGGAGGAACTATGTACAAATGCTCCCGTCGTTGCTATCTGCTTAGCCCAAGATTCAGCGGTGCTATTCAGGGAGTTATTGAGGGTTAGGGCAGGACTATGATGGGTAGTGCGATAGCTATTGTGCTTAGATAGAAGAATTGTACGCAACGTTGCCTGCTCAATGGAGCTTTGTCCCCCTGCACCCTGGCTCAGCATTCCTAAGAGAATCATCACCCCTCCTGTCAGAGTCAATCCCATAAATAGCTGACGATTCATGACCTTCTCCTGAAATTTCCTTTCCTTACTTCTCGCTCGGAGCAAACTAACCATTTCCAAATATAGACACAATAGAACAGGATGTAAAGAAATTGGTGCGTTTCGCTGTCATTGTCGTTGGGGAAAGCTGAGTGGACTATCCGAAGAGTGGGAAGGGAAATGAGTGCGAGCGCTCATCCCTTGGTGAACCATCCCCCATTCCTCATTCATAAAAGTTGTCCCTGGCAAACTCCAATTTTGATCAAGGTTAAGGGAGTCGGAATTACAGCATTCTGGTTCCATCCTGAAAGGTGGTGACATCTGGATTAAGTGCTTGTAGAATAGAGTTCAAACAGGTCCAGTTAGTTTTGGTCAACTTAGGAGGTAACTATGTCCATTCGGAAAACTGAAGGCGATCCTGGCGAAACGTGGGATGATTTGGATTGGGAGGATATGAGTGCAGACGAGCAAGCGTTATGGGAGAGTTTAGGCTGGGATGAAGCAAGTTGGCAAGAAGAAACGGATGCTCCTGATTCTAATGATAAATATTGGGAAGAATTAACCCCAGAAGAACGTGCTGCTGCCAAAAAGCTCGGTTATAACCAGTCTTTGTGGGATGAGGAGTAAAAAACTTCTTACAGCAGTTCGTTGGTAGTTAATTTGTTTTCATAACTATATAAGCTTTATTAGTTGGTGCATCGATTTGATGCCTACATCCCAACTTCGGATGTAGGCTCTGCGGTAAGCCTGGTGATAGCTGGTACAGAATGTCAATGCCATTGATAAGATGAATTCGTCCGCACTAAATTTAGGATTACAGACAGCTCCCCTGAAGAGTCGCGCGATCGCCAGTCAAGCAGATCAACTTGCTAAACCAGCAATACAATGCGGTTGAACCTTAGGAGTCGGTATCGGCAACACCGCCAATTTGATGAATCCTCAGCGCTTTGTACTCGGAGGTTGCGTTACAAAAGCCGAGCAAATTTTCTGGGTTGACATCCGCCTCGGCCTGAAGGCACGAGGATTCTTGGACTTCACAATCCAAGTTTCTGCTTCATAGCACCCGCCTTCCGGGATTTGCTCCGGGAAGGTCTTAGGGTCGCTCCACAGACTGACACGGCGAGTCCCGCCGCCAAGATATTACGACTAGCATTGATGTCTCGATCGTGGTGAATGCCACATTGAGGACACTCCCATTCCCGAATCTTCAATGGTAGTTTTTCGACGGTATGTCCACAGTTCCCACATCTTTTAGAACTGGGAAACCATTGGTCCATCTTGACCAGAGTTCTCCCATACCATTCACACTTGTACTCCAGTTGCCTGACCAACTCGCCCCAGCCAGCATTACTGATGGAACGGGCGAGTTTTTTGTTTTTGACCATGTTCTTGAGCGCAAGCGATTCCACAGCTATCGTTTGGTTTTCACGAACTAGCCATGTAGTCAGCTTGTGTAAATGGTCGGTTCTGGAATTGGTAATTTTTTGATAGATGCTCGCCACCTTTACTCGCACCTTCTCTCGGTTGCGAGAACCTTTCTGTTTGCGACTCAGGGACTTGTGCGCCCGTCTCAGTTGTTTGTAGTGTTTGTCAAAGTGCTTGGGGTTAGAAATCTTTTCACCCGTACTCAGGGTGACTAGGCTACTAATCCCGACATCTATACCAACTGACTGAGTTTTAGGCTCAAGCTTCAGGTTGCGCGGATCGTCAAAGCGGATGCTGACGTACCATTGACCAGCCGGATTGAGCCTGAGTGTAACAGTTGATGGTTCAGACCCCTCTGGTAATTGCCTTGACCATCGGATACTTAATGGTGCACAACATTTTGCTAGAAAGAGTTGACCGTTCTTCCATTTGAAGGCAGACTTGGTAAATTCGGCACTGCCACCATTGCGCTTCTTCTTGAAGTTTGGGTATTGAGCCCGCTTGTCAAAGAAATTGCTGAAAGCAGCTTGCAAATGCCTCAGTGACTGTTGAAGAGGAACACAGCTAACTTCGTTAAGAAATTGAAGCTCTTCGTCCTTCTTCCACTCAGTGAGCATGGAAGAAGTTTCGCTGTAGTCGATTCTTTCCTGCCTTTCATACCACCCCTGTGTTCTTGTGGCGAGGGCGCGGTTGTAGACAAGACGTACAGATCCCAGAGTTCGCCTCAAGAGCGACTCCTGCTCGGATGTGGGGTAGAATCGATAGCTAAACGATTTTTCCATTTTCATATTCTAATGGCTAAAACCTGAAGTGTAAAGCCGTCCTTAAGGACGGGGTTTCAGACCCATTAGTTTCGATGAAGTGCAGCGAGTGGCGAGAGACACTGCTTTCCCACAAGAATCGTTTAAAATTATACCCGCAGTCTTAGGAGATGAAGCACCTTTGTGGGGGTAGTCGCTTTGGTAGCAGATTTTTTGCGGTAGAATTGATCGAGCTCTATTCTAGGTTGGCGAACAGATGAGTGTAACGATCTCTGACATCAAAGTCAAGACAATTAACGGTGAAGAAAAGCAGCTCAATGAGTACGCAAACCAGGTACTTTTGATTGTCAATGTTGCTTCTTATTGTGGCTACACGCCTCAATATCAAGGGTTAGAGCAGTTGAACCAAAAGTACCGGGATGCGGGACTACGGATTTTAGGATTTCCCTGCAATGACTACGGAGCTCAAGAACCCGGTTCTAATTCAGAAATTTTGCTGTTTTGCACCCAGAATTACGGCGTGAATTTCGATTTATTCGACAAAGTACACGCGAAAGGTCCGGAACAGCACCCGCTTTATGCTCTGCTTACAAAAGCAGTGGAACCAACGGGGGATGTCTCTTGGAATTTCGAGAAATTCCTGATCGGCAAGCAGGGTGAAGTTGTCGCAAGATTTCAGAGTCGTGTTGCTCCCAATTCCCCTGAATTAATCTCGGCAATTGAGCGCGAGTTAGCTAAATAACCAGGAAGGCGGACAGTCGTCTGCCTTTGCTTTTTAAAGGCGGTTTGCAAGGGAAAAAAGGACAGATCACCAGGTAATTGAACTCTGTTTCCTACAGCCGTTCAAGACTGATTTCCGAAAATATTGTCATCTATAAAAACGATGGAAACTACTGCGAGCTTAGATTTAGTAATCGGTTTAATTGCACTGATCATCGTGATTGGTGGGCTGTTTATGCTCTTCTCAGGAATTTCTTCATTCCCTAAAGATAAATAATTGCAGGTCGGCTAAATGACTCCTAACTTCCTGAAGTTTGGTTTCACTTGTTTTAAGCCAACCTCCACAATTACATTGAGGTAAATCTTACCAGATATCTGCTGAAACTGGCGATAAACTCTCTCCTTTTGAAGTAAAAATTTAAGGAATAACCAGCTTATGCAAACCGTTCCCAATCCTCTGAATCTAACCCTTGTTCCTGGTAACTTGCGACGGGTGCATCACATTGCCTTAAACGTGCGAGACATGACCGCATCCCGCCACTTTTACGGTACGATTCTTGGTCTACACGAACTAACCGGTGAAGAAGTTCCAACTACTTTGCGAGACTTGGTAGCGGCGGGCAAAGTTGCTAATTTTATCACCCCTGATGGTACTGTTTTAGATTTATTCTGGGAACCGAAACTACTGCCACCCGATCCCGATCCGCAACGAAGTTTTACTCGTGCAAATCACTTAGCATTTGACATCGATTTCCAATTGTTCGATCGTGCAGTGGCAGTGCTACAACAGCAGCAAATTCCGATCAATCATGGTC
Source organism: Actinomycetota bacterium (assembly GCA_050262755.1). Classification (GTDB taxonomy): domain Bacteria; phylum Cyanobacteriota; class Cyanobacteriia; order Cyanobacteriales; family Microcoleaceae; genus JBLNEP01. The sequence goes on along the minus strand of JBLNEP010000047.1, from coordinate 143,062 downwards.
CTGTGACTCGACCAACGGGACGTGGTATTTATTTCTACGATCCCGATGGCTTTATTATAGAAATTCGCTGCGATCCGTTATAATTTCAGTAGGGCAGTGTAGTTTGATTGCGTTGGAAGGAGACGAACGCCTCAAACCCTGATTCTCGGGTTAGCGAGCGCCAACAGTCCGAAGGATGGCTCATGACAAAAAAGTAAAATCTTAAAAAGCTAATTCCAAGAAAGCGTACTGAGAAAATCCTCTCAAAATTTGTTAGCTAAAACAAAAAAATAAAACCAGTTAACAGTCCGTAGAAGCTAAAAGATAGCCTCTCAAAAACTTGCTTTTAAATGGATCGTTAAGAATAATATGCTTGCTGTAGGGACTACAAAAAATTTGTTAAAAATTATAAATTTGGAGTAAAAAAAGTCAAAAATAAGTGTAAAGAAGCGCTCTTTTGCATCCGAGGAAAAGCCATTTAGTTCAAGGAGCAACCCATGAAAAAATTAGCAGCAGCTATTGGGTTTAACAGGGGTTGGTTTGTTAAGAGTCTAATATAAGCTGATGTGCAGCTAAATTGCCATAGCGAAAGTGTCGTAATGGGTGTGGGGTGTGGGGTGTGGAAATATGTAAATTAAATGCGTCACAGCTTAACCAGGTTGGGTATTACTTCTGGGGAAAAAATCCTCTCAGAAGTTGGGAAAAGTTTTGGGATTAATTTTGTCTGACTACTGAATGATGGAGAAAATTTTCACAATTTCTTCTTGGCTTTAATACTCAACACAGGTAGCAACCGGGGCGATCGCGAAAGGAACGAAAAAAGAGCGCCATTGACCCAACTGTTTTTATCAAGCTAATTCGTTATATAGCGCTTAATTCATAAAATGAAATCCTGCTTTTGGTTCATTGACAGCTCGGTTGGTTGAGATAGATTATGAAATAAATATGAAGAGAATTAGTGAGAATTCATAGTGCCTGTTGAGCCAGCCCAAAGGCAACCGAGTTTGCCCGAAGTCCACCGCAGTATCCCAGTCCCCCAGGGGACAAGCTTCTGGCGAAAGCTACTTGCCTTTGCTGGACCCGGTTATCTTGTCTCTGTGGGTTATATGGACCCTGGTAACTGGGCAACTGATATTGCAGGCGGTTCCCGGTTTGGTTACACCCTGCTGAGCGTGGTATTGCTGTCTAACTTGATGGCAATTTTGTTGCAGTCCCTCTGTGTGCGGTTGGGAGTAGCAACCGAGCGAGATCTGGCGCAAGCCTGCCGAGACTATTTCAGCCCCCCTGTTACTGTTTTTCTATGGGTGTTGTGTGAAATTGCGATCGCAGCCTGTGACTTAGCAGAGGTAGTGGGGAGTGCGATCGCCCTCAATCTCCTCTTTCATCTACCCCTCGTCTGGGGAGTCTGCCTCACAACGGTAGATGTGCTGGTGTTACTAACGGCACAGCGCTATGGATTTCGCTATATCGAAGCCCTAATTATCACCCTGGTATCGACGATCGGGCTGTGTTTTGTAGCAGAAATCCTCTTTTCCCGTCCCGATCTCGGTGAAGTGGTGCGATCGCTCGTCCCCAGTCCGGAGATCGTCCAACAACCCGCCATGTTTTACGTAGCGCTGGGAATTTTAGGGGCAACGGTGATGCCCCACAATCTCTATTTGCACTCAGCGATCGTGCAAACCCGTGCCTGGCAACGAACTCCTGAGAAAAAGCGAGAAGCGATCCGCCTGGGTACCCTGGATTCTACCATTGCACTTTCCCTCGCTTTTTTCATCAACGCAGCGATCTTGATTGTATCTGCTTCCACATTCCACTTATCTGGGCATCAGGGGGTTACAGAGATTCAAGACGCCTACGAGTTACTTTCTCCGCTCTTGGGTGTTCATCTAGCAGGGTTTCTGTTTGCGTTAGCGTTACTCGCCTCCGGACAAAGTTCAACCCTGACTGGCACCCTAGCAGGACAAATCGTGCTGGAAGGCTTTTTCAATCTCCGCATTGCCCCCTGGTTAAGACGATTAATCAGCAGATTACTAGCAATTGTACCTGCACTCCTTGGGATTGCCTGGTTTGGGGAAGGAGTGGTGACGCAGTTACTGATTTTCAGTCAGGTGATTTTGAGCTTGCAACTCTCCTTTGCCGTGTTTCCCTTGGTGATGTTTACAAGCGATCGCCGCTTGATGGGTGAGTTTGTCAATCCCCTCTGGTTGAAGTGGCTCTCCTGGTCAGTTGCCATTGTCATTGCCATTCTCAATCTCTGGCTCCTCTGGCAGAGTATTTTGGGTTTACTATAAATTTGCTCAAACAATCCCTGACTCTAAGCGATTAACTCAGCCATCAGTTCGGCAACAGGCATCATGCGATCGGCTCGTCCAGCATTGCTTCCAGAAAACACTAACCCATTTTCAATATCTCCTCGGGCAGCTTTATCCAAGACCTGAATAATGCAGAAATATTGCTGTTCATCCCGGCATTTACAAGTATGAAGACAATTGAACAAACATCGTTTTTCTAAATCAGAGACCCCTGCGCTCACCTTCTCCACAAACGCATTTCGTAACGCTCGTCCCGGCATTCCCACTGGACTAGAAATAATCACCACATCTTCTGGTTGAGCATGCAGGTGAAATTCTTTATAACGAATATCGGCATCACATTCATCAGTGGTAATAAAGCGAGTCCCAATCTGGACGCCACTCGCTCCTAAGGCTAGCATTTGGTCAATATCGGCCCGGTCCCACACACCGCCGGCGGCAATGACTGGGATCGATTGACCCACTTCCTGTTGCAGATAAGCCACCAATTCCGGGATCACCTGTTCTGCTTCAAAGGCGCGATCGCCCAACTCCTCTGATTTCGCTCCTAGATGTCCCCCTGCCGAATTGGGATTTTCCACCACAAACGCATCTGGCAACCGTCCGAATTGACGTTCCCACTTCCGGCAAATAATGCGAGCCGCACGAGCACTGGAGACAATGGGTACCAATGCCACCTCTGGGTATTCTGCGGTATATTCCGGCAATTGCAGCGGTAATCCCGCCCCTGAGATAATCAAATTCACCCCTTGCTCTGCTGCGGTGCGAACCAACGTCTCATAATCTTGGGCAGCAACCATGGCATTAATACCCAGAATTCCTACAGGGCTTAAACTTCGGGCCATTTGGATTTCATCGATTAATGCCAATCGATTCGCCTCAAAAAATTGTTCTCGGCGTTTGCGACCATTAGGCTGGGTAATATCAAAATACGGCGAGTTTAGCCCCAGAGCAACAGCGGAGATAATCCCAATACCACCCGCATTGGCAACAGCAGCAGCAAGATGGGCTCCAGAGATGCGGATACCCATACCACCCTGAATAATGGGATAGCGGGCAATGTGTTGACCGATTTGGAGTGAAGGTAAGGATGACATAAACTTGCGATGAAAAGTAAAGACAATGATTGAGCCCCCTCTCATACCACTCCTAGCCAGAAAAGCCAGAGGCAGATTTCTTGACTACAGCGGTTAGAGAAGAGGCAAACGACTGGATCGGACAAAGTGGCAACGCTTATTCTGTGGCGACTAACTCGATCGAAGTATTACCCGGTGAGCGTTCGGTACTCCCAGGTTTGTCTTGCCGGGTGATGAGGTCAAAAACATGATCGCCGATCGCTGCTTTCACATCATTTTCCAATTCGTGCATCACATCCCTGTTGAGTTTGAAAGCGAGATTCGCTTCATCTACAATGCGCTGAATCGTCGCTTCATCGATCGGCAATGAATCTAATGCTTGACGATAGGTTTCCTTGAAGGCACGTCTTGCTTCCACGGTCGGAATTTGCTCAAAGTCATGCAGTCCAGTGCCCCGATCGGGTGGCAAACTCAAAGCAGAGCGAACGATGTTTTTCAAACTCTGGCCACCGGAGAGATCGCCCATATACCGGGTATAGGCATGGGCAACCAAGAGGGCCGGGTCAGTATTGGCAACTTCACGAATCCGCTCAACGTAAACCCGACCCGCTTCTAACGGCACAACCTGCTCCTGCCAATTGTCGCCATAGTAAAACGCTAAATCTTTTTCCAGATTGGCTTTACGGTTCAATACGGGAAAATACATGGGACCGACCACAGGATGGTCGGCATAGCGCTGAAGTTCTGCTTCCAACGTGCTGTAGACCAGGTAAAGATTGGCAATCAACTTGCGGAATGGCTCGCGTTCGACAATTCCCTTGAGGAAACACTTCATAAAGGCAGTGTTTTCGGCGCTGGTATGGGAATGTTTGGTGCCATCCCGCAGGCGACTGGCTAAAGCTTGATTCATATTAGTTAGATCCCTCGTTGGCAATACAGTTGATGTTGGAGGTCACATTCGCCTGAACTGGGGAGATGTAGCAGATAGTGGGTGTGGCTGGCGCATCTGCGAACCCAGTATCTCGGAGAATAGATTTAAATCGCCTCTCTGCACCGAGAAACAGGTAAGAAAGGACTATAAAACTATAAAGCGATTAATAAACGAAATGGACCAACTACGTTTTTATTTAACAAAGTACCCATCTCTAGGAAGGAACTGTATGGTTCTCGCCCTCGATGAGCTAGCATCATCACAACGGGTTGACTGGGTTTTAGCCGCTTGACCGCTCCTGAGCGAGATGACTCAGAACTTAGTGCAGAGGGAGATGCTGGTCAAGCAGGGTCTGTAGGCTCATCCCACATAGCTGTACTGAGATAGCGCTCTCCAGCACTGGGTTGGATCGCCACGATCCGCTGATGGCGGTATTGCGACCGCTGTCCGATTTGTAATCCTGCGTAGACGATCGCCCCCGTGGAAATACCACTCATAATGCCTTCAACCCGTGCTAACTGCCGTCCTGTCTCGTAAGCTTGCGCTTCGGTGACAGTGATGATTTCATCGAGCAAATCGATTCGCAAGACATCGGGAATAAAGCCTGCACCTATACCTTGGAGATCGTGTTGACCCGCAGGCTGACCACTGAGCACTGCACTATTCGAGGGTTCAACCGCCACAATTTGGATATCCGGGTTCTGCTGTTTCAGGTAGCGTCCGGCTCCCGTCAGGGTTCCACCTGTCCCCACCCCCATCACCAATACAGCCAGTTGTCCCTCCGTATCCTGCCAGATTTCGGGTCCTGTGGTGTCATAGTGGATTTTGGGATTGGCTGGATTGCTGAACTGATGGGGCGAGAAAGCATTGGGAATGGTGGTAACGAGTTGATTGGCATGGGCGATCGCTCCTTGCATATTGGCTTCAGCAGGAGTCAAGATTACCTCTGCTCCGTATGCCTGCACGATTTGCCTTCGTTCCTGGCTCATGTTCTCTGGCATCGTTAGAATCAGGCGATAGCCCTTGGTTGCACAGACCATTGCTAACCCAATCCCAGTATTACCAGAGGTGGCTTCGATGATGGTAGACACTCCGGGTTGAATCAGTCCCACTCGTTCGGCCTGGATCAGCATACTGACGGCAATCCGATCTTTGACTGATTTTGCTGGATTCATTCCTTCCAACTTGAGGACAATCTCAGCCACACAGCCAACTTGCTGTGGCAATCGTTGCAGTTTGACGAGAGGGGTGTTACCAATAATTGCTGTAATGTCGTGATAGATAGGCATAGGGTCATAGCATCCCGCAACGTATTCTACAGGAGCAGCGATTTGTCCTGAGGGATGCTGTAACAGCATCGCACCGATCGGGTGCGAGTTCCAAGTGATACTTTCGCTCTGGAGAGGCAATCTGGTAGACACCAGTCGCCTCTTGACTAGGAGCTACCCCGGAAGGAACGATGGGTGATGCGATGCTGATTCACGCTGAAAAATTTTCAGGAACAGCCTTTGGCAACCCTCGTTGAGTCAAAAGGCGGTTTCGTTATCAAGAGGAGGCGTTGTGACTGGTGCAACAGTAACGGGTTTTGACTGGTTAGCAGCATCGCCTGGGACTTTTACGAGGGGCAAGGATCGGCAAGCTTTGATTTAGAAAGGAAAACGTGACCATCCTCTCAACAAAGACTTAAGTTTTGGGTGGATTCTCGGACAATGCAGTCGATAGAAAGTTCCTCCCTAAACTAGCTCCGAGAAGCCACCTTAAGAATTTCTCCTAACTTCTAATGAGGAACAGCAATCACTGGTTCTGGCTTCAATAACTCAGTCAAAAGATCCGCTGGCCGCTCTCCATAAGGCCATGCAAAAGCATGACGGAACGCTGCATCTTGACAAGCTTGTAATTGCCGAAAATCAATGACATCTAAGGTCAATAAATTCTCGTACTCAAACGGCAACCGCATATTATGCAACCCAGCGTTATCAGTGCAAATGGCAATATCTACCCCCGCCTCAAAACAGCGGTCAAAAACCACCTTTAACTGTCGCATATCCTCCAAGGTTCCTGTTTTGAGGTAAGTTGTCGGACAAACTTCCAAACATTGCCCTAATCTTGCGACTTCTGGCAATAATTCCGGATATTTCAAAGGAATTTGAATTCCGTGTCCAATTCGCATTAAATACGGCAATAATTCGGGGTAGCAACCTGAAGGTGTTTCGTAGAGGTGGCCAGTTGTTTTTAGACCGATCGCTCGGGCATACTGGTAGAGTCCGACAAACTCCTCTAAGCGATCGCGAATACTCTCATCCCCCCCTGCCAAATCCACCGCACAGACATACTCCGGCTTCTGAGATGCCAGATCCACGATCGCCTTGTTGACTTCATAGGGCAAGCGGGTGTGCATACACAGAATTTGACTTGTCACGATCGGATACTCGCTAACCTGACTCGCCTTTCCCACAATCTCTACGATCGCACTCATCGCCTCAATGCGATCGGATATCGGTAAATGCTCTGGCGTCCGCAGGTAGGGCGTATAACGCAACTCCAAATAAGCCAAATTCTCAAAAATATGAGCACCCCGGATCAGGCGATAGATAAAGTAAGGAAGTGTCTGGGCTGTTTGAACGCTTTCCACCAGGGTATGCAGTTCTAAATACTCATTCAGTGTGTTGCGCGGTTTTGTGTAAAACTGCTCAAACTCCGAGTATTCCTGGAACCGATCGGCGATCTGGGAATCGTGGCGTTCAAAGTACCGCCAGAGAATTCTAGGGACAACGGAACCGCCAAGGTGGCGGTGCAGTTCAGCGTGTAGAGTCATAAACTGAATTCCCTTTACTTTTTCAAATATTAACAAAAATTAATTTGACAGGGGGAACACCCTGCACTGATAATTGAAGTTTGTGTGAACATTAGCATAGCGTGAGAGACCCTTGGCTAACGTAGTTGTGATCGGCGCCCAGTGGGGCGATGAAGGGAAAGGAAAAATTACCGATTTGCTCAGCAAGTCAGCAGATGTTGTTGTACGTTACCAAGGGGGGGTCAACGCGGGGCATACCGTTGTTGTCAACGATCGGACCTTCAAGCTGCACCTGATCCCCTCTGGGATTCTTTACCCTGACACGCAGTGTATCATCGGCTGCGGGACAGTCATCGATCCAAAGGTACTCATCCAAGAGCTGGATCAGCTAGAGGCGTTAAACATTTCCACCAGCAACTTGATGATCTCTCAAACTGCCCATGTCACCATGCCTTATCATCGGCTGATCGACCAGGCAGCAGAGGAGCGCCGAGGGACTCACAAGATCGGGACCACAGGCCGCGGGATTGGACCCACCTACGCTGATAAATCTGAGCGCATCGGCATCCGCATGCTCGACCTGATGGATGCCGAGGGATTGCGGGAACAGCTTCAGTGGACAATTAATTATAAGAACGTCATCCTGGAAAAGCTCTACAATTTGCCACCCCTCGATCCAGATGCGGTGATTGACGAATATTTACAGTACGCAGAGCGGTTGCGGCCCCACATTGTAGACAGTTCCCTGAAGATTTATGAGGGGATTCAAAAGCGGCGGAATATCCTATTTGAAGGCGCTCAAGGCACCCTGCTCGACCTCGATCACGGCACCTATCCTTATGTTACCTCTTCCAACCCGATCGCAGGCGGGGCTTGCGTCGGCACAGGAGTCGGTCCAACCATGATCGACCGCGTGATTGGCGTTGCCAAAGCATACACCACTCGGGTCGGAGAAGGGCCCTTCCCCACCGAAATGGTCGATGGCATCGGACAAGTCTTGTGCGACCGCGGCGCCGAATTCGGCACCACCACCGGCCGTAAGCGCCGTTGTGGTTGGTTTGATGCCGTCATTGGCCGCTACGCCGTTCGCATTAACGGGATGGACTGCATGGCCATTACCAAGCTAGACGTTTTAGATGAGTTAGACGAAATTAAAGTCTGCGTGGCCTATGAAATTGACGGTCAACGCTGCGAAGATTTCCCCAATAGTGCTCGTCAATTTGCTCGCTGCAAACCGATTTATGAAACAATGCCAGGTTGGAAGCAATCAACCGAAGATTGCCGTTCCTTAGAAGATTTGCCCAAGCAAGCACTCGATTATTTGAAGTTTTTAGCAGAGTTGATGGCCGTTCCCATTGCCATTGTCTCTCTGGGAGCAAGTCGCGACCGCACGATTATCGTTGAAGATCCAATTCACGGACCAAAACGAGCCTTATTATATGCCGATGGCACGACCGTCGCTGCTCAATCCTGATGAGTCATCAACACAGATTCTAAACAGCTAGAGCACTCCAGCGCTCTGAAAACAACAACTTTTTGCAGCAATTTTGAGAGATTTACTCGCCAAAATGATGCCACTCTTTAACATCCATCTTTTTAACCATCCTATTGCCCCATCAACCATCCTTTAAAAACCCCTAGCAAAATTTGCATTTTTCCTCCTTGGTAAATCGACCAATTCTCAACTTCAATTGGAGCGAGAAATTTTCATTTTAGCTAGGGTTGAGTTCACAGCAGAAATTTGCCTGCAACAGTCGATCGAGTCAATATTTCACCCTACCAAACCAGACCAGTAACCGTACAATTGCCGTATCATAAATTTGGTAGAATGTGATAGCTATAAACCAAAATTCACAATATGGAACTCACAGTAGAATGCCAAAAGCGGCCTGAAGGCAGCAAACCAAACGCCCTACGTCGCTCCGGTTTAATTCCCGCCGTACTCTACGGTCATAAAGGTGCCGAGTCTGTTTCTCTCACCATCCAAGCTAAAACTGTAGAAACTCTCCTCAAACGGCACGCGGTCAACAACACCCTGATCGATCTCAACATTCCCGATTTGTCTTGGAGTGGCAAAACCCTGTTACGGGAAGTCCAAGTTCACCCTTGGAAAGGCCACCCCTACCACCTCAGCTTTTTCGCAGTTGGTACTCAGGGCAGCATCGAAGTAGAAGTTGCTCTACACTTTGTCGGCGAAGCAACCGGCGTTAAACTCAACGGTGGCATCCTCGACCCCGTACTCACGCAACTTGCGGTCAAATGCAGACCCGACAGCATCCCCGATGCCATTAACGTTGATGTTTCTAGCATGACGATCGGCGATGCCATCCATATCCGCGAAATTCCTTTACCTGAGGGTGTCGTTGCTCTGGGTGAACCCGATCAAGTGGTTGTCTCTGTGTTACAACCGCAAGGCGGCGCTCAAGAAGGTGCAGAAGCTGGAGCTTAATTGGCAATGAGTTCGTAGTTAGTCGTGAATGGAAGAGAACTACTACTCAATATCAACTGTCAACTAAGTCGGTAGACATCAATCCATGAAGGTGGGCGGGGCGAGTTGTGAAACAGCAAACAGCCTCCTACGAAAGCTTCCAGGCTAAACCCGCCCCTTGCATTTTTTCAGAGGCAGGTAGGACGATCGCACTGGATACCAGATATCAGCCTACCTACCGAGGCCCCCTCAACTACCAACAACCTCCGGAACTCGGTGAGCCAGGGATTCCTCCAAGCGGGGTCCGTGAACCTGTACCACCAGAGAAGCCAAGTAATTGCCCCAACGAGCCGCTTGAGTTGCACTCAAACCGTTGGTTAATCCAAACAAAGTGCCACCGGCAAAAGCATCTCCGGCCCCGACTGTATCGATCGCCTGCACCGGAAATCCGGCAACCTCACTTACCTGTTGATTTTCCACCACCAAGCACCCCTTAGGTCCATTGGTAATCAACGCCAGATCCGTTAATTCGCCCATTTTGCGGGCACATTCTTCCAGAGAGTCTGATTCAAAAAAGCGACGCACCTCATCCGCATTGCAGAACACCACATCGCAATACTCAGAAACCAACTTGTGAAAATCATCCGTAAATCGATCCACCAAAAACGGATCGGAAAAGGTAAAAGCAACCTTCACCCCTAACCGCTTCGACTGTTCCATTGCCTCAATACTCGCTTTTCGGGGGTCTGGTGAATCCCAGAGATAACCTTCCACATAACTATACTTGCACCAGCTCAACCGCTCCACATCCAAATCGGTAGGCGCTAGTGCGATCGACACACCCAAATTCGTACACATCGTGCGTTCCGCATCCGGAGTCGTCAACACCAAACAAGTGCCAGTGGGCCCATTCGACACAGGAGCCGGATGCACGTTAAACTCAATCCCTGCTGTCAGCAAATCTTGTCGGTAGAATTCACCGTTAGTATCCTGGCTCACCTTCCCCGAATAAAACGCCTTACCCCCACTCTGAGCCAAAGCAATCATCGCATTTGCCGCCGAACCCCCCGAGCGCATTTGCAGCGATAGGTGTTCGAGATCGTGCAAAATCCTTCCCTGCTTTTCCGCTGTCATCAGCGTCATCACTCCTCGATCCAGAGCATGGCGAGTAATAAAATCATCCTCAACAAAGGCGAGAATGTCCACTAACGCATTCCCCACGCCAAACACATCAATGGATCGCGAATCTTGACTATTTTCTGCCATCTTTCCTGTTTACTAATCACACGAATCAACTAGGGTTATATAGTATAGTGCAATTGCCCTAGCTCGCGATCGCATCCCCCATCCCGATCATGAATCCTTCCCTTCCCCCCCTCATCCAACAAATGTTGCGGTCTGAGTTCTACCCTCATCCTGTAACAGAACCCATCCAGCTCATTCAAACTCATATTTCCTTTATCCTGCTCACCGGACCCTATGCTTATAAAATCAAAAAAACCGTTAACTTTGGCTTCTTAGACTACTCCCGCCTCGAAAAGCGACATCACTTTTGCCTGCAAGAATTGCAAATGAATCAACGGGGCGCCCCCGGAATTTATCTAGAAGTGTTGCCCATCTCTCAACTTAATGAGAGTACCTTTCAACTCGGAAGTTCAGAGAATCCGGTTGAATATACCTTAAAAATGCAGCAATTTTCCCAAGATTCTCTCTTTGTGACGCTCTTTGAACAGGGGCGATTAACCGAGAATTTGATGGTATCCCTCGGGCAAGTGGTGGCTCAATTCCACGCTGAAGCTCCTACTAATGACTACATTCGTAAATTTGGCGAAGTTACTCAAATCCGCGAAGCGATTAATAATAATTACCAATTATCTGAACACTATATCGGTGGACCACAAACTCAGCAGCAATACAGAGAAACAAGGGAATATACTGAATCATTTTTTACTGATAAAGCTGAGTTGTTTTCCCAGCGTATCACCGCGCATAAAATTCGCGAGTGCCACGGAGATTTACACCTAAAAAATATTGCTTTGTTTAACAATAAAATATTGCTTTTTGACTGCATTGAATTTAACGAACCCTTTCGCTTCGTAGATGTTATGTATGATGTTGCTTTCACCGTTATGGACCTAGAGGCAAGAGATCGAAAAGACTTAGGAAATGCTTTTTTAAATACCTATATTGAAGAAACAGGTGATTGGGAAGGATTACAAGTGCTTCCTTTATACCTCAGTCGCCAAGCTTATGTCAGAGCTAAAGTTAGCTCCTTAATGTTGGACGATCCGGCGATTTCTGACTCAGAAAAAAATCAAGCATTTCAGATAGCGAAGCACTATTATCAATTGGCTTGGCAATACACTCAGAACCGCCAAGGTCAATTAATTTTAATGTCAGGATTATCTGGTTCAGGGAAGAGTACAACAGCTCGCACTTTAGCTCGCCACCTCGGTGCAATTCAGATTCGCTCTGATGCAGTCCGCAAACATTTAAACAAAATTCCTCTGCACGAACCGGGCCCAGAAGAATTATATACAGCAGCCATGAGTCAGAAGACTTATACTCGCTTATTAGCCTTAGGAATTATGCTGGCTAAGCAAGGATGGTCGGTAATTTTAGATGCAAAATATGACCGTCAAAATTTAAGAGAAGAAGCCATTAATCTCGCTCAATTCCATCAGCTTCCTCTGCGAATTCTTCACTGCACTGCACCCTTGGAATTACTGCGATCGCGCCTGGAACACCGCAAGGGCGACATTGCTGATGCAACGGTGGAATTGTTGGAAGCGCAATGCTCCCAGGTAGAACCTTTTACAGAAGATGAGAACGCTTATGTCATCCCGATAGACACTACGCAAGCATTAGAAGTACAATTGTCCCAGATTTTTGGCTAACCCCTGCATAATTTCGCTAAATCGAGCAAAAAATCTGTGAACTCAGGAAGGTAGTTATGCAAAAAAAATCGATCGAGGCAATCGGATTAGCTGCGGGTTTACTGTGGTTTATTGTATTTACAGTGGGCTTTTTATTGCTAGGACATTCCCTCAATTCGAGCATTATCCTTGGCATCCTGGGTAGTGTTGCAGGGGGTTGGGTCGTTGCATGGTGGCACAATGACGAGAAACCCAGTCCACCCGTACACCAAGCTGTCACACCCACTAAACCCATCTTACCTGAATTAGTTAAAACTAAATTACAGTCAAAGAAAACACAAACAAACTGGTCCCATCGCTCAGTAAACCGAGGAATTACTTTATTTGATTGGTTATTCAGACCGAATCGTCGCTAAGACTCATTGTCATCCAGTTAAAGCATCAGAGTAGGAACGAAAGTAGTTACACCCCTTGAAAAAACGACCCATTCCCAATTCCTAATTAGGACTTGCTGAACCAAGCTAAAACCTGCATTCATCAAGGGTCAGTCAGGCATTAAAAGTCCTGTCAAGCGCTCCCAAATCTGGTGCGAGACCTCAAAACCTTTGCACTTTTTGTCCCGACTTTCCTTTTCCCCTTTTCCCCCTTTTCCCCCTTTTCCCCCTTCTTCAGTAAACCCTAATTATGTTCTTATTTCTGTCTAAACTCCTGCCACTCTTCATCTATCCCTTAGGATTAAGTTGCCTGTTAATGGTTGTTGCTTTAGTGACATTTTGGAAGCGACCGAGGTGGGCTGCCATAGCAATTGCCCTGGCCTTAACGATTTTATTGTTAGCTAGTAATACTTGGCTTTCTCAGTGGTTAGTCCGATCGCTGGAATGGCAAACCCTACCCCCCGCAGAAATTCCCTCCGCCGCCGCGATCGTCGTTCTCGGTGGGGGGGTCAAACCTGCAAAATCACCCCGACCTTGGGTTGAATTAGGCGAAGCAGGCGATCGCATCCTTTATGGTTGTCATCTGTACCAGCAAGGCAAAGCCCCCCTTCTCATTCTCAGCGGAGGTCGCGTAGAGTGGAAAGGAGGTGGCCCTCCAGAGTCCGCCGATATGGCAGCCATTGCCCAAGCAATGGGTGTTCCCGCCTCTGCCATTCTTCAAGACCCCGACTCCCTCAATACCTATCAAAATGCCGTCAACGTGCGGAAAATTCTTGAAACCAGAGGCATTACCGGACCGGTCTTACTCGTAACCTCCGCCCTGCACACTCCGCGATCGCGGTTAATTTTCCAACACCAAGGAATTCAAGTCATACCAACCCCCACCGACTTCTCCGTCACCCAGCAGGACCTCGAAGAGTCCCAGGGCAGTTGGCAAGCCATCTTGCTGAACTTGATGCCCGACAGCTACCAACTTCACCAATCCGGAAAAGCCCTTAAAGAGTATATTGGCTTAGCCGTGTACCGTCTGCGGGGATGGCTGTAACTGTGTTAGCGTGAGGATGATCTGAGCCCCCTAGAATTCCTTCCCCAGTCATCCATCATGTTCCCACACGAATTCCGAAAAATCCTCCCGGAACCGCCATCCGCAGCGGAAATTCTCAAACAAAACCAAATCACCCGCGAATTTTACCAAGAAGTAAAATATCGTCAGGAATTGGAACGGTACTGCCAGTGGTACTATGCTACAGCTCAGCAGCACCAGCAGGAATTGGAGAAAATGCGGGGCGATATTAACATCCTTGGTTGGTTTCGCCGCAGCCAACAATCAAGATGAAGTCATCTTCAAAAGCTCAGGTACTGGAGAGCACTTCCACCTCATCCTCTCTCAGGTGAGCTTTGAATTTTTTATCAAATTGAACTTGAATAGGCAGGTTGGCACTTACCGGTCTGCCTTGCCAATCTTGAATAATGGCCAGCACTTTTCCTTCCATCCCCTTGAGTTCCAATGGTTGATTTCGATGTTGAGGATGGTGGTAGACAACGACAGATTTTTTCACGCAAACGCGATCGCCAACTTTCATAAATCCAAACTGATTGTTCTCTCTCTAATAGTCTGCACCTCTGCTGATGCTAAGCACCCGCGCTAGGTCAAACAACCTTTCTATCTTTGCACAGAATTACACCTAAAACTCACTCTAGGAACTAGGGAACGTGGGAGAGGGGAAACCCAGTCCACTCATGCTTTTAACGCTCGTAATCTAGGTACCATTGCTTAAATCTCACCAACTGATCTCTGGTGCTGGTGTCATTAACCCCTAAAGGACTTCAGTTCCTACCTAATCCCTAAAGTCACTTGAAACTCAGGGACTATACCCTTCCCAATCACTGTTTCAATCGGGGTGTAATCTCTGAGTTGGAACCGACTTCAAAGCGCTTGCACAGAGGGTTTGAGTTGTCTTGAGAACACTTCACAAGCAACGATCGCCCCTCGTCTTTATTCACTATCTTCTACCTGGAGACGGTTGACTTTTGACTACCATTCCTTTCTTCTTCATGCGAAAGTAACCTCGTTGAAGTCAACCATCAGTTATCAAACCACCCCCTCTCCCCATCCTTAAAAAAGTGGAAACTTGCTGTCACCGGATGCTAGGGAGAGGGAGACGAGGCCGGGGGTTGGGAGACTTCAGGAGTTGGGCGATCGCTACCGCGACTATTCAACCACCAAATCACAGCACCTCCCGCCAACAGCAACATCAATACCCCCAACACTGGTAACCACCCTGGGAACTGATTCCGTCTCCGGCGTTTCACCGAGACCGGCGATGGCGGAGGCACCGTATCCCCATAAAGCAACGCTTTAGAAGCCTCAGACAGTTCAGATTCTGCCGCGCTAGTCGTGCTGGGTAGTTGCACCGTGGGAGTGAACAGCACCAGTTTTTCAGGTGAAATTCGACAATGGGTAATTACAATCGAAGTGTTGTCATGACCATTTTTCTCATTGGCCAACTGCATCCAAGACTCAATCGCCGCTTCCAGGGACATCTCCCCCTTCAAAACCGCCGGACCATAATTTACCCAAGATTTCTCTACCCAGTCGTTATCGCTCAACCCATCAGAACACAGTAGTAATAAGCCATCTTCTTCCACAATGAACCGCTGAATTGTAGGGTGGAGAAACTCAGCATCCCTTGTACCCAGAGCTTGAGTTAGAGCCCCCGCATCCGATCGCCGCAGAGCTTCCCAATACAAACACCGACCTAAGCGGACTTCCCGCGTGGCAACATCATCATCAACCGTGAGGCGATGGCAGTAATCTTGGGTAATCCAGTAGGCTCTACTATCGCCTACGTGAACTAAATAAAGTTCGTGAGCATTTTCTAACTGCCTCCCCGCTTCTAAGGTCACTTTTTGGGGCAATTGCAGCGCCATTGCTAACGTTGTTCCCATCCGCTGTCGCGACTCTCGACCTTGGTCGTTATTTTGAGCTGCAATGACATTATTGACAACTCGGACAATTTCTTCGAGTTGTTTGCTGACTAATGCTGGTGGGGTTAATTCTGACTGTTGCTCAACTTCTACCAGCAGGGTTTGAATCAGGGGTTTCAGAGACTGAACCGCTAGTTGACTCGCCACTTCTCCCCCATCATGACCCCCCACACCATCGCAGACTAGGGTGAACCGGGGAATCAGTTTGTCTAGGGAAGGAGTTTTTCGCTGTTGCAACTCCTCAGCCGTAGGATAGCAACTATCTTCATTATGCTTGCGGTTAGGACCGGGATCGGTCGCTCCCACTACTTCTAAGTGCAAGGGTAGTTGAGCCGCTTGTTCTAGTAAAAGCTGATTCAGTTCCGTTGCGACCGCCTGCAAATCTGCCTGAGCCCGCCCCAAGAGTTGACAAATGGCTTGTAAGTCTTGCTGCACCGGGGTTTGAGCCACTTCAATCCAAGGTAGCCAGCTATTCGCCAAGTCTCGCAGTGTAGGTTTAAATCGACCTGCATAGAGTTCCCGCAGCCGCACCCGCCAACCTTCTACTCGGATATTTTCCGCTTCCAGTAGACTAGAAGCTAACCCTTGTTCTGACAGCGGCGTCCACAGTTGCAGAATTTGCCAAAGCCAATAAACTTGTCGTACCGCTGTTGCTCCTGACCAGACATCGACAATGGCAGGCATGAGGTTGCCGAGCAGATCGACGGGGATGTTGTCTAATAAAAGAATCTCGGGGATTGTCGGTTCTTGACCCACCGGACAAAACCCATAAACTTCCGGGAGATGCAGCCGATGGGGATATAAATTTAGGTAAGAGAGAGTCGTATTCGGCAGGCGTTCTGGGAGGTGAGGTGGCTCTCCCGGTTTGGTATCGAGCCAAACTTGGGATGCAACCACCCAGTAGCGATCGGCGATGACTTCACCGGGAGGAATCGCCTTTGCTTCTGGACCCACTGCCCACAGGTAGCGGTAAATTAGGTGAGTTTGGCAAGCTTCGCACGCTTGGCGGCCAAAGGAATTACGTGGCTGGGTACAGGCTGGGTTTGGGCAATAAATCGCTTGGGAGGAAGTGCTCATATTATCGAAACTTTGTCTAAAAACAATCTTAAAGTTATAGCGCTGGCAGCTCTAAATGGTGAAGCATGAGAATAAACTGATTTTAGTCCCTTTCAATTTCTTAACTGTCTAGTTTAATTTAGGATCTCAGTTTGAGCGGCGCGAAATCTATCTATCTGTAATTGAAGTTACTGATTCCCCCCTCCCTTTTACTGGAATGAACGCCTCCTGGTTAACTGTAGGGCTGGCTACCCTTTTAACCTCACCATCGGTTCTCTCTATGTTATCGAGTCCTACCCTGCTCTGGTTGCTAGCGGGAGCTGTACTCTGTTTGATGGAGTTGTTTCTCCCGACTGCTTTTGTCGCATTTATGATGGGGCTTGCTGCCTTCGCAGTTGCCGGAATCTCTCTCGTGCTACCGCATATTAATTTGCAGGTGCTGCTATGGATGATTCTTTCGGGAACTTTTGCATTTTTATCACGCCGCCTGTTGCCTGCTCGCAAGGTGGCTGCCATTGAGGATGCCAAGGAAGCTCAAACTTTGACGGAAATTCCCCCCGGCGAGGCGGGACGGGTACTCTATGAAGGGAATTCTTGGCGAGCTCGCTGTGATGATAGTCAAATGGCGATCGCGCCCAACCAAAAAGTGATTGTTGTCCGGCGGGAAGGTACAACCCTAATTGTGATGCCGGAACACTTATTGCATTCTTAAGCCCAAACCTCAACGACTAACAATTAAAGGAGTTATATGGAAGGATTTTTTTTACTCGTATTTTTGGCTCTGGGCGGTTCTGCGATCGCTGGGAGTCTCAAAATTGTCAATCAAGGCGATCAGGCTTTGGTAGAAACTTTAGGCAAATATAATGGCAAAAAATTGGAGCCAGGTCTAAACTTTCTCATGCCTTTTCTCGATAAGGTTGCTTACAAGGATACCATCCGCGAAAAAGTTCTCGATATTCCTCCTCAAGCCTGCATTACCCGCGATAATGTCTCGATTACTGTAGATGCAGTGGTGTATTGGCGGATTATGGATCTGGAGAAAGCCTACTATAAAGTGCAAAATCTTCAGATGGCGATGGTGAATATTGTCCTGACTCAAATTCGGGCGGAAATTGGCCAGTTAGAACTAGATGAAACCTTTACGGCTCGTGCTCACATTAATGAAATTTTATTGCGGGACTTGGACATCGCGACCGATCCTTGGGGGGTCAAGGTGACGCGGGTAGAACTGCGGGACATTATTCCTGCCAAAGCAGTGCTGGAGGCGATGGAATTACAAATGTCGGCGGAACGGAAAAAGCGGGCGGCAATTCTCGCTTCTGAGGGGGAACAGCAAGCAGCAATTAATGCGGCCAAAGGCAAAGCACAAGCGCAAGTGCTGGATGCAGAAGCCCGTAAGAAGGCGGCGGTGCTGGATGCGGAGGCTCAGCAGCAGGCGATCGTCTTGAAGGCCCAAGCGGAACGCCAGAGTCAGGTGCTCAAGTCTCAAGCCACCTCGGAAGCTTTACAAGTGATTGGGAAAACCCTTCAAAATGACCCGAATGCTCGGGAAGCTCTCCAGTTTTTATTAGCTCAGAATTATCTGGAAATGGGGTTAAAAATTGGTAGCAGTGAGAGCAGCAAGGTGATGTTTATGGACCCGCGCAGCATTCCAGCAACCTTGGAAGGGATGCGCTCAATTGTTGGGGAGGGGAAGAATTCTGAGGTAAAAAAATTCTCTTAGACGGTGAATGGATGGGGAAGGGTACCATTTCCCCGTCTCTTCTTGCTGTTATTCATGGGCATGAGCCATCTCGCAGCGGTCGCACAGTCCAAAAAACTCCAGGGTATGGTAATAAATTTTGAAGGAGTGCGACTCTTCTAGCTGAGTTTCTAATTGGTGGACGGGGCATTCGTTAATGGGGATGGATGAGCCACACTCTAAACAGGTTAAATGGTGTTGGTCTTGCTGCACTACGCTGTAGAGAGACTCACCGCTCGCTAAAGTTCGTACCTGTACCACACCTTCCCGCTTTAAGGCATCTAGGGAGCGGTAAACAGTTGCTAACCCCATGCTGTGGTCGCTGTTGCGAAGTTCTAAATAAATATCTTGAGCTGAAAGTGCGCGGGTGAGACTCTTTAAGAGTTTTAATATTCGCTCCTGGCTGCGGGTGCGGTGGCTTCTCATGGTCACTGGTTCGTACTTGAGTTGAGTTGATCTTTGTTTCTAGGCTAACTTACTGGGAGAAAGTGAAGGCTCTCAGGGACTACCGAGTTCTACTTCGGAATCAGGAACATGAGGTTTTTTACTGACTCCAGGACGCTAAGACTAACGGTTATGGTTGGCAGCTCCCTTGAACCTCTCTGGCTTTACAATAAATAGACGGTGGCTCGATTATTTTTGACTAAGGCATTGCTGTGACTCACAACTATCAGGCTCGAATCTATGTTACCCTCCGCCCTTCTGTTTTAGATCCTGCTGGTACGGCGGTGCAGTCGGGGTTACAACATCTTGGCTATGACAATGTGGAGCGGGTCCGAATTGGGAAGTACATTGAACTGACGATCTCGTCTGCTGGCGAGGAAGAAGCTCGTGTCCAACTGGATCGCATCTGCGACCAACTTTTGGCAAATCCAGTGATCGAGAATTATCGGTTTGAGTTGACTGAACTCCCTGTCGCTGTGGAGACGGGGGTTGTTTAGAGTGGGGAAATTCGCATCGTCATCACAGGGTGGTAGTGGCTGTGGAGAGGATGGGTTGGGCAACCTGAAGATCAATGAGTGAGGTTAGTAGGAGAGTGGGAGCTTTTTGAGCGCGATTTGTCGCTCTGGATTGAGGGTTGCCGACTGAGTGATTGAGTTGAATTTCTGACTCTGGGGAACGACCGCTCGACTGAAGCGAGCAGCGTTGCTTGGGTAGGATGGGAAGCATTACCAATTACTAATTACCAATGATGAAATTTGGCGTTGTTGTGTTTCCAGGTTCCAATTGTGACCGCGATGTGGTTTGGGTGACTCAAGGGTTACTCAACCAACCGACTCGCATGGTTTGGCATGAGGAAACGGATATTTCGGATTTAGATGTGGTGGTGTTGCCGGGGGGATTTAGTTATGGAGATTATTTGCGGTGCGGTGCGATCGCTCGCTTCTCTCCGGTGATGAGGGCAACGGTGGAGCACGCTCAGAAGGGAAAACTAGTCTTGGGGATCTGCAATGGTTTCCAAGTCTTGACTGAGGCGGGACTATTGCCTGGAGCCCTGATTCGGAATGCTGGATTACATTTTATTTGCGACCGCGTTCCTGTGAAAGTGGAACATACTAACTCGCCTTGGACCTCTGCTTACAAGTCTGGACAAATTCTGACTCTCCCGATCGCTCACGGAGAAGGCCGTTACTATGCAGATGCGGAGACTTTGGCAGAATTGGAAAATCAGGGTCAAGTGCTGTTTCGTTATTGCACCCCTTCCGGCGAAATCAGCGAAGCTGCTAACCCGAATGGTTCCTTAAATCTGATTGCTGGCATCTGCAACCGCCAAGGCAATGTCTTAGGAATGATGCCTCATCCTGAAAGAGCCTCCGATCCGATGTTAGGAAATACCGATGGTATGAGCTTGTTTGAAGGGTTGCTGTTGGCGGCTGCCCTTCGCTAAGGCTCTGCTTCTACTGGGTCAAAGTCTAGCCAGGAAAAAGGCTAGATTTTTTTATATCAACCCTCTCTATACTGAGAATAGATAATTTTTTCTCAGCAGGGCAGCAGGAATTCGCGACAGATGTCCTGCCTACCTGAACAGGGTGTTATTCGCATCCGCCACTGCTCACCTGACTGGAGCGGTGGCGTCGCTGTACACAACTTGGGTCTGAGAAGGAAAGACTACCATCCCGGACTGACATCATGAGTGGCGAATCCAAATGTTCTCACCCCTCACTCATTCCTGAACTTTAGCTTTGGGAAGGGGGGAGCAGTCAAGGGATCGTGGTTCGCGTCTACTTCTGCGCGGTACGAACCGCTCAGTGGCGATCGCTTTTCCCTCACCGATCCAGATCGAGGTAGGCAGGAGCAGCCTTTTAATATTCTGCCTCCTGAGTTTTGTCTTCTACCTCTAGTGGTAAACGCCCCAACTCCTAGAGAAGTGGTGCTTCAGGGTAGCAATCACACCGATTTTGAGGCGTTTCAGCCTGGGTTTTTTTAAGTTTTGACTCAAACGTTTATTTCTTTTGAGAGATGGCTCCTGCCTAGACAACTCGCTGGAGTCAATCCTCTTGTAACAATTTATTACGAGTAATTAATAATTACTGGTAATGGATAAAGAATAGCTGTAATTCTTGAAGAATCTTTACCCCAAGCGATCGTTAATCAATGTGGACTTACTATGCAACATAACGGCCACCCGATCTACTCTTCGGCTTTGGAACAAGCCATTGACCGTCATATTCTGACTGTTAGTCCTGACACCTACCTCCTAGAGGTTTTAGCGCTCATGAGCCAGGTACGCAGCAGTTGTCAATTACCTTCTTGGTATGAATTTTGCCAGATCGAGACTGCACAGGCGAGCGCGTTCAGCGAAGCACGAGCAAGCTGTGTCCTCGTCATGGAAGGGTCGCAAATCCTTGGCATCTTTACGGAACGGGATATAGTCAGGTTAACTGCTGCGGGGATCAGCCTGGCAGGAATCAAAATTGCGGAGGTAATGACGCGATCGGTGATTACCCTCAAGCAATCACAGGATATTTTCACCGCCTTATCTTTACTGCGTCAACATCGGATTCGCCACTTACCAATTCTTGACGATCGAGGACAATTGGTTGGGTTAATCACACCCCAAGGAATTCGCCAAGCCTTACAACCCATCAATTTACTAACCAGTTTGCGGGATGTCGCAGACGTGATGACTTCTCAAGTGATTCACGTTCCCAAGACAGCATCAGTGCTCAATATCGCCCAACTGATGGCGCAATATCGGGTTAGCTGTATTGTGATTGTAGAGGAGAAAAAACAGCAGGAAGAATATAGCAGCTCGGAAGATTTAATCACTCAGCCTCAATCACCCATTGAACATTCCCTAATTTCTACCCTCAATTCACCCTTATTAATTCCTATTGGAATTGTCACAGAACGGGATATTGTCCAGTTTCACGCATTAGAATTAAACCTCTCGCAAATGCAAGCAGGCGATGTCATGAGCAGCCCGCTGTTTTGCCTCAAGCCAACCGATTCTTTGTGGACTGCCCATCAGGAAATGCAACGGCATCGAGTGCGTCGCTTAGTCGTAGCTGGCCCCCAGGGAGAACTTCTTGGCATTGTTTCTCAGACGAATTTGCTGCAAGTGCTCAATCCTTCTGAAATGTATGGAATTATCGAATTTTTACAGCAAGCAGTCGATGACCGCACCGCAGAATTAAAGCAGGCCAATGAAAAATTGCAACAGGAGGTGAGGGAGCGTCAGAAGGCGGAAGAAGCGCTGCGTCAAGCCCACGATAACTTGAAAAAGTTGGTCGAAGAACGGACAGCCGAACTGTCAAAATCCAATGAACTCCTGAGGCGAGATATTATTAAGCGCCAGCGAGTTGAAGAAGCACTGAGACGAAAAGAAGCTCGTTTTAGAACCCAAGCCCACCAGTTAGAGCAAACGCTGCGAAAATTGCAGCAAACCCAAGCTCAACTTATTCAAACGGAAAAAATGTCCTCTTTAGGGCAAATGATTGCTGGCATTGCTCATGAGATTAATAATCCGGTCAACTTTATCTATGGCAATCTTTCCCATGCAAATCATTATATACAAGAGCTGCTACAACTCCTGCAACTTTACCAACAGCACTATCCGGTTCCGACTCCTGAAATTCAAGCGGCTGCCTCTGAGTTTGATTTAGCTTTTTTGGTAGAAGATCTTTCAAAAATTCTATCTTCTATGCAAGTTGGAGCCGAACGAATTCGCCAAATTGTCCTCAGTTTACGAAATTTTTCACGTTTAGATGAAGCCGATAAAAAATTGGTTGATATCCACGAAGGCATTGAGAGTACGCTGCTGATTTTACAACATCGATTGAAAGGTCACGGTAAATATCCGGCTATTCAAATTATCAAAGAGTATGGCGAACTTCCTCGCATTGAATGCTATGCCGGACAGCTCAATCAGGTATTTATGAATATTCTCAGCAATGCCCTTGATGCTTTGGAAGAAGGAATCGGAACTGATGAGTGGTTCCTGAGGAGTCGTCACAGCCAAAGTGAAAAGATGAGCATGAAAAGTAAAAAAGAAAAAGTATCTAAGCGAGAACTAGCATCGCCGGCAGGCTATCGATTCCATCATCAACCAGACACTCAGGTGACAACAACCCCGAATCGACTTGAGGCTGTGCCAGATTTCTCTAATGCTCAGTTTCCATACCCTGCGATTAGAATTTGCACGGAGATTGTTAATGGTAATTTTGTGACAATCCGAATTGCGGATAACGGACCCGGAATCCCGAAAGAAATTCGCCGTCAACTCTTTGATCCATTTTTTACCACGAAGCCAATTGGTAAGGGAACGGGTTTAGGGTTATCAATTTCCCACCATTTAGTTGTAGAGAAACATGGGGGAAGATTGGAATGCTTTTCAGAATTAGGGAAAGGAACTGAGTTTGTCATTGAGATTCCAATTCACCCCAGACATCGGCTCTCAGCTTGAGGGTTTTACGAAAGGTAAATTTTTAAGAATTAGGAGGTTAGGATTAATTTCGTTCTTAAATCTTTTTTGAAGCTAGACATAACCTATAAACAAGACCTTTGATCTTTGAGAAATTCAACCAAAATGATGTTTGCTTTCAAGAATTTTATCACCCTTAAGCATAGAAAAATTCCTGATGAGTGTTGAGTGAGTAGTTCAGTCAACTCCCTAACCGTGAAGTGCGATGGGGTGATATTAATTCCGATTGCACCGGAATGGGGGGGAAAAGGGGGAAAGGGGAAACGATAATTTTCTCCATTGTGGGTATCAGCCAAGCTCCGATCTTCCCTTTCCTTGACAATGCCGATGACCGGATTTGCTCTGAATCTCAGAGCCTCAATTTTACGGGTGGATTTGAGGACGATCGCAGCGCTCAATCCCTTCAGATTCACCAAGGTCAATTAACTTTTTTAGTTTCCTAGGGGGAGCATCCCTAATTGGCAACTCTACCATTGTGTTGCTGAGCCGGATCGTCAGCACAGGTGCTTGGACTTAACTTTAAATCAGGATTTCTCCCAAATGGGAATGCTCCCTTTTTAGGTGGCTGAAGATACAAATTCAAGGATTGGCTAACAGTAAGGAGTGATATCTTCACCACACACGTCCGCTAAATAGCATAGAGCACGAAAGCGAAGAGCGACGACTTCGTTATAGAAAGGATTAAGCTTGCACAGGGGTGGAATATGAAATAGGGTCTGTCCAAAAAATGCGATCGTACGTTCAAAGGGACATTGGCTGGGAATTAATTTGCACAGGAGGTGAGCAAATCCAGCTTCCTGAACTTCTATGCCATTGAGCCATTGCCTCAGGGGACGCAGGGGCTCAAACGATCGGCGAGTCTGAATTGCTGGAATGCCAGTTGCGGGATCTTGTTTGCGAATCCATACCTTTGTGTTGCAAACTCGGTTGGGTATGGTGCTGTTCATAACGTTGAGCATAGAGAAGATGTCCAATGAGCTGAGACTCCCATGAAGAGCAACCTGGCAGTAGGTGGCTTAAGCCTGTTGGAGGTTGTTCTCTGAAAAGAAATTTTCTTGGTCAGAAGGCATGGGAGAGTTAAATTTACTGGGTTTCTATCTGGCAACAAGGTGCAAAGAACGCTCTGTGGAGTATCTACAACATCTCGCTCGGTGACACCGGATAACTGCTGCCTACAATGAGCGAATCGGATGCCGAAGAGCTAACCTGGGAGTTGTGAACTCGGATTTGGGTGGTTGAGCTATCTCTTGCGGGTCCTGTAATTATATTGACTCATTAACCCCCAAAAGTTCCATAAGTGGAATCACGGAATTTTCAATGGGAGCTATAAATTTTATAAATAGATGAGAGCCTCAAGAACCTAGCTGAAGTTCAGTGATTCCTGAGACGAAAGTTCAGGGACTATTAAAATAAATAGTTGTACGGAATTAGTGATATAATAATCCTCAGGAAACTCAAGGCCTATCTATCAAGGTAGTTCCAGTCACTTCAATATCTACCTGAGCCTGTTTAGGAGGTAGATTTCCTAGTAAAGTCCTAGCAAACTCAAAAAAACGTCTGCTCAATGATTTCAGTGGTTTCAGCGAAACCTAAATCATCTATCGTTGTATATACTGATCGAAAAACGCTGGCCCTACGGTTCAGTACCAAATACAACCCCATCTTTGAGCAACTAGATGGCAAGCCCATTAAGAAACAGAAGTGCATAGGACTGGGAAAACTATCAGCAGATGACCCGAAAAACTGGCACGAAGCTGAACGTATTGCTCGCGAGATTGAAGCTGATTTAAGCCATAAAGACTGGTTAAAGCAATTTGACCCTACCTTGGCTAAGTATGGTATTGGTGAAGCTAAATATGCCAAGGGGTTAGCTGAAATACTGCAACTACCAACTGCTCAACTGCAATGGACAGTAGGCAAGCTCTGGGAAGAGTACCTAGCCTGGAAAGAGGGACAGTTAGAGCCAACTACTTTTCAAATAACTTTTCAGGGAACCTTTACTAATGCCCTAAAAGGTTTGAAGTGGGATAACAAAGCGCGAGAGTATAGTGACACTGGTAAAGGGATCTGGAACTTACCCTTAACCGCAGATATTGTTGAAAAGGCGCTAGCGCTAGAGTTAGGAAAAGATTCTAAGCCGAGATTATTTTTAGCCCTTAATGAAGCATACAACTGGGCTTTAAAATTAGGTCGAGTTACTAACACTAAAAACCCCTTCTTTGAACTACACAAGCGAGTGAATAAAGACACCCAGCAGAAGGACCAGCTTCAACAAGAGGCCGATCCTGTATGGTGTGAGTGGTGGGAGTTTGAAGAGGATGAAGAGAGCGAGGGTGACTACCGAGCGTTTACCAAGGAAGAACGCGACATCATTATCAAAGCCTTTTATGACTCTAAAAGTAAAGCAAAACGCAATGCAGCACCTTTAATTGAGTTCCTGTTTCTAACGGGTTGCCGTCATGGGGAAGCATTCGCGTTGCGTTGGAAAGATATCAATTTTGAACGCGGTTACATCTGTTTTAGTAAGTCTTATAGTGGGCAATTACGACACACGGGACGTACTAAAACAGGCGAAATACGGATGTTCAAGTTGTATCCCGCACTCAGGGAATTACTACAGCACCATAAACCAGAGGATGCTCAGCCTCATGACTTAGTGTTTAAAATGGCGAATGGGGGGGCATTTTCCACCGTTATGCTCAGCAAACATTGGAAGCATAACACTGGTAGCAACATTGGTTTAGTGACTCAATTAGCTGATGAAGGCAAAATCCGGCACTACCTTAAACCTTACGCTACCAGGCACACTTTCATGACCTTACAAGCTCAAGCGGGTGTTGATTTGCTATTATTAGCAACCATTTGCGGTGAGTCAGTTGAGATGATTCATAAGCACTACTTAGGCATTAATCAAGAAGCTCAAGTCATTAATATTTAGGGCTTGCTGAAAAAAGTGAAAATCTGAATTCATCAAGGGTCCGTCAGGCCTTCAAAATCCTCTCAAACGCTCCTAAATCAGGTGGTAGACCTCAAAACGTTTGAACTTTTTCCCCCTTTCCCCATTTTTCCCTTTCCCCCTTTCCCCCTTTCTCCCCTTTCCCCTTAGGTGCTGACTCTCAAAAAACTCTCTTCAAGCCTCAAAATTTGTGTTCTCACCAGAGGGGTTGTGGGATACACCCTGAGATAGTGAGTTTGTCGAGGCGATGCCATAGGATAATGAGAGAGTTAACAACTCCTAGAAGTCACCTAGGATTATTACTAGATGACTCTATGAGAATAAGGCGGACTCAACGGGTAAAATCCCATAAAAAGGTTAGCTTTCCTAGAATATTCCTAGGAAAACTAATAAATTAGTCTGAAACCATTGAATTTACCTATTAGAAGAAAGTAGTTGTATGACGCACCCAACTCCTACCACTGAGGGCTCATCCAACCCAAAACCTTTTTTGCCACCAGTTTTCAGCATCTTGGCGGCGTTCCCGGACTACGATCGAGCGAATCGGTTTTATGCCTCGGGGAGGTACGAAGCAGCAATTGCCTGCTATAGTAAAGCGGTTCAAGTGAAGCCCGACTGGGAGCAGGCTTGGTTGAAGTTGGGCAAGGTTTTGCAAAAATTGCAGCGGTATTCAGAAGCAGTTGCTGCTTATGAGCGAGCGATCGCCATCCAACCACAGGACTATTGGGCTTGGACAGGGTATGGGATGGCGCTCTGCAACTTGCGACGCCATGAAGAAGCGATCGCTGCTTTTGACAAGGCAATTGCCCTGAAACCGGGAAAATATGAAGCTTGGTATCATAAAGGCCTCGCTCTAGAGGAGTTACAACAGTACGAAGCAGCAGCAACGGCTTACCAGCAAGCGGCCGCCATTAAACCAAAATTACCGACTCTTTGGTCTCGCCAAGGTCATGTCCTCCTACAAGGGCAACGCTATGGTGAAGCAGTGGCAGCCTATGAACGACTGGTTAAATTTCAGCCAGCCAATGGCGAAGCTTGGTTTAACCGAGGGGTTGCGCTGACTCAAGATCGGCGATACGCAGAAGCGGTGGCATCTTTTGACCGCGCGATTCAATTAATCCCTACCAATTATCAAGCTTGGTTTAACCGAGGCATTGCTTTAGAAAAATTGCACCGATATGCAGAAGCAGTGGTGTGTTACGACAAGGTTCTAGAATGGCAGCCGGATGACTGTGAAGCTTGGTTTTATAAGGGGATGGCTCTCCAGCACCAGTGGCAAGAAGCGGCAATCTCTTGTTTTAATCGCGCCCTCAAAATTAATCCGAATTTTGCCGAAGTTTGGATCAGCCGGGGTCAGGTTTTGGTAGAAACAGGGAAGTATGAGGCGGCGATCGCATCTTTCGATCGGGCGACTCAAATTAATCCCAATTTTGCTTCAGCTTGGCTGGGAAGGGGACTCGCTCTCGCGGGTTTAGGGCGCTATAAGGAAGCCATTATTGCTTACAGTAATGCTCTGCAAGTCAAACCGGATTTCTTAGACGCTTGGAACTGTCGAGGGGAGGCTCTACAACAGTTACACCGCGATGAGGAAGCGATCGCTTGTTTTGATAAAGTCATCGCCCTCACTTCCCAAGCAGATATTTCAACCAAGGTGGGAATGCAGCGAAGCGCGGCCCTGGAACGGCTGGAACGGTATGAAGAAGCAATTGTTGCTTGCGACCGAGTGATTCAAATTGCCCCAGATCATTTTGAAGCGTGGTTGAAGCGGGGAGAACTGTTAGAAAAAATCGAGCGCTACGCTGAAGCTCTCATTGCTTACAGCCAAGCCCTGATCGTTTGGCCTGATAATTACCAAGTCTGGATGCAGCAGGGTCGAACGTTAGGAAAAATGGAGCGGTACTCGGACGCGATCGCGGCTTATGACAAGAGTATCCAACTCAAACCTGACCATTGCGAAGCGTGGTTGAAGCGCGGCGATATTTTACAAAAATTGCAGCGATACCAAGATGCAATTAGCTCCTATGGAGTGGCCTTAGAACTTCAACCAGACTACTACGAAGCAATGGTGAGTCGAGAAGAGTTGAAGCTAAAGGGAGCGATGACTGGTAAATGGTAAAGGGAAATCAGTTGGCTCGAGCCGGAAATCGGTTCCAAGGTTCTGTGCTGTTTCTCCGATCGATTTCCCGCACCCAGTCCTCCTGGCAGCTTTTGAGAGAACCTGTATTAAACTAAAGAATGAACTCAGGATCGTTGCAGGATGTTTCAATTAGTCAATTCTCAACTCGTGCAGCAAGCAGAAGCAGCACTCGCGGAATTTGAAAAGTCAAAAGTTCCAGGTGTTTGGCGGGGGTTAGAGAAGGGAGCGGTGATTGCTCAAATGCGATCGCGCTTGTACAATCCCTTTGAAATCAATCAAGGCGGGCAACCTTTTTGCGGACCGGCTGCCATTTTATTTGAACTGGTTCGCAGAAATCCCGCCTACTACGTTGAAATCTGTCGCAATCTGTTTCAAATTGGCGGGTTTCACACTCAGTCAGGGAAGTGGATTTCCCCCTCAACCCGCTTGCGGGAAAGCCAGGGGAACTTTCTCATGCCTCCAGTCGATTGGATGGTACTCTCGACATTGCGGGAATCAGAAAATTTGATTTTTTCTGTCGATCCCAATGCCCCAGAGATAATCCGCAATATTAGTGGAATGACGACATCTTGGGAAATGGCTGGATGGGTCCGAGAAATGTTGGGTTTTCCGCAAGTTAATTATCACCATGCTTACCTGATTGGGGATTTGAATGCGATTCGTAATGCGGCTGATGTCCTGAATGGGGGTGGAGTGGCTTTTGCTTTAATTACAGCTCAGGGAATGCTGAATAAGCAACGACCCGTGATCTGCTATCCAAGTCACTGGATCGCGCTGTTAGGCAATATTGTGATTCAACCAGGGGCGATGGCTAAGCCGGATAGTGGTCGGATCAGCTTTGACATTTATACATGGGCTCAGAAAATGCACCTCGATCTTGCGGAGACAGCGTTTAAAAATTATTTCTGGGGAGTAGTGACAGGGAGATCCTGAGATGTTAAATAGACCCCTAGAGAACGAATTGGGAAATTATTTGAGTTTTATAACTTGCACTAGTTGATTTCGCTCTGTTTGTGTTATAGTTAGTGTCTAAGGATTAAGTTCGGTTGCGTAGTTTGTTAATGTGTAGTTACAGGCGGGTCTCCGAATCTCAATCTCTACACTCTTTGATTCTGGAGATGGGCAATGTCAATTTACGTAGGTAATCTTTCCTATGAGGTTACATCAGAAGACCTAGCTGAGGTTTTCGCGGAGTACGGAACTGTCAATCGCGTTCAGTTACCGGTTGACCGGGAAACAGGACGCAAGCGTGGTTTCGGCTTTGTGGAAATGGCCAGCGAGGCAGAGGAAGCTGCCGCGATCGCGGCCCTTGACGGGGCTGAGTGGATGGGTCGCGACCTAAAAGTCAATAAGGCTAAGCCCCGCGAAGAGAGGAGATCCCCTGGCGGTGGCTGGGGCGGTAATAACCGCTCTGGTGGCGGCCGTCGCTATTAATCTAATCCAGTTGAGGCGGAAAATTTAGACCTCAGCAATTGAGGGCAGAGCAACAGCCTGCCCTTTTTGGCTTGGTTAACTGACCAAGAGCCTTGAGCAAGCCAAGCTCATCTAAAAGTTGGGTTTGGGACAGGACTGAGCCGGTTTGTGCGTAAGTCCTATAATTAGAGCAGTGAACTGAGGATATAGGATGACCCAAGTTGTAGTCGGTGAAAATGAAGGGATTGAGTCAGCCCTGCGGCGATTTAAGCGACAAGTGTCGAAAGCGGGTATTTTTCCAGATATGAGGAAGCACCGCCACTTTGAGACGCCATTAGAAAAACGCAAGCGCAAAGCGATCGCGAGAAGACCTAAGAGACGCTTTCAGCGTTCAAACTAATTACACATTAACCTTCACATCAAATCTGGTTAATTCGCTGTAATTTGTGGCTTCGCAGGGTGTATGGCAAGCTGAGAGCCGGTTCTGAGAACCCGGTGCTTTCATTGTCATGCACCCTAGTGCGAGGGGGAAGAGCAAAGGGAAAAAGAGAATTGCAGATTTTGGCGAAAACTTGTTACAAAAATTTAACTAATTTAATTACATTTAACATTGCAGGTTGATAAAATTCCTTGGGATTCTAAGGTTGCAGCAACTCTCAGAATTAGCGCTTCGTTGTAGGGTGCAGCAATAATTTGAACGCCTAAGGGCAACTCATGCGGCCGCTGAAGGGGCACTGAGAGGATCGGCAACCCAATGAAAGAAAGGGGTTGAGTAAAGAGCCCAAGATTCGGCCGCACTAACACTTCTTCACCGCCAATCACCATTGTTTGCAGACCCAGGGGAGGGGCGGCTATGGGGGTTGTAGGTGCGAGGATCGCATCAACTTGTTGGAAAATTTCGCGGAGGCGGTCGCGATACCACTGCCGAAATCGTTGTGCTTGCAAATACCAAGTAGCGGGGATCAGCGCTCCTGCTAGGAAGCGGTCGCGAGTAGCAGGATCGAAGTCACCGGGTCGCTGTTGCAAGTTGGCAAGGTGGAGGTTGGCGCCTTCAGCAGCGGTCATGATAAAAGCAGCAGCTCTAGCGCGGTGAGCTTCAGGGATAGTAACGGTCTCAGTACAATTTAAAGCTTGAGCCACGGTCGCTACCGCTGCTAAGGCTTCCGGTTCTGCACCTTGGGCAAAGTAGCCCTCTGCAACAGCAATTCGCACTCCTTCTAAACTTTGATTTAAGTGAGGCGAGGCAAGTTCTGGGGGGCGTTGAGTGCAGATGGGGTCTCTGGGATCGAGTCCTTGTAGGAGGTCGTAGAGGGTGGCAATGTCTCGAACTGACCGCGCAAAGGGACCTACGCAATCTAAACTGCCTGAAAATAAGCAGGTACCAGCCCTGGATAAACGGCCATAAGTGGGTTTGAAGCCAAAGATGCCACAGAGGGCGGCGGGGACGCGGATTGAACCGTTGGTGTCGGAACCTAGGGTGATGGGGACTAAACCAGCGGCAACGGCGGCGGCGGAACCCCCAGAGGAACCGCCTGCAATTCGCGTGGGATCGTGGGGGTTGCGGGTGGGGCCGTAGTGGCTATTTTCGGTGACGAATCCATAGGCGTATTCGTCCATATTTAGGGTGCCGACGAGGATGGCCCCTGCTTGTTTGAGGCGGGAGACGAGGGTGGCGTCTTGGGTGGCTGGGGGGTTGTCGGCGTTGATTTTTGAACCAGCGAGGGTGGTGAGGCCGGCAATGTCGAAGAGGTTTTTGACGGCGAAGGGGACGCCGGCGAGGGGGCCGGGGTCTTGGTTTTGGGCGATCGCTTGGTCAATTTGGGCGGCGGTGGCGATCGCGGTTTCGGCGGTGAGGGTGGTAAAGCAGTTGAGAATCGGATTTTGAGCTTGAATTTGGTCTAAGGCGGTGCTGACGGTGGCAACGGCGCTGATTTGACCGGTTTTGATGGCTGCTGCTGTTGCCACTGCATCGGCTGGTTTTGAGGCTCTAGTCATGTTCGCGGAGGCTACTGTCGGGGATTTAACGGAGAGGGGCGGTCGGAAATTACTGAGGTTCAGGGATCAAAGGTGGGGGCGATTTCGATGGTTTCTGGGAGAGGGAATTCATTGACAAGTTGTGCGATCGCTGCAATTCTTTCAAAATTTGCGATAACTCCGGGTCGATAGTTGGGGTCCAAAGGCAAGTTAATTAAGGTTGCTGTTTGTTCCACATAGTCTGTGAGGTTTTCCAGGGATTGGTTGTTCATTTCAGCGGGATTTGGATGCGATTGATTCGTTATTTGCGGGTAAAACTTGCTGGCAATTTGAACCAGGTTGCAGTACGATTAAATCATGGGAAACCGTGCGCTCCTATAACCCCCCTGTTAAACAATTTCAAACTCAATCTTGTGACTCTTTAAGAAATCGTGGCTGAAATGATCGACCACGTTCGTATCGCTCAATTCTAAATTGTAAAAATCCACAAACTCGCCTTCAAAATAAGGACCCGCGTGCCAAGTTCCTACCTCTAGCTTGATAAAGCAATTCCCCGGAATGCGAAAGGCAGCCATCTCTTCTAGGGCTGGTTCATTGCCCTCGGAAGGGGGGGCAACTGCCATTAACCATTCTTTGCCTTCGAGAGACCCTAAGCACTGAGTACATTGGATGTGGCGGGTGATTTTATGGAACTTGCGACCTCGCAGATTGAGTCGCATAATATAAAATCGAGGTTGACCATTTGTGAGAGCTAAGTTAGCATCTTCCACACTGTAAGATTTGCCATCTTCCGTAGGGAAGATTACCTGACCGTAACGGCGAAAGTTTTCCGGCGTAATTTCCTGAGCTAGTAACTGTTGGGTGGAAACGAATCCGCTCATAAAGTTGAACTTGACTCTTGCTTTTCGACTGCCAATAGTTTACTCTATAATCAGGAGGATAGGTGCGCCTGTAAACTCCCTTTAACGGGACTGGAACTGAAAGCCATTCACCTCAGCATAGCGGTGCAAAAATCGCATTACTCGCTCAAACGCTGACTCTGAATTTACCTCGAAAGAACACTCGACCTTCGATAAAGTATCGTCATCGATATACAGAAACTTAATGCCATTGGGAGTGACTTGAATTTCTCCCTCTTCATCCTTGAGCCAAAGGTTGCTAATTTGGTTTCTGTAGGCTCGCAACTTCTGAATCGCTTGCAGGTGTTCAAAGACGAGGACGACTATTTTACTGCTAGATCCGCGTCGTTGGCGGAGGCTGACTGAACTAATTTCTTCATCGAGTCCTTTGATAAATTGTACAGAGATAGCCATAGGACATACTCCTGTAGACTCTGCTATAAGCCTACCACTTCCGCCAGAGTAAAAGTTAAAAAATTAACAATTAAAAATATTAGCGGACTCTCAACCCAGTGCTGAGTGAAAACGGAGGCAATGTTGAAGGAAATAAGCAGGGATCTCTGGCCGTCCTCCCCAGTGGAGATGGAGGTAAGAAGCATGGAGTTGATAGACTTGCCACCCTTCTGGGTTTGCTTCTCTGTCTCTCCGTTTGCCGTAGGGCCACAGTTGATAGAGTGGGTGAGAAGGTTGTCTGCTTAAATGCGATCGGTGAAATTCATGACCACACACTTGGACACCCGCGGGGAACAGAGGACTGTCTTTAAAAGTAACCGCTTGTTTGTATCCCAAAGTTAGGCGTTTACCCATCACGGCTGCGGTTGGTAATATGCCAACTCCCGGCCAAGAATTGCCCTCAAAATCTACAATAGCCTCGCATAAATACATTAAGCCGCCGCACTCAGCATAAGTGGGCATTCCTGCTAAAATCGCTGCCTGAACAGCCTGGCGACTCGCAGCATTGTTGCTTAATTCTTGGGCGAAAACTTCGGGAAACCCACCCCCCAAATATAACCCATGAATGTTGCTGGGGAGGTGGGAGTCATCCAGCGGACTCCAAAATACTAATTCAGCGCCTAATTGTTGCAATAAGTCTAAATTGTCCGGGTAATAAAAGCTAAAAGCGCGATCGCGCGCCACCGCAATTCGCACCGAAAAATTTTGCCCTTTCCCCTTGACAATTGGGCCAATAGAAGTTATATTATTAGTAGGGAGAGTGTGCCCTTCTAAAAGTTGCTCAGACCCCTCACCCCCCCCTGTTGTATTTGTCGCCAAGAGCGGTAATAATTTCTCCCAGTTAAAACAAGTCGCCGCTAAATCAGCCAATCGCTCTATTAAGACCTGCAAATTTGCCAATTCATCGGTCGGAATTAAACCCAAATGTCGATCGGGAATGGTAATCAAATCTTGACGACGGACCACCCCTAAAATCGGAATAGAGAGCGGTTCTAAAGCATCTTTCAAGAGCTCTAAATGACGATCGCTCCCGACTCGGTTAAGAACTAACCCAGCAAATTTGAGGCGAGGGTGAAAAGAGCAAAAACCATGGACGATCGCAGCAACTGAACCGGATAATCGGCTACAATCGATCGCGAATAAAATTGGCAAATTCAACAGCAAAGCAATGTGAGCAGTGGAAGCAAAGGAAACCGAAAAATCGTTTCCTTCTCCAACTTTTTGGCTTTGAGGGAGACCATCAAATAATCCCATCACCCCTTCTGTGAGAGCAAATTCTGCCCCTTGGAGGTGGCGAGCAAAGCATTGCCGTACATAAGTTTCCGACGTTAAGACTGGGTCTAAATTGCGACAAGGACGACCGGTCACGAAGTGATGGAACATCGGGTCGATATAATCAGGACCAACCTTAAAGGATTGAACCTTAAAACCGCGACGGGTTAAAAACGATAAAAGGGCGAGGGTGATGGTAGTCTTACCAGTTCCACTGCGATCGCCTGCAATGACTAAGGACATTTCTAGAATCTAAACAGAAAGGGAGAAAGTAAGAGGGGAAAGGGGAAAACAAGGAAAGCAACAGAGGCATAGGAAAAGGGGAATAAAAATTAGAAAGTAGGGGAGCATGGCTCACCCTACTTCTGCTGAAAACGACTGCACGGAAGCATCCTCTCTGTTTTATTTTAAATCCCGTGCAACCACCCTTAGGAGCATTCCTGCATTCACCAGCAAACGCTCTATCAAGTCGCCAACTTCAGCGCTTCCGCAATCACAGCCAAACTTTCCTCATAAAGCATATCCTGACCGTAACGCTGTAACTGCTGACCCAGTAACTGTTCCGTCTGCTGATCGGCTAGAGAAGTCACTTGATTAAAACGAGCCGTTTGAGCACCACCATGAGCTTCCATCCGCATACAGCCGCCTGTTTCCGAACACAAAACAGTACCACAGTCCGCCTGTTCATTCGTCGAACCCAGGCGCAATGCGATCAAGTCACCCATCACATCTCCCGCGTCAGCCGTGGGAATTCCCGCTAACTCCGCTTCTACCGATCGCTGCTCCGGCCCCAGAAAGCGAATCCGCTTGATTTGATAATCGCCATCCTCCTGCTGATAAGACACCGGCCGCCACTGCAGGCGACTCGCTAACCACCCTAAAAACATCAACGCTTGACTGGGATTCCCCTGTTCGTAATCGATCGTCACCCGGTCAATTTCCTGAATCGCCATGCGCCGTTCCGGTGGATCGAAGGCCTCCGCCGTTAACTCTTGCCAAGCTGCGAGACGCTTCCAGTTCAGATCGGCGATCGGGATTCCCTGCTGAATCAGGTTATTAACTGTCACCAACTCTGTGTCTGGATTCACAAAGCAACTGGAATCCACAATCACCGAAGTGCTAGCAGCCGTTAGCTTTTGAAACAAGTCGCGATCGGCATCCGGTGTCGCCTTCCACCACAAAAACTTCGGCAAGTCCTCAATCATCAAAGCCTTGACAATGCCACTCACCCGTTCCAGCGCTGATTCCGTGCCCCGTAGCGTAATGTACTCGCAGCAAATCAGAGCAGAACTACTGCGCTTGTGAACTGGACAGTAAGCAGAAACTTGAGCCGTCACCCCTTCATCTTCGCCCGCGGTTGGACACAGAGCAATAATCCGACAGGGGTTCGCAGCCGCGATCGCATCAGCCAACCCAGTACCCGCCGGCTGCAACGTCGTACTCATCGCCGCCGACTGATCGATTTGATCGCTGTGGTTTAAGCTTTTGCGAGCAAATTCTTCCCGCAACCTTGCCAACAGTTCCGCATTCGCTTTACCCGTTCTCGGCAAACCATAGGCTTTCTGAGCATCCCGAAGGGCAGAAATCGTCAATGGCCCCGTAATGCCGTCAATCGGTCCCGTGTAAAATCCCAGAGCCGCCAAAAGCTGCTGAGTTTCTTCTGGCTCATAAACCACAAAGGTAAAGGTTGTGGCCCGAGTTGCCACAGGAAAATCACCCTTGCTGCTAGATTCTCGATAGCTTTCCCAAATCTGGCTCAATTCCGTTTCGATTTGATCGATGGAAACGTCTTTAGGCGCTTGCAGGGAAACAATCGGAGGAGCTTTGATTGGTGTCATTGTCATAGGTTCTCTGTCCCTCGTTGTGTAGTTGTCCGTTGTCAGTTCACAGTAATCAGTTGTCAATCAATTGGCTCTCATGCCACTGACCCCTAGCTGTTGACCTCTTACCCACGACGCCACCTACGCCCATCTCTGTTAATGAGCTGTTCCGCTTCCGCAGGCTCCCAAGTACCTGCTTCATACCGAGGAATCAATGCTGGGTCACTGGGTGCGTCCCAAGCAGTGAGTGCTGGCGTCACAACGCGCCAAGCTTCTTCTACTTCATCAGCGCGGGTAAACAGAGTTTGGTCACCTAGCATACAATCCAGCAACAAGCGGTCGTAAGCATCGGAAGTCGTCACTCCAAAGGAAGAACCATAGCTAAAATCCATATCAACCGTGCGCGTCCGCAGATCCGGCCCCGGCATTTTCGCCTCGAACCGCAGGGAAATCCCTTCATTGGGATAAACTCGCATCGACAGCACGTTAGGACTTGCCTGTTGAGCCGCCGACTGGAAAATCAGCAACGGCACATCCCGGAATTGAATGGCGATTTCACTGATTTTCTTCGGCAACCGCTTCCCAGTCCGCAGGTAAAAAGGCACTCCCTGCCATCGCCAGTTATCAATCATAAATTTCATCGCCACATAAGTCGGCGTTGTTGAATTAGGATTGACCCCTGGTTCCTCGTGGTATCCTGGCACCGGTTTGCCTTTCATCCACCCAGCCGAATATTGACCGCGGATGGCGGAATATTCTAAGTTGTGGACATCTGCCAAACGAGTTGCCTGGAGCACCTTGAGTTTTTCCGTGCGAATGCTATCAGCATCCAAGGAATTGGGCGGTTCCATCGCCGTCAGACAGAAAATCTGCATCAGGTGATTTTGCAGCATA
Source organism: Actinomycetota bacterium (assembly GCA_050262755.1). Classification (GTDB taxonomy): domain Bacteria; phylum Cyanobacteriota; class Cyanobacteriia; order Cyanobacteriales; family Microcoleaceae; genus JBLNEP01. Next base: position 105,705 of record JBLNEP010000047.1, on the reverse strand, counting down.
TCCCGCAGCGCCCCGGAAGTTTCATAATAGCCAGCCCGGTCTTCCACGCCGACCGTTTCCGCTACCGTGATTTGTACATGATCTACAAATTGCCGATTCCACAACGGCTCAAAAATGGCATTGGCGAAGCGGAACACCATCAAATTCTGAACGGTTTCTTTGCCAAGGTAGTGGTCGATCCGGTAGACTTGCTGCTCTGAACAGACCTTCTGTACAACGCGGTTTAGAGCTTTCGCAGAACTCAAATCGCGACCGAAGGGTTTTTCAATCACGAGGCGGTGCTTGAATGGGTCTTCCAGCATCGACGCTGCGCCTAATTGCCGGATCGCTTCTGGGAAGAAGTTGGGGGAAACAGAGAGGTAGAAAACTCGATTTCCCCTAGTCCGTCGTTGTTGGTCTATTTCAGCGAGGAACGCTTTTAGTTTTTGATAGCTTTCGGGATTGTCAATGTCCCCCGGACAATAGAATAAGCCTTGAGCAAAGTCGTTCCAAAATTCTTCCGAACCCAGGCCACCGCCGAATTCCTCAATTCCTTCACGCATCTGTTCGCGGAAGTAATCATGACTCCAGGGGCGACGGGCCACACCCACCACAGTAATTTCGGGGGGAAGGCGACGATCGCGCTTCATTTGGTAGATGGCGGGGACGAGTTTGCGTTGGGTGAGGTCGCCGGATGCTCCGAAGATCACCAATATTTGCGGTTCCGGCACTCGTTCCTGTCGCAAGCCTACGCGCAGCGGATTTTCAAGCAGTGTAACCATTTACTTTACCTCCTTCAATAGCGACCAGCTTGGCTAATAGATTGCGAATGATAGCTTGACCTGGGGTCTTCAATTGTTTGATTTGAGCTTCCGATTCATTTTGAAGTCATCAGTCAGGAGTCTCTATCATTTTCGATTCTGGTTCCTGAATACTTCTGCTCTTAGCGATACCAAATTAGCTGATTCACTCAAGTTGCTAGTCCTAACGCTTTGGCAATTGGGAAAGGAAGGGAAAAAGGGGCGAGGAATCTATCTGTTTTTATCGATTACCCATTCCTCATTTCCCTTCCTAACTCACTAGCAGCAATCGCTCGCAACTGACGTTATTAAACAGGGGCGAGGCGCTGTACTTTATCTTCTAAAGAGCCAATCAGCGATTGGAATGGTTGCACAAATTTATCAATCCCATCCAGGAGCAAATCTTCCATGACTTTGTCGAGGTTGATGTCGATATCGGGATCTTTGAGGCTTTCAATCAGATGGTAAGCTTCCTCGACGTGGGACTCAATTCGAGGAGCGACATGGCAGTGATCGAAACAAGCCTCAATGGTGTTAGGTGGTAATGTGTTGACGGTTTCCGGGCCGATTAATTCATCGACATACATTACGTCGCTGTAATTGGGGTTTTTTGTGCTAGTGGATGCCCACAGTAGCCGTTGTACATTTGCACCTTTGGCAGCGAGTGCTTGCCAGCGATCGCCCTGGATAATCTCCTTATATTTCTGATAAGCGATCTTCGCGTTTGCGATCGCCACTTTCCCCTTCACTGCTTCTAGCTTAGCTTGCATGGAGATATCAGTGACGCCCTTGAGTTTCTCATCGATCTGATCGTCTATATTAGAGTCGATGCGACTCAAGAAGAAACTGGCAACGGAGGAAATTTTACTGATGTCTTCGCCTTTAGCGGCCCGTGCTTCCAATCCCCGAATATAAGCCCAGGCTGTCTCTACATAGCTTTCCACTGAAAAGAGTAGAGTCACGTTGACGCTAATTCCTTCACTGATGACTTGCTCTACCGCCGGTAATCCTTCTTTCGTACCGGGAATCTTAATCATTAAGTTTTCCCGTTGAATGGCCTGGTAATAGCGTCGCGCTTCCGCGATCGTGCTTTCTGTATCGTTGGCGATGGTAGGAGGCACTTCAATGCTGATGTAACCATCTAATCCCTTCGATTCCTCGTAGATGGGGCGGAAGATATCGCAGGCATTGCGAATATCTTCAAACACCAGCGATTCGTAGATTTCGAGAACCGATTTCCCAGCTCGGATACCCGCTTCGATATCGGCGTCGTAGATGGCATTTCCTGCGATCGCCTTCTCAAAAATTGCTGGGTTAGAAGTAATTCCTCGCAATCCTCTCGTCTCCAGCAATTGCTTCAGTTCGCCAGACTGGATGAGATTTCGAGTTAAATTATCCATCCAGATGCTCTGGCCAAGTGCTTCGATCTCTAGCAGGTGATTATTTTTGGGATCGGTCATAATTGGTACTCCTACAAGTTGGTTTGAGCATGGGTTAGTCGTTAGTGGTTCAACGAATCTTCGACTAACGACTAACGTTGTTCCTTACCCTGGAACTCCTGTTTTGTGCTGGCGCGATCGCTCTTCAATGAACGACTCTACCAGCGCCACATTGTCTCTGCTACCGATAATCAAGGGGGTGCGCTCATGTAGTTGCGTCGGCACTACCTCCATGATTTCTTGGGTGCCGGTACTGGCCCGCCCACCAGCTTGCTCGATCAAATACGCTAAAGGAGCTGATTCATAAAGTAAGCGTAATTTACCTTCTGGTTTCTTGACCGTTCCGGGGTACAAAAACACTCCACCCTGAAACAGAATGCGGTGAAAGTCTCCGACCAAAGCTCCCCCGTAGCGAGCCGTATACCCTTCATGGCGGTGAACATAGCGGATATAATCCCGGAGGGATTCATCCCACTGCCAAAAATTGCCTTCATTGACGCTGTAGATCGCCCCGTGATCTGGCGTCTTGATATTTTCATTCGCTAAGATAAACTCGCCTAAGCTGGGGTCGAGCGTGAATGAGTGGACTCCCGTGCCAATCGAGTACACAAGCTTGGTGCTGGGACCGTAGAGAACATAGCCTGCCGCCAGTTGTTTGCGTCCATTTTGCAGTAAGTCCTGGGCAGAACCGTCCTCATCATTCCCTTCTTGCTGGCGGATGGAAAAGATAGAACCAACATTCAGGTTGGTATCGAGGTTGGAAGAGCCGTCTATGGGGTCGTAGAGCAAACTGTAGCGTCCGATTGGGCAATTTTCTGGAATGTAATAGGGTTTTTCCATCTCCTCAGACGCCAAGCGACAGACTAAGCCACTTTGCTTGAATACCGAAATAAACACCTCGTTGGCATAGACATCCATCTTTTTGACGGATTCTCCCTGGATATTCACACCGCCAGTAAACCCCAGGACATCTTCCACCAATCCAGCTCTGCTGAGTCGCCGTGCAATCAGTTTACCTGCCAGGGCAATTCGATTCATCAGAGCGCTAAGGTCTTGAGCGTCTGCTGAGAAACTGCGGAGTTGTTGGAGGACGTGACGGGATAGAGTCGTGCATTCGCGATCCAAGGCTTGTACCTGCTCTGGACTGCCCAGGCGGGTTTCCCCTATCTGTGCATTGACCATGATTGGATCTCCTCCCTGTCTAGTAACTCTCTATGTAAGGAAGCAAATGTTGCTACACTGCTTCTGCCTCGGCTTACGCCGATGCTATCTACCTTCTATCTTAGGGAGCCTTTCCTGAAAGGTAACTGAACTTTAGGTGAACTTTAGATCCGAAGGGGACAGATGTGGGGGGAAGTGGGAAAATTGCAGTCTCCACCTGAATGTAATGGGAAATTGTTGTAGAGCTTGGCGGGGCAGACATTTCGTCAATTCTTGCGTAATATTAAGAAATATTACAGTTAAAGTTGATGTTAAGCGATCGCACCAACCCCAGCAAATTTAGCAGAGCAGGCGTCCCTCCCCGGATCATTGTCATTGGAGCCGGTATCGGTGGGTTGACTGTCGCTGCTTTATTGGCCCGTCGAGGCTACCGAGTGCTGATTTTAGATCAAGCGATCGTCCCCGGAGGATGCGCTTCTACCTTTAGTCGGAAAGGGTTTACCTTTGATGTCGGTGCGACTCAGGTTGCTGGGTTAGAACCGGGAGGCATTCACCACCGCATTTTCTCAGAATTAGAGCTGGAACTGCCAGCCGCGACTCCCTGCGATCCAGCTTGTGCGGTGTATTTACCAGGGGAAAGTGAGGCGATCGCAGTCTGGCGCGGTCCCGAAAAGTGGAAAATAGAACGTCAACGGCAGTTTCCGGGTAGCGAACCGTTCTGGCAATTATTAGCAACATTGTTTAAAGCTAGCTGGAAATTTCAAGGGCGCGATCCTGTTTTACCCCCGCGTAATGGCTGGGATTTATGGCAGTTAATCAAAGCAGTTCGCCCCGATACTTTAATCACAGTGCCGTTTACCTGGATGACAGTCGGAGATGCTTTGCGACTGTATGGATTGGGTGATAATTTACGGCTGAAAACCTTTTTAGATTTACAGCTCAAACTCTATTCTCAAGTCGATGCTGAAGAAACAGCTTTGCTTTATGCTGCCACTGCTTTAAGTGTTTCCCAAGCACCTCAAGGATTGTATCATCTTCAAGGAAGTATGCAGGTCTTGAGCGATCGCCTCGTAGAGGCTCTTGAACGAGAGGGCGGTCAACTTTTAATGCGACATGCAGTTGAAAAGATTTATACCAAACAGGGCAAAGCGACTGGCATTAGAATTCGGAATTTAAAAACGGGTGAAGTTTGGACAGAAACGGCTGATCAAATTGTTGCTAACGTTACTGTACAAAATTTAGTAAACTTGTTAGATAATTGGGAGGATTCAGGAATAAAAATTGAATCTGATTTCAAAGAAAATAGCTTCAATAAAAGCAACGATCGTAAGAATGCTAACCACCCCTTTTTAAAACCCCTTGCCAACAGGAACGGTTACAAATACCGAGTGGATAAACTACCACCTGCCTCTGGCGCATTTGTTGTCTATTTGGGGGTGCGGGAAAGCGCGATTCCTAAGAATTGTCCCCCCCACCTGCAATTCTTATATGATTATGAAGGTCCCCTTGGGGAAAATAATTCCTTGTTTGTTTCTGTCAGCCATCCAGGGGATGGCAGAGCACCAGCAGGAATGGCAACAATTATTGCCTCTTCTTTCACCAATCCTCGAATTTGGTGGAATTGTAGCGACTATGAAACCCTGAAACAACGCTATACAGAAGCTGCGATCGCTCGCCTCGGTGAATATTTTAACTTGACCCCAGAGACGATCCTCCATCAAGAAGCAGCCACTCCTCGCACCTTTGCACGATATACTGCTCGCGAGCAAGGCATAGTGGGTGGCATTGGTCAACGCCTCTCGACCTTTGGACCCTTTGGTTTTGCTAATCGTACCCCCATTCAGCACCTCTGGTTAGTCGGAGATTCTACTCACCCAGGTGAAGGAACTGCTGGCGTTTCTTACTCAGCCTTAACGGTTGTCAGGCAAATAGAAAATGAATTAAAAATGAATTAAAGATGAATCAAAACTTGAAGGAACTGAAAGTCTGATGCAATGTCAAAAAATACTTTACATCTAATAACTCTCTATAGTAAAATGCTTTTATCCTGAAGGGGAGTAGCTGCTGGTTACAGAAAAAACCAGCCCATCTGAATCAACATACTGGCGCAAGCCTGGTTCAGGTGACAAATCAGCTAATAATCCTTTGTCTAGCATCAACGACAAAGAAGTTTTCTAGCAATTTGCAAGCGAGACCTTCACTAAGTTCACCACTGGAGTGGGCTTGGTGAAGTATCTACACTCTCATCAAGCTCACTCAGAAACCAAAAACGATCTGAGGAGATTGAGAAAGTGTTAGCAGCTTTTACTGCCGGTCTTTTACTGATTACTATTTCAGAATTAGGTGATAAAACCTTCTTTATTGCTGTGATTCTCGCGATGCGCCACTCACGACGGCTAGTGTTTGCGGGAGCGATCGCGGCTTTAGCAGCGATGACGATCATCTCTGTTTTAGTGGGACAAGCAGTATCCCTGTTGCCACGAACTTATATTTATTACGCTGAAATCGCTTTGTTTGCTTGCTTCGGATTCAAATTACTCTACGATGCCAGTCGGATGTCAGCAAAATGTGACGGAGAAGAAGTCAAAGAAGCAGCAGAAGTTGTTGAGCAAAGTCGTGCTTTAAAATGGTTGCCAGCCCGCGGTCAGCTTGCCGTGATTCTAAAAGCCTTTGTCCTTACCTTCATTGCCGAATGGGGCGATCGCACCCAAATTGCCACCATTGCCCTCGCCGCCTCTAACAATGCAGTCGGCGTCACCGTTGGAGCCATTCTCGGACATGCCATTTGTGCTGCGATCGCCGTTATTGGAGGTCGGATCATCGCAGGTCGCATTTCTGAGCGGATGATTACCACTCTAGGAGGATGCCTATTTTTAATCTTTGGTACGGTTGCCTGGTTGGAAGGTGTTTAAAACACAAAGTAGGGTTTGCTGAAGAAGGGGTAGGGGTAAAAGGGCGAAAGGGGTAAAAGGGAGAAAGGAGAGTCGGGACAAAAAGTGCAAACGTTTTGAGGTCAAGCACCAGATTTGGGAGCGCTTGATAGGACTTTTCAGACCGTAAGGACCCTTGATGAATGCAGGTTTTAGCTTTGTTCAGCAAACCCAAAGTAGGGACACAACCCTACTTTGGGTCCTGTCCCTACCCGCCCCTGCTCGGCGAAAAATGAAGCAACTGCCTTTACTTGATATTGGTTTACTTAGCCTGAGGAGTTGGAGAAGGAGACTCAGGAGCAGGTGTGGATGAACTTGTCGGCGAACTGGTCGGCGAACTTGCCGGCGAACTTGTCGGAGTAGGATTACCCTTCGCTAACTGCTTAATTTGATCCTTATAAGTTGCAGGAGCTAAATCCGATGCTTTAGCAAACAATGGTTCCGCAGCTTCAGTATTCCCTTGCTGCTTGAGGACCATTGCCTTCGCTAACACTGGGCGAAAATCCTTCAAATCACTTTTGCTAGCTTCATCAAAAACAGCGATCGCCTCTTCATAGCGCTTCTGGTCGGCATAAACCTGCCCCAAAATCAACTGCACCGACGTTACATCAACACTACCCGCCTGTGCCTGATTGGCAGCCGGAGCCGCCTTCAGCGTATCTTGCAGTAAACCGATCGCTGCTTCCGGTCGCTGCTGCTTGAGCAACAAATTCACCAGTCCTTGCAGTGCCTTAATTTCCCCTGGTTTCGTCGTCAAAATGCTGCGGTAAGCTTGAGCCGCTCCTTCGCGATCGCCAGTGTACTCCTTCGCTTGAGCCAGTAGTATCCCGTACTCTCCACTTTCCGGATTCAACTTCGTCAGTTTTTCCAGCGGTGGGATTACATCCTTGATTTCGCCCTGTTTCGACTGCACCAGCTCTAGGCGCACCTGCAACAGTCCCCGTAAAGCCGTCTGATTATCAGGCTCTCGCTGCAACACCAATTCATAACCCCGTGCCTGAGCTTGTAAGTCAGATTGCTTCGCAGAGGAGGCGAGGGGCGATGGGGTCGGTGTTGCCCCACTGGTTGCCTGATTCGCCTTCAAAATACTGTCTACAATGGGAGCAATCGAAAATCCCAGAAAGGCGATGAGCGACAACACCATCACCACACTAATCAACCCGCGACGCTTGTCTACCATCGAACTATAATCCCTGCGACTTTTCACGCACACGAGCGAAACGCCCGCACTGATTCAGCAGCTTTTGCATTGCAGATATTATGGTAACAGACCTGCTACTGCACTCAGCTAACCAATTTCCTGTCAACAGTCGGCTGCACTCAGGTGCAACCGGACAATCCAGACTCATTGGGCTGACCTAAACAATGGCCGATTATGTACGGATCAGCCTGTTAGGTAATTGGATTCAGTAAAATAGGCAGGCTGAAGATCGCACGGCCTCTAGCTTCAGTACCAAGCTAGAGGCTATCAGCTATCAGGTTAGAAGTTACTGGTCAAGCCTGCAATCGCTTGAAGATTGCTGAGTTCAACGAGTGACTCCCACCCAGCGTTTTTCGCTCGATGGCTGGTACAGCTTAGAGTCAAACGTAAGCCTGCTAAGGCTTTTAGTTGTTTGCTCGTTTTTGTTTCACACTGTCTTCCTAGCATTCCCCTCTAAGGAATGTGTCTCCGCCGCAAGGAGTTTTTATGAGCCCCTCCCCGAATCGGTCTGCCAAATCACGCAAGTCTCCAAAAGCTCAATCGGCTGTGCCGAGCGAGCTGGTGATTAATTCACCCGAAGAACCACCCGCGATCGCTGAGACTCCAGGCGAGAGTCCTGTGCCTGCCGATCAGGTTACAGCCAGCGAACCCAGTGAATTACCTACCTCCTCAGATGCCCCTGCTTCAGAGGAAACACTGCCACCCCCAGACCCGGATTTAACGCCAGTGGCGCAGGTTGTGCCCCAGGACGAGCCAGTTTCAGAGGCAACTGCTCAACCAGTAGCTGAGAGCGCTCCTCCCAACGAGACGGTGTCCGTTTCCAACTCGGTCGATGAGGCGATCGCGACCGATGCTGAAGAGTCGCTGGACAGTCAAGCTGGACTCATACCCCGGCAACAGCCGATTTCCCCACCCAGCGAACCCAGACAATACCGCGCCGTTGGTTTGGTGCGGGGTCGCTATAGCCCCTCAGAAGAGCAATTTACGCGGGGTTTGCTCTTCGCATCGGATGGGACAGCGATCGATGCTGTTTTACTGGGTCGAGTGATGAGCTTAGTCAAAAATCACCTGGACTTAGAACAAGAACACCTCTGGGTGGTCTATCCCCGCACTAGACAGCAAGACGGTAACTTACACACCCAGATTATGGGTGTCTGGGAACCAGAAACACTTGCCCGCAAAGAAGAAGAGGGGAACGAACAGGAGGAAGGTGAATCTGCCGATTCTCCCATCGATCCTCAATCTTTCATCTATCATCCCTCCGTGGACAATGGCTATTTTTCCATTCGAGGCGAGGTGATCTATCAGTCCCAGGATGAGGATAAGTATGTGATCGTTAAGATCAAGCAAGCACCCCGAAAAGATGGTGATAAGACCAAGTTTTTCAAGTTGAAACTCAAAGGTGCGCTCGCAGAAAAGGCCGTTGGTCATTTCTGGGACTTCCACGCGCACTTGGAGGGAAATGCCCTCCTGATTCAAGAAGCCAATGATATTGGCTCCTTGCCGATCAAGAAAAAGAAATTCAGTCCTGGTGTCAAAGGAAAGCGTCCATTTCCTAAGAAAGGTGGAGATTACCAGCGCCCGAGCCGCCCCAATTTCAAACCGGCCGCAGGCGGACCACCTGTCCGCAAGGAAGCAGTTCCCAAGCCGATTAAACGGTCTCAACCTAAAGAGGGATGAAATAAGAACTAAAGAGTGAAAAGTCAAAAGGCAAAAGTCAGAATTCTGTTTTGGCTTTTGCCTTTTGGCTTTGATTGCTTAAATTTTGTACCCTCAACCTACATTCTGTACCCCTAACTTGGGTTTGCCGAAGAAGGGGTAAAAGGGGGAAAGGGGTAAAAGGGGGAAAGGAGAGTCGGGACAAAAAGTGCAAACGTTTTGAGGTCTAGCACCAGATTTGGGAGCGCTTTATAGGACTTTTCAGGCCGTAAGGACCCTTGATGAATGCAGGTTTTAGCTTTTTTCAGCAAGCCCTAACTCGATCTGACAGTTCGGGTTGGGGGTGAGGGTCATTTCCTGAGTGGTCTATCAGAGTCTCTGCACCCATATCACCCGATAGAGTGTCATTACCTGCCTGTAATTTTTGAACTGAAGCGTTCCTAAAGTAGATGTTTTCCTGGAGTGACTGACCGCAGTGTTCTTCATCCCAATGCTCTCTCAGGAAAATAGATTTTTAACAAGACTCTCTCAAAGCTGAAACCTACAATTAATGGCAAATTATCACACCTTGTATCGAGCGATAATCACTATGCAGGTAGATACAGTCAGTTAGCTAGATCTTGCTTTCACTTCTCTCTATTATTACCGATCCGCTTCCAAATTTCAAAAAAATTATTGAGGAAGGATGGTTTTATTTCAACCAGGAAATTCCCCAGAGGGTAGCCGTGAAAAAATTAATTGTTTTTGAGTCCTTGAGGGATGTTGGGCTTGACCCCCCCAACTTTTCTATGAGGAGGTCAGGTCTGAGCTAAGAAGGAATGATATAGGGGAGCGGATCTGTCAATCCCAATTTTTCAAAGGCAGCCAGCCGCAACTGACAAGAATCACAAGTGCCACAAGCAGCTTCGCCACCTGCGTAGCAAGACCAAGTTTTCTCCCAAGGAACCCCTAATTGATTCCCTAATTGGATAATTTCAGTCTTTTTCAAATGAATCAAAGGTGCTACAATCTCAACAGCTTCTCCTTCTCTGCCTTGCTTGGTTCCGAGGCGAAAAACTGCTTGCATGGCTGCGATATAGTCGGGGCGACAGTCGGGATAGCCGGAATAATCTAAGGCATTCACTCCGATATAAATTTGCTCGGCGTTGAGGGTTTCGGCGTAGGCGAGGGCGAAGCTAAGAAAAATCGTATTTCGAGCTGGAACATAAGTAATGGGGATAGTCTGGGACATTTCCTCTACGGTGCGATCGCTCGGCAAATCGATTTGGCAATCGGTCAGGGCCGAACCACCCCACAGGGAAAGATCGAAGCAAACAATCTGATGGTCTACTACGCCTGCGGTTTGAGCGATCGCTTTGGCTGATGCTAACTCGCGCCGATGTCGTTGCTGGTAATCAAAGGAAATGGCATAGCAGTCGCATCCATCTGCCTTGGCTTGATACAAAACCGTGGAGGAATCTAATCCTCCCGATAATAAGACTACGGCTCTCACTGGCTCAAAATCTCCCTGGAAACTTAGCAACTATCACCATAATTTCAGGTCTTGTAGCCGTTGTGAAGCTTCTTAGCAATTTTTTGAGAAACAGGTGATTGGTGCTAATTCAAGGGTTTAAGAATGACCCAATATTTTGATAGAAATGTAACCGTCCAAAGCCCAGAAATTGACCGTGAACTTTTTCCCCCCTCGGAAAAGCCGTCACCCCAAATAAATAAACACCGCCAAATTTGGGGTTATGAATCGGAGTCAAACCAATCGTCACGGTTTTCCCAGGCGGAACTGGCGGATTGAAGGTAATTGAAACAGTTTTTGAGTCTCGGTTTGCCCTAACTGGCCCTAAGGTGAGTCGAGGTCCTTTGTGCTGCTGGCTACCCTCAAAAGCTACAATATCATTCACGCTATACTCAATGTCATCCCCTCCAGTGCCTTGAGCAATTTCAACTCGTTGCAAGGGTTCGCCTGCATTTTCTGGAAGGGTGAGTGTGAAGTAGTAGATCGCTCCCCAGACATAGGTGTTTTTCTGGGTCGTAACAGCGTTTACTAAGCGGGGTGGCTCAGCAAAATAAACCGTCCCATCTGTGAGTTGAACTGCCTGAGCAGGGAGGCTGTTCAGTTGCCACATCCCGCCGGAGAGAGTAAAGGGGATGGCTAAAAACATGGACATGCCAGCCGTTAATCGAGATAGCATCATGGCTTAAAACTTTGTCATTAAATCTTTGTAAAATTTGGGCGGGCAACTGTAAAAATTTTTATGGCTGATTTTGTACAAAAATTAGCATTTATTTTAAAAATACTTCATCTAACTTGCGAAAGATCTTCGTTAAGCTGAGAGTAAGGCAGAAAGAGATTTACAAGCTCCCTGCTGGTGGTTTCTCTCATGGCTAAAGCTACGCTAATTTTCCTGCGAGGATGTTTATGACAGCCATTTATTCGAGAATTGAATTAAATAGAACCCGGTGGCAATCCATTGTGATTGTGACTTTGGCTTTCTGGCTCAGCGGCAGCCTGATTTTAGACTTGGTGATTATGCCGAGTCTTTATGCCTCTGGGATGATGACTTCTTCGGGATTTGCTGCTACAGGTAATCTCATGTTCTGGGCGTTTAACCGCGTCGAGTTGCTCTGCGCTGCGCTGGCTTTGACGGGGATTGTCGCTCTGAACGCTTCGCCAATTGATGCTGGCAAACACAGCCACACAGCTATTTTCTTATCTTTGTTCCTGCTGGCGATCGCTCTCGTGGATACCTATGCTTTAACCCCGCAAATGAGCGCTTTAGGCATTCAGCTTAATTTATTCGATCCAGTGACAGAGGTACCGTCTGGGATGGATTTACTGCATGAAGGTTATTTCGGATTAGAAGTTCTGAAGTTAGCGGTTGGCAGTGTTCTCCTCGGTTGGTGTCGCCACAATCAAGTTTGAATTGCTCCAGTGGCATGGCTAACTGCTAACCGTTAACAGTGAACGGTTAGCGGTTAAGCGTAAATATCAAGCTCATTATTCTAATTCTTCCTCGACTTCAGCACGCGGCCACAGCAGGCGGAGGCCCATCACGGCAAATCCGATCGCTGCGACCGCTTTCACGAAGCGCGTGGGCAAGATCTCCGCCGCTCCTTCTCCAACTAAAACTCCGATCAAACTCGCTAACAACAGTGCTGCTGCTGTCCCCAAAAAGACGGCGCGGGGAGATTTAGAACTGCTACCCAGTGCGATCGCTGCCAGTTGGCTCTTATCTCCCAATTCTGATAAAAACACTGTTAAAAAACTTAACCCTAAAAGCTGCCAGTCCATACTCTCACATTCTCGATTTACAGCAATTAAACCTTCCTCTAGCAGGCTGTTTCACCAGCTCTACCGACTAGCCCTAATGCAGGACATCCCAGGCTAGCATCACAGCAATCAGCAGCAAACTCACACCGGCTGACCTTTCCAAGGTTTTCGGCGCGATCCGAGTTGCTAACCATTGACCCAGCAAAACACCTAGCAAACTTGTTAGCACTAACGCTAAACCTGCACCAGCAAACACAATCCAAGGTGCATGAGATTGAGCCGCCATTAACAACGTGGTGAGCTGAGTTTTGTCTCCAATTTCTGCTAAAAAAATGGTGGCAAAGGTTGAGGCGAACACGGCCCATTCCTGGGAAACCTGCTTTTGCGCTGGCGGGTTGGGGGTGAGTTGGGGCGCAGGCTCAGACAGTTCCGGTTTGCTTGCTTCTGGCAACACACACTGGGAAGCTGCTAACCGAGAGGTAGACAAGCTAGGAGGGAGAGAAGAGAGTTTCACAGGCAGTTTGGCGAGGTGCTATTTATTTTTCAGATTCTTTTCATTTTTTCAGATCTGAGTATCAATTGCAACCCCCCCATTCCCACACCAGTCGCTAAAGTTCAGGACTGACCAGGATTCCCACTTCTCGGTTAAAGCGGAGCATTTCGAGAGAGCGATCGCCGTACAGATCTTCAATATGTTGTTGACAGCAGTCAATGGCAAAATCATTCAGCTCTTCCGGCTCCACTCCGTACATCTCCGCAAAAATATCGGGCTGTACCCGGCAGAAACGCGGGCGATCGGCATAAATCTGGCACTGTCGCGCCTCGTGGTCAAAATTAATACACCATCCGTCTTCCCCAATTAAGCTCATATACAGTGCTAATTCTTCAGGGGATAAATACTCATGCAAGTCCGGGCGTTCCGTTGGATCGAGGTAACAACAAGCACCGCACTGCTTGACGCACTGCCAAGTAGCCATCGTTTCAAATTATTAGGTAAGGGGTCGGTGGGCACAGCCCACCTTACTATAGCTGGTTCGCCCTAGGTTTGATTCTTGGTTGCGTTTTATTGATTTTTGTAAATTTCCTTAAAACAAAAGAGCCATCTCCCGGTAAAATCAGAAGCGGTATTTCTAACTCAGCTATCCAGAGCCATTCAATTAAATCGGGAGGAGCAATGGACTTTTTAACTGATGTTTTCAACGGCCTGACCAGCTTCAACTACGAGGCGATCGTTCAGCTTGTGCTAGTGGCCGCCATCATGATTTCTGGCCCAGTGGTAATCTTTCTGCTGGCAGCTAGAGGCGGCGATCTATAAAAAAAATCGGCTCAATCAACAGAGTTGTTTGTGAAGAGGTGTTTGACGAGAACGCCTCTTCATTTGATTGGGGGTCCTTCCCTCAAGTTTGAGAGAACAGGACGGTGATATAACTCAGCGACTGGTGTCTAAGGTTGCAAGGTTAGCCAGCGATCGTCAAGGGTGCAGAATCCAAGCTAGGATTAGCTCAAGGGTCTGAATCTTTACCTTACCCAATCTGCGCCAATTTCCTTTCTAGACCTCTAAAACACTGCGAGCTGCTTTAATGAGGTTGTAGAAAAACGGCTGAGAAACATCAATTTCTTGGGCATTTTCCCGTTTTGTTCCCAGTAACCCTATTTTTTGTCCTTGTTGTACCGCTAAGACTTGCCCTTGAGAATTCCGAATCCTTAACTCCTGAACTCCCCCCACTTGGGAGAGGATACAAGTGTATTTGCGATCGCCATAGTAAAACTCGGCAGTTGCTGACCGTAGAGGCATCGAGTGACTATCCCTCGTAGGAAGTCGCACTCCTAGCAATTCTAACTCAATTCCTCGGTTGCCATTCCAGGAATTTTCACGCAATTGATAAGCAATATCTATCCTGGAGGGCAGAGGAAAATAGTCCCGCCACCGCCACGCGATCGCGGTTAGAGTTGGCATTTTTGATAAAGAATTAGCATGGGTCTCTGAATCTTGACATAACGTTAACTTAATATGCCCTTTCCCGACAATTCTCTGGTTGATTACTCTCACATTAGGGGTCCAAAAAACCGGATCGTCATTTTCAATGCCACAGGGTTGAATTGCATCGATTTGGTGGTAAAGCTCAGAATTAATTTGCTCAAAATTTGCTTGGACATCGATAGCAACCAGTGGTTTGAGACACTCTGGTTGCAAACATTGGCGGGCAAATATCTTCAGTCGCTGCCGAAATAATTCTAAGTTCGTCGCAGGCATCGAAAAACCACCGGCTGCTTTATGACCGCCATATTTTCCTAGCAGGTCATCGCAGAATTGTAAAGCTTCAAAAACGTGAAATTCAGGAATTCCTCGCGCGGAACCGCGAATCTTTTTCAAGGCAGATTTGCTCACAGATTCACCGGATATTTTTTGATAGTTATCAGCAGGTGAATTGATTGTCTCTTGACGCTCCGTTGCTTCCAGCTCACAAACTGTATCCTCTGCTGCCTCCCCTTCCTCTTCATAGGTGCCAATAAACACAGGCACACCGTAGCGTTCCACCAACCGCGAGGCAACTATTCCAATCACGCCATGATGCCATCCCTCCTGTACCAAAACTAACACTCGTTCCTCGGCAAAATCAACCTGATTTTCTTCGCACCAAGCAACAGCTTCCTGCTCAATTTCTGTACATAACTGCTGTCGTCGCTGATTGATTTGCTCGCACTGCATCGCCCTTTCTAAAGCTAGTCCCCTATCATCCGTTGTCAGTAATTCAATCACAATTTGTGGATCGGCTAATCGCCCGACTGCATTAATGCGAGGACCCAGGCGAAAGCCGATATCTTCTGGTTTGAGGGATGAAATCGCAGCAGATGCTACAGTCTCTCCATTGCCTTGATTTCCCTGAACTCCTGCCATTTGAATCAGCGCTTGTACCCCGGCTAATTGTGAATGGGGAAGGAGTCGTAATCCCCGTTTCACCCAACGCCGATTGACACCCGTTAAAGGCGCTAAATCAGCAATGGTTCCTAAGGTAAACAGTTCTAACAACGGATTCACTAACCCTTGAATTTTTTCCAGTCGCTGAGCCAGAGAAATTGCCAAAATATAAGCAACTCCTACGCCGGCCAATCCTCGATAAGGCGAAGATTCTGCGATTAATTTAGGGTTAAGAATGGCGTTAGCAGGTGGCAGTTGGGGCGGGAGGTCGTGGTGATCGGTGATAATTACTTTTAAACCCAGTTCTCTAGCTCTGGCAATTGGTTGATAGGCAGCAATGCCATTATCGACTGTGAGGATTACAGAAACCCCTTCACGGTGAAATTCTTCAACAATGCGGTTGTTGATGCCATATCCTTCTCGCATCCGGCTAGGAATCGCATAATCAACTTGACCACCCAGTGCTTTAAAGCTCCGAATTAACAATGCTGTACTCGTCATTCCATCAGCATCATAATCACCACAAATTGCAATCTTGTCCTGTTGTACAATTGCTTCGTGCAATAACTCGATACTGGTTGCCAAATCAGGAAACTCCGCCACTGGCGATGGCAAGATTAGAGACTCTGGCTGTAAAAATATCTGCGCTGCTTCCGCCGTTTCCAGTCCCCGGTTGATTAGTACCTGTGCCAGCAGTGGCGACAAGCCAATTGTTGTAGCCAACTTTTCAGCTTGTTGTGGCTGAGGCGAAGAGATGTGCCACCGTTGGTTCGGGAGTGGGTAGTGGCGTGAGGGTGAAGCAGGGGGTCGATCTTCCACAGAAGCTTTGATTGAAGGATTCTTTGCTAATCTTACCGAACTCAGGGCCTGTACCCCAATCAGAAAGTTGGGTTATTTTTGGCTAGAATCCAAAAGGATAGGCTCGATTGCTTTGCCCGGATGTTTTTAGGAGAGGGTAGAAACAGGGTGAAGTAGGTTTGCGCGGGCGATCGCCCAGATGCCTAAATTGATTGAGAAAGGAGAGATTCCATGAAGACTGAAAGGCGGCCCTGGTTTAAAATTGCATTGCAGTTACGGGGGTCAGTCATTCCCTCCATTTTTCCACGTGTCGTCTTGTGTGGCGGGTTCGGACTCATAATTTCGATTCTGCACTTTTTAAATTACCCAGTTTCTTTACCGATCCTGTCTAGTATTGTTCCCAGTATCGTCCTGGGTTTGTTATTGGTATTTCGGACCAATACAGCCTACGACCGCTTTTGGGAAGGTCGGAAAGCTTGGGGAACCCTCGTCAATACAGTGCGAAATTTAGCGCGACAAGTTTGGGTATCAGTTGATGAAAAAGACCCCCAGGATTTACTGGAAAAAAAAGCAGCCTTGCGTCTGTTACCTGCTTTTGCAATTGCGATGAAACTGCATTTGCGACAGGAACCTATTAATGCTGAATTAGAGCCATTACTCTCCCCCTCCCAATATCAAAAGCTCAAGTCTATGAACAACCCGCCCCTAGAAATCGCCTTCTGGCTCGGTGATTATTTGAATCGACAGTATGACCGAAATTGTCTGGATGTGTATCAACTCACTGCCTTCAATCAATTAATCAATATTATGATTGATACTTTAGGCGGTTGCGAGCGAATTTTACGGACACCAATTCCCCTGGCTTATGCCATTCACTTAAAACAGCTATTGCTACTATATTGCCTAACTTTACCCTTTCAAATCGTTAACGATTTAAGTTGGGGAACTGGTCCAGTTGTTGCCTTAATTAGTTTTACTTTATTTGGAATTGAAGAAATTGGGATTGAAATTGAAAACCCTTTTGGTCACGATGCCAATGATTTACCTTTAGATCAAATTTGTGCAACGATGCAGCGAAATATTGAAGATTTAATTACGTTAGCTCCTAACGTTCATTCTCACGTCACCGATCCTAAGCATTCTTAGCATCAGAAAGGGGGAAATAAGAAAGAGTTAAGGGTGGGGAAGGTGGGATTTAACCGTAACCCCTGCTAACCCAGCTACTACTAATAAAACAGGGGTCAGCCAATCCCCCCACTGTACATAAAATGTCCGAGTTTGTCGCCGATAAATATTAGCAGCCTGCACTTCATACTTGTTCAGCCCGGAGATCCAAATCGTCTCGCCACGAGGATTGATAAATGCAGAATAGCCTGTATTCGTAGCTCGTACCGCCCACCGATCTGTCTCAATTGCCCGCATTAGATCTTGAGCATGGTGCTGAGCCATCATAGCAGCCGTATAATGAGCATCATTAGAAGCAGTTAAGATAAATTCACCTCCCGCTGCCGCCTGACGCCGGAAATGTTCTGCAAAGGCTGAATCATAACAAATACCCACAATCGCTCGTCCAAAGGGTGTATCAAACAATTGCTGAGGGTTACCCGCAACTAAATGAGCATCTAAGGGAGAAAGCCGATTAATAATCCCGCCGATTAGTTGTTCAAAGGGAATATATTCGCCTAAAGGAACTAACTTGATTTTATCGTAGCGACTGAAGATTTCTCCCTGTCCATTAATCGTAAATAAGCTATTGGTAATGTTATTGCCTGCTTGTCCAAAACCACCCACCCAAGCAACTACACCTCGCTGCAAAATTGCTTGGTAGAAAGATAGGTAAGAACGCTGGTTGGGATTTGTCCAAATAAAAGGCAATGCTGTCTCTGGAATTAAAACTGCATCAACGCCTTGATTCACTAATGCTTGATATCCCTTCTCATAACCTTCTAAGGCTCGCTGCCATCCTTCAGAATTAAATTTAATTTGATTGGGAACATTTCCTTGAATCACGCCAATTTTTAAGGCGGTTGCCTGATCTTTTTCCCAGGAACGGCTATACCCGCTCAACCCTAAACTATGTAGAAATAAGAACAGGAGAATCGGCAGAAGATAAGGAATCAAAGTTTGCTGGTTCCCTTCCACTTGCCGCTTGTTACCAGTAAGCCATACCTCTGCAATTAACCCATTAACTGCTACGATCGCAGCCGTGACGGCACTAGGACCGGAAAGTTGACCGAGGTGCAAAATCGCTAAGTTATGAGGGCTTTGGGTGTAAGATAACGAGGTCCACCATAAGGGACTAGCACTCCAGAGAGATTCTAAAGCACACCAGAAAGCGGTGCCCATGAGGACGCGGGTCAGGACGATGCCACCCTGCTTGAACGGTAAGATTCCTGAGCGATGATTTCCCTTCGCGTTTCCTGGTTTCAGGAAAGAATGGGTGAGAGTGAAGAGATAAGCCCAAACCGTCACTAAGGCTGCACCCCAGAGGGTAATGAAGAGCCAACAACCCAGTGCGATCGCTAAACTCGGCCACCAGGGAACCCCCAACCAAGTCATCGGGTGAATTCCCAAAATCCAAGATAAAGCGAATCCGTGATAACCCATTCCCCAAGCTAAAGCAAGCCAGCAGACTTTTGATTGAGTTTCTCCTCTCTTAGGCGGTTCATTCCGAACGATTAACACCCAGAGGGGAGCCAAGGTTACCCATGCTAAAGGCCAAGCACTAACCGGAGCAGTTGCTAAGGCCATCAATATCCCGCTCATCCCTGCAATGCTAACGGGTAAAAGCAGGGAATTTTTAACAAGAAGTTTTTGAACTGTATTCGTCATCAACTTGACCCTTAATTAAGGAGGTCGGATTTCGTTGCCTTCACCCAACCTCCTCAATATTTTTGCATCAATCAGGTGGGAAACACCCACCCAAAAACTGCTAAAAATTACTCCTCTTCTACCTCCTCCAAAGTCTCACCCGATGCTTCACCCGAAGGCGGTACTAACGCAACTGCCACAATCGAATCATCCTCATCCAAGCGTTGTACTCGCACTCCCGTCGCACTCCGAGATTGAGTTGAAATTGCATTCACGGCTTGACGGATAATAATACCTCGGTTGGTCACAATCATCAATTCGTCAGTTTCATTGACAATCCGCAACGCTGCTACTTGATCTTTGGCTTTTTTCGACTTAAATTTGGTAGCAGTAACGCCCTTACCCGCCCGTCGTTGCAATCGGAATTGAGACACAGGGACCCGCTTGCCATAACCATTGGTTGTAATGACCAATGCCCAAGGACCTTGACCGTTAGCAACGGAAATTTCTTCACCCTCATTACCTTCTATTTCCTCTGGGGGTGGTTCTAATTCCTCCTCCTCACTCTCGGAATCTTCTGTTCCTAATTGGGCAATGCTCGCGACGATCGCACTTGGTAAAATATCCATCCCCACCAATTCATCGCCCTCTCGCAATTTCATCGATTTGACTCCCCGTGCCGTCCGACCTACCGGGCGTAACTGTTCGTGATCGGTGCGGAAGTGAATCGTCATTCCCTGGCGAGACCCAATGATAATGCTATCATCAACTTTTGCCCGCTGCACCCACCGCAATTGATCGCCTTCTTCGAGAGAAATCGCGATTAAACCGTTTGCGCGAATGTTTTTAAAGGCAGAAAGTTCCGTCTTCTTAATATAGCCGTTGCGAGTCAGCATGATCAGGTATTCTTCACTGCTGAACTCCGTCACAGATAGCATCGAAGTAATTTTTTCTTCAATGGGAATCGGCAGCAATTGCACGATAGGAACACCCCGCGCCGTGCGAGAACCGATGGGAATTTGGTAGGCGTTGAGGCAGTAAACCACACCCTTATCGCTAAAGAATAAGACGCTGTCATGGTCGCAGCAAGAGAGGAAGTGTTCCACACCATCATCTTCTTTAATTTTGGTGCCAGCTTTGCCACGAGTTGCCCGATTTTGAGCTTCAAATGTGCTAACGGGCATCCGCTTA
Source organism: Actinomycetota bacterium (assembly GCA_050262755.1). Classification (GTDB taxonomy): domain Bacteria; phylum Cyanobacteriota; class Cyanobacteriia; order Cyanobacteriales; family Microcoleaceae; genus JBLNEP01. Next base: position 85,551 of record JBLNEP010000047.1, on the reverse strand, counting down.
ATATAGCCTTGCTCCGTCAGCAAAATGATTGCTTGTTCGTTTGCAATTAAATCAGTTTCATCGATTTCACCTTCCGCGTGTTCGATGACAGTCCGTCGCGGGTTTGCAAATTTTTGTTTGACTTCGGTTGCTTCAGTCTCAATAATTTCTAGAATCCGCTCCCGCCGTGCTAAGATATCCTGCAAATCGGCAATTTTTGCTTGTAACTCCTCGTGTTCTTGCAGGATTTTCTCGGCTTCCAAAGCGGTTAACCGCCGTAACTGCATTTGCAAAATTGCATCGGCTTGAGCTTCTGAAAGGGAGTAGGTATCCATCAATTCTTGTTTGGCTGTCGGGGTATCAGCCGCACTGCGAATTAGGTGAATAATGGCGTCTAAATTTTCTAGGGCAATCAATAGCCCCTGCAATAAGTGGTCGCGTTCCTCTGCTTTTCGCAGTTCGTATTGAGTCCGTCGCGTAATTGTCTCAATCCGAAATTCTAGGAAGACTTCCAGGAATTTCTTGAGCGACAGTAACTGAGGTTCGCCATTGACGAGGGCTAGCATATTTGCCCCGAAATTGGCTTGCAGGGGTGTTTGTTTATAGAGGTTATTGAGGACAACGCGGGGATAAGCATCTCGCTTGAGTTCGATCACGATTCGCATCCCATCGCGATCGCTCTCGTCCCGAATGTCAGAAATTCCCTCTAATCTTTTATCATTGACCAGTTCCGCGATTTTCTCAATCAGTCCTGCCTTATTCGTCTGGTAAGGCAACTCTGTGATGATAATTGCGTCTTTGTCAGGCCGCCCCCGGTGTTCAATGGTTTCAATGGTTGCCACTCCCCGCATCGTGATGGAACCGCGACCGGTCGTGTAAGCTTCCCGGATACTGGCTTTGCCGAGAATTTGCCCCCCTGTGGGAAAGTCAGGGCCGGGAATGTAGTGCATTAATTCCAAATCAGTAATCTCTGGATTTTGAATTAATGCCACCAAACCATCAATAATTTCTCCCAAATTGTGAGGCGGGATGTTGGTTGCCATCCCCACAGCAATACCAGAAGAACCGTTCAGCAACAGTTGAGGGACGCGGGCGGGTAGCACCAACGGTTCCTGTTGCGACCCATCAAAGTTATCGGCAAAATCAACAGTTTCTGCGTCAATATCTCGCAGCATCGCTTCCGTGGTGAGCGCAGCTAAGCGACACTCCGTGTAACGCATGGCTGCGGGGGGGTCATCATCCACCGAACCGAAATTGCCGTGACCGTTGATCAGGGGTTGACGCATTGAGAAATCCTGAGCCATCCGTACCAAAGCGTCGTACACCGCTGTATCCCCGTGCGGGTGATACTTTCCCAGCACCTCCCCCACCACACGGGCGCATTTGCGGAACGGCCGATCTGGAGTCAAACCCAGTTCGTTCATGGCGTAGAGAATGCGGCGGTGAACGGGTTTGAGGCCGTCCCTAGCATCTGGCAGCGCCCGCCCTACAATAACGCTCATCGCGTATTCCAGGTAACACCGGGACATCTCATTCCCCAGATCCGTCGGGATAATCCGCGACTCAGAGATGCTCATACGATGAATAACTCCATAAAACTCAGAATTTAGCAGCGATAAACCGAAAAAATGCGGTAAAATCGGGTTATCTTCGGTTGAGTTGCAAAATATTGCGACTTACGCTTAAAATTTTAGCATAATTAGCCCCTTTTTCGCCGGAATACAATCTAATAAATACTAGATGAGATTGGCAGAAGGGATGAAAATTTTTCTCGAAACAGAACGTCTGATTCTCCGCCAGTTCACTGAGGCGGACGCTGATAATTTATGGCAGTTGGACAGCGATCCAGAAGTGATGCGCTATATCAATGGTGGAACGCCAAGCGATCGCGCCCAGATTCAGGAACGTTTGTCACAATTTCTTCAGTATTATCAAGACTGGGAAGGTTACGGTTTTTGGGCGGTTCATGACAAGTTAAAGGGTGAGTTTATGGGGTGGTTTCACTTCCGACCAGCCTGGGAAAATCGAGAAGAGATTGAGCTTGGTTATCGCTTAAAAAGAGCGGTTTGGGGTCAAGGTTATGGGACAGAGGGGGCTCGCGCTTTAATTGAGAAAGGATTTTTTGAATTGGGGACAAAGCGGGTCGTGGCTAAAGCCTTAGCGGTGAATCTTGCTTCGATTCGCGTGATGGAAAAAGCAGGCTTGAAGTTTGAGAAAAGGTTTATTGAAACGCGGTTTCCTGGGAACAATCAGGAGGCGGTTCAGTATGGTTTGGATAGGGAAGAGGGGGAAGGGGAAAGGGAAATGGGGAAATGGGGGAAATGGGATTACAGAGTCTTGAGCAGTTACTAATTCTCCAGGTTCTTACTCCGCTAGCGCTGAGGGATTTGATTTCAATTGAGAAGTAATTAAGGGTACTTTGGGAGATAAGAAAAATCCCACTAAGCTCGCAAATAAAATGGGTGTAAAAGGACTAATATTTGTGAGCTTGGCTAGCAGAATTGTGGTACTCACTGGGGTGCGGGTCACAGCAGCATTGAGGGCGGCCATTGTACAAATCATTGCCAGTGCCGGATTGAGACCTGGAATTAATAGAGCGATCGCTTTGCCGATGCAAGCACCTGTGAAAAATAAGGGAATAATAAATCCGCCCCGCCAGCCCCCTGTAACTGTGACACTAATAGCAGCCATTTTCGCTAAAGCTAGCATGAACAGAAAAGTTACTGAAAAGCTGGCAGTAATCACAGACTCTAATTCTTCGTGACCAAAATAGCGAGTGAGGGGAAAGATAGCTGCGATTCCTCCGAGGAGAAAGCCGGTGAGGGTTGTCCGCACATAAATTGGACCAGGGAGGCGAGCAAAAATGCGGTTACACCTGCGAAAAATAGCCATAAAAATCCAGGCTGCCACGGCCCCAATTAAGCCATAGAAAACTGCTAAAGCAAAATCATCAATTTGATTCAAATCATAGTGAGGGAAATTCCAAGTAGGCGCAATTCCTAAATGAGTAATTCCTGCAAACACCAAATAACTGGCGCAACTTGAAACAATCGCGGGTAGCAGGGCTTCGTAATATTCCAAGACATACTCATGGTGCAAAATCTCCAAGGCGAAAATTGCACCACCGAGGGGAGATCCGAATAACGCTGTAAACCCGGCTGCCATCCCTGCTAAACTGAGGGTTCGGAGGTTTTCCCCTTCTAATTTCAGGCGATCGGCGATCCAAGTACCAAAAGAACCAGTTACCTGTACCAGTGGTGCTTCAGGACCAGCACTCCCACCGGCTGCAATGCTGATCAAAGAAGCGAGGATCATAGAGGGATTTTTGCGCGGATCGAGGCGTCCACCCCGAAAGTGGATGTTATCGACAATGACCGCAATTTCACCGGGATTTCCCAGCCAATGAATCACCAGACCAATGAGGAAACCTGCACCGGTCATCACGGCTAGGAGCATTAAGCCTTGAAATCGATGGGAGGCTTCCATCAAGACAACCAAGATGTTCCAGTACAACCCTGCGAATAAACCGCAAACGGTACCGACAAATGCCCACCGCAAAACCCAGCGGGAAATCATTAAGGGGTGGCGTTCTAAGCGACCAAAAAGTTGGTGGAGTGACCAGCGTTGAGTTTGGTTAGGAGTTTCGGGTTCTGTTGGTAGCACTGGTAGGCCCTTGTGAAGTAGTGAAGCAAAAGATACAACAGGAATATGTTCTCTATGCTAGCTGTAATTGACTGAAGGAAAGCAGGAAGCATCGGGGATGCGAGGGGGTAGGAATGAGCTATTTTGGTCTCAGGGGTTGAGGGAGGAGTGGCTAAATGCGACGGAATTGTCAGAGCGGGTTATCATACGGATTGGACTCTGCTTTTTATGGTTTGTGCTAGCGATCGCTTGTTTCTGGTAACAAAACTCAATACTGTCTATGCTACCCGTCATCTACTCTGAAGATTTCTTGCTGCATCAGACTGGGATGCTTCATCCAGAGCGACCAGAGCGTTTAACTGCGATCGTCCAAGCTCTGCAAGCAGCTTCTTGGGCTGATGCTCTGGAGTGGCAGTTACCGACTCCGGTTGAGAAGCGCGAGGAGCAATTATTAGCTGCTTTAAAAAAGGTTCATAGCCCGAAATATATTAAAGAGGTCGAGTACCTGGCAAAGCGGGGAGGCGGTTATCTGGACGGTGATACGCCAATGTCGGCCGAGAGTTATGATGTGGCACTGCTGGCTGTGAGTGCTTGGTTGGATGGGGTTGAGCGTGTCTTAGCAACGGGTCAACCGGTGTTTGTCCTGGCGCGGCCACCGGGACACCATGCGGAAAGCGATCGCGGCATGGGGTTTTGCTTGTTTTCTAATGCTGCGGTCGCAGCACACTATGCCCTCTCGCAACCAGGAATCCGGCGGGTGGCAGTCCTAGACTGGGATGTGCATCACGGCAACGGTACTCAAGCGCTAATAGAGAATTACTCGCAACTTGCTTACTGTTCCCTGCACCAATCTCCTTGCTATCCGGGCACTGGGTATGCGGACGAGCGTGGCATTTATGATAACGTACTCAATATCCCCCTCTATCCCGGTAGTGGCATTAAAGAGTATCGCTTTGCCTTTGAATCTCAAGTGATGCCATTTTTATTGAAGTTTGAGCCGGATTTGTTAATTGTTAGTGCCGGCTATGATGCCAACGGAGCCGATCCCTTGGCAAGTATCACCCTTTCTCCGGCTGATTATGGACTCTTTACCGACTACTGTCTGCAAGTTACTCACCGCCTCATGCTTGGTTTAGAGGGAGGTTATGCCCTGAAGGAATTGGCTGAGTCTGTCGTGGCAACGGTTGAGCGGTGTTTAACCTATATTAAGTCTGCGTAAGTATTCGCGATTGTATCTATTGATTCCTCGGATAATACTGAGACTAATTAGAAGTTTGTGAAATTCTGAATTGTATAAAGAGTCTTGCTTTAACAGCTTAGACCGGGGTTTTTGAGTGACTCGTTTCCAGCCTGAAACGATGTATCCGTACTTACTGATACTCTAGGAGCTGCTGTAATTTGACCAGCAGATTTCTCAGCTTTCTAGAAATTGTTGAGGCTGCACCAGTGACTCAAATCACACGTAACCGCGATCGCGGTCACAACCCTTACAAATTTTAATCACACTTTGAAATGATGAAAATCACAGTAGAACGATGTTTTCCGTCACTAGAACTAGGATTGTGAAGGAGCATACTAGAATTGTAGTCTCTACTTACGTGTAGGATTCAATAATTTCATTGAAGGACACAAAATACCATGTCTGTTTCCCAAATGACTCTTGAAGAACTGTTTGGTCAGGTCATGTTTTCCAGCGTAGTGACTCGCCACGAGCGCCAGCAATTAAGAGCTGCCCTCCTCGGAGGTTGTCTCAATGAAGATGAACATGCCATTATCAACCGACTGCTTTACAACGTCCGTCGAGGATGGGTGAAAATTATCGATTAAGGGTGCTGTCGCCAGCAACCTTGAGGCACTTTAACAAGAGGCTTTTTGAGCAGCGGGGATGACGTCCCGTTGGTATCGTTCTTATCTTTTGCTCCATTATTATTATAAATTTGCCATTTGCCATCATTCCAAAGTATAGAGATAGTAATAGGGTTGAATTAGGGGTGTATCTCTAACGGTGGAATCAATCAACAGAGCAGAGCAGAATCAACTCGGTTAGCCAACCGCTTAGCTTGCTAAATCTTGCCAAAAACGCTGTTTCTTACCAGTTTAATCGTGCTTAGCCTATGATGAGCAGCTAGGCATCAGCCTGGAGCTAGCAAGGCTGATGCCTAGCAACTTGAGTTACAATAGGCGCATCTTGTTGAGAAATAGCGAGTTAGAGGCTAAGCAATAGATATGGCTCCCGCCGTTTTCATCCAGAATCTCCAGAAACGCTACGGCTCAGTAGAAGCCGTTCAAGATGTTTCCTTTAAGGTAGAACCGGGGGAGATATTTGGTTTGCTGGGTCCCAATGGCGCAGGCAAAACCACGACCCTGCGGGCCTTGTGTACTTTAATTACCCCAGATAGCGGTCGCTTAGAGGTTTCTGGTATTTCGGTTGTCGATCGCCCCAGAGAGGCGAGACAACGCCTGGGTTATGTGGCTCAGGAAGTCGCTTTAGATAAGGTACTCACCGGACGCGAACTCCTGCAATTGCAAGCTGCCCTTTACCATTTGCCCCGCCCCATCATCAAAGAGCGTATCAATAAGGCGCTGAAGTTGCTTGGCTTAGAGGAATGGGCCGATCAAAAGACAGGTACTTATTCGGGAGGGATTCGCAAGCGGTTGGATTTAGCCGCGGGACTGTTGCACCAACCGGATGTTTTAGTGTTAGATGAACCGACAGTGGGACTCGACATTGAAAGTCGCGTGGTGGTGTGGGAGTTCCTGCGACAGTTGCGGGCAGAAGGGACCACTGTTTTAATGACCAGCCACTACCTGGAAGAGGTGGATGCTTTGGCCGATCGCGTGGCCATCATTGACCGGGGAATTGTCATTGCTGAGGGAACACCTGAGGAGTTGAAGGACCGGGTGGGAGGCGATCGCATCACCCTCCGTATCCGGGAGTTTTCGCCCTTGGAAGAAGCGGAAACAGCGAGAGCGTTGCTGCAACCTTTGGCGTTTGTCAAAGAAGTGATTATTAATCCCGCCCAAGGCAACTCCTTAAATTTAGTCGTAGCGTCTCAAAGTGATGCTCTGCTCAGCATTCAGCAAGCGTTACGGGAAGTAGGATTGCCGATTTTTGGGATTGCTCAATCTCGTCCGAGTTTGGATGATGTGTACTTGGCGGCGACGGGTCGAACGCTGTTAGATGCGGAATTGGAAGCAGTGAGCAGTCGAGATTTGAAGGCGGAAAAAAAGCAGGCCATGCGGTCTTAATTGAAGGACTCTCATCCATGACCATAGGTTTTAACCTGTGGCTATCCGGTCCTGTCTGCCTGCGCGGACTATATCCTAATTCAGATTTAGGGAGTCATACCAAATCCGCTTTAATTAGGGCTTGCTGAACAAAGCTAAAACCTCCATTCATCAAGGCTCCTTACGGTATGAAAAGTCTTGTCAAGCGCTCCCAAATCTGGTGCTTGACCTCAAAACCTTTGCACTTTTACCCCTTTTCCCCCTTTCCCCCCTTTCCCCCTTTTCCCCCTTTTTTCCCCTTCCCCTTTTTCTCCTTTATGACTCGTCCTTCCTATACTCCGCCTTGGTTGCTGAGCAATGGTTTGTTAATGACTGCCTATACAGCTTTAAGGGCTAGTCGCCATTGGCAAAAGACAACGACTCATCCAGAACCTCCTTACCGAGAGCATATCTTTACAGGGGCTGGGGGCGTGCCAATTTTTGGCTGGGTTGCCATCCCGGAAAATCCTCGATGCACCTTTGTTGGGACCTACGGCATTACTGGGGAACTTCATAACCAGTGGTTTCTCAGATTATTAGGGCGGAAGGCCTTTGCGAGAGGGTGTGCAGTGGTGCTATTTGATTGGCGGGCTCATGGCAAAACGGCTCTCCTGTCGCCGTCCTTAACGTCGGATGGCTTGTACGAGGGTGAAGATTTTGTCCGCATCGCTGCTGAAGCGAAGGCTCTGGGTTGTCCGGCTCCTTTTTGGTTTACCGGTTACTCTCTGGGAGGGCAATTGGCTTTGTGGGCCGTGAAATCAGCACAGGCGATCGCAGAATGGGGGTCGGATTTAGGGTTACAAGAGTCAGAAATTGGAGGCGGGGCGGTAATTTGTCCGAGTTTAGATTCTCGGCGTTCCCTTTCTTATCTGGTGAAAGATGAGTGGGGTAAGTATTTAGAAAAAGCAATTGCACGGGAATTGAAAAAGTTGGCCCGCCGGATCGCCAAGGCACACCCAGGAACGATCGATCCGGCTGCGATCGAACGTGCTAACAGTATTTGGGGATTTGACAATGAATTGGTGATTGGGCGATTGGGGTTCTCATCGGTCGAAGAATACTATGACGTGAGCAGTCCCCTGCATTTTTTGCCTCACCTGAAAAAGCCCACCCTGATCCTCTATGCGATCGATGACCCGATGTTTGATCCCACCCTTGTCCCTGACTTACAAGCTGCTTGTACTCAAAATCCAGCCATTAAGTTAGTCCTGACCCAATATGGTGGCCATGTCGGTTATATCAGCAGTAAAATTTGCCAACACCAATTTGGAGATAGCGATCGCTGGTGGGCTTGGAATCGCATTTTAGAGTGGTGTTGTTAGGAGGGTGCTATCAGGAATCACTTGAGCTGAGGCGGAGGATGCAGAAATCAGCAACAGGATACTCAAGGGACTCCATGACCCAAGGGAGTGTCAAGTTTTCATATTGGTTAAAGCTCTTGATGCAACTCAGCTTTTGGTAGAGGTAGGCTGAGTATCAGTTTTGATTTAACTTTGCACCCAGGTAAGGTTTAGCATAGCAATTTCAAGTTGTCAATTTTTGAGAAGTATGATTTTAGCTTGTTTGTTAACCGATTACACCCTTACACTTTGAGGCGAGTATCCTGCCTGTCCCATCGAAATATTACGAAATAAAGAGGGGGTCATTAATTGTATAATTTTTCTACGCTCTAGTTTGGTACTCTGGTGATTGCTGTACTATACAAATAGAAGTTGCTGGAGAATGACAATTATGGGTGATTTTTTAACAGCCGATATCATCGCAGATGGTCTGACTGTTTTAGGGTCTTTAGGTTTTTTATTCCTGGCAGTACAAGCTTTGCAGATCTTGAAGCAATAGCTGGGAAGTGCTTCAGGAGTTACTAACAATAGCAGTGGGTGAAAGGGCGCTTCAGGAACTTGGGGCGACGTTTCACCCATTTGAAGGAAAGGAAACAGGAAAGAGGACTAGAGGTCGAACAAGCGATGCAAAAGGTAACGCCTTTTTTCCACCAGAATTCTGAACCAATTGATTGTAACGATCAAAAGCAGGGACTGTGGGTTTTAATCGTATCCTTTTTGTTGAGCCATTGCTAACTTTCTAACTTTAAAAAGTGCATCCGTCCCGATGCTTCACCCGCAGCAACGATCACTCCATTGGGTGCAACAGCGCAGCATTTCAACGCATTTTCACCGCTAAAGCTAGCAATGATTTCTCGTGTGGACAAATCCCAAATTTTGAGGGTGTTGTCATCCGAGGTAGAAATCACTCGATTACCGACCACTACAACACAATTAATTGTATCCTTGTGACCGACGAGGGTAAATAATTCTTTCTTGGTTTCTAAGCTCCAAACTTTAAGGGTGCAATCCCGAGAACCAGAAATAATTTCTTTACCATTTTCTGTCACTGTTACTGAATTGATATAACTGGTATGACCTTTCAGGGTAAACGCTTTTTTTCCAGCTACCAAATTCCACACACCTGTCAATAAACCTTTGCCAATTCCTAAATTCCAGACATTAATGGTGTTGTCACTTGCTCCCGAAACAACTTGCTTGCCATTCGGAGTCACAGCAAGTGCTTTTACTGAGTCGGTATGACCGGTGAGGGTGAACAGTTCCTCTCCTGTTTCTAAATTCCAGACGTTAATCGTATTGTCACCACATCCAGAAATTGCTAATTGACCATTCGGGGTCAGCGCAACTGCTTTGACCCAGTCGATATGACCGGCGAGGGTGAGGACTTCCTCTCCTGTATTGAGGTTCCAAACTTTGAGTGTTTTGTCACCGGAGGCGGAAACTGCTCGTTTGCCATCGGGGGTAACTGCTACAGCATTAATCCAATCTGTATGACCGATGAGGGAGAAAAGTTCTTCTCCTGTTTCTAAATTCCAAACTTTGAGTGTTTTGTCACCAGAGGCGGAAATGATACGCTTACCATCGGGGGTGACTGCTAAAGCATTAATACATTCTGAATGACCGATGCGGGGTAAATTGGTTTCTCCACTTTCCAGATTCCAAATCTTAAGGGTTTTATCCGAGGAACTAGAAATTGCTCGTTTGCCGTCGGGAAGAACTGACACAGAATTAACGGGAGCAATATGATCGATGAGGGTGAACAGTTCTTCTCCCGTTTCTAGATTCCAAATTTTAAGGGTGCTATCATTGGAACCGGAAATTGCTTGAGTCCCATCGGGTGTAATGGCGACAGTGTTGACATAGCTGGTGTGACCAACCAGGGTCAAAATTTCATAGCCATTATTGAGGTCCCAAACTTTCAGGGTGTTGTCCCAGGAGGCAGAAACGATCCGTTGGCCATCAGGAGTAACTGCGACTGCTTTGACCCATTCGCTATGACCGGCAATACTCAAAAGTTCTTTTCCAGTTTCTAAGTTCCAGATTTTGATGCTGTTGTCACCCGATCCAGAAACAATTCGTTTGCTGTCGGGAGTAACTGCGACTCCTTGTACAAATCCACTGTGACCTTTGAGGGTGAGTAGTCTATCTCCGGTTTGTAAATCCCAAATTTTAATGGTGCCATCCCATGCACCAGAAACAACTTTGCTACCATCGGGGGTGATGGCAACTGCTTCTACGGCAAAAGGTTCGCCGGCAAGGGTGAAAATTTCTTCACCAGTTTCGAGGTTCCAAACTTTAATCGTTTCGTCCCATGCGCCGGAAACGGCGCGACTACCATCAGGGGTAACTGCGACTGCATTGACATAGCTGGCGTGACCTTTGAGGGTGAAGAGAGGTTCGCCAGTTTCGAGGTCCCAAACTTTGAGAGTGTGGTCGGATGCACCAGAAACGGCCCGCTTTCCATCGGGGGTAATTGCGACGGCTTGGACCCAATCTGCATGACCGATCAGGGTTCGCAGTAAACGACCGCCAGGGGGGGTGAAGCTTGGTGTTAAGGGCCGCAGCCAAGGTTTTTTTCGATGTTTAGCTTGGTCGAGGATTGCCTGAATTCCTGGCTGTTGAAAGCGCATCAGGCGACCGAGGAGTTGAGTGGCAAGTTGGTTGGCATCGTTGACGAGGACATGAGCTGACAGGCGAATTGCGCCTTGAATGAATTGGAGAGTTTCAGCTTGAAGACCGGGGGGGTATAGGTGAGAATTAAGTGCTAAATCATAATCTTCTAGGAGTGGTTGCACGCCTAAAATTTCGAGTTTTGATTCTAAGAAATGGTAATCAGTTAGCAGGCGGTATAGGGTTTCTGGGTCAGGCGCATCTGCTAGTTGACTGGGGAGAGTTGCTAGCAGGTGGTGTTGTTCTGCGAACGACAACTTATCTAACCGTTCTCTAAATTCGCTCATAGCTTTGTGGCAGTATGGAAGAAAATGTTATTTGTTGGTAAGCTGCACCCTGGAAAGAAGCCTCTTTCGTTATTCTTCTCTTTAAGTTTAGAATCACATATTTATGGGCTAATTGGTATAAAGCCTCTATTAAGAGTTCTTTGGGATTGACAAAAAGCAGATTTAGTGATATAAGCGAGCAATTGAACTAACTCAGTAGATGGCTCGGCTATCCTGTTACAATTTTTACCTTTTTGCAGCGTTTACTCCAGTGATTTAATACAAACTTAACTTACAATCGCAGGTAAAACTTCTGCTTTGGTCCACAGCTCGCTTCACCGTAACTCTTTAGTTGTATAATTAATCTATCGCACCGTAAAAAACATCAGTAAAATCCCTAATAAAAATTAAAAATTGGCAACAACTATGATGCGAGTACGAGACTCCGACCGCTCCCTCCCTTGAGAAAGAGCAAATCTAACCTGGTTGAGTGGCGATCGCAAGCAATGGCAGTTGACTCCCTTGCATCTATCCGCGATCGCTGGGTTTCTGGGAACCAACAGCAAAACAGCCACAGCGAATGGCGATATAGTAGGGTAACAGTGAAACCAGTGCTCATTGTTCGGGCAATGTTGCCAGGGTTGTTTGACTGAGCGACACCGCCAACGTTCAATCGTATACAAAGGCCTATCGAGTACCGGATGCGGTCAATGACCAGTGGCAGGTAATCGCTAAGCCACCATTCGTTATTCTAAAAAAAACTTTTGGAGTTCGCGCTGGTATGGCAAAGATTCTCGTGATTAATGATGAGGTGACAGTTCAGGTTGTCTTGCAAAACTTACTGGAAAGGGAAGGATATCAGGTTGCGATCGCCATTGAAAGTCAAGACGGCCTCGATCAAGCTCAAACTTTACATCCCGATGTGATTATCAGTGATTGGATGACACCGCAGATCAATGGGTTAGAAATTTGCCGACAGATTAAGGCAGATCCAGCACTCGCGACGACCTTCTTCATGCTACTGACAGCGCGGGAGGGTTTTGAAGACCGATCGCAAGGATTTGCTGCTGGTGTCGATGATTTTCTGTTCAAACCCATTGAGGCCCAGGACGTATTAGCGCGGGTGCGCTTGGGTTTGCGGGTGCAGGAATTAACCCAGCAGCGCGATCGCGATCGGCAAGACTTGCAACAAATCCAATCTCAATTGGTTCACAGCGAAAAAATGGCGAGTTTGGGAGTGTTGGTGCAAGGCATTGCCCACGAAATTAATAACCCCATTACCTTCATTTACAGCAACTTAACTCATGTCCAAAATTATGCTTCTGACTTAATCGACCTACTATCTCTCTATCAAAAACAATCAGAAATCATCGGTCCAGATATTCTCCAAAAACAGCAAGAAATGGAGCTGGACTTTGTACTCAGCGATTTGTTTAAAATTTTAACCTCCATGCGAACGGGTAGCGATCGCATCCGGCAAATCATCCTATCCCTCCAAGAATTCTCCCGTACTGACCGCTCCGGCTGGCAACCCTTTGACATCAACGCTAGCCTTGACAATACCCTGCTGATGTTGCAGAACCGCTTACCAGCAAGAGAAGGACGATCCGATATTAAAATCATTAAGGAGTATGGCGAATTACCCCTAGTGGAATGCTACGCTGGTCAGCTTAACCAAGCATTTCTGAATATCCTCAATAACGCCATTGATGCCTTGGATGCCTTAGAGCTAAATTCTCTAGAAGACTTTGAAACCGATCAACTCAAACCCACCATTGAGATTATCACCCAAGTTTTAGACCCAAACCACGTCTTAATTCAGATTACAGACAATGGAGTTGGGATGAATGAAGCTGTAAAAGCACAAATTTTTGAGCCATTTTTTACCACCAAAGCACTGGATGAAGCGAGTGGGTTAGGGTTGCCAATTAGCTATCAAATTATTGTACACCAGCATCAAGGCCATTTAAACTGTTGCTCGGAACCCGGCAAAGGTACAGAATTTTCCATTGAAATTCCGATTCGGCATAACTAAAAAAGGCTGGAAATCATGAAACCCCTGGGTCAAAGGGCAACCAGAGGGGATTGCCCCTATCGCCTACGCGCTCTTAAACTATGAGAGTGAATCGACTCAATTTGAGCTGAGTTTTTAACTCCTTGCAAGATTTTTGCGACCCTGAAACGGGGGGTTTAGGAGTATGAATCAGTCATCAGTGCTGGGGTCAATGAGCGTGATATTGGCTCTAGAATTGCTATCACTTAAGCTACCTTGAGCCCCCTGCATCTACAACCAAAACTCCTCCTTTGCTTCCCTCTATCTCACTTTAGCAATTACCGTGCGGTGGCGAGGGCTATTGTAGCTAATTGAGGGCGTTTCAAAACCCGCCTCTACCAAACTTTGCTCAATATTCAGTGTGAAATACTGATCCAAATAAGGCTCAGTGCTCTTAAGCAAGGTTAAAACATAAGGCGGCAAACTGGCAAAAACTTCAGACTCAGGATTCATATCCATCATTGCCAAATGACCATTGGGTCGTAGTAACCGCCTCGCTTCCCGGAAAATTTCCATCGTTGGCACCTGTGGTAATTCATGGCACACCAAGAAAATAGAAACTAAATCAAAACTACCACTAGGTAAACCCGTTGATTCCGCCGCAGCATGAACCCAATGAATGGGTAAGTTTCGCTGTTGAGAATTATAGAGCGCAACTGCTAAAAAATAAGGCGATAAATCAACGCCTGTAATGTTTGCTTGGGGGTAAAGTTCTTGCAGTGCAAAGGTACTCATCCCCACACTGCACCCTAAATCTAGAATATCTCGCGGTTCCTCAGGAAGTTTGGCTTTGACAATATCATGAAAATTTTGGCGCAATTTTGCATCTCCCTTCGCGCCAGCTTCTGGCCAAATTTTAGCATGAACTGCATAAGCAGCTACTTCAACTTCCGTTGCCGCTTCCCAACTCAAATTACCTTTTTCGTAGGCATGAAATGATGTTAGGTAATATTCAGGATAAGTCAAGTTAGGATTATAAACTTGAGCAAATTCTGCATCCCAATTCCGAGACAAAAGCGCTTGTGCTTTCTGCCGCCAAGGCACTCCGATTGTTTCGGCCCGCTTAATCATCATCTCCCGCGCTTGGTGCTTGGCTAAGTTAGCTAAAGGTTTAATCGAGAGGACCCCGTTTACTAAGCGCGAAACCAATCCTACATTTGTGTTAACAGCAGCAGTCATCTTTTTGTTCTATAGTCTGGTGTAACGGGAAGACAGTGCCAGTAGGGACTGCACCCAAACTTTTATTGTACTGCATTGTGCGTCATCTCTTAAAGAGGGGAACGGGACAAAAGGGGAAAGTTAAGGAGGTAATTGGAGGCTAAACTTGAGATACTTGAAAAGTATTGTCATTAAAAACTAGGAAGGAAGCGAGGAACAAGGGGAAAAGCAATCGGATAAAAACTGCTCAATTCCGACTTCTTAATTGAGGCTTACAGAAAAGCTAAAACCTATATTCATCAAGGGTCCGTAAGGCATTAAAAGTCCTATCAAGCGCTCCCAAATTTGGGACTAAACCTCAAAACGTTTGCACTTTTTATCCATCCTCTCCTTTCCCCATTTCCCCATTTCCCCATTTTTTCCCTTTCCCCATTTCCCCCTTCTTCAACACCCCCTAATTACCTCTTTTTCGGCTTAAGTGCCAACAACATTTCCAACTGAAGGGTTGACGGTTTTGGCCAAGTTGTTGTGACACCAATTCCTTCAACAGAATTCAATAAAACAGTTGCTTCTGGCGAAATTAAATTCGGCTGTACCTTCAGTAAATAGCGGTTTGCCCAAGATAATGCTTTGTCAACATCCAGATAAAAATAACCTTGGTTGGGTTGAGGCAAAGAATTAGCGATCGCTCGAAACGGTGTACTCTGACTTAACGGTTTCGCCTGCTGTACCGTCATCACATCCACCAATGGCCCACCAAAAGCCACAAACACAGCATTGCGATCCAGCCAACCATGTCCAAACAGCGTTCCCTGCTGGGGAATTTGCCACTCCGTCACTTCTTTACCCTTCACCTTCCTCGGCGCAACACTCACCGATGGGTTGCTCCCTGCGATCGCATCCAGTTTCCTCAAAGTCGCCTCAGCCGCAGTGCGATCGCTGGTTTCAAAAATCATCGCACCCCCCATCCCCAACTGATCCAAAATTCCCTGGTTAGAGGCGATCGCACCCACCGCAAATTCACCATCCATCCAACGGAACACCTCCCGATCGGCATCCAACTCCACTCGTCGAAACCCCTCCCTCACCTGAGAAAGTCCCGTGGCAATTTCTGGGTGATTTTTCCCCAACACCACCGCTTGGGACCAAATTTGATTAAACCCCTGTCCGCTGAGGAGCGCGATCGTCTCCGCCGGAAATTTCTGAATGATGCTGCTGGAAGCCACAGGGTGAGGCGGTTTCACGAATTTAGGATCGAGTTCAGCCACCGATCGCAGCCGAATTCCTCCACTGTCCACACCAATTCCCACCACCACCGACTTCACCTGCTGTAACTGTGACATCACAGACGCAGGAACGATCGCATTATCCGGCAAATTATTCAATTGCTGCATCAACGCTGAATAATTCGCGATCAATAACGTAGCCATAGGGTTAGCCACCCCTGCACTCTGAAGAAACGAACTGGTTATACCCGACTGACTCGCCAGGGAAGGCTCCCCTTTCAACGTATCCACTGCTTGTTCCACCGCCTTGCGAAAGGGAGCGAATACCAAATGTTGATTTAAGAGAGCCATACTGTAGCGTCGGCCACCTTCTTCTGTAATTTCAGCAATTTTTACACCCTTATATTCGCTTTCAGAGCTTTTTGTTTTCGCTTGACTTTTCAAATAGCTCGCTACCCTCCAAGCAGCAATTTCATTTTTCATTTCTAGTACCAGCAGTAACCTTGCCTCCCCTGCCTTTTCTGTGGCTGAGGGTGGTAGCAAGGCAACGGTTAACCCTCCCACCCAAGGTTTCACATCTCGGTCAAAATCAATGTTAGCCCCGGAAAAACTACCTGATTGTAAGTTCTTAAATCCTTGCTGAATCAGCCTTTGAGCTTCGGGAGAGCCAAATTGTTGTAGCTGAGCTAGAGCTTTGGGGTTGGGAGAAATAAATGTGGCTGCGATCGCACTAGCCGGTACAATTTTGGCACTTTCCAAAGGGGTCGATACTTTTTCTGTCAAGCTTTTCAAGTAAAGGTAAGCTGTTACCCCTCCTGTGGCAAGAATGGCAGTCACAGCAATTACAAGTTTCGATTTTTTTACCAGCATTGTTGCGCTCCTCATCGCCTTCCTTCAGTTTAATGAAATTGCCTCCGGCTTGTGTCAGAACCCCTCTTGTCTCAGATGGGTTGATGCGATGGTTTTATAATCGAGGACAAGTTTGGATACAAGTCCAAGCTGCGGGAACTGTAGCAGTGAGTAATGAATGAAAGTAGCAATCACGGGAGCAACGGGGTTTGTCGGCAGTCGGTTAGTAGAGCGACTGCATGAGCAAGGTCATCAGGTGCTGGTTTTGAGTCGAGACTCAGCCAGAGCTCAGCGAGTGTTTCCTGCCTCTGCGTACCCCAATTTGGAAATTGTAGCTTACACTCCTACAGAATCTGGGCCCTGGCAACAGGCGATCGCAGGATGTGAGGGTGTGGTGAATCTCACGGGGGCACCGATCGCAGAGGAACGCTGGACATCGGCACGCAAGCAAGAAATTCTGGAGAGTCGCCAGTTAGCCACGGAGGAACTGGTGGCGGCGATCGCTCAAGCGAACCCTCGACCCAGTGTTTTGGTGAGCGCTTCTGCGATTGGTTATTATGGAGCCAGTGAAACGGCAACGTTTGATGAAAATAGTGCCCCAGGGGATGATTTTCTGGCCCAAGTGTGCCAAGCCTGGGAGGCGGCGGCGCAATCGGTGAAGCAGGTGGGGACGCGGTTAGTAATTTTGCGGTTTGGAATTATTTTGGGGATGGGAGGAGCGATCGCTAAAATGCTTCCTCCTTTTAAATTGTTTGCAGGTGGCCCCATCGGCACTGGCCGGCAGTGGTTTTCCTGGATTCACCGAGAAGATGTAGTGAATTTGATTGTGTTGGCGCTGACGCAACCCCAAATTGAAGGGGTTCTCAATGCCACAGCACCCAATCCTGTTCGTATGACTGAATTTTCCCATACCTTTGGGGAGGTTTTACACCGGCCTTCTTGGTTGCCAGTTCCAAGTTTTGCTTTGGAAGTGCTGCTAGGAGATGCT
Organism: Actinomycetota bacterium; assembly: GCA_050262755.1. Classification (GTDB taxonomy): domain Bacteria; phylum Cyanobacteriota; class Cyanobacteriia; order Cyanobacteriales; family Microcoleaceae; genus JBLNEP01. The sequence goes on along the minus strand of JBLNEP010000047.1, from coordinate 68,113 downwards.
GCGAAAGTTGTGCTGGAAGGTCAGCAAGTTTTGCCCAAGCGTCCTTTATCTTACGGTTTTGAATATCAATATCCTCGGCTGAAGGAAGCACTTAAGGAAATTTTGGCTTCTGCTTGAAGAAAGGGGGCTGTTGCGACCGCTAAATGCTTGATTAAAGGGTCGTGCGGACTCAAAGCCCGCACGACCCAAAAATTAGTTATTAATACTTACTCTTCTGTTTTTTTCCCTAAAAAAAAGAGGCTGCCTGTGAGTCAGGACAGCGACTTAAACCCAGAATCTTAAACTTTCTAGGGAGATTCGCTCAAGATCAGGAACCCTTAGGCTTGTGAGGAACTTGTAAGTTATCTGGATCGACATAGTGACAAACTGCGTTATCCAGGCAGATCAAAGCCCACCCGGACTGATCGATACTCATCAGCTTATAGGATGCTGGTTGGACAAAAAAACCTTTGTGATTGCGGGTTGCGGGTTTAACGTTCACGCTGTTGTTATTATTCATAAGTCGCACAACTCCTAGTATTATCAAATGGGTGTCTGTTATGCTGACAATGATTTGTCAACCATCGAAGTTTCCAAATCATAGCACTGCCGATCCCGAATTTACATAAACTTATATAATGAATTATTACAACCTCTCAACAAATCGAGAGGTTGTTTGCTCTCATCTCCCAAAAGGAATAGATGGTTTCTATCTAAAGCTCAAAAAGCCATTGCTTAACCCGACTCAAACTTTTCCAATCAGGTTTTCTGCTTAAACCTTCTTCAAAATTGCGCTTGACTTCCTCCAACCATTCTGAAGAAGCCATGATCATCTGCTGTGCCATTTCTACATGAGGGCGCACCCCTTTTTCGCCCAGATCGAGCATGGCTATGGCTAGGTTAATCCGAGCTTGGGGATCGTGAGGGTTGAGCTTAACCGCAGTTTTTGCTGCTTTCAAAGCAGGTGAAGGTTTGTTGTCTAAAAGGTAAAGCCAAGCAAGGCTAGTCCAGGCATTCCCATTTTTAGGAGCGCGGTCGCACACTTCTTTGAACACAGGAATCAGATTAGAAGCATTTTCGCCAGCTTGATAGCGGTCAAAACCTTCTTGAAACAGCTCTTCTGGTGTTTTCGTCGTCATAATCTCTAGAACATGGAACAGGGGGAAATCAAACCTGCAACCCAGATGCAGAAGGATGAAAGACGAGCAGAGTTCTGACTGTCTCTTTCATCCTTCCTCTGCGATCCTCCTGCTTCCCCGAATCAAGCAGAAAAAGACTTGCCACAGCCGCAGGTTTGAGTAGCATTGGGATTCGTGAACTGGAAACCCCCCCCAATCATCGCATCACTGTAGTCAAGTACCAAACCATACAGATAAAGAAGACTCTTGCGATCGCACACCACCTGGAAACCTTCATAGTCAAAAACGTCATCATGCTCCCCGATCGTAGTGGGATCGATAAAATCCATCAGGTACGACATTCCAGAGCAACCTCCCTGACGCACTCCTACCCGCAGGCAGAGGTCTTTGCCTTGTTTCTCCCTTAACAATAGAACTTGGCGGAGAGCGGCCTCCGTAATTTGAATGCCCCGCTTTTCAGAAATCCCTTGTGTCATTGGTTTATTGAACTCCAATCGCGTTCAATCTTAACTGCTTCATCTTAATGCCTTCCTATTTTATCGGACTTGGGCCGCGAACGTGAGGGAAGCGGTCGAGTCCGCCAGCATCACCCTCCATTCCCTCCTGTGCCTCGCCCCCTCTGACTCTACCGCACTACCCCAGAGGGTTTATCATTGAGTAGCGGCGGTTGACCTCTTAGACCTCTTAGCACCGCGTATTGCTTCACCTAACGGGCTTACTCTATGGCAGCTCTGAATCACTCTACTCTTCGTCGGCTCCAACAATTACCTCAAATTCCCAGTGTCTGGGAAGGCGATCGCCGCCCCCTGTCTCGTGACTCAGCTCTAGACGCAGACTCAGAAGGGACTGGCGACTGCATCCTGTGGGTAGATGGCTCAGAAGGTGTAGTACGAGCGATGGATGTAGTCACCCCAGATAATGGGCCAGAAGCAGTGGTCAGAACACTACTGCGAGCAATGGAACACCCTCAAAGCCCAGCCCCAGCGGTTCGTCCCCAAAAAATCGTCGTCAAAGACCGACAAATTCAGTTTTTCTTGCGGGGCGTGCTGCAAGATTTGGACATTGCCATTGACTATGTACCCGATTTACCTTTAATTGACGAAATCTTTCGGGGAATGCAAGAAGTTGCCCTCAACCGTCCGCCCCAATTGCCTCCCCAGTACGCTCAAAGCTTGATAGAAACTGCCTACAATATTTGGCAAGATGCACCTTGGGAAATTTTAGCTGAGCACCAAATTATTTCAATTACCTTGAATCAATGGGATATCGGCAATCTGTTTATTTCAGTGCTGGGAAGGGGGGGTTTAGATTATGGGGTGTTGCTGTACCGATCGCTAGAATCACTCAAGCGGTTCCGCCAGCAGGTGGCCCACGAAAAATCCTTTGAGACGTTGGAACAGGCCTTTTTAGGGCAAGACTGCCTATTTGTAACCTTTGATAGTATTCACAACCTGGATCAGGAGGATGAACTCGATATCAGTCATTTGTCGGCATCGGAAATTGAACCCAATTTTGGCAATTTGCATCCCTTGGAGGGGTTGCGATCGATTCTCTATGAAGAAGAGGCGCTGACTGTTTTAGTGGCGCTGGAAGCATTTCACCGCTTTTTGAAAGCTTCGCGACGCAAACTGATCGGGGGCAATTTCCCCTCTATCAACAGTCGCTACCGCATCCCCATTCCTCAGCCGAATGGAGAAACTGAGCAACATTCGGTGAGGGTGTCTACCGTGCCAGAGTTGGCCGATGAACTCTGGCAGATGGCAATGGAAGCAGAAGAGGACGAAGACGATGAGTTGGAATTTCAGATGCCGTTGCTGCGGGACGATCTCGTGCCGCCCAATTCTTTTCTGAGTCTGGGTGTGGTGCCTTGGGAAACGGTGGAATACCTGCGGGGAAAGGCTCTATTTCATCAATCAGCAGGGGTTGACATCCAGGCCATTGGAGATGGTTTGCCGGTTGTGTTGATTCAAACTTCAAACCCGAAGGCGAAGACACTGATTCAAGATTTGCAGGAAGCTGGTGGGGTGAAAGCAATTTGTTTTAATCCTGGGGAAGATCCCTTTGCAGAGGAGCGTTATGATTTGGGGATCTTGCAGACTCACGACGGGGAACTCCATTTATTTGGTGAGTTTGTCGATGACGATCCGATCCATCGGGAAGCACGGAAGAAATGGGATCGGCGTTGCCAGAGTACAAAGGGTTGGTGTGGTTTGATTATTGCGAAGGGACTGACGGGGGCTTCGCGGGGACAGCCTCAGTTTAAGGATATGATGGCGTTGTTTGAAGTGCGATCGCTCTCTCCGAAAGATTTGGGAATCGGGCCTCTGCAATTGATGCCGATGTTTTGAAGCAGAGGGCAGAAGCTAAAAGGCAGAATTGACCCAGAGACCGCACCTTTTAAACCAGCTTGCGATCCCCATTATTCCCATTTCCCCGTTTCCTCATCTCTCCGGTTCTCATCTTTGTTAAAATCTGTAAAGAAACTGAAAAGGATTGAGGAAGAATGCGAGTTGCGATCGCAGGTGCAGGACTAGCGGGTATGGCCACAGCCATCGACTTAGTCGATGCAGGCCATCAAGTAGAAATCTTTGAATCTCGACCGTTTGTAGGCGGTAAAGTAGGAAGCTGGGTTGATGCAGATGGCAACCACCTAGAAATGGGATTGCACGTCTTCTTCGGATGCTACTACAACTTATTTGAGTTAATGAAAAAAGTCGGAGCCTTTGACAACCTCCGCCTCAAAGAACACACTCATATCTTTGTCAACCGAGGTGGCGAAACCGCAGCTCTCGATTTTCGCTTCTTCACAGGAGCTCCCTTCCACGGACTGAAAGCATTTTTCACCACCTCTCAGCTTTCAGTGCAAGATAAACTGCAAAACGCGATCGCCCTCGCCACCAGTCCCATCGTTCGAGGGTTAATTGACTTTGATGGGGCCATGAAAACCATTCGCGAACTCGATCGCGTCAGTTTCGCCGACTGGTTTCGTCGTCAAGGGGGTAGCGAAGGCAGTCTCAAGCGGATGTGGAACCCGATCGCCTATGCTCTCGGCTTCATCGATACAGAAAATATTTCTGCCCGATGTATGTTGACAATTTTTCAGTTTTTTGCAGCTAAAACTGAAGCGTCTGTGTTGCGGATGTTGGAAGGTTCTCCCAATGAATACTTACACAAACCCCTGATTCAATACCTCGAAAACCGGGGTGCAAAAATTCATACCAGGCGACGAGTCCGAGAAATTCAATATGCAGAAAGCGACGGCGAAACTCGGGTGACAGGATTGCTCGTAGCCAAAGGAGAAACGGAAGAAACCATTACCGCTGATGCCTACTGTTTTGCCTGTGATGTGCCAGGAATTCAGAAAGTTTTACCCCCTGATTGGCGCAAATGGTCGGAATTTGACAACATTTATAAATTAGATACAGTTCCCGTGGCAACTGTGCAATTACGCTTTGATGGTTGGGTCACAGAATTGCATGAATTGGAGAAAAGCAAACAGTTAGCTCAAGCCGCAGGAATCGACAATTTGCTCTATACACCTGATGCAGATTTTTCCTGTTTCGCTGACATGGCTTTAACCAGTCCAGCCGATTATTATCGAGAAGGGCAAGGTTCACTGTTGCAGTTAGTGTTAACTCCTGGCGATCCATTTATCAAAGAAAGCAATGAGGCGATCGCCCAACAAATTCTCAAACAAGTCCACGATTTATTTCCTTCTTCACGGGAACTGAATATGACTTGGTATAGTGTGGTGAAATTAGCTCAATCTCTCTACCGGGAAGGGCCAGGAATGGATCTCTATCGCCCGCCTCAAAAAACCTCCATCCCTAACTTTTTCTTAGCGGGAAGTTACACTCAGCAAGATTACATTGATAGCATGGAAGGAGCCACCATTTCCGGGAGACAAGCGGCCCAAGCAATTCTCAAGAGTTTTGCTTAGCAATGCTTGATTGTTAGCAGAGAAAAGGGGAATTGGTAATTAGTAATGAGTGAGGGTTGGGGTGTTGAATAACCGGCTCCTAACTACTAACTACCAATGACTAACTGCCCAGACCAACCTACCTCGTCAACTTTCTATAAGCACCTTAACAAATAGAGTCACAGCACTTGTTCTGTCCAGGAAGTACATCCCTCCCCAACCCTTCTCTTCCTCAGGGGAGGGTGTCCCAAGGGCGGGTGGGCTTAAATGGATTTCACTCCGTTAAAATCTGCTGGAGATATGCTAATTTATCTACAGGAATCAATGTGACCAGGAAAAAAGAATGGTAGCTGCATTCTTCTGAAAGCAGTCTCAAGCTTTTTCACCACAAAAAAAGAAGTAGTTAGTAGTAAACGGTACTTTTAATAAATGTCTACTTGGTTAGAACATAGCGTACAGGTAGAAGTAGCCATTCCCATTGAATTGGCTTGGAGCCTGTGGTCTGATTTAGAACAAATGCCACGGTGGATGAAGTGGATTGAATCGGTTCATATTTTAGAAGAAAACCCAGAATTATCTCGCTGGAAATTGGCAACAAGTGGCTTAGAATTCAGTTGGCTTTCTCGGATTCTGAAAATAGTACCCCAGCAAATCATTCAGTGGGAATCAGTGGATGGTTTACCAAATCGAGGGGCAGTCAGGTTTTATGACCGCCATAACAGTAGTATTGTTAAGCTCACAATTGCTTATGCAATTCCTGGCTTTTTAGGGAAGTTAATGGATGATTTATTTTTAGGGCGAGTGGTTGAATCTACGATTCAGGCTGATTTAGAACGCTTTAAAGAATATGCTCTCAATATTGCTCAGGAGAACGCGACTGGAGACTAACCCTGTTTCGGAGGCGACTGTTAGGGTTCGTCCTCTCAAGTCCGGTTGTATCGGAATTGTTAAGGAAAGGGAAGCTCAGTATCTGATTCTACACCTAACAGGCTGAGCAACAAACGTTCTTACCAACTCAGATCGATATAGAGATTAATGGTGAGGTGCGATCGCCCCCCAGGCACCGCCGAAATGCAAGCACAAATTGCCTCCCCTCCGTCAACTTCCACCTCACAAGCATGGCAAGAACCCATCAAGCAACCGGTGGGAATACAAACACCTGCACGCCTAGCAACCTCCAGCAGAGGTTCTCCTACCTCTGCCTCGACGGTCACATCATCGGGTAAAAAGTGAATGGTTGGCATGGTTTCATGGGTAATAGAAATGTTGACAGTTGAACCAATGAACAGGAGCCATCTATCCTGGGCTAAGAACAACTTTTTAGCTTAAAATCGGTCGTAAATCTAAATGAGCATCAACCGTATCTGCCAAAGCATCTAAAAGCGCTTCTCGCTGTTCTCGGTAATTCGGGATTCCTGTCGGCAAAGTTCGCAGACCCCGCTGTTGTCTCAAATGATTTAACCAAGCGCGACGCCAAGCACCATTATCAAAAATACCATGCAGGTAAGTTCCCCAAACCGATTGATAGGTATTCACAACTCCTAAATTCGGGTCGTCAAATAAAGGTTGAGTTCCTTCAGAATGCAGGAGATAGGTCCGACCCTGATGAATTTCGTACCCGGAAACCGGCAATCCAACTTGCGGATAATTAGAACTCACTTGTCGCTGGCGAGCAATTTTTTGAGCAGCAATCACCGTCTTGAGGGGCAAAATTCCTAATCCTTCATATTGCCCTTGTTCACCCTCCAAGCCTTCTGGATCAATTAAAATTTGTCCGAGCATCTGAAAGCCACCACAAATTCCCATGACCGTACCACCGGCTGCTAGATAATTTTGAATGGTTTCTGCCATCCCTGTCTGTCGCAGCACTAACAAATCAGAGATTGTAGTTTTGGAACCAGGGATAATCACAGCATCAGGATGACCTAAAGAATCTTTAGGATGTACATATCTCACGGCAACGGTGGATTCTGCTTCCAACGGGTCAAAATCTGTAAAGTTAGAAATGCGGGGTAAGCGGATAACCGCAATGTTAATATCAGCCTGGGATTGGCTAGTCCGACGATCCAGGAGGTCGAGGGAATCTTCAGCCGGAAATACTTGGTCGATCCAGGGAATGACACCCACAACCGGAATGCCAGTGCGATTTTCTAACCAAGTAATACCGGATTGCAACAGCGATCGCTGACCTCGGAATTTATTAATAACTACCCCTCGAATGAGCGCTCGTTCATCGGGTTCTAGTAACTCCAATGTACCTACTACATGAGCAAAAGCACCTCCCCGGTCAATGTCTACAACCAAGAGCGTTCTAGCATTTAAATATTTAGCAACCCTCATATTCGTTAAATCCCGGTGCTTGAGATTAATTTCTGCGGGACTACCAGCACCTTCACAAACCAGTAAATCAAACTCTTGAGATAAAAAATCGAGGGATTCTTCGATCGCTTGCCAACCCAAATCGAAGTAGTTTTCATAATAATCTGAAGCGCGGACATTCCCCACCGCTCGACCTTTCAGCACCACTTGCGAAGTCATATTCCCCTGGGGTTTCAGCAAAATCGGGTTCATTTCCACCCAAGGAGTCACCCCAGCGGCCCATGCTTGTACCGCTTGAGCATAGCCAATTTCGCCACCGGCGGAAGTTACATAGGAATTCAAGGCCATATTCTGACCTTTAAAGGGAGCAACCCGCCAACCGCGTCGGGATAGAATCCGGCACAAAGCAGCAGTTAATAAAGATTTGCCAGCGTGGGAGGTTGTCCCTACAATCATAATTGCTTTCATAAGATTTCAATCAGCTTTTTCTGTATGCGCTCAGTTAGTAAGCAACAATCAACTCACCCGAATTGATCTGACGATTCAGGTTACTGTCCCCCTTCTCCAAATCCAGTAACAGGGGACAGACAACCCATCCGATCTTTGAATGCTGCCTGCTTACTGATCCGCTTTGAACCTGTTTATGGCTAAAGCTTTTCTAACTGGATTATAGGCGCTAAACGACTGGAAAAGCTGACAGCACCCTGACTCGCAACGCAGCGTTAAAAGGGTAATCGGAACCAGCGACCGATCTGGTTGGTGAGGCGATCGCTTCCAGAGGGGGGTGGTAAGCACCCTCCTTGCTGTTCCCACTTTTCCACCAATTGCCGTCCCAAGGGAGTTAAGCGAAAACTATCGGTAATGCCTTGTCCGTCCACTTCTCGCCGTAGGACTCCCACTTGGATCAACCAGAGCAGGTAATTTTCTGCGGCTAACTCTGCCACAGGGGATGACGCATACCCATTTTCCACACCAGAACTCGATGCGATCGCCTTTAATTCTATACTCTGAGACCGCATCGCACTGAATAAGTTGAGCCGGAATGGAGAGCATCGGAGCGCTCGCTCTGCTCGCTCTGCGGTTCGGCTCGGATATTGAATTGATTGAGGCTTTTGGGGTTCGACAGAATTCATCAATTTTGATCCCTGATAGGGATTTAACAGTTAAATTTCCCTACCCCAGACAGATCTTACCAGATCCAGGCTACAAGCAACCGGGTGTCTCAGCTCCATGAGCCAAACCACCCGGTTTCCCATCCACCCCCTAATCCACCCTGCAAAACTGACTGCTGTGCAGTACCACTTCTCCCCGATCGGGAATCCACGCCACCCATTCCTCCTCTGACTGTTGGCACAGCAACAACGCTTCGTCAAAACTGAATGGGTGGGGAAGTTCCAGCAGTTGCACCCAAGTAGAAGGTGTTAACTCTGCTTGAGAATTTGGCTGCACCGGCAGCATCAAGGGTTTGACATCAAGTTTCATGGTTCCACTTCCTCCATAAGACCGCCTGTGGCAAAAGCTGACTCAGTTGTTTGAGCTGCTCAGGTGCTTTTGCTAATTAACATCTACCTAAAAATTTCTGTATTCAGTGTTACAGAAATTGGGAAAGCGAGCAAGAAACTGGCACATAACTTTACTTTTGGGTCTTGGAAGTACCCAGCCGTCCTCCCAGGGCAACCCCTTGAAAGCGCGACAGAATCAATTAAAATCCTTTAAAATAACTTCACCAACGTCTGAAAGCGCCAAGAAGGAACTAAATTTATGACTCTACCTGTCGGCACTGCTGCACCTCCTTTTACCGCCAAAGACACCAACGGCAACACCGTCTCGCTGTCTGACTTCGCTGGAAAAACCGTCGTCCTGTACTTCTACCCGAAAGACGACACCCCAGGCTGCACCAAAGAAGCTCAAAGCTTCAAGCAAGCCCATGCTGAATATCAAAACAAAGAAATGGTGGTACTGGGCGTCAGCCGGGATGATGAAACCTCCCATAAACTGTTCACCGAGAAATACGGCTTGCCATTTCAGTTACTCGCAGATGTCGATGGCACGATTAGCAAAGCTTATGATGTCGAGAAAGGTCAGTATGCCAAGCGAGTCACCTTTGTCATCGATGGGACTGGCAAAATCACTCAGGTCTACGAAGGCGAAAATCTCAAAGTCGAGACTCACGCCCAAGATATCCTAGCTGCGATCGCCTAATCATCCCCGCAAGTAGGGTGGGAACCCCCCACCCCATTACCAATCGTAGAGCGAGCCTGTAAAATCAGATCGCCGCCCAGAGAGTCACTCTTAGGGCGGTTTGATCTAAACTGGCGTGAACTTGGCGACTGTGAAAACGCGCAATTCCTTCAGTACAATCGGGAAAAGCGACCTCCTTCTCACAAGCTGAACCGGAAACGAAAAAGCATCAAGTTTTTCGCTGACATCTAGTGGCTGGTAAAGGTTTTATGAGCACAAGCATTCTCACTTATTTAGCTCCCAAAGAAGCTGTGGTCAACCAGGCCACTGTCCTTGTCGGCACCTTCGATCCCAACTTCGTCGCTAACATTTCTCTGGTGGCAGAAGACAAATATCCCCTCACTGTCACCCTCAACCCCTCAACGGGTAGCTGGTACGTAACTTTAGACAAAGGTTTCAGTGCTGCGGGCGATCGCTGGTTGCGCCTCAAGGGAACCGACAAACGCGGTCAAGTTGTCAGCGAACAAGTGGTTAACCTCGCCATCAAACCCCAGTCACGCACCAGTGGTTCAACCTTCACGCTGATCGCGCTTAAAGACACCTTCTTTAAAGTCCAGCCAACCAGTACCTCCACAAACCAACCAACCGTTGCGATCGCAGCTGGCCAAGTCTTCACCGCCACAAGTTACCAGTTAGCTGGCGATCACCTGAAAGTAGAACTCACCGATCCCTTGCCTCCCATCGGTAAATCCGGCTATTTCTATCAAAATCATGTGTTGCTGACCGCAGGTGCCGCCGTACTCAGATTTAACCCAGCAGACTTGCCACCTACACCCCCCGGCACTCAGTTATTATGGATTACCCAAAACACCCCCATTAAGCAGGTTCCAGACGACTCCTCTGAGCTAGCCGCCAACCAGCAAGTTACCCTTTCCCAGGGAGAAACCTATATAATCCTCGGTTATGCCTGCGTCGCCGGTCATTTTCGAGTCACCCTCGCTCAAGCAATACCTGGCTTTGGTTCCTCAGGATATATTTACGCGCCCCATGTCCAAATCCTACAAGGTGGTAAGCAAATTACCTTTGACCCCAATGCCATTACCGTCACTGCCCTCAAAACCACCGTTATCAAAAAGCAGCCGATCGATGCTGCCACCCTCAAACCCACAGAAAAAGTAACTCTCCCAGCCGGGATGATTTATGGAGTGTCCAGCTATGGGTTTGAAAGCGGTCACTTCAAAGTGGCACTGACAGAAAATCTGCCTCAGTTTGGCAATACCGGTTACCTCTACCCAGATTTCGTACAGTTCAGCCGGGGAGATAAACCCTTCAATCCTTCTCCCACCTTAACTTATACGGGGCCGAAAGAAGTCTTGGTGAAGCAGCCAGTCGCTCTCACAGGCAGTTTTGACAAAACCGTAGTTGTCACTGTTTCGCTGATCGCAGAAGATAAATATCCCCTGACTGTCACCTTGAACCGGAGTGCGGGGACTTGGCAGGTGAATCTTAACAAAGGGTTTAGCATCGCTGGATCTCGCTGGCTGCGACTGAAAGCCATCGATCGTCAAGCCAAAATCATCAGCAGTCAAGTCATTTATATTAATGTCAGCGGTGACCCGATGACAGTCGGGCAATCTCTGAACTTGACTGTGGTTAAGGATACTTTCTTTAAGGCGGCTCCCGTTGATTCATCGCGGCTGAGTCAGCAGCAAAAGGTGCTGGTCAAGGCAGGTAAAACCTGGGCGGTGAGTAAGTATGGATTTGTGGATGGTCATTTAAAGGTGTTGTTGGAGGAGGCGGTCGCACCCCTTGGGGCTTTTGGTTACTTTTACGAACCCCATGTCCAACTCGCCAAAGGAACTAAAACACTCCGCTTCGATCTCGCGGATGTCCCCAATACTCACTTAAGCGCTCAATTGTTGGTGACGCAAACGACCCAAATTAAAGCGCGACCTGAAGATTCCTCTAATCTCGCGGCTAATGAAGTGGCGGATCTGATTTTAGGCAGTACCTATGCCATTACAGGTTACGCCTGCATTGCCGGTCACTTCCGCGTCACGCTTGCTGAATCAATTCCCGGTTTTGGCAATGTTGGATATATCTATTGGCAGCATATCCAAATTAAAAAAGAGGGTAAAGAAGTTGCCTTTGACCCCGAAGCAATTACGATTACCGTCAGACAAACGACGGTCATTAAGAAGCGATCGGTCGATGCCACTGCTTTGAATGAGAGTGAGAAGGTGACGTTGCCTCTGGGTCGGGTTTATGGCGTAGATAGCTACGGGATTGAAGACAATAATATTAAAGTCGCCCTCACGGAAGAACTGCCGAATTTTGGCAATACAGGCTATATCTTTCCAGCTTATTTCTTATTCCAACGGGGAGGTAAAACGTTTAATCCGATCCCAACCCAAGTGGAACTAAACGTACCTTATTTTTCGCAGCGCGATAATCCCCGCTATTATTGGTCTACTTGCAACGTTACTTCCATCTCAATGGCTTTCTATTACTATGGCGTGCGACCGAAGTGGGGAGGACCGTTGGAAGATGAACTGTTGCAGTGGTGTTTCAACTACGCCGGTGAAGGCTCTCAAACCGATCATACGGTACTCTCGGCTTTGATCCGAGCTTACGGTTTTAAGACAAGTTTTAGCCCAAACCGGAAGTGGTCAGAGATCAAGTCGGAATTGATTAACCGCCGACCGGTGATTCTAGCTGGGGACTTCACCGCTAGCGGACATATCCTATGTGTGATTGGGTATGACAGCAGCGGGTACATTGTGAACGATCCGTGGGGAGATGCACTCACAGGTTACAGCGATACGGAAGGAGCCAAGTTGCTTTATCCCTACGACTATATCAATCAGGTGGCGGGGCCGGACGGCAGTGTCTGGGCTCATTTGATTTGGCGCTGAGCTGTGGTAACGGTTAATTAGGGTTTGCTCAATCAAAGCAAAAACCTGCATTCATCAAGGGTCCGTCAGGCATTAAAAGTCCTATCAAGCGCTCCCAAGTTGGGTGCGAGACCTCAAAACGTTTGCATTTTTTCCCTTTTCCCCTTTTCCCCCTTTCCCCTTCTTCAGCCAGCCCTCATTAGGAACTGTTAACGGTTCTGACCCTGGGTTATTGGGGGGCAAGTGTGGGACTGTCTGATGGTAGGATGATGCCATCCGAGGGCTGAGTGGGTGCTTGCTGTTGGAGGATTTGACGCTGTTTTGCCCGGAATTGGGCGGCTGCATCGGTTAAATTTTTCTGCTGTTCGCTGCTGAAGTCTTCAAGACTGCGACTAGGGCCGAGGTTGGCTCGGTGAATCAGGTCAAACACAGCACTGCCATCACCGCGACTGGAGAAAGGGTCTGTATTATCTTTAGTGGGGAATAAATCTTGTAACGGCTGGGCGTTGGTGGCTGGTAGAGCGTGAGAGGATTGAGGGCAGCCAAGAGTGGTTACTGCGATCGCACTGAGAGTGCCCAGAACCATCCAGAGGCTAGACTTAGACAGTTTGATTGGCATAAGGGTCGGCAAGAATACTGTGACATTATTCTATCTAATTAAAGCTAGCTCGGCTCAGGAGGGCGTGCTATGCACACCCTCTAGCAGGGAATCAACTTTCGACTACTTATCTAGGCGATGTTGTTGGTTTTGGGCTGGGGGGTTTGGTTGCTGAGGGTTTGGGGCTTGGGGGTTTGGTTGCTGAAGGTTTGGGGCTTGGGGGTTTGGTTGCTGAAGGCTTGGGACTTGGGGGTTTGGTTGCTGAGGGTTTGGGGCTTGGGGTTTTGGTTGCCATCGGAGAAGGAGAAGGAGAAGCGGCAAGCAGCAGGGAACCCTCTCTAACTTGAGTTGAGGCGGTGAGGTCTGCAAGGGAAGCTTGAGGGTTGTGGGCTGCTGCTGGCTTGGTGGGAAGGGTGGCTAAGCTTAAGGCGGCGCCAGCAAGGGTTGCGGCCGCGATTTTTTGCACAATGCTCGTCATACTAGCTGTTTATTTGGTGACTGACAGGATCGTCACTAATCATGTCAAACTTGACGCTTTCTGTAAAGCATCTTGTGCACATTCGATCAAGACGCAATAGGGAGATTTGGGGAGAGGTGCGAGCGGTCGCAGCTTCCTGATTGGACCCAGGTTGAGTGAATTTGCCTGTTGGTGGTCTACCTCCCTTGCAACTAAGCAAAGCGACGACGTAGCAAGGGTTGGATACTCAGCAATGCGACTGCGTCAAAGGCCAGTAGCACCAGCAGCGATCCGCCAAAGCTGACATTGCCCCAAGGAGTTTGCATAACGGCGCTAGCGAGAGACCAATCGCTATGGAGGTAGAGGTAGCGAATGGGTTCGATGGCGTAGCTGAGGGGGTTGAGGCTGACAACTGTTTGCAACCAATTCGGCATAAAGGAAATGGGGGCGAGGGCCGTACTGGCAAAGAGTAAGGGTAGGTTGGTTACAAAAATCACAGCGATGAGTTCAATGTGGCCTGGGAGTGCAAAGGCAAGGCCTAAGCTGATTCCAGTTACGCCTAAGACTAAGAGCAAGACAATCAGTGCGATCGCACTTAATCCGGCTAAACCTGGCAATCCCGCCCCTAAAAATGCGCCGGCTGTGACGATCGCCGTGGTTTGAATAAAGCTGAGGGTGACGATAAAGATGGCCGAAGCAAGTACGATGGAAAATCGAGAAGCGAGGGGAGCCACTAATAAGCGGTTAAGGAAGCCGAATTCTCGGTCAAACATCACGGGTAACCCTGCATTGAGGGCACCGGCAAAGGCGGTAAAGACGATGACACCGGCACCGAGGAATTGACCGTAATTCTGGCTTTCGCCGAATAAGCCTTGAGGAGCATTTTCAAACAGTGCTCCGAACAAGATTAACCACATCAGAGGCTGAATGATACCCGCGATCAGGGTGGAGGGGCGTCGCTGTAATTGAATGAACAGGCGACGGGTTAAAGCGAGGGTTTCTTGGATGAAGTCGGCCAGCAGGGAACTGGAAGGAGGGGCTGTAGTGACACCCGGCGAGCGCTGCTGGTTAAGGTTGGTTTTGGGGGATGTGACCGTACCGCTCATAAGTGCTTGTCGTAATGTTGTCTGATCGTCCATCATTACAGTAGCAATTCTCAAGGCAGTGTGCTGCGAGGATAGCCGAACAGGGGGAAGGTTGAGCGATCGCAGGAGTTCCCCTCATGCTTGAGAGCTCTTGGAGCTGTGTTAAGGCGAGCTTTTGAGTTTTGGCGATCGGGTTTTCCCGGTGAATTTCACGAGCAAACCCTGAAGATGAGCAAGGTGTTTGTCAAGTTGTTCACGGAAGGAGCTAATTTCAGACTCTGGCTTCAGTTTTGTTCGCAGTAGATGCGATGAAATCATGGTTTAGCGCTTATATCTTGATGAGGTTCAAATATTAGAAATAAGTGATTACAGCTTCTTGGTTTACAAAGAGGAAGCGCATAACAGTCGTGGGAAAGTAAGCGTTTTTTTAGGGAAGTGAGCGCAGGTGAGAATGTGGGATTGGTGGTGAATAATGAATTGTATTAATCGTTAAAATATTAGGTATTTAGAAGAGAATAATGATAAAAAGTAAACGATTGCTGCCCTTACAAATGCAGCTGGAAAATTAAACTATTTATCTATATTTTAAGGCATAAACTGCTGTACTTCCTCCAATGTCAAATCTAAAACTTTGGCGATTTGAGTTTCGGTTAATCCCGTTTGTGCCAAGCGAGGAAGAATTTCTAATTTAGCTTTTCGTCGTGCATTTTCAATATCGATCTCATTCTGGCTTTTAAAATAAAAAATTTTTCTATTCCCACCGCAAACCAATTCCAAATTTTCAGAATTTCGCTCCTCAAAAACTTTTTTTTCAAAAGATCTTCTATTTAAACAACTACATAATCGAAATTTTATAGGCTGATTTTTTATGAAGTTTTTTTCAAGGACAGCACGAAGATTAGCTCTATTCACATCTTCACCTAATGTTTTAGAGAGAATACGCCAGAGTAGGTAGGCTTTATCTTTGACATGACCAGGAGTGCAATTATATTCCTCAGCTATATCTTTATATTTTAGTCTATTAAGAACACCTTTAAGGATAGCAACTTGCAGGCTGTCAAGCTGCTCTCCCGTTTTGGTCAATATTAGTTCATTAATATATTTAAACACCTCTTGCACATCCATATTTTGGCATCATGATTTTGCTCGGATTGGGAATATCCGCTATTATCCGCCATTATCCGCTCTTTGTAAATTTTCTTAATGAAATATACACTTTTTCCCGTCTTTTTCCGCCTTGCTTCTTATAATATTTTGCGTTAGTATAGATATTGACAGTTACTTTTCTAGACAAAAAACTAATGGTATAGTGAGGCTAGAGGACATTTTAAAGCTTGAGTCAACTCACTATAGAATATAAGCCTTATAAAGGTTAAAGTAGACATAAATTTTGCCAATTAGTAGGAGCCTTAACATGTGGAAAAAAATCTTAGCAGCAGGAGTGATTTTAAGTTCTTGTCTTCTTACTATGACTTCAGTAGAAGCAAGACAAGCTCGACTAGAGTGTGTGCAAATTAGTGGTTATGATTGGGAGAGGTTTAATGGTTCTATTGTTGTTGGTAGGAAAATTTATAATCCTGATACCAGGCTTAGTTTGAGTCAACCATACGAAGTAACTTGTAAACTGTTAGAAAACCTAAGTGTTGTCAATGTGAGTTTAGCTATTCCTGATACTTCCGAGATTGAGAGCGTGAAATTACAAATCTATATCGAGGGCAATTTATCTAAAACAGTGAATGTTTTGCGAGGATCTGTGACGGCTTTTTCTATTGAGCTACGAGGTGTTACTAATTTTAGTATAAGTTTTCAACAAGTCGGTTATAGAGGATCGGGTAGAGACGCTAGTATTTACTCTCTTCACTACTGGGAATATAAGTAATAGAGGGGTTCAGCTTTGCTGAAATGATGGGAGATGCCCCGCAGAAAGGGAGACGGGGCAAGTAACTTCCCCGTTGCTCCCTCACTTATTAGCACCTCGACCATCTGAGCAGAAGGCTGTAATAATTTTGCAAATTCCCTGTTTTTGACACTCTTGTAAAGCTCGGTTTTTTGCCGCTTCGAGAGCATCGCTAGTAGCCCAAGCTCCGGCTGAATTAGCACTTGCATAAGGATCGCTACCTGCATAAGCTGCACAATTATTGAAAGAAACTAGGCTCCTACAAGAGCGATAACGCTCTTGACAAGCCTCTAAGGCTTTTATCTCGCTTTCTTCACGAGTACGAGCGTTCCAAGCCCACCCTAATTCTTGACCCGAAGCAGACGCGATCGCTCCCCATTTTTCAGTTGACTTTATTGTCGTACTAGAATAAGGTAACACTAAAGATACATCTCCTTCTATTGGTTTTATTGAATTATTATGTTTAAATCTTCCTTTCATCAGTCCTGGATTCGCCGTTTGGCTAAGACTGAAAAATGTACCCTTAAGGAAATCTTGAAACATAAATCCCCAGACAATATTTGTCACTGATTTTGTAATTGTAAAATTTAGTTGCGTTCCCAATACTTTGCCTTGAAAATACATTGTTCTATCAGGGTCTGTTATTTCACCAATAATTTCTCCAGATGTTTTATCAAAATTAGTGAAGCGAAGAGTAAAAGCTTTATCGAATTGATCGCCTGATCGGTATCCTACCCATCTACCAGAAAACACGCTATTTTTATCTATAGATAATGCTATTTCATCTTGGATTACATTCGCAGGATCGATAACATTAAACTGACCGCGATAAAATCCTTCATTCAAGTTTTCATGCTCTAAATATTTCCCGAATATTCCAACTCTACTAACAGCAGCACCTTTATCAAATATATTGATAACTCTGGCTCCTCCTTTACCTACTTTTTTAAGAAATTGTTCCCAAGCCTTACCTTGAAATTGGAATAACTTGCTTAAAACCTCGGTGATTATTTCTTCATCTTTCATACCTACAGCTTGTGCTATCCTAGCTAAATTATCTGGTTTAGATAGGCAAAAACTTAAAGTAGTAAAAGCAGAATTAGTGTCCTTAGCATTCAATGCTAATTCATTTTGACAATCTGATGAAACTGAACTAAGTTGAAGGGCGACATCAATTGGTTTTTTACCAGTGGAACCAGCAGCCACAGCAAAAATATCCATCGCCAATAAGGTAAGATTAATATCAAAGGCGCCTACTTTTTGAGATTCACTTCTTCTGTTTAAAAAACTACCTCCCGACAAAATAACATCATAGCGACCATGTTTCCATCGACCCTCTTTGGATATTAAAGCTTGTTCATTTTGATTTCCTCCTGTAATAGTTTTTATAACACTTCCATCCCAAACGCCGATATCTGCTGGTAAAATCAGCAATTCTCCAGCAACATTGTATTCTCGATTTTTAGACCCACCATAGTCATTATGTGTAACAGGATACTGTAGTCTACCAGGAAAAAGAATCAAAATTTGCTGTGCAATTGGAGAGGTTCCTTTAACTTTTATACCCTCAGAGCTTGCTTGCAATTCAAGTCCGTGCCACAAAGGCCAATTTGTACCAGGAAATTTTCCTTCATCGGTGAAGTTGCTAGTAATTTCATATTCAAGATTGTTTGAGGTAGCTTGAGCTTTAGCAGGGGGTAATATCCAATTCCAAGGTGTTAACTCTAGGTTACTCGCAGTCTGGTTATCAATTGTCTCCTGATTACGTGCTAAATTTATAAGTTGCCTGGAAGATTGTTTGGAAGCTTCAACTAAGAAGAGTTTTTGGTCTATAGCTACATCAAGAGCAATTTCAGCAGCTAGCTTAAAGATATTGTCATCAAACAATGAAGTTGATTTAGAAATCAAAATAACCAAATTATTAAATTGCTTGTTTTTTTCAATAGCTGCAAAAACCATCTTTTTTTGTGATAAATTTAATCCTAAAAATAGGGGATTTATAAAAACTAAACTGCGAGCAGTAGAGCCAAAATTTAATTGAGGATTTTCATGAATCCCTGGCACAAAAAAGTCAATCAATCTGATTTCGTCCCCAAATTTCGCAACTACGACAGCGGTAGAGCTTTCTTCTTTTTTGTCTGTTTTCTGGAAAAACTTGATCCTTTGACCTTGTTTGTTAATCGATTTTGATTCAATAAGCGTCATGATTTTACCTGAATTGAGTTCAGATTGACCAACAGGGAGGTCAGTTACCTTAACCTCAACTCCGAAAAAATCGCTCAAATTACAACTGCTAAGCAAGCTAATTGTTGAGAGAGTCAGAACAAACAAATTAGTCTTGATTTTTATGGAGAGAGCTTTCATAAACTTTTAATCATTTTTTATATTTAAGTTATCGAAATCAAAAGCATTTTGTAAATCGCTATCGCCTCTATTAAACTCTATGTTTGTGAGTGTCCATACCCCATCTGTATAACGAGAGAATTTTGCCTTTCCAGGTCCAGAGGAGTTGACTTCCCTTAGTCTGTTATTAGAAAAGTAATCATGGGTTTTAAAAGTAAAATTTGAGACTTGTAATGTTGCCACAGCACTATTGCTTGAGTCTTCCCTAACTCCGATTACTTGGATAGACCCCGACTCGCTCCACTTATTAATCATTCTTTGTGCTTTGCTTGTGGAAAGTGATTGATTCTGTATTATTGCAGTACAGCCAGTGGTTAAGTGAGATAATACTACTGTTCCAGCGAGATAAGGTAAAATAATTAAACTGGAAATACTCAAATTTTTTCTCATTTTTATGAGCCTTTGGAAATTCAGCCTAATTTATTTTTGAGCCTTTATAGAACTTTGTCAGTAGGAAAAAGTAGAACTTATATAAAGAAAACATAAAACTTGTGCTTGCACAAAGTAGTAATAAGCATGATTTTGTACCTTATAGTTGCCAAAAGTAGCAAAAAGTGGGATAATTACTAAAATCTCCACACTTACCCGACCTATGGACGTTCAAGACGTTTTGAAGTTGGCAGACGAATTAGTGTTTGCCAAAACGGGCAAGCACTTAAGTAGTTTGCAAGAAACGATATTAACTGGCGTTTGGTCTAGCCAAAAATACGGGGAAATTGCGGAAAGTTGTAACTGTACTGAGAGCCATGTTAAAAAGGTGGCTTCAGATTTATGGCAGATTCTCTCAGCAACGTTAGACGAAGATATTAATAAATCGAATTTTAAAGCTACTTTAGATAGAATAAATTTTACAAATAACGTTTCTTCCTTCTGGAAAGATGTAAGAATTGGTAGCATGAATGTTTACACTGATACCTTACACCCTCCAAAAACTCCACAACACTCACCCGCTACACAAACCTCAACTCAAGACAACACCCAACCAAAACCGCGACTCGATTTAAGAGACGCACCCGAACTCAAAACCTTCTACAACTACATCCCCCAACTCTCTACCCTCGAAACCTGGATCATCCAACAACACTGTCGCCTCATCGCTATCACCGGCTTAAGCGGAATCGGTAAAAGCGCGATCGCCCGCCACCTCATCCCCTCAATTCAAACCCACTTCGACTGCATCCTCTGGCGAAGTCTCGCCACCGCCCCCACCCTTGAAACGACCCTCAAAAACCTAATTCAATCAATCTCCGATCAAACAGATATTACCTTACCCACAAATCCTAACGAGCTACTTGCCATCCTGATCGAATTATTACGCGATCGCCGTTGCTTGATTATCTTGGATGACGCTCAAAATCTTCTCAACAGTGGTCAACTTGCAGGTTACTATCAACCCACTTATAAAAATTATAGTACCCTCTTTAAACTCATTGGTGAAATTCCCCATCAGAGTTGCTTAATTCTCAATAGTTGGGAACCTCCTTTAGACATCCTCACCTTCACCGACGATCATGTAGCAGTCCGTTTATTACCATTAACGGGTTTAGGTGAAGCAGCAACAGAAATTTTCAGAAAAAAAGGTTTATTAGATGAAGAATTATGGTCAGAATTGATTACAATTTACCAAGGAAATCCCCTCTGGCTAAAATTAGTCGCTCACACCATTAATACCTTATTCAGTGGGAGAGCCTCTCATTATTTGAGTCATATCCCTGTATTTCTGTGCGAAGAATTAACCCTGATTTTACAGCAGCATTATCAGAGATTGTCGGAAAGTGAAAAACAAGCGATTGCTCTCCTGGTTAATCAAACAACACCCGCTTCTTTAAGCAAACTGTTAGAAAATTGTCAAGGGGTACGAGCCGATGATCTCTTCAAAGCCATTCCATCTTTAGTCAGGCGCGGTATCATTTCAACCAATATCCGCAGCGATGAAACTGTTTTTACTCTGCTCCCTGCATTTCAGGAATATATAAAAATCGTTATCCCTCTTTTGTCACTACAGGGAGAGTGAAAATTGAGGAAACTAGTGAAATCTTAATAGAACAAGGAAGCACTCGACTGGGAAAAGTATTCATGAATTCAATTAATTCACAGAATTTTCGACGGAAGCCAGGAATCTTAAACACCTGGAGCCAAGGAGAAATTAAGTTGTAAAAGATGTAGGGTTGAATCAAGAGCCTTAAATTATTCAGAGAGCTTTTCCAGGTCATTGCTTTTTCCCACCAAGGATGTTGTTGAAAGGGAAAATTTAATCGACCTTGCTCCGTGGGAGTGGCGGGTGGAGATGACTCACTCTCATAGGCCAGTATTTGGAAATTATGGGATTGAAGGCTAAGCAGTAGATAAGCACTATATACCAATTCCCATCACCGTTCAATACTGTAATAATCGGTGAGACGGTAATCACTCCATCCTAATTCATTTTTGACTTGCTTAAATCCATACTCAATCCAATAATGATTTACGTGGCAAGTCCGATAACAGTCCTATACGTAACAACTTAAAGGTTTCATAATTTCTGACATCAGAAAACAGATGTTGATAATTTTGGCAATAATCATCTAGGAACTTGACAGTAGGGAATGCAATCCGAGGGGGTGTAACCATTAATTTCAAAGCGTTTGGGAATTCGGCTTTATTTTACTACCCCTGTAGTGACAAAAGAGGGATAACTCAGAGAATCAAAGTGCAGCCCTACTCACTGGATTTACGTCAGAAGATTCTTGATACTTACATTAATAACAAGCGATCGCAACGTCAAGATCGCCAAACAATTTCGAGTTGCTTACAGCTTTGTTCGCAAACCCATTAAACAGGAGCGAGAAACAACTGCACTTCCTTCTCCCCCTCGACCCTTTCATGGACTCTTGACATCTTGACACAGGGTGCGATCGGAGGTTTGGCTGACGTTTGGGTTGGAATTCAAATAATCTTGCAACCACTGACAACCGCGCACGACGATACTATCTAGCTGGAGGTTGTCCAGTGACCATAGAGCCACCGTTCGCTCAGGACCCCCCCAAGCGAGCATCTTACTATCGGGGCTAAAACTAACGCTCGTGACTCGCTCCCGTGTCATCAGAGTTTTTCGCAGCGTTGCATTTTTTCCCTGAATGTCCCACAGCCTCAACTTCTTATCAGCACTCGAAGTTGCCATCAACTTGCCATCCGGGCTAAAAGTCACCGTCAAGACGCGATCGTCATGCTTGAGGGTCGTCAGCAGCTTACCATCGAGGCTCCAGAGTTTCACAGTTTTATCGTCACTGGCTGAAGCGAGAATCTGCCCGCCTCGGTTAAAGCTGACACTATTGACATTACCATCATGCTTGAGGGTTTGATATAAAGTTGCCTGCCTCCCGTCAAAACGCCACAGTTTCACCGTCTTGTCAAAACTCCCAGACGCAAGTTCATCGCCCTTCGGACTCCAAGCAACACTGTTCACACTATCATCATGATTCAGAGTTTGTAGTTCCTTGCCATCGTCAAGACTCCAGAGTTTCACAGTCTTATCCTCACTAGCCGTGGCTAGCGTGTCGCCAGTGGGGCTAAAGCTGACACTAAACACGGAACGGTTATGGCCTCTAAAGGTTTTCAGCAGCTTGCCGTCCAGGTTCCACAGTTTCACGGTTCTGTCTTCACTGCCAGAAGCCAGAAGGTTACCCTTGGGTGAGAAACTTACCGAACTGACCGAATTTTCATGACCCTCTAAGGTTCTTAAAAAGGTACCATCTGACTTCCACAACCTCACCGTTTGATCCCGACTCGCCGACGCGATCGCTTGACCGTCAATACTCCACTGCACGCTATAGACCCAATCGCTATGTCCCGTTAGAATTTTGCTTAAGGGAGTGCTGTCAGGACGCCAGAGTTTCACGGTTTTGTCATAGCTACCCGATGCGATCGTTCCCTCACGACTGAAATTCACTGACCTGACTTCACCTTGGTGACCACGGATCGTATTCAGTAAAGTGCCATCACGGCCCCACACCTTGATCGTGGTGTCTGCACTACCAGTCACCAGGGTTTGACCGTCTGGACTAAAACTCACGCTGATCACATCAGCATTGTGTCCCCTCAAAGTTTGGAGTTCTTTGCCTTGGAGGTTCCAGAGTTTAACGGTGTTATCGGCACTGGCAGAGGCGAGTTCTTTCCCGTCTGGGCTGAAACTCACGCTGTAGACTAAATCACTATGACCTTTAAGGGTTTTGAGTTCTTTGCCCTCTAGATTCCACAGTTTAACCGTTTGGTCGGCGCTCGCGGAGGCGATGGTTTTACCGTCTGGGCTAAAACTGACCCCTAGCACCCAGTCGCTATGCCCCGTCAGGGTTTTCAATAATTTGCCGCTGGTTGTCCAAATTTTAACGGTATTGTCATAACTACCACTCACAAGGGTCTTGCCATCTGGGCTAAAGCTAACACTGGTGACAGTTTGGTCGTGGTTTTTGAGGGTTGCGAGTTCTGTGCCGTCGGCAACACGCCAGAGTTTCACGGTTTTGTCCGCGCAAGCAGTGGCCAATGTTTTGCCATCGGGGCTGAAACTAACCCCTAAAACGCCATCGCTATGTTTTAAAATGCGTCGTACCGTACCAGTTTTATTCCAAAGAACGACTGTATTGTCAAGACTAGCAGAGGCAATGATTGTGCCATCAGGACTAAAACTGACCCCTGCAACGCCCTTGGTATGTTGTTCGTCAAAACTGTTAACTTCTTGCACACCCGAAACAACTTGTCTGAGTCGTTCTTCGATCTGATTTTTGGTTTCGATGGGCATCGTATTGATTTGGGAAGCTCTCGCGACTCGGATGCTGGCTGCTAAGATGCCCAGCGGATCATTTTTACTGGC
The DNA here is from genome assembly GCA_050262755.1 of Actinomycetota bacterium. Classification (GTDB taxonomy): domain Bacteria; phylum Cyanobacteriota; class Cyanobacteriia; order Cyanobacteriales; family Microcoleaceae; genus JBLNEP01. Next base: position 44,396 of record JBLNEP010000047.1, on the reverse strand, counting down.
AATTAACAAATCTCTGGAGTTAGAATTGAGCGCGTCTAGCTGAGCTTGTTCAGCTTGTTTTCTCTGAAATTCCGCTTGCTGACTCGCTGTTTCTGCTGCTTGTTTCTGCACCCAGGCAAAAGCCGCCACGCCCATGAGGGCAAAAATTCCTACAGTTGCTATTGCTAGTTGTCGTTTGCGGTTGCGGCTTAATTTCTCTTCTGCTTTCACTTGTCTCTCTCGCGCTTCTGCTAGTTGATTGTTGAGTTCTTGCTCTTTGCGGAGGCGTTCAATTTCAGCGCGGTTTCGTTTATTTTGCTCTTGCAGCGCTGCAACTTCTGCCTGCCTATCCAATTGCTCCCGCTGTTCTTGTTGTTGGCGAATGAAGGAAACAAGATAATCGTGAACCAGTTGGTAAAGTTCGGTGGGTCCTTCTGTCCACCGAAAGACTAAGCCGGATTTAACTAAAATTTCTAAGACTAAATCTAATTTATCGGCTTCTTCAAAGGTTGCCAAATCTATCCCTAATTCAGCACGGGTTTTCAGGGGTCTTGTATCATTTTCTTCGGTGAGTAAGTAGAGAATTCGCCTAGCAGCTCGTTCATTTTCGGCTCCGCAGTCGGTAACAACTTCTTCTAAAAGCTGTTCGACTAATTTTTGCTTAGGATTAGAACCAAGTTTTTGATAATCCGCTAAGGTGGTAATTTCCTCTTCTTGCAGTTGTGCGCCCACAACTTGCAACTCAATGGGGCGTACTTCTCCGACTTCTCCAGCTAAATCTTGGACTAAAGCATCAATGAGTTGTGGTTCTAAGTAAAATTGGGAGCGTTCGGTTAAGCTTTTAATGATGGCGCGGGCGTCATCAAGAGAAAAATTGCCTAAATAGTAAAGGATTTCTTTGCTCAGGATGTCGTTCATTAAATCATTCCTGAGTCCTTGGTTATGAGTTTGGGGACGACTAAATTCTAAGAGGTAATGCAGACAATCTTCTCGCATGGAAAGGAGCACTTTCACGAAGGGAATATTGAGAATTTCCCGCATGAAATTAAAAAAGATCAGCCGTTTGGCTGGCTCTTTCCACACGAAAAAAAATTCTTCAAATTGATCGAAAATGAGGACAGTCAGCCGATTTTGCTCGGCATTTCTTTGTAACTGTTCGATCAAGGGTCTGGTATCGGGCGTTAGCGGTTCTGGGGCTGCCTCTGGGGGGGCTGCTGGTGCGGTACCATTGGTTAGGGGTGATGTTGCTAAGGTTGCCTGCTGAGCAATTCTCTCTTCATTGCTGCTGCCACCGATCGCCAATTTCCGACCTAATTCCCTCGTCCAGTCGTTGTAAACTTGCAACACCACTGGCACGACTTCGCGACTTTCAATCACTTTTTGGGCCAAAGCTGGCACTAACCCGGCTGTCACCAGTGAACTTTTGCCGACACCGGACTGGCCATAAATCACGGTTAATTTGTATTGGGGGCTGCTGATGCGTTCGATTAAGCGATTGACATCCTGCAAGCGACCAGAAGCTGTAATTTCATCGGCAACGGTAGGCATGGGAGTCGCTGATTCCATTGCTGGGTTGGTGGCTCGTCGCTGTGGCTGCAATTTCGCAGCCCCGATAAAAGCACGGAACCCATAGAGGTGCTCGGTGGTGCGGTATTCTTGCTTAATCTTAAAAGCATCTAAATAGCGCTTTTCTTGGAAGTACAACTTCTGCAACATTGCCAAGATTTGCAGATGGAGTTGGGCATCGCCGGCTCGTTCGCTTTGTAAGCGAGCTGTTTCTAAATAGTTAACAGCTAGCGATCGCCGACCCAGGTGATGCTCTGCTTGGGCCAACAGCAACCAATAGAGTCCCTGATGCTGGGATTTAATGGAGGAGGGGTATCTAACTCCTTCAGGGGTGCGATCGAGAATTTCGAGGGCGATCTGGGCCCATTCTTGGGCATCTTCCCAGTGCTCTTGATGCAGCGCCACATCAGCTAAAAAGCCGTAATCTTGCGCGAGTTCGATCTGACTTGCTTCTCCGAGGGGTTGGTGCAGTCGTCGGGCCTTAACGGCTAGATCCCACAGACCCTCCCAATCTTCCAATTGTTGTAAAATTTCGCCCAGTTGGTTGATAAACTTGGCGACTAAATCTTCGCGCCCCGCTTGTTCAAATAAATTCAGGCTTTGCTGGAGGTAAATTTTAGCTTCGGTGCGATCGGCCCGGCTTTTAGTGCGGTTGACTTGGGCGCGGCGACGGTAGCACAGACCAATATGAAACAAAGCAATTCCTTGTAGCAAGCTGGAAGGCAAAAGGGTGAAGAGTGAATTTTGACGCTCCGTTCTATCCTCGCTCCGGCTGGCTTCGGTTCTCCACAAATTCAAACTTTGCTGATAGCGTTCTAAGGCTGCATCAATCGAGTCGATCGCATACTCATGTCGCCCCCGAATAAATTCTAGGCTGCCTTCTAGGACCGGTTCGACCGCCATGCCGTAGTATTCTAAATCTTTGCGAGCTGACTCTAATTCAGTACAAGCATTGGCTCCCAAAATTGCTGTATTTGTTAAACGCCAGGCCGCCCCTTCTAACTCGGTGGCAAATAAGCGTTCTGTACTCTGGTGCAGGAAAGCGAGTAATTCGGAAGGACCTAAGGCAAATTCGACGCTGGTTGTCCAACTTTCGATGTCCGGTACTAACCGCACTAATTTCTTTAAGATCGGGTCATTCACCCACAGCAGCAAGGGAAAGTGAAAGTTATTGGGAAATACTTCTCTGACTTGGTTGGCTGTATTCAGGAGTTGGTCAATGCTGCGTACTCCTTCTAATCCAAATACCATGACGGCAGCAGGTTGCTGACCCGTGAGTTCTGCCTCAATGCTGCTATAGAGCGTCTTGGTTGAAGGAGAAAGGAAGAGTTCTTGAATTTCCACTGAGCATTGTTCGTGCAGTTTCTGCACCATTTCTTCTCTGAGGTGAGCGTAGTTGCAACGAACTAAAATCAGAGAAAATTCTCCCTGAGACATGGTTAGTGTCCGACAGAGAGTCTGTAAAGACCTGGCGTTCTGTAGTTGGATATCTTCCTGCTGCTGGGGGTTCATTCTACCTCTCTTCCTTCACCCTATGATTAAAGCTAGCGTATCTAAGCTAACGTGGCTCTCTTTTTCATTCCTAAAGTAGGAGGGAAGGGGAGAGGGGAAGAGGGGAAAGGAGAAAAACTGAGCTGTTTCCTTCTCCAAATACCTGCGAGGGGTTGGACTAACGCTTGGAGAGAACGAAACGATCCTGCTGACTCAGCAGGGGTTAAGGGGTTCTGCATGCGATCCGTCGATCGCATGCAATTTAGGTGATTTCAATGTGGAACGATTGAGCGGCCTCATTACGAACATAGACCGGATACGCGACATTCTCTAGTTTTTTCATTTCTAGCTGCTCTGGCCCAGACTAAACGCTGTCTCCCTCTGGAAATAGAAAAATTCTGCATCTGTACTGAAGTGGTAGGGGTGTGTAGCGCAGAGGATGGTTGCGATTCTTGCTCTAGATTAGCGATCGCGACTAAGCTGAGTTGAGGGGGTTGGCTGGGAGCCGTCGCAATTTGGCTGTTTTCTCGGGCCACATTCGCCTCAACAACGCCCGCCAAACTCGGAGTTATATTTAGTGTTAGCAGTAAGGGCAAGGGTATGATTGCTCTTATCGTTTTTGGTGTGACGTTAAACATTTGTTTCTCCTTGTTGTTGAAACTGAGAACGAAGGGTTCAGCCCTAGGTTTGATGTCAGGTATGGTTTTCATCAGCTCTTCTATTTATTAGGATGGTTTGGCTTCTGAAAAGATGTTCCTTAATCTATGACACTCCCTTTAAAGGCTGATTGGACTCAGGTCCTCACAGACTACTGCCCTCAAACCGTTTATACAGAGATGACAACGCTAAACAGTAAAGTTACTGGGAGATTTCTGCTCGGGAACGGTTATTGAGAGGGCCATCGGTCTAATTGCGAGTGGCTCTGGGAAAATAGAACACCTTTTCAACTGACACAAGCTGCTCTGTCGATACTTTTGCATCTACCGCAGTTATGCTGTGTATCAATAATACTATCCTATCAGTCCGTACAGGACTTGACAGTGATGCAGCGCACTGGTATAGGGAAAGAGGGGAAAATAGGGAAACGATGAGGAACTCAAGGGTGGGTCTCGGCTTCCCTTTCCCTGACAAAGCTGATGCTACGGGATGTGAGTGCAACCTCTCATCCTCGGCGAAAACGCTCGTCTGGTCTGTTGCGATTTTTACTCAAGAAACCGAGTTTGGATCGACTGTTTCACATTTACTTTGTCAAACCATGTTCGAGGGCATAACGGACTAACTCAGTGCGGCTATTCGTACCCGTTTTACTAAACAGGCGACTGACGTACTTTTCGACGTTGCGGACACTGGTTTCGAGGCGACGGGCAATTTCTTTGTTCATCAACCCTTGAGCAACTAGATCTAAAACACTTTGCTCTCGCGGGGTTAAGTCAATTTTGATCGGGGAGGGAGTTTGCGAGATCGTCGCTCTTCCTGTCAACAAAGATTCAATTCTTGCCATCTGATTGGCGAGGGCGACTATATCGGGTGTCTCTCCACCTTCACCCGATGCTCTCGCTGCTGCTCGCCGTTCTAGTAAATTGGTAACGATCGCCACTAACTCATCAGGATCGAAGGGTTTCGAGACATAAGCGTCGCAACCTGCTTGATAACCTTGGATGCGATCGGTTGTCATTCCCTTTGCTGTCAGAAATACCACGGGTAATGCCTTAAACCGAGGATCTTCCCGTAATTGCTTAAGGAACTGATAGCCATCCACTTGGGGCATCATAATGTCTGTAATCACCAAGTCTGGAAGGTGCTGTTGCAGCATTTCCCAACCCTCGCGAGCGTTACTGGCAACGTCAACAGTAAAGTCACTATCTTCTAGATATGCCTTTACTGCTTCGCGCAATCCAGGTTCGTCATCTACCAGTAACAGTCTTCCTGACATTTGTCTTACCTTTATCCTCTGCTGCTGTCCTCAGGGTGGGCTGGCATGATACCTTGGTAGTTTGCCACCTTATTCTAATTTTACCAAAAAATGAGCACAAAGCCCCTAGCTTTAGACAGGGGTAGACAGGGAATTGATGACTTTAGATACAATCCCCAACTGAATTCAAATAAGCAATCTACGCTGGATCAATCTAATAAAATCCGATCCATCTTTTCATAAATGTCGTTACAGAAATCCTAAATCACGGTTTAAGACTTTAGAGGGAGACCTGAATGTTTCCAACTTTACAACCTGCCCCTATCAGCCCGAAAATGATTTTTCGAGCTGATTTTTTGGCAACGGATAGAGAGAGGGCCGCAATTGCAGAAAAAACACGTTGAGGGTGGTTAGACTTTTCTCCTGTTTTTCTTTAAATGTGAGAGCGATCGGTTAAAATTTCATAGCCATCTTCTGTCACTAACACGGTGTGTTCAAATTGGGCCGAGAGAGAATTATCCACCGTCACGGCCGTCCACTTGTCAGCCAAGGTCCGGGTGTGCTTAGAACCTGCATTGAGAATGGGTTCGATCGCTAATGTCATACCAGCTCTCAGCTTGACATTTGGCATCTCGTGGGTGCGAACATTGAAAACAGAAGGTTCTTCGTGCAGGTTTCGCCCCACACCATGTCCTGTAAACTCTTCCACCACGCTGAAGCCATTGGCTTCTACATGATCTTGAATCGCACCCGCTAAGTCAAGCAAGTAAGCTCCTGCTTTCACTCGTTCAATTCCCTTAAACAATGCTTCTTCTGCAACTCGGATCAGTTTGGCAGCTTCTGGAGTAACTTCTACTACGGGGATGGTGATGCAGGAGTCGCCGTGAAAGCCTTGATAGTAAGCGCCGGTATCTACTTTGAGTACGTCACCGGCCCGAATCACTTTTTTGGGGCTAGGGATGCCGTGGACCACTTCATTGTTGATGCTGGAGCAGATCGAGCCCGGAAAGCCGTGATAGCCTTTAAAGCTGGGAGTGGCGCCCATTTCGCGGATGCGTTTTTCAGCATAGGCATCTAGATCGGCAGTCGTCATTCCTGGCTTTACCATTGCTGAAATTTCTTTAAGGACGGTTGCCACGATTTTTGCTGCCTGCCGCATAATCTCGATTTCCCGTTGGGATTTGATCTCAATGCCTCGGCGCTGTTTTTTGACTTGGGGGGTGGGAGCAGATTGAGAGAGAAGGCTACCAAAAATGTTCATGTATATTGACAGTTGGCTAAGTTTACGATACCCGCAGGGTTAGGCAAAGAATGAATCTTTTCACACTCAACAGTTAGAGGGAGGGCTTTGCCTTGAGCTGTCGCTCTTTGCTTCTTTCTTAACTTAGCTTAATTTTTCCCTAAGAGTTGACGAGAAAGGGAAATGCGACCGCAACTTGGAGTTGCGATCGGCTGGGAAAAGCTGGCACTCTGTTTGAAGTTGAGTTGACCGATCTGTTGATTCCCGGTTCTCTGTTTCCTGAGACTAAGCCTGACTTTGGGCGATTAAAGCCTGGCCCGTCATTCCTGCTTCCGTATGTCCGGGGATCGGACAGCGAAAACTATAACGTCCTGATTTCAAGGGTACAAATACCCATTCTGCTTTTGCTCCCGGTTTCAGTTCAATTTCGCGAATTGCTCCTTTAATTTCTACATTCCCTGCTTCCACTTTTTGGGTCCAAATTGCATCTGCAAAATCCTTTCCCGTGAAATAATGCTTAAGAGGGCTGGGATTTTTTAAGACTAATTTATAGCGTTTCCCTGCTTCAAAATCTAATTGATTGGGAAAATATTTGAGTTCACCGGCTTCATTGCCTAAATTAATTGCAATTTCCAAGGCTGGCTGCTGCAAAAAATCAACCCCAGAACCGTTAGTGGTCGCAGCCACGGCTGGCGATCCTGAAGCCAAGATTACACAGAGAACCAGCCCAAAAATCAGCTTAAAAGGCATCAAAAATCGTCGGAAATCAGAAGTTATTAACAATTGCATCATGGTAATTCAGAAAATGTTATTGACAGATTTAGTATCGCTCTCATCTTGACAGTCAGCAAGTCTGAGCATGAGCTGCGGGGACTATGGCATTTCTCAGATTAATGAGGTACAGTCATTTTTCCCCCTTTCCCCTTTTCCCCCTTTTCTCCCTTTCATATATGTACCTCAGCTCTTTGAGAAACGCTATATCTCTTTTTAGTTAGCACCATCCTCAAACTTATATCCTACCCCCGTCACAGTCTTAATAAAATTCGGATTAGCCGGATCGGGTTCTACTTTCTTTCGGAGTCGGGCCACATGAGTATCTACCACTCGCTCATCCCCAAAAAAATCACTCCCCCACAGTTTATCAATCAATTGAGCCCGGTTCCAAACCCGGCCTGGATAACTGACAAAAGTTGCTAATAAATTAAACTCTAAGGTGGTTAGATCCAGAGTTTCTGAATCATTTGCATTAAGCTGACGACTTGCAAGATGTCGGTCCAAATCGATTGTAAAATGTTGGGTGCGATAAATTTGTTGTTGCCCCCCTTGACGCAAACTCCGTCGCAATAAAGCCCGGACCCTCGCCACCAATTCCCTCGGACTAAAAGGCTTCACTAAATAATCATCAGCCCCCGTCGATAAACCAATCACGCGATCGATTTCTTCCCCCCTAGCGGTTAACATTAAAATATAAGGGTCTTTCGCACCCGGTTTTTGGCGGATGCGGGCACAAACTTCCAGACCATCCAAACCAGGGAGCATCAAGTCTAAAATAATTAAGTCTGGTTCCAGTTCCTGACACACTCGCAAAGCACTTAAGCCATCACGACAGGTACGACAGACAAATCCTTCTGCTTCTAACGCCTGCTGAATGAGCCGTGCAATTTCTGCTTCATCTTCTACAATTAAAATATTCATTGCTCTATGCGTTAGCTAAATGTCAGGAATCAACTTGCCAACCCCATTATTATTGGAGATTAGATAGGTAACAGGATGCTGCGACAGACGAGCAAACTCGTGGTTATTGGTGCAGGCGCTTTGCTGCTGTTAGGAGGGACAGGGTATTGGTATGTTTTCATTGCTGGAGCTCCTCAGTTAGATCCCCCCCCAGTGGAGGCAAATACAGGGCTGAACTTTGAGCTAAAAACCTATCAAAGTGCAGCGATGGGCGAACAGCGAAGTTATGGCTTGATTTTACCTCCTGGTTACAATCAACACCCTCATCAACGCTATCCAGTGATTTTCTTGCTACATGGCGGACATGGGGATGCCCGTGCTTACCAAGATAAAGCAGCAGTTACTTCTGTACTTTACCACTTGTATAAAGCCAAAAAACTACCTCCTGTGATTGTGATTACCCCCGATGGGAATGATAAGCGAGGAACGAGTCCTTTGTGGGACCCGCAATATTATGATGGGCCGAATGGGAAAGTGGGAACCATGATTGGATCGGAGTTGGTTCAAGTTGTAAAATCCCGCTACCGCACTTGGGAAGATGCTAAATTCTGGGCGATGGGGGGTCAATCTTCAGGCGGTTGGGGCGCGTTTAATATTGGTCTACGCTATTTGAATCATTTTAATATTTTATTTAGTCATAGTGGTTATTTTACCGATGTCAGTGGTAAAGCCAACAGCCCTCAAGAGTTGGTACGGAAACTGTCGCCAACGTCGCGTCAGCAATTGCGGGTGTATTTGGATGCGGGGGAAGGCGATCGCCACTTTCTCGCCTCTACCCAGCAATTTCATCAGACGTTAAACCAACTCGGCATTGACAATGAGTGTAAAGTCTTTCCCGGTGGACATGGTATTGCTGGGGCTGATTCCGGCTGGAATTATTGGCATAAACATTTAGCTGATTCTTTGAGTTATTTGGGAAAGCAGTTTAAGATAGCACTTGCTGAACAGAAAAAGAGAAGGTAGCCTGTGTTAGCACCAAGAACTCGGATTGGACTCTGGATAGCATCGCTTTTAACCGGATTGGTAGGAGTTATCAACCTGCTGTCTGCTGTCACACCCGCTTTACCAGAACGGAAGCATTGGTTAGAGGCATTTTTTCCGTTCCCGATTCGCGCGGGGGGTCATTTTTTTGCTGCGATCACGGGTTTCGTCTTGTTAACGTTGGCTACTAATTTGCTGAGGCGTAAGCGCGTTGCTTGGGTGCTGACTGTGGGACTCTTAATTCTTTCAATTATCTTCCACTTAGTGAAGGGATTGGATGTAGAAGAGAGTCTGCTATCGGCGACCTTGCTGATCCAGTTACTGGTGATGCAGGATGCGTTTACAGCTCAGTCAGACCGCCCTTCAATTGCTCAAGGAATTCGGGTTTTGGTAGGGGCGCTGTTATTTACTTTAGCTTATGGAACAGCAGGATTTTATATTCTGGATGGGCGTTACAATCTGAATGGCAAGCCGATGAATTTTGATTGGGACGATGCAATTTTTCAAACTCTCGCGATGTTTTTTACAGCCGATAATGCTGGGCTAGAACCAAAAACTCGCTTTGCAAATTTCTTTGCCAATTCAGTTTATGCGGTGGGAGCAGTGACACTGGCCTATGCACTGCTTATGTTGTTGCGTCCGGTGTTATTGCGGAAGACAGCTGCTGGCTATGAACGAAGGAGAGCCAGAGAAATTATCGAGCAATATGGGCAAACTGTACTGGCTTCATTGGCGTTATTAAATGATAAATCTTATTATTTTAGTCCCTCGGGTCGCAGTGTAATCGCCTATGTTCCAAAGGGACGGGGAGCGATCGCCCTCGGAGATCCGATTGGACCAGCAGAAGATCGACAAGAGGCAATTATTGGGTTCCAACAATTCTGCGACCGCAATGATTGGTATCCAGCTTTTTACCAAACTCTACCGGATGATTTAGAGTTATATAAGTCTCTGGGATTTCGGGTTTTGCGAATTGGTGAAGAAGCAATTGTGAATCTCAAGACGTTTACGCTTAAGGGAAAAGCAAATCAAAATTTAAGAACTGCGATCAATCGCCTCACGAAATCAGGTCATCAAATCGATTTTTTTCAGCCGCCTCTCGGTGAGGAATTGTTGCGGGAAATGAAAGGAGTGAGTGATGAGTGGTTACAAAGGGTACAAGGCGCAGAAAAAAAGTTTTCTGTTGGCTGGTTTGATGAAAGTTATCTGCGGGGAACTTGGGTGGTTGCGATTTATAATGTAGAGGGGAAAATGGTGGCGTTTGCGAATGTGAATTCGGGGGGAAATCGCCAAGCGATTGGAGTTGATTTAATGCGACGACGAACTCACCTGGAAAATGGGACAATGGAGTGTTTGTTTGCTTCGATGTTACAGCATTTTCAAACGTTAGGATATGATGAGTTCGATCTGGGTCTTTCGGCAATCGCTAGGGTGAGTGAAGCTGAGAAATCTCCGCATTTAGAAAAGGTGTTAAGTTATCTGTATCGACATTTAAATCAATTTTATAATTTTAAGGGGTTGCATGATTTTAAAGAGAAGTTTCAACCTGAGTGGGAACCTCGTTATTTTGTCTATCCAGGGTTAACAAGTTTGCCAGAAGTTGTTGTTGCTTTGATTCGGGTCGATTCCGGCGATCGCTTGTGGGATTATTTTAAACCGGGAGCTTAAAGCCGGACGCTGAAGGCTTCGTCGTTCAGCGTCAAACTGCTTCCTACAACTCATGATTCCCCTGACCCATTTTATTTATGAAGTTTTGTTAAATCAACAGAAATAGAGAAAATATAAGTTATATTAATAAAAAAAGAGAGCAGCGAAGGATGCGTCCGCCTAACTTCTGTAAATTGAGTTTTGCAGAGGGGGTGTAATCAGGAAAAAGAGGAGTCGGTTCACGAAAAAAGTACGACTCGAAACAAGGGTGCTTGCTGTGGTTGCAATGAACTGCGATCGCCAGTTAGCCTAGAAACAGAGTAGCAAAATCTCAAGATAGCAGCCCGATCCGCCCGTGCAAACTGGTTTGTGACTGCAACAAAAACCCCCAGCCAGAATAGCCAGGGGAAAACAAACCAGGGTGCATCTACCACTCCACCATTCCCTGCTTTCCCACCGCATCCGGAGAGATTTTAGGTGAGTTGGCAAAAATATCATCGGGTTAATTGCCAGAGCGCAACGACGATCCCCAGTTGCGTCACTCAGCTTGACCTAATTTCTGTCCTGAACTATCCCCTATCAGTATGAAAACTGTTCTTAAAGCAGCAATTTATAGATATTTGCCAATTAATTTAAACAATTGTCAAAATTTGCAATGGCTGTTGAGAGCTCTTGGTGGTCACAAGAGCCAAAGTAACTGAGGAGTTAAACAGGAGGACACTAAACCTGTGACCCAGGAATTTCTCCTATCTGTAACCCCCATCGGGGACGATGAATATCTGGTGCGGACAGAAAAGGTTGCACCAGGCGTACCGTTAGCAGAAGAACAAGTCCATTGGCCTGTGGAGGAGTGGCTCACCCTTGCGGGTCAATTAATGAACGACCCCTTACTCGGCTTACTAGAAGGGACGGCAGCATTGGGGGGGACCAGAATTCCCAGTTACCTATCTCCAGGGGTTGCCCGCACCGCCGCGCCAAATTTAGTAGCCCTCGGTCAACAACTGTACAATGGCTTATTTCAAGGCAACCTGCGAGATAGTTGGACTTGCGCTCAAGGCATTGCCCACCACCGCCGAGAAGTGCTGCAACTGCGCTTAGGTTTAAAGGGGCGACGGTTGCCTCGTTTGCCGTGGGAAGTGCTGCACGCAGGCGATCGCCCGCTGGCGACCGGTACTGATGTCATCTTTTCCCGCTATCGACCCGGTACCAGCTTACACAAACAAACCCGGCTCCTGACTCCCAACGAGCCCCTCAAAATTTTAATGGCGATCGCAGCACCCAGCGATCGAGACAACCTACAACTGAAACGAGAAGTCACTCACCTCCAACAGGAACTCCAGAGTCGCGCCGTCCTCGATCGCAAGCTGCATTCCCCAGAAATTCAACTCACGATCCTCGAACAACCCGATCGAGAACAACTCACCCAAGCTTTAGAGCAAGGTCATTACCAAGTTCTACACTACGCAGGTCATAGCAACTTAGGAGCCAGAGGTGGCGAACTCTACCTTGTCAGCAACAGAACTGGCTTAACTGAAACCTTGACCGGCGAAGACTTAGCCGGCTTACTCGCCAATAATGGCATTCAGATGGCAGTGTTTAACTCCTGTCGGGGTGCCTACGGCGATCGTGCTCACGAGGGGGATGAGACCGGAGAACGCAATTTAGCAGAAGCTTTGATCAAGCGTGGCATTCCGGCGGTGCTGGCAATGGCCGAACGCATCCCCGATGAGGTCGCCCTCACTTTAACCCGGCTGTTTTACCGCAACCTGAACCAAGGCTATCCCGTCGATCTCAGTTTGAGCCGCGCCAGGGCCGGACTCATTTCTGCCTACGGTTCTCACCAGTTGTACTGGGCCTTGCCCATTCTCTATATGCACCCAGAATTTGATGGTTGCCTAACGGCCCTATCAACTGGGAACTGGGAAAGAGGCAATGGTGAGGCAGAAACAGCGAAGGAACCCCAAACCAAGGCGATCGCGTCCAGAATACCAACTCTCACAGAGAGTCCCCGCCTACCCTCCGCCTTCACCTTTGAACCCTTCGATCGGCGGGAAAACTCGGAAAGCGAGGGCCCAGACGACTTGAGCGAAACCCGAGAATATGAAGATCAGTGGGCTGATAAAGCAGAAGATGCCGCTTTAATTGCCGATCTCATGCGTCAGCTTGCCAATGCTAACTCCTTGCCAGAGGAACGGGCCGGGAGTGGCACAAGGGGGCCAGAAGAGTACGGAACCAGAAGCGCCAAAGTTCCCCATCCGGCTGCTTCCCCACTGCCACTCAGTTTGAGTCAGATCGAGCCAGCAACTCCCTCTGGGAAAAGGCCGGCACAGCCGAAGGTGGCAGCAAGAAAACCCCAGAACAAAAGAGTTTGGATACTGGCAGTTTTACCAGTGGTGCTGGCGGTCGCAGGATTGAGTTGGTGGTTCACCAGCAACCGAGGCCCAAAACCAGGAGAACTTTTGCCAGCCGTGCCAAGTCCCATCACTCAAGCAACCAGACCCACAGCTCAACCTGTTAATTTAGAAACGACCAATACCGCTAAAGTCACGGCGATCGCGATGGAACACTTTACTCAAGGAGACATCGCCACCGCTAAAGACGCCCTCGAAGAACTACTGGATCGAGTGGCTCTGCAACAGGCAAAAGCAGCCCTCGACTTAGTCCCCAGCACAGTCAGTAATGACCCAGAAATAAACTTTCTCAGAGGCCGGTTGGTTTGGCAATTCCTACAAGTCGGCAACAAAAACTACAGCGTCGATGATGCGAGGCGCTACTGGGCCTTAGCGCTCAAAGCCCGCCCTAATTCCCTGAAATACCATAATGCCTTAGGTTTTGCTTACTATTCAGAAGGCAAGCTGGATCAAGCTTATCAAGTTTGGCTAGCGGGACTCAATGCCAGCGAAAGCATTTCCGGGACAACACCTCAACCTGTTGCTGCGGGAACTCCCCAAGCCGATTTATCCGCCACTGGCGAAGAAGTGCTGACTGCTTACGCGGGGTTGGGGTTGGTGATGGTGCAGCAGGCAAAAACGCTACCACCTCCCCAACAAGCCAATACCTTGAGCAAAGCGATTAAGCTGCGACAAAAGGTGATGGCAGACGATCCCTTGAATTTTCAACCTGATGCTCTGGGTAAGAACTGGATGTGGCCAGAGGCGGCCATTCGGGACTGGCGAGGGTTGATGAAGCAAGTTGAATGAGGAAATGCCTGGTGTCCACAACTGGCGGATGAAGAAAAGCCTAAGCCTTGGCGGTTTTTTGCCAAGGTAGCCATAAACTGTCATGCAGGACGAGGTCTGGAGCAAGAGGAGAAAGACATGACAGTCTATCAAAACGGGATCTTGATGCAGCCTGGTCAAGGTTCCTCCTACTGGGTACTGGGCGACTTATACACCTTAAAGGCGGTGGGCGAGCAGACTGGTCAAAGTTATGCGCTCGTAGAAATTGTCGTGCAACCGCAGAGCGGAACACCGCCCCATATCCATACTCACGAAGACGAAGCGTTCTATATTCTAGAAGGAGAGTGTGAGTTCCAGCTTGGCGAGCAAAGGGTGATGCCACCTCCGGGTACTTTCCTTCATTCTCCGAAAGGGCAGCTTCATCGGTTTACCAATGTGGGGACGCAGCCAGCGGTTTTATTGTGTTGGTGTACACCCGCTGGATTAGAGAAATTTTTTGCAGAAGTGGGGACGCCTGTGACTGAGCGGTCGCAGACTCCGCCTCCTGTGAGTCCCGCAGAGATTGAAAAATTGTTGGCAACGGCTCCTAAATATGGTTTAGAAATTATCCCGCCTCCTTCCCAAACTCCTTAAGAGAAGCTCATTTTGCCATTCCTGTACTGGATTTTTGAGATTATGCGCCGAACTAAAATTATCTGTACTGTTGGTCCTGCTACAGCAGCGCCCAATCGCTTGGCGGCTTTGGTAAAAGCTGGGATGGATGTCACTCGCCTGAATTTTTCTCATGGGGAGCATCAGGATCATGCGAAAGCGATTCAGGCATTGCGCCAAATTAGTGTGGATTGTCAGCGTCCGATCGCGATTCTACAAGATTTATGCGGGCCCAAGATCCGGCTGGGCACTCTACCCGAGCAGGGTTTAGAGGTGGAAACTGGACAAGAGGTGACGTTTGTCCTTAAGAATGAAGGTAGTTCTATTCAGGAATTGCCACTGCCAGTACCAGCGTTGTTTGCGATGGTGCGAAAAGGCGATCGCTTGTTGATTAATGATGGCCGGGTGAAGTTGATTGTGAGCGATCGCGATGCTGATAGCATTCGGGCGATCGTGAAAATCGGGGGTCCCATCTCTTCACGCAAAGGAGTTAATGTTCCGGATACTCGCTTACCGGTGACTTCTGTGACGGAAAAGGACTTGATGGATCTACGCTTTGGCATTCAATCGGGGGTGGATTTGGTAGCGGTGTCCTTTGTGCGGACAGCGATGGATCTGGAACCGGTGCAGCGAATGATCGAGGCGGCGAGAGCGAATATTCGGGTGATTGCCAAAATTGAAAAGCGGGAGGCCGTTGAAAATTTTGATGAGATCCTGAAAGTGGCCGATGGGATTATGATCGCTCGTGGCGATATGGGGGTGGAGATGCCGATCGATCAAGTGCCCTTAATTCAGAAGGAGATTATCCGTCGCTGCAACCGTGCTGGTAAGCCGGTGATTACGGCAACTCAGATGCTAGAGTCGATGATTACTGCGTCCGATCCGACTCGTGCAGAGGCGACGGACGTAGCGAATTCAATTTTAGATGGTACGGATGCGGTGATGCTGTCTGGGGAAACGGCAGTGGGGCAGTATCCCGTGGAGGCAGTGGAGGTGATGAACAGCATTGCCATTCAGACAGAAACAGCGTTGCAAGAAGGGGTGCTGCGACTGCTGTCTACGGAAGCGGGTAGTCTTAGCGTTACGGAGGCGGTGGCTGAGTCTGTGTGTCGTGTTGCCTACGATACGGGGGCGAAGGCGATTCTTTGTAATACCTCGTCTGGAGGTACGGCGCAGTTGGTGTCTAAGTATCGTCCTAGTACGCCGATTATTGCGTTCACGCCGGAACAACCCACTTATCGCCAGTTGTCTCTGGTATGGGGAGTGCGCCCTTGTTTGATTCCAGAGGTACATACCACTGAGGAAATGTTTATGACGGTGGTGAATATGGCTGTGGAGATGGGTTTTGCCCAGGAAGGGGAAAAGGTGGTGATTACGTCGGGAGTACCGGTGGGTGCGTCAGGGGGTACGAGTTTGATTAAGGTGCATCGGATCGGGCAACCAATCGTGGCTTAAGTTGGATTGCTGTGGCTTTGCGATCGCTCTGACTTGTTACTGAGTCGTGCGATCGCTCTGTCTTAACAGGGGGCAGGGTATTGAAGGGGCTGCTTGAGACGATCCTGTTTGACAGTGGTTTGAGCGAGGATGAATGGTTCAGGTCAAGCATCCGTCACTGTTTCCTGGCTGATTATCCATAACCCTTACTGTTGATAATCCATTGAGGAATGCTGTTAATTTATAGCGTTACCAGAACAGCCGATTATCATAGCAGTAGCGGGGATTATTTTCAATGCTCTTTACCAAAAATTAACTAAAAAGTCACAAAATAGTTTTCCCAAAAGCGCCCGCTATTCAGTGGAACGACCGCTCTCGTGAGTGTGAGGATTAATGGTGAAACGACAGCGTCTATTCTAGTGGGCAATCACAGGCTTTTTTTTGTAACCACCGCTCTCCTACTACCTTGAGGGCACTCATCACAGGTCGTAGTTCTTGCCCTTTTTCGGTGAGGGAATATTCGACGCGAGGGGGGATTTCTGGGTAGACTTTCCGCTCTACTAAACCGTTCTTTTCTAGCTCTCTGAGGCGGAGTGTGAGCGTCTTTGAGCTAATCCCCGGTAAGGCCTCTAATAATTCGTGGGTACGACGGTTGCCATTAAAAAGCTCCCGCAAAATTAATACCGACCATTTCGTGCCAAGCAGTTCTAGCATGAACTGAATCGGGCAAGTATTCTCGAAGCACCAGTTGTGTTCGAGTAAGTCAGGAGCGTTATAACTATCTTGTATTTTCATTTCTTGTACTGATGACATTTTAACCTTTTTTTAGAATAACCGATCTCGGCGAAGCAACTCTATTTTTTTACTTTTGGTAACTAAGAGTAATTTAAGTAACTACCTTGTAAAGAAGAGAGGAAGTAATAAGATGTAAATGGAGGAGATCAAGAACCCTCTAGCAGACGAAAGCTCTCGGGATGAACGCTGGAAACCAGCCCCTAGAGTCCCAGATTAGCAACAGGGGATCAAGGTTTTACCCATCTCAGATCATTTGCTTACCATCATCAAAAGGTATGAGTCAAGTTTTCTTTACTTTTTGAGATGATCTTGGCAATAAAACTATAACTAAAGAGCTTCGCCATACTCTTGCAAGACAGAGCTAAAGTTGGGAGGAATTAAACCCATGCTCGAAACATTTGTTAAGGAAACGAATTCTAAATCAGTAAAAGAACAAGCGCTGGTGCTGTGGTTCGATGAAGTCGGCATTACCGATATCCCATTAGTAGGCGGTAAAAATGCGTCATTGGGAGAAATGATTCAGCAGTTAACGCCAAAAGGCGTTAGCGTTCCCAATGGATTTGCGACAACTGCTTATGCTTACCGTTATTTCATCAAGTCTGCTGGTTTAGAAGCAAAACTGCGCGAACTTTTTGCTGACTTGGATGTGGAAGATGTCAATAACCTGCGCCAACGGGGCAAACAAGCGCGGTCATTGATTCTCGACACACCGTTTCCCCAAGAATTGCAAGACGCGATTACAGAAGCCTATGAAAAAATGTGCGACCGCTACGGTGAAGACACAGACGTAGCAGTTCGCTCCTCCGCTACAGCAGAAGACTTACCAGATGCCAGTTTTGCCGGTCAACAAGAAACCTACCTCAACGTCCATACCTCCTCAGGGGTTTTGGACTGCTGTCATAAATGTTTCGCCTCGATTTTCACCGATCGCGCGATTTCCTACCGCACCATCAAAGGATTCGATCACTTTGAAGTCGCCCTCTCCGTCGGCGTGCAAAAAATGGTGCGTTCTGACTTAGCATCCTCCGGCGTCATGTTCTCCATCGACACCGAAACCGGGTTTAAAAATGCCGCCCTCGTCACCGCCGCCTACGGGTTAGGTGAAAACGTGGTACAAGGGGCCGTCAACCCAGACGAATACTTCGTCTTTAAACCCACTCTGCGGGAAGGGTTCCGCCCGATTTTAGAAAAACGCCTCGGCACCAAAGAAATCAAAATGGTGTACGACCTCGGCGGTTCCAAATACACCAAAAATATCTCCGTATCTGCCAGCGAACGGTCGCAATTTGCCCTAACTGACGACGAAATCCTGAAACTGGCGGCCTGGGCTGTTCAGATTGAAGAACACTACTCACAAGTGCGTGGCAGCTATACGCCGATGGACATTGAGTGGGCCAAAGATGGCATCACCAATGAACTGTTTATCGTCCAAGCGCGTCCGGAAACGGTGCAGTCACAAAAATCCGGTAGCGTGTTGCGGAACTACAAGCTACAAGGAACTTCCGCAGTCCTCGTCAAAGGCCGCGCCGTTGGCGAAATGATCGGTCAAGGCAAAGCACGAGTGATTCTTGACGTTCACAAGATCGATGAATTCCAAGCGGGTGAAGTGCTCGTCACCAATAAGACAGACCCCGACTGGGAACCGATCATGAAGAAAGCAAGTGCGATCGTCACCAACGCCGGGGGCCGTACTTGTCACGCTGCAATCATCGCTCGTGAAATGGGAATTCCCGCGATCGTCGGTTGTGGCGATGCAACCAAAGTGCTGAAAAACGGTCAAGAAGTTACGATTTCTTGTGCTGAAGGGGAAGAAGGCAAAGTTTATTCAGGTTTAGTACCCTTTGAAGTTCAAGAAACGGCACTGGACAATTTGCCCACCACTCGCACCAAAATCTTAATGAACGTGGGCAACCCCGAAGAAGCCTTTGGGTTGTCAGCCATTCCTTGCGATGGCGTTGGCTTAGCGCGGTTAGAGTTCATTATTGCCAACCACATTAAAGCACACCCACTCGCGCTGATTCACTACGATGAATTAACCGATGAATTAGTGAAGCGCGAAATCGCAGAATTGACGAGTTTGTACGAAAATAAACCGGATTTCTTCACGGACAAATTGGCTCACGGCATTGCCATGATCGCCGCTGCGTTCTATCCAAATCCAGTGATCGTGCGAATGAGCGACTTCAAGAGCAACGAATATGCAAACCTCTTGGGTGGCCGTCAGTTTGAACCCAAGGAAGAAAACCCGATGATTGGGTGGCGCGGTGCGTCTCGCTACTATGACCCGAATTACCGCGATGCTTATGCACTTGAATGCAAAGCTTTGAAGCGGGTGCGGGATGAAATGGGGTTGATCAACGTCGTACCGATGATTCCGTTCTGTCGCACCCCGGATGAAGGCCGGAAAGTGTTAGCTGAAATGGAAAAACACGGTCTGAAGCGCGGTGAAAATGGCTTGCAAGTTTACGTGATGTGTGAATTGCCCAGTAACGTCATTTTCGCGGATGAATTTGCGGCGGTGTTTGATGGATTCTCGATTGGCTCGAATGACTTGACGCAATTGACCTTAGGATTAGACCGCGACTCTGCCTTAGTTGCTCATATCTTTGATGAACGCAACGAAGCAGTGAAACGAATGGTGCAAATTGCGATCAAAGCAGCCAAGAAATATAACCGCAAGATTGGAATTTGTGGTCAAGCACCGAGCGATTATCCTGAGTTTGCACGGTTCTTGGTCGAGTTGGGAATTGATTCACTGTCTCTGAACCCAGATTCTGTGTTAAAGACTTTGCTTGATATTGCGAAGCTGGAAAATGGCGGTTCAGCGATGGAGTTGATTTCTGATGTGGCTAAGGTTCAATAACACCGAAGCTCGGTGGTTGAGTTACTTCTGATGTTTGACCTCTGAGATTAATCAAGCTGCTCTGGTAGGTTGCTACTAGAGCAGTTTTTTTCACCGCAGATCTTGGCGGGGTCTACCGTCAGATCGATGCGGTTAAAAATAGCTGTTCAATTTCAGGATTCATGACTCATGAGTGGTAGAATCAGTCGCTTGGGAGCTGAACGATTCTATCCGGCCTTAATCGAACAAGTGGCCTCTAACCACCGTTCCCCAACTTCTTTCAGTGCTGAAATCACCGGTTGTAATTCCTTTCCCCTGTCGGTGAGGGAATACTCAACCCTGGGGGGAATTTCTGGGTAAACGGTGCGTTTAAGCAGTCCGTTCTTCTCTAAATCTTTAAGCCGACTCGTCAATGTCTTGGTGCTAATTCCCGGCAAAGCGGCCACAAGCTGACTGGTGCGACGATCGCCCCGCAATAATTCTTGCAGAATTAAGAACGACCACTTATTTCCCACTAGTTCCAGCAAAAACTGAGCAGGGCTCGAACTCTGTAAGCACAGAGCTGCGTCGAACTGGGAGCCCAACTTGACACTGCTGCTTCCACCCTTCATTTTTCCATTCCTCTAAAAATTTTCATTATTCTTAATAATAACTCTTTCTGGCGAAAAATCGCCATTTTTTCCTTATGGTAACTAATGGAGTTTTTCGCCCTGTCCTTGTCACTCAGAATGGAAGTTATAGGATATAAACATAGCCGAATTAAACAGCGTGGTTGTAAAAGATATATCAGAATAGGCATGGAAAAAAGGATGGAGATGGAGTTTTAATAAGTGGGGATCAAGATTTTCGCTATGCCAACGCCTTTATTTAGCATTACTTCAAGGTAGCAGTCAAGATTCCCTTACGCTCCGAGTACGTTTCGTAACATAAAGCACAAAACAACCGAACTGGACTTTTCCAAAATCCTAGCTTTAATTAGGAGTTACTTAACCAATGGTAGAAACATTCATTGTCAGAAAAGGCTATAACCAGGTTGCTACAGAAGAAGCCTTAGTCCTGTGGTTTGAAGAAGTCGGAATTGGTGATATCCATTTGGTCGGAGGGAAAAATGCTTCCCTCGGTGAGCTGATCCAGCACTTGAGTCCAAAAGGCGTGAACGTGCCACAAGGGTTTGCCATCACAGCTCATGCTTATCGGCAATTTATTGAAGCGTCTGCTTTAGAAGCAAAGCTGCGAACTCTGTTAGCGGATTTGGATGTAGAGGATATTAATAACCTGCGTCAGCGGGGCAAGGAAGCGCGAGCGCTGATTCTCAACGCGCCGTTCCCAGTAGAATTAGAACAAGCGATCGCTACTGCTTATCAGAAACTCTGCCAGCGTTACGGTCGAGATACCGACGTGGCCGTGCGCTCTAGTGCCACTGCGGAAGATTTAGCAGACGCCAGTTTTGCGGGTCAGCAGGAAACGTACCTCAACATTCATGGCATCGCTGCAGTCCTCGAATCAACTCGTAAGTGCTTCGCCTCCATCTTTACCGATCGCGCGATTTCCTACCGCACCCTCAAAGGATTTGACCATTTGCAAGTTGCCGTATCGGTTGGTATCCAGAAAATGGTGCGTTCTGACTTAGCATCCTCTGGGGTGATGTTCTCCATTGATACCGAAACCGGGTTTAAAAATGCAGCGTTGATTACGGCCTCCTACGGGTTGGGTGAAATGGTGGTGCAAGGGGCCGTCAACCCCGATGAGTATCTAGTCTTTAAACCCACTCTGCGGGAAGGGTTCCGCCCGATTTTAGATAAGCGCTTGGGTTCAAAGGCGATGAAGATGGTTTATGACCGTGGCGGTTCCAAGTCTACGCGAAATTTACCAGTTCCTAAAGCACTGCGGAAGAAATTTGCGCTCAGGGATCAGGAAATTTTGAAATTAGCAGATTGGGCCGCGGTTGTAGAGGATCATTATTCGCAAGTCCACGGTCGCTATACACCAATGGACATTGAATGGGCCAAAGATGGGATTACTGGCGAATTGTTCTTGGTACAAGCACGACCTGAAACAGTGCAGTCACAGAAGAGTGGGAACCTGTTGCGGCACTATCAATTACGCGGAACCAGTGCAGTTTTAGCTCAGGGTCGCGCCGTTGGTGAACTGATCGGACAAGGAAATGTGCGCGTGATTTTGGATGTTCATAATCTGGAGGAGTTTCAGGCGGGGGATGTGTTGGTCACTCACAAGACCGATCCTGACTGGGAACCCATTATGAAGAAAGCAAGCGCGATCGTCACTGATGCGGGGGGTCGTACTTGCCACGCTGCGATCATTGCCAGGGAAATGGGAATTCCGGCGATCGTTGGTTGCGGAGACGCGACGAATGTATTGACAACGGGTCAAGCAGTGACGGTTTGCTGTGCAGAAGGGGAAGAAGGCAAGGTGTATGAGGGGTTAATTCCCTTTGAAATTGAGGAAACAACCCTCAATGATTTGCCCAAGACTCGTACCCAAATTTTGATGAATGTGGGGAATCCACAGGAGGCGTTCCGCTTATCTGCCATTCCTTGCGATGGCGTCGGATTAGCGCGACTGGAGTTTATCATTGCAAATCATATTAAGGTACATCCCTTAGCTTTGCTTCACTTTGACCAGGTGAAGGATGAAAAGGTTCAGCAGGAAATTGCCAAATTGGCAGAAGGATATCACAAGAAAGCTGACTTTTTCACGGATAAATTGGCTCAGGGCATTGGCACGATCGCAGCAGCTTTTTATCCAAAACCAGTGATTGTGCGGTTTAGCGATTTTAAGAGTAATGAATACGCCAATTTATTGGGGGGGTCTCAGTTTGAACCCCAGGAAGAAAACCCGATGATTGGGTGGCGGGGTGCTGCTCGCTATTATGACTCGAATTACCGGGAAGCATTTGCTCTGGAATGCGAGGCGATGCGACGAGTTCGCGATGAGATGGGATTAGCAAATGTGATTCCAATGATTCCGTTTTGCCGGACGCCGGATGAGGGGCGAAAGGTGTTAGCGGAAATGGCAAAACATGGGCTAGAGCGTGGCAAGCATGGGTTGCAAGTGTATGTGATGTGCGAGCTGCCAAGTAATGTGTTGTTGGTGGATCAATTTAGTGAGGTTTTTGATGGATTTTCAATTGGGTCGAATGATTTGACTCAGTTGACCTTGGGGTTAGACCGAGATTCAGCTTTAATTGCATCCATTGGAGATGAGCGCAATGAGGCAGTGCAGCGGATGCTCCAAATGGCAATTACAGGAGCAAAAGAAGGGGGTCGTAAGGTGGGAATTTGTGGTCAAGCTCCCAGTGACTATCCTGAGGTGGCCCGGCGGTTGGTGGAGCTAGGGGTTGATTCAATGAGTTTGAATCCTGATTCTGTGCTGAAGACTATTTTGGATATTGCTGCGCTGGAGAATTCGTTGTTGTCTGAACATTGAAAGATGGAGATTGGATAGTGGAATGATTCAGGATTCATTTTTCTGAATTGGGGCAGGCGGCTCTGGTAATTTGATGACTGGAGCCGCTTTTTTATTGGCTCCAGTGCATTGCAGGTTTATGAGGGATAGTAACAACAGTTAGTAAACTAATTTTTTAAAGGCTGAGGATTGAGCCAATCGAGAGTAGCCGCAATCTTGGGGAGTGACAAAAATAGCTAATTCCAAATCCAGTTATAAAAGACTCCCAAGGAATTAACCCAGAAGTGTTGAAGGCAGAAAGAAAACTTTATATTTGAGAGTCCAAGCATCATGCGAGGGTCTTTGGAAGGAGATCGTAGCTCCAATGGACAAGCGAACAGCGGCGGCTCAGTTTCTGGGTTTAGAGATTTTAAAGAACAGCGTAAAAGCAATTACTTTGACCTTCTCCGCGCTTCAGTCAATTCACTTCGCCCTGGAATGGCAGTTGTTGGGTTTCCAGGTAATTGAACGAGTGGAAGAGTTGACTAAAAAGCAGTTGAGTTAGAGACTAAAAGCATAGATTACGCTTGCATAGGTAGGTAGGGGGTCATTACTTTGGGGCAGGGGAAGTCTATAGCAGTTGAAAAACGACGCCGTTGGCATCAAAAATTGAGGCTGGCGGGTTGCAGCGCGATCGCCATTTTACCGATCGCAATGAGCGGGGGAGCGACATTCGCTCAGATCGCTCCAGACGGGACGCTCTCCACTACGGTGACAGCACCCGACGGCCGTAGCTTTACTATCAATGGCGGGACTCAAGCGGGAAATAACTTATTTCACAGCTTTCGCGAATTCTCTATTCCCACTGACAGTTCAGCATCGTTCAATAATGCTGCCAATATCCAAAACATTTTCAGTCGCGTTACTGGCGGGTCAATTTCTAGTATAGACGGTTCAATCAAAGCGAACGGCAGTGCCAACCTGTTCCTGATCAATCCCAGCGGAATTATTTTCGGACCGAATGCCAGCCTGAATATCGGTGGTTCGTTTATTGCGAGTACGGCGGATAGCGTTGTCTTTGGTAACGGCATCGAATTTAGTGCAGTGAATTCCTCAGCATCCCCCCTGCTGGCGATCGGCGTTCCCCTTGGCTTGCAGTATGGCAGCAACCCAGGCGCGATCGCCAACCGATCGCAGGCTAATAGCAACAACCAACTGAATACGGTTGGTTTGCCCGTTGGCTTGGCAGTGCAGCCCGGTCGCACGCTAGCGCTTGTCGGTGGCGATGTCACCTTAGAAGGCGGAAACTTGAGTGCCTTTGGCGGCCGCATTGAGATCGGCAGCGTTGCTGGTTCCGGTTTCGTGAGTCTGAGCGCGATCGCTCAAGGCTGGCAGTTAGGATATGAGGGCGTTAAGAGTTTTGGTAATATTAGCGTGCTGCCAAGGAATGACGGCGGCCGGGAAATTGCTAGTGTCGTCGATGCCAGTGGCTTCTTTTTCCCACCGTCACCTAGCGGGAATGCAGGTTCCCCGCTACCCAATGTTATGGGAGGATCGACGCCTCCAGGTGCAACGCCTGTCCCTGAACCTGTCCTTGCCAAACCGGATGATGGCAGCGGTGGCGAGATTCAATTGCGATCGCACAATTTAACGGTTACAAATTCTGGGATTACATCGAGTACGAAGGGGCAAAATCCAAACGCCACAGTCACAGGAGGTAATATCAGTGCGATCGCCACCGGGGCGATCGAAGTGAGCGGTACTGTCGAGTCGCCACTGTATCCCTACCCTATCCCTGCTGGTTTATTGGCACAAATCGAAGGTTTTGGTACAGGAGGCAACCTCAATCTCACAGCCAACCAGTTAATTGTGCAAGGTGGAGCCAATATATCCACTGATGCAATGGGTTCTGCCCAGTCTGGAGATTTAAACATTACGGCGAGGGACTCTATCACGTTGAGGGGTACGCCGCCCGGACCGACTTCTGCTCCCACAGGTTTGCTTGCTCAAACTCAAGGAAAGGGCAATGGGGGGAATATAACGGTCGATACAGGGCGGTTAACGGTGGAGAATGCCGCCCAAGTAGCAGCTTCGACAGCCGGACCAGGCAATGCAGGAAATATCTTGATTCGCGCCTCTGAGTCTGTGAACCTAAGTGGCGGAGAGATTTCTCCTGAGGGCGGGTTTGCTTCGAGCGGTATCTTTTCCCAAGCTATTTTGGACAAGCAGCAAAATGGTACTTTTCCAGAGGAAGTGGGAAAGGGAGGAAATGTCAGCATTGAAACCCGGCAGTTAAACCTGCGCGATCGCGCGACCATTACAGTTAGCGCTCAAAGAGCTCCCGGAACTCCTGACACGCTGAAAATTGGAGATGCAGGCAATTTACAAATAGATGCAAACAATGTCCTCATGAACAATGGGGGGCTGATTTTAGCGAGGAGCCCATCAGGAAATGGCGGGAATATTGCGATGAATACTGACACGATTGTTGGTTTTAATAATAGTGATATTTCTGCTGACGCGAATGGCGGTGCAGGCGGCGTAATTAATATTACAACTCAAGCCGCATTTGGATTTCAGGTGACGCCGCGCGAAGAAGTGCCACTCAACCAACAAGGTCGCTTCGATCCTACCCTCATTTCCACCAGCGACATCACAGCTTTTTCGGCAACAGATCCTAGCTTGGACGGTCAAGTGACTCTCAATATTCTCGATCCAAACCGCAGCCAAGGAGCATTCAGAGCGCCGGGAAATCCCATCAACCCTGACAGTTTAATCGCACAGGGGTGCGAAGCAGGTGCCCAAACGGCTGCCAGTTGGTATCGAGAAATAGGGGGTGGCGGGGCGCGGCCAAATCCAGGCGATCGCTTTAGCGGTACCGTCCTGTGGGAGGGTTCGGGCAGTGCGAATCCCTCAAATTCTGCTGCTAGCCCATTGCCCCCAAGCGTTGGCGCAGCCGCAGGGCAGAGGCAAATAGTAGAAGCTCAAGGCTGGGCGTGGAAACCCGGTTCTAACAATACCGTTGTCACTCTAACGGCAAAGCCTGCCAGAGTGACCCCCTACAGTTCTTTGCAGACGCCAATCAGGTGCAATGGAAAGTAAAGCCAGCCAAACCAGTCAAACGCTCAAGGTGAAACCAGGCAATCAAAAACGAGCATCGCTGCAAGCTGGCCCAAGGCTGAAAGTTAGCGTTAGCTGCTTTGCCTGTGTTTTAGCGATCGCCACGCCTGCGCGATCGGGGCAGCCTGTTGCTGAATTCCTGCCAGCGACAAAACAAGGGGCGATCGCCCAAGCTCCCTTTCCCTTGCCACCGCGAGAGCAGCGTCCCCTACCATCTCCCCAGCCACCGCCACCGCCTCAAGCCGTACCCGCCCCGCCACCAGCCACCCCAGAAGAACCTGCTCTGAGTGAAGAGATTCAGATTGTGGTGAAAGAGTTTAGGTTTGAGGGCAATACAGCTTTCAGCAATGAAGAATTGGCGGCAGTGACGGCTCCCTTTACCAATCGCCCGATCGCCTTTGCTCAACTGCTGGAGGCCCGTGCCGCTGTTACCAGGCTGTATCTAGAAAAAGGTTTTGTCACGTCGGGAGCTTACATCCCGGAACAAGACGTGCAAGTCCAGGAAGGCACTGTCACGATTGAGGTGCTGGAAGGGCAGGTTGAGGCAATTCAGGTAACGGCAACGAAGGGCGGTATTCCCACACCCGCCCGCACTGCCAATTACGTCCGCAGCCGCTTGGAACTAGCAACAGGCAAGCCTTTGAACCGAGGGCGCCTGATTGAAGCGCTGCAACTGCTGCGGCTCAATCCCCTGATTGACAATATCAGGGCAGAATTGTTGGCAGGTTCCCGTCCCGGCAGCAATATCCTGCAAGTTGAGGTGACGGAAGCTTCGACCTTTCACCTAGAAGCGAGCCTAGACAATTACCGTTCCCCCACCGTTGGCAGTTTCCGGCGGGGAGTTGAAGTCCGCCAGGATAATCTGCTGGGGTTTGGGGATGGTGTGAGGGCAAGTTATCGAAATACGGACGGCAGCAATGAAGTTGACGCCAGCTATACCGCGCCGATTAATCCCCGCAACGGAACGCTGGAGTTGCGCTACCGCCAGAGTTGGAGCAATGTGATCGAGCAGCCGTTCGATCCGCTGGACATTCGGGGGAATTACCGCAGTTACGGGGTTACGCTGCGCCAGCCAATCGTGCAGAGGGTGACAGGTGGGGCGGTGCAGGAATTGGCGTTAGGGCTGACAGCGCAGCGACAGGAAAGCAATACCTCGATTTTAGGGCTGGATTTTCCCCTGTCTCCAGGGGCGGACGAGCGCGGAAGGACGCGGATATCGGCATTGCGCTTTTTCCAAGAGTACAGCCAGAGGAGCGATCGCCAGGTGTTGGTGGCTCGCTCTGAGTTCAGCTTGGGAGTGGGGGCGTTGGGGGCGACGGTGAATGAGAAACCGCCGGACAGCCGATTTTGGGCATGGCGGGGGCAGGTGCAGTGGTTGGGCTGGTTGGGGGGCGATCTCTCGACTCCGCAGGCCAGTCCGGCGCTCTTGCTGCGAGCAGACGCGCAATTGGCTAGCAGGGCGCTGGTCCCGCTAGAGCAGTTTAGTTTGGGGGGTCAAGCCAGCGTGCGGGGCTACCGCCAAGATGCGCTGCTGGCGGATAATGGGGTGCTGGCGTCGGCAGAGCTGCGGTTGCCGGTGTTGCGCTCGCCCGGTGATGGGGTTGTCTATGCGATCCCGTTTGTGGATGCGGGAGCAGTTTGGAACAGTTCAGGACGCCCGCGTCCCGATCCAAACGCGCTGGTGGGCGTTGGTTTGGGGCTACTGTGGCAGCAGGGCGATCGCTTGCGCCTGCGGGTTGATTACGGCATTCCTCTGGTTGACATTCGTTCTCGGAATAAGCGGACATGGCAAGAAAATGGGCTGTACTTTACCGTCGAGTACAAATTGTTCTAGAGCGGTGCTTTGAGTGCTTACCGTTACAGGCAAAAGCATCCAATTTGAGGGTGAAAGTCGCCCATTTATTGGCAGTGTTGGGGCTCGTTGTGGCGATCGCGCTTCACGGGTTAATGCCTGTGGCGGCGGGGGAGCGATCGCTGTTTGTCCGTGATTCTCAGAGCCATTCTACCTTGCTATTAGCAGAGGGGGAGCTTGCCGATTCACCTGAAAATTTCGCTGCTGTGCCGCCAGTGCTGACAGCCAGCAACCTGGTTTGTTCAGAGGCTGAAGATTGCTTGCAGCAAGGGAAAGCGCTGTACAGTGCCGGGCAGTTTCAAGCCGCTTTGGAGGTTTGGGAAAGGGCCGAGCGACTGTACAGAGACAAGGGGATGGGAGAGGGGGCGATCGGCAGCAAAATTAATCAGAGTATCGCCTTACAAAAATTGGGCCGCTACCGCGAAGCGAAGCAGCGATTGGTAGAAGCACAGGCACAAATTTCAGAATCATCTAAATTGCTAAAAGCGACTTTGTTATTGAGTTTAGGCAATATTTATCAAGGGGTAGGAGCTTTAAGCGACGCTCAAGAAACTTTTCAAAAAAGTTTGGAGTTAGCTCAGGGCTTAAAAGACCTCAAACTAATTAGCCAAATTCTGCTGAGCCTAGGAAATAATCAACGGGCTTTCAGCCAGAAAAAACGCGAAGAACTAACACTTAAACAAATTGAGGATACGATTAAATTCGAGAAAATTCCCAGAGAAGGGTCTCAAGAAATCCCATGTCTGATTAATAAAGAATCAGAACTTACTACTTGGGAAACATACGCTGCTGCAAGACAATGCTATCAAGAAGCTGCCAGCCAAGCCGTCTCAGAAATAGATCGGGTGCAAGCACAATTAAATCAAATTAGCCTGATTGCAGAAATAGCCTCCTGGTGGGAGAAACAAGCTACAAGTCTACGTTTGAACTCACCGCGTTTTTTGCAGGATTTAAGGTCAAATGCTCAGAACTTATCGGCACGAGTTCAAGGGATAATCGAGAAATTATCAGGCGATCGCCTGACAGTTCAAGCTCAGATTAATTTAGCACAAAGTTTAGCTCGCCTGCAACCAAACGATGCAGGAACTCGTAAAGAAATTGAGCAGTTATTAACAGCAGCCATTGCTCAATCTCGCACTTGGCAAGACAAGCGAACCGAATCTTACGCTCTGGGAAAACTAGCAGAATCCTATGCCCAAGCTGAGAAAATGCAGGATGCTGAAACGTTAACATCAGAAGCGTTAGCCATTGCTCAATCGCTGCAAGCTTGGGATATTGCCTATCAGTTCCAGCGACAGTTAGGCAAAATTCACCTCGCCCAAGGAAAGCGGGAGGAAGCGATTAGAGACTATACAGTGGCAGTGAATACAATCCAGAACTTTCGGCAGAATAATTTAGTAGGAATTGATGCCGCTTTCGCAGGAGTTAACACAGACATTCAATCTTACTTTCAGGAAAATTTAGAGCCTATTTATCGGGAGTTAGTAGATTTGCTGCTAGCAGGGCAAGGAAGAGAGGAAACTCCCGATCAAAACATTACTAAAGCTCTCAGCGTAATTGAATTAATGCAAGTGGCAGAACTAGAGAACTTCCTAGGGTGTGACTTGGGGGAAGAAAGTAGGGATGAATCAGCTTTATCTGGCGGTCGGCGCGTGGAAGAGGCTCAAAGAGAAGTAGAGAAAGAGTTAAAAAAAATTCATCAATTTGACCCCAAAGCAGCCCTGATTTATCCCATTCTTTTGAAAAACCGGATCGAAGTAATTCTTTCCTTACCTGGGCAACCTTTGCAGCATTACTCAACTAAAATCCCCGATATAGAAATTAAAGACGCGGTACAGCAGCTCAGAAAAATTTTACCTGATCCAATGGAGCAGTTTTACGTTAAAGACAATGCAAAAAATCTATACCAATGGTTTATCAAACCGCTTCAAGACAAGCTCAGTGGGTTAGAAACTTTGGTATTTGGTATAGATACACCTTTGCGAAATATTCCTATGTCTGTTCTCTATAATGAGAGCAGCAAGAAGTATCTGGTTGAAAATTATAATCTTGCCATCCTTCCCAGATTACAGTTAAAAAAATCTCAAAGCCTAACGGGAAATATAGAAGCCTTAACTGCTGGACTAAGTGAAGTTCCACCTGGGGAAACTTCGTCACCTCTGCCCCATGTCGCAGAAGAATTGCAGTCAATCAAAAATATAGTTTCTACTACACAATTAGTCAATCAAAACTTTACTAAAATAAACTTGCGTCAGGAAATGAATGCTAAACCTTTTCCTGTCGTTCATTTAGCAACTCATGGCACGTTTAGTTCGCAGCCAGCCAAAACGTTTATTCTCGTTTGGAAAGATCAAATCAAAGTGAGTGAACTCACTGACTTGCTGAGGGCTAGACAACGAATAACTCGCGTTCCCATCGAATTACTCGTACTCAGTGCTTGCCAAACTGCCGAAGGGGATGCCAGAGCGACTTTAGGGCTTGCAGGAGTGGCAGTCCGAGCAGGAGCACGCAGCACAGTCGGCTCTCTTTGGTCGGTTTACGATCAATCTACTGCTGACTTTATGGGGAAGTTTTATCAAAAGTTACAAGAGGGCGAAACTAAAGCAAAAGCACTTCGCAACGCTCAATTATATCTTTTAAAGGAGCAGCCTAATCCCGAATTTAAAAAGCCCCGCTATTGGGCTCCTTTTATTTTAGTGGGAAATTGGCAAAAGTAGGGATAATTTTTAGATATCCCTACAGAGAAAAGTTGGCAATTTGAACGGAAAGCATCACGGAGAAAGTATTTCTGCACCTGCAATAGTTTCTTCCAGTTTCTCAAAGACCTGCTTTTGCTGGTTGCGCTCGGTTATGTCACTAAAACGTTCCCATTCTAGGTTCCAGTTCATTTCTTTAAGCAGATTAACCCAGGCTTCTTTAATTTGGGGATCGTCTGGGTTAT
This sequence comes from Actinomycetota bacterium, assembly GCA_050262755.1. Classification (GTDB taxonomy): domain Bacteria; phylum Cyanobacteriota; class Cyanobacteriia; order Cyanobacteriales; family Microcoleaceae; genus JBLNEP01. The sequence continues at coordinate 13,627 of JBLNEP010000047.1, read as the reverse complement.
TCCTGCGGAGTGTAGCGAGCGTGGTCATAGCATCATACCAAATTCCAGCTTTTTCATAAATTTTGAAGCGCTCGAAATCAGTCTGGGCTGACTCCAGTTTTTCCTTAATTTCAGGAGGAAGTTCAACTCGTTTGATGCCACCGTGCAAGTGTATGGGTGATGATTCTGATGAACCGCAGTCAATGGTAAGCTTCAAGCGCCACTTGTACATTTGGTTGGGCTGTAAGTCTGGAAGTTGCACGCTCACAATGCCTGGTTGATTAGGGACAGCGATCGCGTTCTGGGTGATATCTTTCCCACGGATAGGTCTCTTCTCCTCTCCATCGATCGGATCGAGCGGGGAAAGGGAAACTGTGCCAGCTTTTATCGCGCTAAAGGGGACGGGAAGATAAATCCATAGCTTTGCAGATTCTTGAGAGGTTGTTCCCCATACTTCAATGAATTGACCTGGTTTTCGAGCATAAACTAAGGCAGCAGGCGGTAACGGTAACTGGCAAGTCCCGTCGCGACGAGTTCCCCCTCCCGTGCGATCGCCCGGTGTACCTGGCTCTTCTCCTGGCCACTCTAAACTAATTTCATAGCGCGTCGGAGTTCCCCCTCCCGTGCGATCGCCCGGTGTACCTGGCTCTTCTCCTGGCCACTCTAAACTAATTTCATAGCGGGTTGGACGCGACTGTACCGATGCAGCACAGAATAGGCTGGCGAGCGCTAAGGCAGCGGTACTGTAAATTGCGATTGGCTTTCGGATAGGTTTTAATTTGTTCATGATTTAGCTCCCTGGCTGGTAAATCGAGTTTTAAATTGTGAAAAGCTGTCAGTTTTGGAAGTTGTATAAACAAGTAAAATCCTGCTTGTGACTACGATCGCTAGTGCTGATGGTACGAGTGGCAAACAACCTGCTTTGGTTACTAAAACAACGAAACAAATTCCGGTTAAGGCGCTCAATGCGGTGGCTAAAGCCATACTTTGATGGAGTGACTTTTGCCAGCCCCACACGATAAAACCTCCGGCTAAAGACCAAAAGCCAATCCAGGAAATATCTCCCCAGATCGGCCAAAACCAAAGCAATGGTCGTTCTCCCAAAGCTGCACTAATCATTTGACTAACCATGTGTGCGTGGATTAATACTCCGGGAATTCCCTGGTTAGGGGCAGTACCGTAAGGAGTGAGTTTTTTATCTCCGGCGTTATCAAATGTACCGCCAATAAGGATAATACGATCCTTCACTAAGTCAGGAGCGATGCCTTCTTCAAGAATTTTTGTAAGGCTGACTTTCTCGGAAGGAGTTTGTGGCGAGCGGTAATTGAGGAGAATGTAACGCCCTCTGTCGTCAATTTTATGGTAAAAACCCTGATGTTTTCTCAACCTTGTAAATACGGTATTGCTTAATTTTAAGTTATCTCCATCAAAATCAGCTTCAATCCCCTTAATTGTTTTGAAATACTGGACTGCTAATTTGACACTAAAGGCAATATTTTGAACATTAGTAGGGCAGGGCTTTTGCTTAGATATATGAAGCAGATGGCGGCGGAGAATACCATCGGGGTCTAACGGGAAATCGCTAAATCCCACATTGTCAGGCGGACTGTCAGGAGGAGGACCAATTCCAACTTGGTTATCTTGATCCTTTGTCGCTTCGGGATTGCCAGCGCGACAAATAGTGAAGAGTCGATCGTTCTTCCGAAGGTGTTCGGAAAATTCTTTATGACCAGGTTCATATTTTTGCCTTCGATACAGATCCAGCCCAATGGCTGCTGGCTGGTATTCCATTAATTTATCTAAAAGTCGCACCGTTGTCCGATCGTTGAGTGGATGATTGTATTTTTCATAATCTTTGTCTGTAATTTCAACGATTAAAATCCGCTCGTCTGGCCTCTCCTGCGGCCGCATCCTCATCAAATGGTCAAAAGCTGTTAACTCCATTGGCTGCAACCACCCTAAAAACCTCATCGCTACAATCAAAGAGGTAGAAAGTAAACTAGCAGCTCCTACCTGAACCGCAGAAATTGGTCGGTACAAATCTGACCATAATGGCGGTTTAATGGCAGGATTTTGGCAGATTACGGGCAACCAATCAACGCAGGGAAGCTTGTCTCGCCATTCCTCAGCTAACCTCTCCCGCGCTTTGCGGACTGCTAAGCATAATGGCTGCTGATTTTTAGCATACTCCAGCATGAAAAATTCTAAAAATTCCTGGGCAAATTGGTTGGGAACTGGTGCCCGCATAGCGATGACGATAGGGACGCCAAATTCTTCTACCATTTTTCGCGCTAGACCCAACCCATCACATGAATTGAGCAGGGCTATTTTTAACCCATTCTTAATAGCAATTTTAAGAGTATGCTCTAAACTTTCTGGCGTTAAAATATCATCAATATTCAGATAAAATTGACCTGTTTGTAAATTTTTTTCGCTCTTGCTGTGTCCTGCAAAAAATAAAATATCCCATTGCTTTTCTCTGAGGTTGTCGCGCACTTGAGTAGGCGTTGGTTTTTGCAGAAATTCTGGTTCTGCGCCCACAGAGTGCAACCGCTTTAAAATCTCCTGGTCAGGGTGATAGTCGATGCTATCATCATTACCACAAACTGCTAATATTCTCACCTGTTTCCTTTTGGGAGTCAGTAGTGGCTTTTCACTTTCCTTCATCTCTGGAGGGCTAAAGGTAATTTCTGCCTTGGAGTAATCCTCAAAAAAATTCCAGGTAGACCAAGGCAATTGCCATAATTTGTAATCTTCTGTTTGAATAATCATGCGGACATTCTCATGGCGCTTGGCCTCCGTTCGCAAAGCCATGTGAATACTTAGTAAAAAATCGCGATCGTCTAACCAGCTATTAAAACTTTTTCTCAGCCGTGCGGCTGCTCTCTGGCAAGCGCTCACAGAAATATCTGTTGGTACTGGTTGGGATTTTACTTTTCTCAAGCCTCTTACCAGAGGGGTTAATAATTCATATATCTGTTGCCAAGCTAAATAGTCTTGGTAAACTTTCGTTGCGGGCGGTAACTTGGCTATCTTTCCCCCTGCTAAGATGGTTCCGCCTTGGCTGTCTTCTCGAATTTCTACTAATTCGACTTCATAGCCCAAGTCGAGTTCACCTCTAAACGCTAGTTTAACTAATTTTCCCATAGCTACCAGTTATTTTTTAATCACTATACCACCGTATGGATTTAGGCTCTAGATCCCCCCTAGCCCCCCTTAAAAAGGGGGGGACAAGAGTCTTCTCAAGTCCCCCTTTTTAAGGGGGATTTAGGGGGATCGAGTATCAGGACACGGCATTGCCATGTCCCTACAAAAGAATCAGTCAAATTACAAAATGTTCTTCAAACACGCCAATTTCACCGCAGATAATTTGGATGCTGAATTTTAACCCAGGCTCGCCGCTGAAGGGAGTCTCTAGCTGGATCTTCTTGCTATCTACTCCAGCCTCAGCGCTATCAAACACTTCTCCCCATTCGTCAAGGACAAGCAGTTCTAAATTTTCAGGCAAATATTGCTGGCGATCCAGCGACTCAACTTGCGGGTGAATTAAAATTTCCTCCTCAGAATTGTGTACGAGATTGATCGCGAGGGCGATCGCGCAATTTCCCGCTTCCGTTTCCCAGTCAATTTGTTTGACAAATCGAGTTCCTCCCTCATCGGTTCCACGCCGAAAATTGAAAGCATAATCAACCTGTGAAATAGTACCAAAAAAATCCTGATAAAGCTGCCAGCCAGCTCCTTTAATTCCCTCAACAATCTCATTAGTTTTTACCTGCAACCACTGAGTCAAAGTAGGAACTAGTTGAGGCAAGCGCCGCTGATAGAGTTCCTGTCGCCATTCCTGATTGGTCAGCAGCGCAGCCCATTGCTCAAAACTAATATCTAGACCGACTCGCAGTCGAGGCGAATAAGCGGATGGCTGGCTTAATTCCTCTAATAATTCCCTAACTCTTTCTAGCGACAAAGGTGGCAGTGGCTCCAAGTTAGCTTTCCGGCAAGGGCGAACTTGGAGCGTTAGCCATAAAGTAGCAAAATCAGTAATCGCGTCTTCACAGTTCACTGAATAACTACAGTCAACTGGGTTGTATTGATTCTCTCGTTTAATTTGGCTGTGAGTTGTATATCCTAAAAATCGCATCCCTCCTTCTTCCCCTTCTTCATCCAGATTGACCTCGAACGCGACATAATAATCTCCTGCCCAATCAGGGTTATCTACCCACTCGCGAGGCACGCTAAATTCATCTGATTCTGTCATTTCGGTGGGAATTAATATCAGCCGAGAATCGCCAAGGGTAATGGCGCTGCCATTGACAACATCCCAGAGACTTTGTTGCCGATTTTCTTGGGGATAAACAGAGAGGAAAGTTTGTCGTGTCCCTTGCAGCAATTCTTGCACCCATGCCAGAAAACGGTGCAAGCACAGGTGATTGATATAGGCGTTCCAGCGAGCAGCGCGGTTGGAATACGTTTCCTCTAAGGGCCACGCTTGCTCTAACTCTTCGCTAGAAAAATCTAAATAAAATTGTGAGTGGATGTTAGCAGTTAATAGTTCCTGTCCTAGCATTCTGTTGCCGTTCATAGTTGTTTCTCCTTATTGAGGAATCAAGTTTTCGATCAGTTCGTTAAGGGATTTTTCAAGTTTTGGCGATAGTGCGCCAGGTTCCAGAGAAATTTTGAGAGTTTGACGCGCCCACTGATTGAGGCAGTCTCGCCATATTGCTTTGCGATCCTCAATTTGGCTACTTTCAGCCAGCTTTTGATGGATAGTTGGGTGATTCTCTTGGAAAATCCACTCTTGCAGGTAATCAATCAAGCCGGCTTTGATTTGCTTTTGCTTTTCAGTCGCCCAAGCCTGAATTTGCCGATCTAGCTGCTGTTCATCTGCACCTTCAGGCAGGCTAATATTAAAATCACGATTGAAATTTTCTAGTATTTTTATTGGTATTTTGAGATGAACGTTCTTCAATCTACGCGAGATATTACTTTGGGTAATTGCAATGTTATTGAGCTTTAACAGCTCTTCTGTACTTGACTGTCCCAAATCTAAACCATAGCAAATTATCAAGATTTGATAATTTAAAAAATCTTCACCCTTCATTTGGCAAAGAACTTGATTGAGCAGAGATTTAAGGTGATTTCGTTCTTCTTCAAGTTGCTGTTGCCATTCAGGATCGTAAGTAAGGGCACTATCAATTGCTTGTGCTTCCAAGCTAAGGGGAGGTTGGCAACTGTCCTCATAGCTGGGTGCGTCCAGAGAAACAAATACTGGCTGTGAGAAATGTTGCAGGGCTAAAATTGCATTGTTCAACCACTTTTGCACTTGGCTGGCACTGACAGGTTGAGAAGCAACTTCTGGGTGAGGTGACTGGACTCGTTTTAAGTTATAAAGCTCGGCTGTTTCAGCAAAGTCTTTTGAGGTAGGCTGTTGAAATTTACGCTTTGTCCCTTCTCCAATTGGTTGACAGACTTCAAAGAAGCGATCCCGTGCAAATAAGCAACAGAGTATCTCTTTCTGCTCGATGCCAAATTTTTCTAAGGCAAGTCTCAAGTTCTTTTTGCTAGTTTCCTTCAAGCTTCCCCAAATACTGCGCTTGCCTTGCCCTGTTTGCCGGTAAAATTCATCGCGAATTTTATAAGCAAGAACTTTTTGGACATAACTGTTCAGAGGTATCTCACTTTCAACTTGGTACTTATTTAAAATTTCTGGGATTTTCTCTTTGAGTATATACTTGCCAATTTCCCAGTATTTTTCAAAAGTTTCTCTGGGGTCTTGCAAATTTCTCCAAGCGAAATATCTTGCTTTTGCTGCTTGATAGCAGGCTGCATCAAAATAAGCGAGCAGGTGCTTGCAGGGTAACAGGGGATTTTCAGCTAATTTGCTCGCTTCTGGCTGGGACTGGAGCGGTAAGTTTTTCCAAAAATAAAAGACTAAAAACTCCTCTTGTTCTTGTTGGTAAAAGTTGCGAAATTGCGGATCGTCTTTTTGGCAAATGGTCAGGTGGCGTAGCAATTCTCTGTCAGGCGTCCACTGAGCTTGGAGGCGGCGATCGTCCCCTGTCAATACCAGAGGCTTTGTAAATTTATCTGCGATCGCTTCGCGGGGGGGTAACCGATCGGGTATGTAGAAGTTGATCATGATAGCTGGCTCCTAAAACGTTTTTTGATCGAGCGAGGGGCAAAATTGCCGGAGAGAGAGGCTGGAAGGCGGCTATAGGTGTCAACTTAACGTCAAAGGTATATCAGTTAACTGTTTGACGCTTAGTTCTTCGTTCGCGGTAGCGATGCGGAGCATTATCCCCCCTAGCCCCCCTTAAAAAGCCTGTCCTGAGTAAAGTCGAAGGGGGGACAAGAGTGTTTTCAAGTCCCCCTTTTTAAGGGGGATTTAGGGGGATCGACTGACGCCGCAACTGATACGCGACCTCAATCCTCCTCGGCAATGAGCTTGCAACTTCCTTGGGAGCAGCATTGAGAAAATATGCGCGTCCCTCGGAATCGCCTCTGGGGACTCCTTGGGAGCGGTATCGGGAAATTATGCGAGGTTCTCGGAACCCTGCTTGCTCACTTTTTGGGAGGGATACCGCCTAGTTATGCAACAGTGATATAGCTTTGGTAAAATTTGAGACTTGGACAACTTTACTTTACTTCTAGTTTGATGGCCATCTTCGCCAATTTTTCTTGCATCCACTGTTCAAAAAGCTGGTTTTGCAATTCCCGCTTCACTGATTCTAAAGTCGCTGGCAAAAATTCTTCGTAGCGGAAAAGACAATACTTACCATCTATCTCTAATGGGCCAATCAAGTTTTTAGGGCGATTTTTTTCCAGTTCCGCCTTCAGAATTGGCGGCAGCGTCCCCAGCCTTATCGGTCCCATAATGCCGTTGACTGCCTTATCTTCGGTAAGGGAATACTTTCTCGCTAAGGGTTCAAATTGGCTGGGATTAGCTTGAATCTGTTTAGCAATGTCTTCTGCTAAGTCTTTCTCGTTGAGGACGATGCGGGAAAGAACCACTCTATCTAGCAAAGGTTTGCGATTTTTAAAGGTTTCTTCGAGTTGAGATTGCGTGAGTTCATTTTTAAATTTTTCCACTGCGATGCCAAAGGCAACTTGATTTTTAAATTCTTCATGGCTGATGCCATTGGCTGTCAGCCAAGTGCGGTAGCGGTTTGCATCCGTGAGTTGGTTTTGCAGGCGAAAATCGAGGACTGCTTGTTCCACTTGTAGGGAATCGACAGCAATGTCGGTTCTAGTATTCAGTTCCTTTTCTAGCAGGTATTGGCGTAAAATGTCAGCAATCATGCGCGGTAAGCCACCTGTTTTTTTTAGATATTTGATGGCATCGCTCAGCGTAATTGAGTCATTATCGATTGTTAAGAAAGGAGTAGATTCCATAAACTTTTATGCGATGAATCCTAGGTTTATTTTAATAGCCTCGAAATAGTCTCGATCTCCCTAAATCCCCTTTAAGAAGGGGGACTTTGAACGTTTCCGGTTCCCCCCTTTTTAAGGCAGGCTAGGGGGGATCAAGGAATTTCCACAATGCCCTGCCGTATCCAATCTTGGTTACTTGGCATATCGTTCCATAGAGCGTACATCTCGCCAAAATCTTCGCCTTCTGGTGTAACAAGTGCATTATTTGGCTCCGGCGGGTTCCAATTGATATAAGTAGCCGATTGCCCATTTACCCACTTATAATTTCCCTCCGTTGCACCGTAAATAGGGCTATCTGTTAAACCTATCCATTTAGCTGTTCCGCCAAAGGTATCAACTAGCCAACTATTCTCACTGGCATCATCGATCGCAACTAAATTGCCACCCAATGCCTTAGCTTGTTCTTGAGCACCCAGCCAAGTATCGGGTGTAGTCAAGAGATATTTGTGTCCTGTCGTTGGGTTGATGTAGACAGAAGCAGGTGTTGAACTAGGATTTGGATCGTCGATGATGGTAATCTCGCCAGTCGGCTTAGTACCTATCTTGTAAGCACTATCAGCCGCGAGATTGATCGCAATCTTCTCATCCCCTTCTAGCAAATTATCAGCTAGAGGAATAATCGGAATTGTTACCAAACTAGCACCTGCCGGAATCGTAATTGTGCCGTTCAATTCTTGATAGTCTAAACCATTAGTTGCGCTGCCAGCCACGTTATATTTCACCGTCAAAGCTTCATTCAGGTTGCCAATCCTATTAATAATAATTTGCCCAGCATTGCCATTTTCCCCAGCCTCACCGTCAGTCACCATGATATTGACAATTGGCTTGTTTAACTTCGCTGGGTCAATTTCGATAATGCCTGGAATTTCATAAGAAACAAGGGCATCATTCCATTTACTCTTAAAAAATGTACCAAAATTTTCACGGTTAGCAAGGTTATTCGGCTCTCCAGACAACCAGTCAGTGTAGGTCACTGGTTCACCGCTGACCCATTTAAAATTACCCTCTGTTGCCCCATAAATTTCACTATCGGTCAGACCCATCCACACTACTTCTGGACCCCTGAGTTGAAGACCGACGAATATATCAAGGAGCCAGTCATTTTCTGATTCATCATTAATCGTCACTAAATTCCCGCCTAAAGCTTTTGCCTGTTCCTGTGCGCCTAGCCAAGTATCAGGCTGACTGAACATATAGAGATGACCGTTGGCAGGATTGACGTAAACAAACGGACCGTACCAAGAGGTCTCTGTACTGTTAGCGATTGTCACTGCTGCGCTGACATCATTGCCCAAATCGTATTTAGCCGTATCAGTTAAGCTAACTGTTACTGTCTCATCCGGTTCTAATTGATAATCTTTGATAGGAATCACGGGAATCATAGCATTTACCATCCCTGCTGGAATTGTGACAGTGCCAATCAATTGTAGATAGTCCGTGCCATTGGTAGCAGTGCCCGCAACTGAGTATTTGACTGTCAGTGGCTTCGTGATATCTCCGCCAGTGCGAGTCACAATAAATTGACCAGCATTGCCATCTTCTGTCGCATTGGGGTCAGTAGCGGCGATCGTAACGATGGATTCGTCATCATCTTCTATCGTTACTTGAGCGCTACTTTGACTGCCGACTTTATAGTTGGAGTCCGCCGCTAAAATTACTTCGACCGTCTCATCCCCTTCATCGATACTGTCATTGATGGGAGAGATCGGAATTTTGACAGAACTAGCGCCAGCAGGGATAGTGACACTACCAGTGATGTTGACACTACGAGTGATGTCGATATCGATATAATCGCTGCCCAAAGTAGCAGTCCCACCTACAGCATAGGTCACGGTTAAGGGTTGAGCGGTGCTGCCAGTGCGAGTAATGGTAAATTCGCCTGGGTTGCCGCCTTCGTCTGCGGTAGCATCCGTTGCTTCAATGGTAATAGTTGGCAGGATAGTTGGCTGATTAACAACCTTTTCTGTGCCATAAATATTCAATTTCCAATTATTCCAAGTCCCGGTCTCGCCAGAAATGCGATCGCGCACCTTTAACGTCCAATCTCCTTGAGACGACTCGCCCCAATGCCGAACTGAAGAAAACACCCATTTGTCATAATTATCGCTCGTATCGCCATGCGGTTCTGCTAAAATAGATTCGGTGCCATCTGGGGAAACTAACACGATTTCTAAATCCCCTCGCGCCGGATGATCCGCATCAAACATCACCTCTACCCATTCCACATTGATATCTTTATTCATGCGAATCGTAGAAGAAACTCCGGTGCTATCTCGATCGGGAATTGCCTCGCCAACGTGCTGCACTGCTGACTGAATTGAAACTTCTGGTTCTACCCCATTCCAACTAATTGCTGCCTTAACTGCTGCTTCTGCATCAATGACGCCAAATCCATACTTGTGGCTGTGACGGATGGCATCTGTTTCCTTGCCACTCCATCCTGCATCAGGGTCATTAATTTTACTGCGGTCTGCTGACTCTACTAAAATGTGCTGGATGTCACGCTGAGTCAATTTGGGATTTGCTTGTAGCATCAGCGCAATGATGCCAGAAACCAAAGGCGCTGCTGAAGAAGTGCCACCAAATTTATTAGTATAATCTCCTTCATCATAACCGCCAATGCCAGCAATATCTGCGGTTGTAATTCCCAATCCCTTGCCGCTGGAGTAAGCAGAAATTAACAGCGAGGCACCGGGTTCGCTATACCAAGATTGGATACCGTCGTGAGCAATTGCCCCGACAGCGATCGCGTACCGAGAATTCGCAAATGCGTTGTAATTAACGTTGCTATTCAAATAGGGGCGGCCGTCCTCAGCTAGCAGCGGGTTGCCATCGCGATCGACCGTGAGAGCATAAACATTCTCTAAGAGAGGTTTCCCTTCCTCATTAACTCGTAGTCGTTCGTTCCCCGCTGCAAACACATAAATATTGCCCAAATTCTGACCCTGACCGTCTGGCCGACCTTCCGTCGCTCCCAACCCCAATGCCGCCATCGCTAGCGGTGCAGCAATCAACGGCAATCCCGGTTTCCAACTGCTATTGTAAATATCGATATCATTACCAATGCTTTGCGGGTTACTGTTTTTATAAGTGAGAGCTTTTCCGATTAACCAGTCAGAAACCATTTGATTTAAAAGCTGCACGGAAGCAAGCTCCGATTTCGGTGCAGCGCCAGCAATTCCTGTCTGATTGTTGCTGGTTGCTGCTGCTACGCCTGCTACCGCTGTCCCGTGCCTGAAAGGGACTAATAGTGGCTGATTTGGATCGGATTCCAACGTCCAGATATAGTTCCAAAAAGACTGAGACAACTGCTGATTAAAAGAAAGATTTGCCAGCGATTCTGCAATATTTTCCTTGATTTCCTTAACATTGGGAATCCTTTGCGCCAGCAATCGATCGTCATCCATCCACATCCAATTCCAAAACGACGACCACCACTGGTTATTTAAAGTTTCTGTGAGCTTTTCTTTGATTTTCTCCAGGTTTCCTGATGCCAATACTTCCTGCAAATCATCCATCCAAACCCAATTCCAGAATGACATCCACCACTGCTCGTTTAAGATAGCAGCCGCATTGCTCTTGAGGTCATTTAATGGGTTAGCTGCATTTGGCGAGACCAGACTGGAGTCATCCATCCAAAGCCAATTCCAGAACGACCACCACCACTGATCTTTTAAAGGAGAAGTAGACGCACTGGGGTCATCCATCCAAACCCAATTCCAGAAGGACGACCACCACTGCTCATCTAAAGAAGCTAAGACTGTTCTAATTCTTTCCTGTCGGTCATGTTCAGAGGAGGAGTCGCTTGGAGGGGACATCCAAACCCAATTCCAAAATGATAGCCACCACTGTTCTGTTAAAGTAGTTTTTATCTGTTGCTGAATATCAGCCGATGGCAAATTTTTATCATCCATCCAAACCCAATTCCAGAATGACATCCACCACTGCTCGTCGAGCGGTTTTGCTAATTTCTCCTGAATTACATCAGGAGTAATGTCAGCCGGAGGATTCATCCAAACCCAATTCCAGAATGACCACCACCACTGATCGCTCAAAGCGGTCTTAGTATTTTGGATCTCTTTAGCCGAGGGTAATTCCTGGAAGTTTATCTTGCTCGGATCTGCCATCCAAACCCAATTCCAGAATGACCACCACCACTGGTCATTTAATTGATTTAACGCTTCTCCTTCCCCGCTTTGCAGCGATTCCCAGTTTTGATCGAACCAAGGTTTGAGGATGCGATCGCTGACAGATTCCCACAGGGTCTGACAAGCATCAGGCTGGAAATAGTCAGGCAACCACTTTTTATTAGCCTCAAACCACTGTTGCAGCCACTGACTAGCATCTTCTTGTAACTGGGAGTAAGCTTCTTCTTTATTTTTGAAATTAGGGATTTTTTGCTCCCAATCTTCAAGGAATTTACCGCTAGATTCGCGCCAGCCTTTTTCCAGAATCGTGAAAATGTCTGGTTTTGGTGCAGTAGGAAAATAGGTTGTTAGGTGGAAGTCGCTCAAATCGGTGCGATAGAGATCGTTTAAGTCGGGATGGTTGAATTCAACGCCGTCATCAACAATGCCAATGACAACTTTATTACCCCGAATTTTTACCGGAAATTTTCGATCTTCCGAAATATTAATATTCCAAGCTGGCAGGATATTGACATCAGCGCCAAGGGTTGCGCCTTCCACTAAACCTGTATTGTTCAGATGCCATTGTTGGTAAAAAAGTGGGTCATTGGGTTCTCTGGGTATCCAGTAGCTAATGGGAATATAGTCGATCAGGGGGTAGCCATATTCGATATTACGCCGATATGATTTGAGCAACCGCTCTACTTGATAGGCGTCAATCCCTTCAGGGAACTCCCAGATATAGGTATTGGGTAGGAGTCCCGTTGCTCCCAAGTTTGTAGCTCCTAATAAGGTCGCTATTAGGTTGGGATCTTCGCCTTGATTAATGCTAATTACCCAATGCCTAGCACTCTCTAAATCTTCGGGTTTATAGTTATCTAAGTTCGTTGCCTGTTCTAAAGAAAACAAGACAGAATTTGTATAAGGCTTGACGTCTGGTGTAGACAAGAAGGTAAATTCTTGGCTGTAAGCGTTACTTGTATTGCCATTCTTATCGTAAGCAATCCCACGGATTTCATAGTGACCTGGGGTTAAATCGGGCAAGTCATAAGAGAAAGTTGCCCAGCCTTTACTGTTCTGGCTAAATTCAACAGCATCGCTGATATTCAGCCATTGGTCGTTATCTGTTTTCAGCCAAAAATCAATTCGATCGAAGTTCTCCCACCCATCTTTATCAAAGACTTTGCCGGTAAGTTGAAATGTATTGCCGAGGGTATAAAATTTCTGGTTGCTGAATTGGAAGTTAATCGGCGCGAAGCCTTGTTTTGGTACTCGTGGAGGCTCGCAGGGAGGCGCAATAATTGTGGACTCGGAAATAATTTTTTGACCAAGATCGGTGAGTATCCAATCGCGATCGCCATTAATGACTTTGCTGAGAAAAGGAGCATTCCCGCTCGCCCCGCTCACCCGAAAGATAACGTCATTGTAGTCGCGATCGCTCCAATCGCTCAACCGCAAATCTTCCCAAGCAAAAATTTGCCCGGCTCCAGTCACATCTGCCATCTGCGGCGTTCCTGAAGTCGCTCCTTCCAGGGAAAATAGGGGGCGCAAGCTGTCGCATACAGTACCCTGCCGCAATAGCTCTCGCACCCGGCCATTGGGAACGAGCATGGCAGCAAATTCAGTCCCAGGCTGCATCTCAAAGGTTTTGACGCCTTGATAACAGCCGGAATTGTAATCAGGTTCCCCTAATTCCCCGCTAAATTTAGCTCCTTCATCCTTGTCAGAAATAACTACATGGCCGAGGGGGGAGTTGCTGAGCGATCGCCTCACCGCTTCCCGCATAAACTCCTCAGAACCTGGCTTGAACTTCTCCATACCTTCTAAGCTAAAAAAGGCTAATTCGCCCTGAAAAGCACCACCGTCAAATAAGAAATTGACGCTAACTTCTCCCGTCTCTCCGACCCTAAACGTTCCCGGTTTCAAGTCGAGTTGAGGGAGTGGAGGCGGACTCTCAGGCGGATCGCAGGGAACTAAGTAATCATGCAGAATAAATTGCACTCTTTTCAAAAGTGATGTATAAAAGAGAGGAGAGTACAGAAAAAAGGAGAAGGGTGTGAGATTGACAAAAGACTTAAGCTCAGAAACGGAAA
>JBLNEP010000046.1:0-58775 GCA_050262755.1 Actinomycetota bacterium | reverse complement strand
AATTTTACATAAACTAATAGGAATCATGCCAACCGATAGCGAGCCAGAAATTAACCAAGCGAGCGACCCCAGCGTCACCTCGACGTTGACACCAGAACAATACAAACAGAAAATGCAGCGTCGCAAGGAAGTACAGGAACGGCGAGTCGCTGAAGCGTCTCAGGAAAAAGGGTTAATTATTGTTAACACTGGCAATGGCAAAGGGAAAACAACCGCTGCTTTAGGGATGGTGTTGCGATCGCTGGGTCATGGTTTCCGTGTTGCAGTTGTGCAATTCATTAAAGGCGCGTGGGAACCCGCAGAGAAAGCAGTGCTCAGCAAGTTTGCCGATCAACTAGAATTCTATGCAATGGGAGAAGGGTTTACCTGGGAAACTCAAGACCGCGACCGCGACATTCAAAAAGCTCAAGCAGCTTGGGAACAAGCGTTAACCTTTATCCGAAACCCAGAGTATCAATTAGTGCTACTCGATGAGATTAATGTGGCTTTAAAAGCCGGTTATTTACAAGTTGAACAAGTGCTGGCAGGGTTAGCAGAAAAACCAACAACTTCCCACATTATTTTAACAGGCCGAGACGCACCGGCGGCCTTGATCGAGCGAGCAGATTTAGTAACAGAAATGACTCTGATTAAACATCCCTTCCGAGAGCAAGGCATTAAAGCACAACCGGGAATTGAGTATTAGCAACCCATTTATAACTAATTTATTGCTTAATTTCTGTTACATTGACTGGGAGTACCACCGTGAAAGTTGACCCCTTTCCCAGCTCACTGACAACAGAAATATTTCCCCCCATCATCTGGCAGAATTTGTGCGTAATTGCTAACCCCAAACCAGTTCCCCCGTACTTGCGAGTCGCAGAAGCATCGGCCTGGGTAAAGGGTTGAAATAATTTCTGCATTTGTTCCGCTGTCATACCAATGCCAGTATCCCTACAACTAAAAACGATCGCTTCTGTATCAGCGGCAAGGTCGAAAGCAGGATTGAGACCGGATTTTATCCGGCTATTCCCTGCTCCCATCGTTGTTCTTTCTACACTCAGAACAACCATCCCGTGATGAGTGAACTTAGCAGAATTACTGAGTAGATTATACAAAATTTGTTGGAGCTTCAAAGAGTCAGAGTGCATCCAGCCAATTTCCTCAGAATACTCGACCTTAAAATGATTGGCATTGGGAATAAAAAGCGGTTCCACGGTTGCCACCACTTCCTGAATCGTTGCTACTGCATCGAAGGTTTGTAAATCCAATTCCATCCGACCCGCTTCAATCTTAGAAAAATCTAAAATCTCATTAATTAATGCCAATAAATGCTTAGCAGCTTGCTGAATTTTCTGGAGATCTGGCAGAAAAGCTTGCTCACCTAAATCCAGTGCATCTTCTTGCAAGATCTCGCTATAGCCAATAATTGCATTCAGCGGTGTCCGCAATTCATGACTCATATTGGCGAGGAATTGACTCTTTGCTAAATTAGCAGCTTCCGCTGCTTCCTTAGCGTGATATAACTCTTCCTCTGCTCGTTTGCGGTCCGTGATATCCTGAGCCAATACCAGTTCCGCTCTCCTGCCATCAAACGTTAAAACATGAGAGGTAATTTCTACATCAATAATTGCCCCATTTTTTTTCCGGTGTTGCAACGTTCCTGTGAAATCAATGTGGGAATCTGCGGATGAGACCCTCTCTCGTACCACTGACTGCTCCCCAGGGAGATACAGGTCATTAACCACCATATTTAAAAATTCATCATAACTGTAACCATAGTGGTAGAGCGCCGAACTATTGACAGCCAGAAACTTGAGAGTTTCTAAGTCATACACCCACATGGGATGAGGATTATGTCTAAATAGCAATCGATAACGTTCCTCCGAGGCTCGCAAGGCTTCCTCCGCTCGCTTGCGCTCCGTAATATCTCGCACTACGGTGCAAATAATCTCTCGACCCCCGTAAGAAATCAAATTAGCACTGACTTCCACATCCACCAAAGAACCATCTTGGCGACGATAGCTGACTTCCCCGATTCGGCGCTGTCTTTGCCTCAGTAATCGCTCAATGTTACGGTTAATAACCACTGGCTCATGGGCCACAATATCGTCGATCGTGAGTTGCAAAATTGTTTCAGGACTGTAGCCGAGCAAATTGGTAAACGCAGTATTCGCTTCTAGAATTTGCTTGGTTTGTGCATCAAATAAGAAAATACAGTCAGAAGCTTGTTCAACTACAGCACGGTAACGGGTTCTCTCCTCTAATTGCTCGCTCTCAGCTTCCTCAATCTCAGTCAGCATACCATTGATAGTGCTGCCGAGACTGGACAATTCATCCGCTCCCGTTACAGACAGCCGCAGCGACAGATTTTTACTGGCTCGAATGCGATTAATTCCCTGAGTTAAACTGCTTAGGCGCGATAACACTAAGCCTTCTAACAGCAAGAGTGTACAAACACTAAATCCTATCCCCGCCAAGACGACAGCTAAGATCAGGTAGCGGAGACTCGTTTGACCTTGGCTGTAAATTTCTCTGGGAATATCGACGCGGAGTAGGACGGCAGGTTGGTCGTAGATATCTCGAAGCAGAGTATAACCGCCGATGACTTTTTCGTTCAGGGGACGAACCAAAATCGGCTTTTCACGAGAGAGTAGTGGACGAACTGCTTGAAAGTCAGCAGGTAACTGTTGTTCATAGAGATGGTGGGCCGTAATGGGTAAGCGGGTCGTCTTCGCTAAGCGATCGATATTGTCAGCATCTAAATTGCGACCAAAGATCAGCGTGCCACGGATCGGCTTTTGGCGCTCACTGTCGAGAATGGGTTGAGAAGTAATCAGCATTGGCCCGGACGGTAAGAGGATGATGCCAGTTAAGCTACTATCTCGTTGGGAATGCTGTAAGAGGGGATCTTTTAGGGTTAGGTGGGATTTTAATGCCTCTGGTACGGGGAGCAGTTGCATGGTTTTCCCATCAAAACTCGTACCGTACACAATTTTTCCAGAGGAGTTAATAAATATCGCCAGATTTACTCTTAAATTGAGGAATTGCGCTGGAACGAGATTGGACTTAATGAATTCTTGGTTACGGTTTTCGACAAAGGTGTAGGTGTCATCCCAAGCTGACCAGTCACTAAAGCGAGCCTTGAAATCTTCCCCCGTTTGGTGAAAAAGGTTGAGTAGCCCATTAACGACTTGGCGGGCTTCCTGTTCCTCTGCTTTCTTAAGGCTGCCTAGCAGAATCGTTGAGGAACTGGCATAGAGCACGCTAGTGAGTCCGGCAAGGGTGATGGCTATGATTAGGAGGGTCTTCTGGCGCAGTTTCATGCTTAAATGGCGATTGTTAATCTGACAGCCGTAGCTGAGCAGTAACTGTGAATCACCTGCTTTTAGGGAGCGGGTGTTCAATCTCATATCTTTCTATTGAATACATATTTTCTAATGATTAGCTGGAAATGTGGTTAATTTCTAGAGCGGAACTGACCGATCCAGAGATGGGGAATGGGGATAAAAGAGGGTTAGCAGCCTCTAAATTAATCGGTAGCAGGTTCAAGAAGCCAGGCTGTGTGGGACTTTCTGTGTTGGGAAAACGGAGTTGAAAAGTATCTCCTGCTTTTGTTATTGCTCCCCTACCTGCTGTTGATAATTATCTTTGCAGATACCCAAAATTCGCCGATCGTTGTTACTGACTGTGGAAATACGGTAGTAGTCTGGCAGATTTACGGAGTAAGGAGAAGTGGTACGGTCGAAAGTATCGACTACGGTTACATCTAAGCGAGTGGTCTGGAGAATGCCCCAAAAACAGTAAAAAGCAGACCGAGGCAGGTAAAAAGCTCCGATTACCTTGCCTCGGTGTACTTCAAAGACAAAATATTCTTTCTGAAGTTGCTCGGGTGTGGAGGATTGACCGTAGAGGTAAATACCGTCCGGTAATCGGTTTGTCCGATCGCGCTGAGAGTGGGGTTGAAAATCGAGGGGAATCGCTTTTAACGGCGGCCCAGCCCACAGCACTGACACCTGGGTCGGTGCAAATAGCACCAAGGCGAGGACTGTTGCGACGAACCCCAAGGTTACACCGGTTCTCATTTAGCTCAAATAGAGTGACCGAAGCGATATCGTACCATGCCTGGGGGATAGGCTGGGAACGGGGAACAAGGGAAAGGGAATGGGAAGAAGATTATGGAACTGACCCAGTGGTATCAACCCCTGTTTGCTCAGCATTCTGAACCAAGCGGATGCTCTGGGCACAGGGGCGATCGGTTGTCTGGGGTCCAAGGATGCCTGACTTTCTCCCGATTCCCGATTCCGGGGTTGACAGCTTAGCTGGCGAGATATTCTCGCACTTGCGCTTGACGGCGACGCAGGTGGGCCAACGCTTGGTGTTCAAGTTGACGAACCCGCTCACGGCTGAGGTTGAGCCGTTCCCCAACTTTAGCCAGGGACATTTCGTTGCCATCTTCTAAACCAAAGCGCAGGGTCAACACTTCTCGCTGCTGGGGCGTGAGTTCGGACATGAGATTATCCAGGTCTTGTCGCAAGAGTTCTCCGGTGATGAAGTCATCGGGAGAGGTGGCTTCATCTTCTAAGAGTTCTTGCAGTTCTGTATCCTGATTATCACCAACCCGTAAATCTAGGGAGACAGGGTGACGAGCCATCAGCAGGTATTCCCGAATTTGGGAGGGGTGCAGATCCAGAGCATTGGCAATATCCGCTGGGGAAGGACTTTTGCCAAGCTGTTGGGTGAGTTCCCGTTGTACTTTTTTGATTTTGTTGAGCTTTTCGGTAATGTGGATGGGCAAACGGATGGTGCGAGCGTGTTGAGCGATCGCTCGGGTAATGGCTTGGCGAATCCACCAGTAAGCATAGGTGGAGAATTTATAGCCACGCATGGGGTCAAATTTTTCCACACCTCGCTCGAGACCGAGGGAACCTTCTTGGATCAAGTCCAAGAATTCCATATTGCGCTTTTGGTATTTTTTGGCGATCGCCACCACCAGCCGCAAATTTGCCTCAATCATCTTTTGTTTGGCTCGCTTGCCTAACTGTATCGTGCGATTGAGTTCCGCTTCCGGCAACCCGACCCGCTCAACCCATTCTGTGGAAGTGGGTTCTCGTTGCAGTTCTTTTGCTAAATCTTCTTTCGCTTCCAGCAGCTTCATCATTTGCTGCACTTGTTTCCCGAAGACAATTTCTTGCTCGCGAGTCAGCAGAGGCACGCGACCAATCTCGTGCAGATAGGTACGAACCGTATCTGTCGAGGAGTATGGACGAGCGCCCATGTAAGACGATTTTCCTGGTTTAATTTTGGTGGGGTTAGTAGACATGGGTATTTATGACACTCCTTAAACAGATACAAAGTTTGGGAGAACTCGCCTCTCTCATGGAGCGGGAGAAAGACAAAGGATCGAGGATAGGTTTCCCCATCCTCACAAGCATGGGTGGCGATAGGTAGAAGCTTTTTGTTTGGGCTTTACTTTTAGGGGCTAATTTAGAGGGATCGCGCTCAACTGTTAACAGTTTGCTCTTTGTTACACCTGCTACAACTGAGATTGAATATGAGTTTACTTTTGTCAATGTTATTCCAAATTTTGGCGGTCGTAAAGAGTAAGGGCTTCATCCCTTCGGGTGAAATCCTGAAACTTTTCTAAAGCTGACAGAACTATTGACTGCTGAGAAGGGAGGTTTAGAACCGTACTGCCAAGAACCTCCGAGTCAGAAGCCTGAATGCTAGAATCTTCATGCTTCTGTTAACGTCATCTGGTAGTATTTATCCCTTAATTCCATAATGGCTCGAAATTTTTTTAGTGCAAAGTATGGATCCCACAGAGATAACCGAACTGTGAACGGTGATAATTGGCCGGATGTCCTGACGGTAAATACTACCAGGTCAGTCACTGCTTCTCCGCAATTGCACTTAATTGGCGAACCCATCTATATCCCTTAGAGATACATCAATCAAGTTAGTTCTGCTGGCGGGTGTTCGGTTTCGCGCTCAAGGAGGAAATTGGGTCATTGAGTAAAAGTTTGAATGAGAAGTTTAATGGAGGGTTAACGGATGATTACCCTTAGCCATCAGTCACCGGAGTTACTCTGCTAAGTTTAATGAATAAGCAATTGCTGACTAGAGTGGGAGCGAGTTTATAAACCGTGATTGCTAGAGATTAAAACCGAAACAAATGCTTCACCATTTATCCTTAAAGTCTTAAAACCCCAAATCTGCCAAAGCAGAATCCGCTTCCTCAAATAAATCTTCATCCGGCATTTCTTCCCAATCTCTATCTCCAATTTCCCGATAAAACGTTGCATCATAAGGCCGCGTTTGCACCACCACCGGCATCGGTACTGCGTGTCCCAAGACTAACGCCTGCTGTTTAGAATCCAACTTGGCCAAGACCGAGCGTAGACTTTGTCCCCCCGACACCCCTGTAAAAATAGCCTCAATATCCTTATCATCATTCAGCAACGCTGTAATCCGGGTCCCGATCTGAGACATCACCTCTGAATCAATTCCCGAAGGCCGTTGATCCACAATTAACAGCGTTACAAAATATTTCCGCATCTCCCGAGCAATCGTCCCAAAAATAGTAGACTTAACGATGGCTGGGTCTAAAAATCGGTGTGCTTCTTCAATCGTAATCACTAACTGTCGCGGACGGTCACAAGGATTCTTACTCATCAAAAAATGCTCTGCTTTCTTCACATAAGCTTCATGAATCCGGCGCGTGAGCATATTCGTCACTAACATATAAGATAACATATCCGAGTGGGAACCAAACTCAATTACCACGTGATTTCCCGCCTCTAAATTCTGCAAAATTTGCCCCACATAATTCGGCACTGTATTGGCACTAATATATTTAAGGTTTTTCAGGCGTTCTAATTTCCGCTGCAACGCCATAATTGAACCCTTATGACCCCGTTTTTCCTCACAAAATAAAGTAATATCCTCATTCGTCATTTCCAGCAATTCACTAATCCAACAATTGCCAAACTCATTATATAAAATGTTCGCATTATCAAGACTTGCCTCCGACAGATTTAACTCCCGCTGCACCAAAAAAATATCATCAACATCGAGCTGGTCAAAACTCAAATACAGCGCCTGTGCATCCCGAATTCCCCGTCGCTTCGTTGATTCCGGGTCCAGCGTATAAACTTTCACCCGATCGGGAAATAATTGCCGTAACCCCTTAACCGTATTCAATCCCTTCCCCTCCGAGACTGCTTCCCAACCATACTCAGAGTGCATATCAAAAATTAAATTCACCGCTGCTTGCTTGCGAATAATCCCCGATAATAACAAGCGAGTTAAAAACGATTTCCCCGTCCCCGACTTCCCAAAGACCCCATTACTCCGTTCTACAAATCGGTCTAAATCCAAACAAATCGGCACATCCATATCTAACGGTTTACCGATCGCAAAATTGCGCCGAGTGGGGTCATCTTCCCATCCAAACACCGCTCTAAAGTCCCGTTCGTTCGCCTCATACACCTGGGAAAAGTGACTCGGAATCGTCTTCACCGGCAACAACTCTAACTCCTCGCTGCTTTGCACCTGTAAAGACGCCAAATTATCAGACTGAGCCTTTTTCTGGCGACCTTTGCTACCATTAGGAGCAAACACAACCTGTGGTTTCTCACGCTCAGACGTTAACATCAACATCGGCGACAATTCTATCGTGCCATAGGTACTGCTACCCGCCAAAACCGCTTGTAGAAAATCATCATTCGGGTGAGGAGGGTTTGCCAAAATCCGATCGCTCGCTGTTCCCAACGATACATCCGTCAACATACAGAAAAAATGCGACCGGACCCCCCGCACCACCAAAAATTTGCCCACCCTCATCTCTTCTACTGAAACATCCGGGTGCAGTTTCACCTCTAATCCCTTACTCAGGGAACCTTGAATCACAGATCCTAAAGGTTGCTCGTTATTCATTTTCAATGACTAAGCGGTAATGGGTAACTGAATTTTATCAATGATTCTTCATAAAATTGAGGTAAAAGTCAATCCACCCGTCACCGCTGGGTCATCACCTCATGATTCAGGAGAAGTCGGAATTTCAAAAAACGTCTCGCTCAGAGCAACCCCAGTCATATCTGTCTCGCTCAAATAGGCATCCGTCAAGAAAACACCCTTTAAATTGGCCCCTTTTAAATTGGCCCCTTTTAAATTGGCCCCCCTGAGATTAATCCGAAATAAATTGGCCTCCGTCAAATCCACCTCACTCAAATCAGCTCCCTCCAAATTTACCCTCATCAACTCCGCCTTTCTCAGGTCGGCCCCGGTTAAATTTGCACCACTGAGGTCAGCTCTGGTTAAGTCCGCTCCTCTCAAATCAGCCGCGCTCAAGTTAGCCTGAATCAAACACGCACCGGTCAAATCTGCATTCCGCAAATCCGCTTCGCTCAAGTCTGCACCACTGAGGTCAGCTCTGGTTAAGTCTACTCCTCGCAGGTCTGCATAACTCAACGTTACCTGGTGCAAAATCGCGCCGCTTAAATCCGAACCCCTCATATCTGTGCCTTCAAAATTAGCATCCTTGAGGTAAGCTTTCCGCAAATTCGACTTGCTCAAGTCTACCTTTCTGAGATCGACTGCATTCAAATTCGCGCCACTCAAATTCGCACCACTCAAATCGGCCCCGCTCAAGTCCACCCCGTTGAGGTTCACTCCTTGTAGCGATACATTAGCGGCGATTAAGTAAGCTCCCGCAATGCTGGGGTCAATTCCCTCTGAGAATAACGTTTTGTAATTGTAGACAGCTTTGTCAAGAATTGTGCCGACTAAACTTGCTTCCCTCAAATCAGCACCGCTCAAATTCGCTCCTGATAAATTCGCGCGATCGAGATTCGCTCCTGTTAAGTTTGCCTTAATTAAGTTACTTCGCCTTAAATCCGCACCTTTCAAATCGGCCCCGCTCAAATCTACCTTGCTCAGATTGAGGCCGGGAAGAGATGCACCGGGAGCCAGCAAAATTGCTCTGGCTTGACCCGGATCAAAACCAGGAGAAAAGATGGTGCGGTTGCTGTAAACGGCTCGTTCCAGGTTCGCTCCCATGAGCTGAGCTCCCCGCAAATCAGCACCACTGAGGTTGGCTCCGATCAAGTTGGCTTGATCCAAGTTCGCTCCCACTAAGTTCGCCTTGATCAAGCTTGCTTCCTTGAGGTTGGCTCCTGTGAGTTCTGCTCCGACTAAGGTGGCTTCCTTGAGATTGGCTCCCCTTAAATTAGCCTGACTGAGGTTGGCTAAATTCAGGAATGATTCGGTTAAGTCAGCTCCGCTGAGGTTAGCGGTACTCAAGTCAGCTTCAATCATGTCTGCATATCGGAGGTTGGCTTCGCTCAGGTTGGTACCTCTGAGGTCAGTTCCCCTCAGATTGGCTCCCCTGAGCTCTGCACCAGCGAGATTGGTACCTCTCAGTTCGTGGCCCCTGAGGTCGAGGCGGTTGAGGAAGTCACCAACATTCATCCACAAAACTCCGATAAAGATCCTGCCATTGTGCGCTCCTTAATTCCTGCAATCCTTGTCTTAACCTGTTATATCAAGTTCAATCCAGTCTCTCAGGGGAAGGGTGCAGGAGCGGCGACGCCAAATACAGGGGTGAGAACCGCTCTTACAGAGGGTTGTACGGCTTAAGACAAGCTGTAGATGGTTTGGGGTTGTAGGTGGTCGCAAACCGTTAATATTTCTGAGAGTGGCATGGCTTGTCGCTCGAGTTGTACTTGTAAGCTGGTGAGGGGATCGCTACCAGGAGACACGAGGAATTCTAGCTTTTGGAGATGGGGCCAGGTTGCAACTTCGCTGAGGATTTTGGCGATCGCTTTCAGGTAAGGGTGGTGTTGTTGCTGGTACCAGTCGGGGGTTGCTAGAGAGGGTTGGTCGAATCCGAGGTGAATGATTAAGGATGTTTTGCCGAATAGTGCGATCGCCACGGGTCTTGCTTCTTCTTGGAGGAGTAAGTCATGGGTTTTGGCTAAATGGTGGAGTTTGTCGAGGCGATGATAGCGATCGCTCAGGGGTAATGGGTAGTAGGACGATCGATCGGTTTGGGGTGTTTCTCCTGTGTCAGTTTCATCCCAAGCGAGAGCGACCGTGACTAAATAGGTTTGTAATAGTAAGTGGCCGAGTTTTTGAGCTTTGGTGGCGAGGTAGGTGGAATTGTAGTCAGTTGCTTCGATTAAGAGGGGGACGCGATCGACGATTTCGATGCCGTAACCTTTTAACCCGGCGATTTTGCGAGGGTTGTTGGTGATTAAACGGATTTTCTGGACGCCTAGATCGTTGAGCATTTGAGCTCCGATGCCGTAGTTCCGCAAGTCGGCTGGAAATCCTAAACGCTCATTGGCCTCGACGGTATCGAGTCCGATATCTTGCAGGGAGTAAGCTTTTAATTTATTAATCAAGCCAATGCCTCGACCTTCTTGTCGCAGGTAGACAACAACTCCTGCTCCTGCATTTTCGATCATTTTTAAGGCGGCTTGCAATTGCATACGACAGTCGCAGCGCAGGGAACCTAAGGCATCTCCGGTGAGGCATTCGGAATGGACGCGCACCATCACTGGTTTATCTTTGAAGGCGGCTGGATCGCCTTTGACGATCGCGACATGTTCGGAGTTATCTTGGATGTTGCGGTAGGCGTAAATTTGGAATTCACCAAATTGGGTGGGTAACTGAGCGATGGTTTCGCGACAGACAAAGCGGTCGTGTTGCAGTCGATAGCTGATGAGGTCAGCAATGCTGATAATTTTTAGGTTGTGGGTTTTGGCATATTCGATCAGTTCCGGCAACCTTGCCATTGAGCCGTTGGGGTTTTGAATTTCGCACAGGACACCAGCGGGATACAGGCCTGCAAGTCTCGCTAGGTCAACGGTTGCTTCGGTGTGGCCGGCTCGTTTCAAGACGCCACCTTCTCTGGCCCGCAGGGGGAAAATATGGCCGGGTCGTCGCAAATCTTCGGGTTTGGTGTCGGGATGGATGGCAATTTGGATGGTGCGGGCCCGGTCTTCGGCAGAAATGCCGGTGGTAACACCGCCTACTGCATCAATGCTGACGGTGAAGGCGGTTTGGTTGCGATCGGTGTTATTCCTGACCATCAGGGGTAGGTCAAGTTGGTCGAGGCGATCGCCAGTCATCGCCAAGCAAATCAAACCCCGCGCCTGAACCGCCATGAAGTTAATCATGTCAGGTGTTGCAAACTGAGCTGCACAGATGACATCGCCTTCATTTTCGCGGTACTCGTCGTCAACCACGACTAAGGCGCGACCGGCCTTGAGTTCTGCTAAGGCAGAGTCTATTGAGTCAAATTGAAAGTCTGGTGTTGAGTGATTGTTGAGCTGCACAGAGAAGTTCAAGTCAATAAAACCGTAAATTTATTAAAATCCATGATGTTTTTGATTGTAACCTTTTGCCCTGGATCGAGCGGGCTGCTTTCTCCTGCGAGCCATCAATTTTTTAAAAGCTAATACTATAAAATTGATAAATTGTCAATAGAGAGCCAGGAAGGGTAAAAAGATAAAACAGGAAAAAAGGAACGCGGGGAACAGAATTTTGTGTAATACATCCACTGATTGAAAGAGAGGTCGATTGCTCAAAAGTTCAGGAAGGAGCCTAAACTTTTTTTATGAATATTCATCAGAGTGGTCATTGGTAATGACCGTCTCATCTCCGTTATCCCTTTTCCCTTCTCTAGGAGTATTCATGCAGACCACGCCCCAAAAATGCTGCTTTTGTAACATTTTTCAGTTTTTTTGGGTTGTTCCAAGAAAATAAAACAGCCACCTCGGGTCAAAGTTCAAGATTGATACTAAAATGCACCAGAAGTACAACCGTTTGTTATCTAAGCTGCTTAGGGGTTAAGGATGATGGGAGATTTAGGACGAGTACCCGTGGGAGTGGTCGGAGCTTCCGGCTATGGCGGTGTGCAACTGGTGAGACTTTTAATGGATCACCCAGAGGCAGAAGTAGTGTATTTAGGAGGTGAGAGTAGTGCAGGGAAGCCGTTCTCTAGCCTCTACCCCCACCTCGGTCACTGTGTGGACTTAGCGATCGAGCCGATTGATTTGGAACTCATTGCTGCTAAATGCCAAGTGGTATTTCTCTCGCTACCAAACGGTTTGGCGTGGAAAATGACACCAACGCTGCTAGAGAAGGGGTGCAAAGTTCTGGATCTGTCGGCTGACTATCGGTTTAGCAACTTAGATACTTATCAAGCTTGGTATGGTGGCGATCGCACGGATTCAGCCGTCGCTTCTCAGGCAGTTTATGGCTTACCAGAACTGTACCGCGATCGCATTAAAGCCGCGCAATTAGTGGGTTGTGCCGGCTGCTATGTCACAGCTAGCTTATTAGCACTGGCCCCCCTCCTTAAACAAGGGATAATTGTGCCAGAAACTGCCATTATCGATGCCAAATCTGGGACTTCCGGTGGTGGCCGCAAAGCTGAAATCAATCTATTATTGGCTGAAGCTGACAACTCCCTCGCTGCTTATGGAGTGGGTCGTCATAGACACACCCCAGAAATCGAGCAAATCTGTAGCGATCTAGCAGGACACGACATCAAAGTACAATTTACTCCCCACTTAATACCGATGGTGCGGGGAATTTTAGCGACTGTTTACGCCACTCTCCGCGATCCGGGGTTAGTGCGAGAAGATTTAATCACAATTTTCAACGCCTTTTACCGCAATTCTCCTTGGGTGAAAATCCTACCCCCCGGTGTGTACCCACAAACCAAGTGGGCCTGTGGTACTAATCTCTGTTATATCGGTGTTGAAGTCGATCCACGCACTGACCGAGTGATTGTGATGTCAGCAATTGATAACTTAATTAAAGGTCAAGCCGGTCAAGGTGTACAGTGTATGAACTTGATGATGGGATGGGAAGAAACTTTGGGACTCCCTCAGTTGAGTTTCTATCCCTAGGAAATGGGTCGGAAGTTTAAATGTTGAAGGGGATTGGAGACTGAGAGGAAATTTCTTTGACAATTTGGTTGGAGTTTGAATTCTGCTCCAAATTGGGCCAATCCCCAGTCTTAGGTTCAAAGTGAATGCTAGTTGACCAACTGTAAAAATCTGGGGCGATGCGGATCATTTTTCGTAACACGTCATCCGTTACCCACAAAATCAGGGGGAAGTGAAAGGTTTCACGAAATTTATTTCGGGCTGTATTCGTAGCAATGAGTAAAGGTTCGAGGTGAATCATTGAGTCTAAACCGAAGATGATTAATGCAGATGGCTGCTCTTTACCAAGTTCTGCGACTACAGTTGTATAAAGGGTTTTGGCTGATGGTGGCAGAGAGAGTTCTCGCAGTTTGACCTGAGAAATTTCCCGCAGTCGCTTCACGATTTCCTGTCCGGTTATTGCCGAGTTGCAGTGGGCTAAAAGTAAGGAAAAATCGCCTTCTGAAAGAGTGATTGCCCTTGCTAAAGTGGAGAGCGATCGCTCGTTATAGACTACTGCATCTTTTAGGCATTTGCGGAGAGCCATGATTGATAATTCTCGGTTTAAACTCAGGGTAATTCCACATTACGGATTTAAAAGACTTTTCTACCTCCTCCATTTGATTGATTCTCAGGAATGAGGCGGAATATCCATAAAATCACCCAGGCTTATTCTATTGTCAATTGGAGCTTTACAAAGTCCCAAATTTTTATAAATAGGGCTTGCTGAAGAGGGGGAAAAAGGGGAAAGGGGGAAAAAGGGGAAGAGGGAAAAGGAAAAAGTGCAAACGTTTTGAGGTCTAGCACCAGATTCGGGAGTGCTTGACAGGACTTTTAAGGCCTGATGGACCCTTGATGAATGCAGGTTTTCGCTGGTTTCAGCAAGCCCTACTTATTTTGGTTTTGGGAAAAAGATTGAGCTGGCAATTTCGGAAGCCCACCTTAGCATCATACCATTTTCATCAATAAGACTTACATAAAATTATCTCTCGGACAAATTCAAGCTGAACGGTTGAGAGCGGGGAATTGGGAAACCTTGTTCCCCTCTTTCCGGTACAACCAGAATGAAGATTACCAACGATCTAAATCATTCCGACTGGCGAGGGGTAACGTAAACCAAAAAGTAGCTCCTGAACCCAGACTGCTAAACACCCCAATTTCACCGCCATGAGCCGTCACAATTTGCCGGGAAAGATACAATCCCAAACCGAGAGAAAGCGAATGCCTTGCTTGCGCTCCACCTACATACAAATCGAAAACTTGCTCGCACTGCTCTGGAGGGATGCCAACGCCATCATCCTGGATGCTACAGAGAATCCTGGGATGGGGGAGGGTGGATGGAGGATGGAGAATGGGTGACTGGATGCGATCGCTCTTTTCCACCACCTCCGCCTCGATCACTTTCGCTGAAATCTGCAAATTCAAACCCGGTGGATTATGCTTGAGCGCATTCACAATCAAATTGCCAAACACCCGCCAAAGCTGAATCGGATCGGCATTCACCTCTGGTAAATCCGTCGCCACCTGATTGGTGAGAGTCGCTTGATTTTCCGCTAACAGCGGTTCCAAATCGGCAATTGCTGCCTCAGTCAGTTCCCTTAAATTCACCGGTTGACAGTGTAAAATGACACCTCTAACTTCACTGACATGAGCTTCCAGCAAAGAATTGATCAAACTCAGTTGGCGATCGCTCCCCTGAATCATCCGCTGCAACATCGAGCGAGGAATGGAGATCGTTTCCTCCCGCTTCTTTTGCAAATTCTTCAGCACCATCAACATTCCCGTTACTGGGTTTCGCAAATCATGGGAGACAGCATGGATAAAGACTCGCAACGCTTCCTCTGCTTGTTTGCGCTCAGTAATATCCTCAATTAACCCTTCATAATAGAGGAGATTGCCGCTACTGTCCCGCACGGCCCGTGCATTTTCTGAAATCCAAACCACACTGCCATCTTTCCGATACACCTGTGACTCAAATTCCGAAACCCGACCTTGTTCCTCAATTTGACGAATAAACTCAGCGCGGCGATTGGGTTCAACATACAATTGATGCTCAATATCCGTGAAGTACGCCGTCACCTCCTCCGGCGAATCATACCCATAAATTCGAGCCAAGGCTGGATTCGCAGTAATATAATGACCTTCCGGAGTGCTTTGGAAAATGCCCTCTCCTGCATTCTCAAAAATACTGCGGTACTTCGCTTCTGCTGCTTCTAGTTTTTGATAGGCAGATTCCAACTCCTGGCGCATGATAAACTGATTTCGCTGTAAGCTCTCATACCAATACACCGACAAGTCACAGATAAAACAAAACCAGAATAAATATAAATAATACAGTCCATGCAGTTCGCAAGGAGGCACTAGAGTTAAATTAAAGATGAGATTAACTCCAATATGACAAAGCAGCAAACCCAACTGTGACGCTAAATGTAAAGGCCAGCGTACTGGCATTAAAGTAGCCTGAGCCAGAAATGCTAAAGTCCAACTCAGAATCGGTAATTGCCCTTTCCCAGTTAAAGCCAGTCCGACTTGAACCACAACGGTTAACGACCAAGAGAAACCTAAAAATAGCAAACCAGGGTAACGCTGGCCCAACCGAGTTTTGTGCAAAGCCAAACAAGACATTAACCCTAACTCCACCGCCACACCAATATAAAGGCTGGTGACCGTAAAGTGCTTAGGGTTGAAGACTGCTTCACCCATCAAATATAAAATCATGGTTGAGGCAAAGATCGCTGCAATCCACAAAGCAGGTTGCAGGCGGTCCCTCAGGAAGCGATCGCGCCACCCTTCATAGTCGCTTAACTGGGAAGCTACCAGAGTATTTCCCAGAAATCTCAGTAGCCTTTTCATCCTTAAAGATAGCTGGAGCTTGCCAACAGATGCCTTTTTCATCTCACCACAACTCAAAGCACTGACTCGGAACTATCCTTTTTGTGAAGAGGCTGGCAATTGGGTGGTTAATTCCTCCAATCAATTGGTTTTGAGTTAAAGATGATGTTGCCAGCCGCCTGAGTTACTATCTCTCCAACTTACACCTCTCGGTTTGAGAGCAGGAAACGATTGCCTGACTGTGAAATTTGCATGCCCCTTTGGTTTAATGTTTTGGGAAAACAGGATGCTCCCCATCTACAACTCAAAGGTGCGATCGCGGCTCTCCGGTTGGCAATCCTTGAGTGTTCAGTTCAATTTCATCATTCTCCACACTCTGGGTCAGAGGTAATGTAAACCAGAACGCCGATCCGATGCCTGGAGTGCTATTGACCCCGATTTGACCGCCATGAGCCGCAATGATTTGTCGAGAGAGATAAAGCCCCAAACCCAAGCCGGTTAATTGTCGGTGATTCGGGTCTTGGACACGCAGTTTAAACAGATGTTCGCACTGCTTCTTGCTTATCCCTACCCCATTATCTGTGATGGTGCAGCGAATACTTGGGATTTTAGATTTTTGATGGGGACTGTGAACAGAAAGGTTTCCTGATGTCTCGGAGCAGGGAAGAATCGGAGGCGAACAGGGAAATGCTGCTCTTGTCCAATATCTGACTTCCTCTACCTCCACCACTTCAGCTTTTAAACTGATGTGGACTCCAGGCGGGTTGTGCTTCAGAGCATTGGTCAGCAAATTTTCAAACACCCGCCGCAACTGGTGAGGATCGGCATGGATGACCGGGAGATCCACTGGCAGATCTGCGGTTAAGGTTGCTTGGTTTTTTTGAAGCTGCGGTTGGAGATCGGTTGTCAGGGCCACCCAAAGTGGTTGCAATTGCACGGATTCACAGTTGAGCGCTAAGCCATTGACTTCTCCTTCGTGAGCGTCTAAGAGGGAATTGACCATACTGAGCTGGTGTTCGCTGCCTTGAACCATGCGCTCGAGGAGGGAACGAGGTACGGGGATGGTGTCATGGTTCGCTCGCACTGATTTGGAGAGCAGATTCTTGAGTAGCATGAGCATCCCCATGACTGGGGTGCGGAGATTGTGAGATACTGCGTGTAAGAATAAGTCTTTGAGTTGGTTACTTTCTTGTAGTTCCGCTACGGCTTTCTGAAGTTGGTACGTCCGCTCTTCGACTTGGCGCTCTAGGTTGGCGTTGAGGGTTTGTACCTGCTGTAAGAGTTGGGCTTGCTGAATGGCGATCGCGACTTGGGTGGCCAATTGTTCGAGAAAGTCGATTTCAAATTGCTGCCATTGGCGGGGTCCAGAACATTGGTTAACTACGAGGAGTCCAAATAATTTTTCGCCCTCGACGATCGGGACATTCAAGGTGGCTCGGACTTGATAGTCGGTGTAGTAAGTTTTGAGGGGAGCGAGTGGTTCGATTTGGCTGGTATCGCTGACGATTCGGTGGCGATGACTGGCGTAAAATTGTCTCAGCTCTGCCAAATAACTCTCGTCGGCGCTCAGACACCATCCGAGAATCGATGGATAGTCTGGAGCGACTGATTCCGCTAGCACCTTGGTTCGCATGGAAGTAGCAGAGAGCGTTTCTGGTTGATCCAGATAACCGACAAACACGCGATCGGCTTTGAGAAATTGGCGGACTTCGGCGACGGTGGTGTTGAGAATGTATTTGAGATCGAGGGATTGCCGAATTCGCAGTGCCATCTCGCCTAACAAGCGCTCGCGCTCTGCGGAGACTCGCAGGGCAATTTCTGCCGTTTTTCGCTCGGTGACATCCTGTACCGTGGCCGTGATGCCGGTCAGCTTAATGGCAGATTGTTCGCAGACAAAGCGTTCGGAGCCGTCTGGGAGGATGATGCGGTAGTCAAGGCAGTAAGGTTTGCGTTCAAACAGTGCTCCCTGGAGCGATCGCTCGACTAATTCGCGGTCGTCGGGGTGTACAGCTTGTAAAAAAGCTTCCTGACTCGGTTTAAAGGAGCCAGGAGCAAAGCCCAGGAGGCGGTAGAGTTCATCGGACCAACGTAATTGTCCCGCTTGGGGACCTCGCCACTCCCAATCCCAGTTGCCTAATAAAGCGATGCGCTGAGCATTCGCTAAACTCGCTTCACTGGAGCGTAAGAGGGAAGCGACACGGCGCATCTCGACCAAAGCTTGCTGTCGTTCTGCCACTGCGGCTGCTAACACCAGCGCTGTCAGTGTGATCACAGCCATAAAGGTTTGTAGAAATAAGATGGCTTGACTGAGGTTTTCGCTCTTGGCTAGAAACGGACCCCCTCCCTGCACAGCGCCGAAAATGGCGATCGCAGAGACGATCAAGCTAGAGGCGACTGCACCGCGTTGGCCGAAACGCAGAGCTGCCCAAGCGACTAGGGGAAAGGGTAAGTATTCTAGGGGGTACTGAGCAATGGCTGCTTGTGTTTTGGAACCAAAAACAAGCCAGGAACTACTGGCTAACAATCCCCACAGAACAATTGGCTCTAAAGAATTACAAATTAAATTAGAAAAATTCCACTGAAAAGAGTTGAGCTGATTAATTTTAAATTGGAAATTTTTAATTAAAAATAAACTGGGCGTTATCACTAAAATCCCCATCCCATCTCCTACCCACATCGTCCACCAATTGTGCCAAAAATGACTCCACTTCGCCCACTCAAAAATGCAGGCGCTCAAGTTACTAACCGTTGCACCAACGAGGGTAGATAACAGCGCCGCACCAACCGCTAAGGCAAGTACATCTCGTAGGCGTTCTAGCTGGGGTGAAAACCCAAAGCGAGTGAGTAGAGCTTTGCCAATCAATGCTTGTAGGGTTGCAGTCAAGGCTGAGGTTACGATGACCGGTCCTGGGATGCTCACTGATGCCGATAGGTTCAACCACAAGGAACCAAGGGTAATCCCTGGCCACATCCAGCGACCGTGGGAAATTAAAGCCGCCAGTGCGATGCCAGCGGGTGGCCAGACGGGGGAGGCTTCTGCTTTCACCAACCCTAGCATCGATGCTGCCAACTTTCCGGTCAAACAGTAGATCGAAGCGAGGACAGCTATCTGCAATAGAAGCCAAGGGCGTCTGGTGAGGAGGGTCATACTCGCATCAAAGAGGTCAGCAGCAAAGCATCGATCGGGGAAGAGGGAAATCCTGGGGAATTTAAATCGCAGGTTTGCCCAGAGTAGCATTCCCCAGCGATCACAGGTCTGAATCGCATTCAGTACATCCCTGGTAAAGGCGATTAGGTCTCATCATTTAAGTATCAATTAAAGGTTGACTGGTAAAGCCGGGAGGGGTGAAATCGTGGTGCGGATGAGGAATCAGGATGAGGGATTGAAAGTCCTTCAGGCTCTCCTCCCAGTTCAACTCACCGCTTACTTGGGTTAGGTTTCCCAAAAATTTTATCTGGCTCTGGGTACTTAACGAAATTCCCACCACCAGGTCGAGCATGACGGTGAGGATGGCAGCTTGCAGCAGTTTATCTGGCATAGCGGGTTTCCTCCCAATCTGAGTATTACTCTCAAATTACGATGGTGAAACGCGACCGCACTTCCTCCTGCTGACTCACCTGACTGGATGAGTGGCTAAAGCCTCACTCCCCAGTTGGCAACTCTGCCTTAGAATCCAAAGCCCCGCTTGCCGTCCGGCCTCACTGTCAGTAGATTAGTTTTTGCCATCGCGAGTTGTTCATCACTTACCGTAGCATTTGTGAGATTTGCACCACACAAATTCGCCCCACGCAAGTTAGCACGGCTGAGATACGCTCCCGTCAAGTTCGCCCCCCTGAGATCGGCCCCTTCAAAATTCGCTGTGCTGCAATAAGCTTCTGCTAAATTCGCATCCCGCAAATTCGCTTGAATGAGTCGGGCATGACCTAAATTCGCGGCCGACAAGTCACTTCCCTGAAGATTGGTTTTTGTCAACCGCGCTTCATAAAAATTAGCTCCCGATAAATTTGCTTTTTGCAAGTTCAGGCCTGATAACTCACAGTCGGCAAAGTCGCGATTGCCTTTAAAATAAGAATTTCGCACGCTGTCAGGCGTCCATTTGGCGGGAACTTTTGCAGTTTTGCCTCCTGAGGAACGACCATTCTGTAGCGTGGTTGGCATGGGCTCTTTCGAGGTCGGAGGGCGATTAAACCCAGTTTTACTGCTGTCGAAGCGAGTAGAGTCTGATTGCTGCTGGGTAAATCCTGTTTTGGCCAAGCGGGCTTGCCGAGCACGAATGTCTTGGGCCATCCGACTAGCTGGCGTCATCAAAGCAGAACCATCGGCATTAAAAACGGTTGGATCTTCTGGAACCTGAGCCTGACGCTTGTATTGACTCGCCATGCTACTCGACAACAATTCATCATCTGATTCGTTATTGAGTGCTCTGAGGACTTCGGAGGCAGACTGGTAGCGACGGCCGACCAAAGGCTCTAACATTTTTTCTAAAATTTTTGCCAATTGGTCGCTAACTTGGATATGACTGCGCCAGAGAATTTCGCCGGAGGCAGCGTCATAATCTAATTCTTTGGGAGATTTGCCTGTGAGCAGAAACAGGCAAGTCATGGCGAGGGCGTAGATATCGCTGGCATAGACGGGTCGCAATGCCATCTGTTCTGGGGGTGCGAAGCTAAAAGTGCCAACGGAAAACTTAGTATAAGCGCTTTGATCGGAGGGGTCGAGCAGCATTGTTTGGCTGACTTGATCTTTGACGGCTCCGAAGTCGATCAGCACTAAGTGACCGTCTTGGCTACGACGAATGATGTTGGCGGGTTTAATGTCGCGGTGAATGACGCCTTGGTTGTGGACATATTGCAGCAGTGGCAGGATGTCAGCGAGGAATTCTCGGACTTCGGTTTCGTTGAAGGGACCAGAGACTTTGACTTCGTGTTTCAGGGTGGAGCCTCTGATGTACTCCTGCACGAGATAAAATTGTTGGCTGGCTTCAAAGTAGTCTAGTAGCCTAGGGACTTGGGGGTGGTCCCCAAGTTTGCCGAGGGTTTTGGCTTCTCGCTGGAAGAGTTCCCGTGCCATCTCAAAGATACGGGGTGAGTTGGCGCTCGGTCGCAGTTGCTTGACCACGCAGGTTGGCTGTCCTGGTAAAGAGATATCCTTGGCTAGGAATGTTGCCCCAAAGCCTCCTTGTCCCAGAGGTTGTATGACTTGATAGCGAGAGCGCAGCAGCAGCCTTGAACCACACGCTTGACACTGGGCAGCGTTAGCTGAATTCTGAGGTTGAGGACAGGCCGGATTTATGCAGTAGCTCATATTGAACAAGAGTCCTTAAGTTTTGCCAATCTAGCCAGTGCAGCGCAAGTACACCTAGGCAATCCGCCTACAAAAGATAGGAGACAACCTACCAAAAACCCGGCTTAGCGCTTGTGGCTGCGAATTCGAGATGTACCTAACCCTATAGCCAGGATACTTTTACCCTAATTTAATTATCTCGTTATCACAAGTCGTTTTTCTTGAAAATCTTTGAAGATACCTTAAAGACTTCCTGCCAGTTACCCTGATTGATTTAAAGCTGTTCTAAACTGTGGTCCTTTTTCACTACTAGATACTGATACTATCGTAGATTTCTCCTTCGTAGCCTAGGGTCTTGAGCACAAACTTTCCCTCCTCCTTATAATATAAGGTTTTAGTGCCAAATTGCCATTGACCGCTGACCATTGGAAATGAGTTAGGGGCTCGTGGCGGCAGGTGCTTTCGCAAGAAGGCGATCGACCTCTGAAGTTGCGTCAATCAATGAAGCTCTTCTTGTAATAAACCGTATCGGAAACAACAACAAGCGGGTCCAGATGGAGATAGATGCACAAACGTTCAACTACAGATCGGTAAGGAGCTAGCGATCGCGTGGCTCCAACGTTTAAAGCCTCTCTACCTGTGGCCGAATTGAGCCTTCCTGAGAGCGGACAGCAGACAGCGGACTCTAGAATTTGTACGAAGGATAAACAATGCGTATCTCTCTAAATTGGCTGCGAGAACTGGTGGATATTACCCTGCCACCGGCAGAGTTAGCTGAAATTCTAACAATGGCTGGGTTTGAAGTGGAAGACATCGAAGATCGTCGCACTTGGGCGGATGGTGTGGTACTCGGTCAGATCCTAACTTGTACGCAACACCCAAATGCGGACAAGTTGAGAGTCTGTCAAGTTGATATTGGGAGGGGGGTTTCCCCCCTCAATATTGTCTGTGGGGCTCCCAATGCGAGGGCCGATATTTATGTACCTGTGGCCGTTGTGGGGACGTACCTGCCCAATATTGATTTGAAAATTAAACCGGCGAAACTGCGAGGCGTGCCTTCAGAGGGAATGATTTGCTCTTTAGCAGAATTAGGCCTGATGAAAGAGTCAGCAGGAATTCACATCTTTGAGTTAGAAAACCCGGAATTAGGCAGTGATATCCGCCCGCTTTTAGGCTTAGATGATGTCATTCTTGACTTGACTGCCACCGCCAACCGCGCTGATGCCTTGAGTATGGTGGGTGTGGCGCGGGAAGTGGCGGCGCTGACTGGGGCACCGTTGAGAATTCCAGAGGCAGAAGTGGTTTCTATCCCCGATCCGGCTCGTTCCAACTTAACGGTGGAGGTCTCGGAACCTCAAGGTTGCCCAATTTACATCGGCACTGCGGTTGCAGGGGTGAAAATTGCGCCTTCTCCGCAGTGGTTACAGCAACGCTTGCAAGTGGCGGGAGTGCGACCGATTAATAATGTGGTGGATGTCACTAATTACGTGCTGTTGGAGTGGGGGCAACCGCTACATGCTTTTGACCGCGATCGCTTGCAAACCCTCACGGGTCGTGATGCTTTAAGCTTAGGGGTTCGCTTTGCCAAAGCAGGCGAAGTGATGCAGACGCTAGATGGTCAAACTCGCACGCTGCAAGCACAAAATCTGTTAATTACTGCCAACGATCGCCCTGTTGCCCTTGCTGGCGTGATGGGGGGCGAGGAAACAGAAGTTCACGAAGGC
This sequence comes from Actinomycetota bacterium, assembly GCA_050262755.1. Lineage (GTDB taxonomy): Bacteria > Cyanobacteriota > Cyanobacteriia > Cyanobacteriales > Microcoleaceae > JBLNEP01. The sequence goes on along the minus strand of JBLNEP010000046.1, from coordinate 36,015 downwards.
ACGCAAAATTTGGTCTTAGAAGCGGCGATTTTTGATCCAGCAACGATTCGGCGCTCGGCTCGTGTTCAAGGGGTACGGACGGAATCTTCGACTCGCTATGAACGAGGGGTTAACCAAGCTGAATTAGCAAAAGCTTGCCGCCGAGCTTTGAATTTTATTGCTGAATTAGCGGGGGGAGTTGCTGTTGAGCAGAAGACCGCGAGTGTGGGTGCAAGTATGAAGATCCGCACGGTGGAATTACGCTTAGATCGTGTCAATCAAATTTTAGGTCCCCTCAAGCGAGGTGTAGAAATGCCGGAGGCAAGCTATCTACAACCAGAAGAGATTGAAGGCATTTTACAAGCTTTGGGATGCGAAGTAAATTCTAATGCTCAGCAACGGGTTTGGACTGTGACTGTCCCCCCTTACCGCAGTCGGGATTTAGAGCGGGAAATTGACTTAATTGAGGAGATTGCCAGACTACATGGCTATGACCATTTCTGTGATACCTTGCCCAGCAAAACAGCGGCGGGATATTTACCCCCGGAACAAATCAGTCTTCGCAATTTGCGGACTGCTTTACGAGCGGCAGGTTTGACGGAATTGATGCACTATTCCTTAGTGAAAACTGAGGGAGAGAATCAAGTGGTTTTAGCGAATCCGCTATTTGTTGAGTATTCAGCTTTGCGGACCGAAATGTTGGTGGGATTAATTGATGCTTTTCAGTACAATTTAGAACAGGGAAATGGGTCGTTAAATGGGTTTGAAATCGGCCGCATTTTCTGGAAAGAAGGGGAGATGATGAAGGAGGCGGAGGCGATCGCTGGTATTATGGGTGGCGATCCAACGGCTGGCAAGTGGCAGCAAGGAGGTCGCGATCGTGCTTTGACTTGGTATGAGGCCAAGGGTATTTTAGAAAGTGCCTTCCAAACCTTGGGTTTGGTGGCTGAGTATCGCCAAGATGCAAGTTCAACGCTTCTACATCCCGGCCGCACTGCCTCTGTGTGGTTACAGGGAAATCATTTAGGAATTTTTGGGCAATTACATCCACAATTGCGACAAGAACGTGGTTTGCCTGATGAAGTCTATGTATTTCAGTTGAATTTAGGGTTCCTGGTAGAGGCAATTAATCAATCTGAAACCTTGATGCGACGGTTCCATCCTTATTCAACTTTCCCGCCGGCTGACCGAGATCTGGCTTTCTTTGTTCCGGTAGAAGTTTCCATGAATGAGTTGGAAGGAACCATGAGAAAAGCTGCTGGTAATCTGCTGGAGTCGGTAGAATTGTTTGATGAATATCGGGGTCAAAACGTGCCGGAAGGTCAGCGGAGTTTGGCATTTCGATTGGTGTATCGGGTGAGCGATCGCACCTTGAATGATGCGGATCTCGATCCGGTACAACAAAAGGTGCGAGAGGCCTTAGTTAAGAAGTTTGGTGTGACTTTGAGGAGTTAGAACTTGTAACACGGATTAACACAGCTCAACGCAGATCGATCTGTGTTGAGCTGTGGTTAACAAGAATGATTCCCAGGGATGATATTATTAAGAAGTAATCTCAAAATTCCTGATGAGGAAGGTTAAGAGAAATGACTAAATATGTGATGTGGGGAAGTTACTGCGAGGATGTTTTGGAGAAACGAACTCCGTTCCGAGAAGCTCATTTAGCGGGGTTACAAAAGCAAAAGGAAGCAGGGGTTTTAATTACCATTGGACCGACTCAGGATGTCACGAAAATATTTGGGATTTATGAGGCGGAGGATGAGGCGACAGTGCGGCAGTTGGTGGAGGCCGATCCTTATTGGCAGAATGGAATTTGGACGGAGTATGAGGTGAAGGAGTGGATTCAGGTATTTTGAGCAATTAGCTTCTAGATCGGATTGTCAGTCCGCGCAGGTGGACTTTTTTTTAATTGGATTTATCTCAGGGGAAAGCAAGTTTGAGCGGGGGATTAAGAGGGTGAATATTTTAAGCCAGAGCCATGATGATTTAGTGCCAGTAGATTATGGTGATTTACTGAATCAGATTTTAAGGGTTTTGCGGAGCCAGAACCCCTTTAGGCTGTCGTCGCAACGCGATCGCTTGCTCATCGAATGCGATCCACTTGCTGCTCAGGTTGCATCTTTGCAGGTACAAGACCCCCTCAGTTCTAACCAAGGTGTGCGATCGGCCAGCATTTATTTTAGCTCTAGTTTTGCCGAACGTTTTCCCCATCAAATTCGTGAAATTAGAGGCTGTTTGCAGGAGTTATTAGAGTCTACGGTTGGAGAGAATACAACTCTTTCAGAGTTTTTTGCCAGCTTAATCACTCCTTTGGAGCATTTCAACGGTAAATCAAATCAGTTGGGATTTACCTACGATTTTAATCGCTTTTCTCTGCCATTGGAGAAGCAAAAATTGACTTTAGAAAGTAACCGTCCAGGCAGCGATTCTATCCTTAAATTTCACAAGCTAACTATTACAGTCCAAAAGGTTGACTTGTTTCGCGATCGGCTTCAAAATGGGTTAAAAAATTATATTGATAGCAAGGGTGGTTGGGAGACTGAAGAAGAACGAGACGGACTTTATGATAGTCTGGATAGTCTGGTAGAAAACGAATCATCGGATTTTTATCGACTTCAGCAAGTGGTAGATACGCAGGCACTCGGAAAACTTAAGAAAGAAGCTAAAATTCGATATTTAGAATATCTGAAAGACTGCATCGAAGCAACAGATAACCGTCGTTTTTATCTAGAAGATTTAATCCGGCGTCTGAGACGGATTGAAAGTTATATTAGCAATGTTGAGAGAGCTGATGATGATTATACGGTTACCTATGCTGGTGTCAAGGTTAATTACCGAGAACTGTTTGCGCGAGCAGAAGTTTTAGATGCACTGCCAATTATTCCCATTGTCACAGGGAATCTGGGAGAAACAACAGATATGAGTCGAGGCGATCGCCAATTCGTTTTTGGTTTAAAAATGAAATTTGGTAATCGAGTACAAGCGCGCGGTGGGGAAGAAGTTTTTGAGTATAACCTCAAACTGCTGAATCCAGACAGTGAGGAACATCAACAGGAATTAGAAAGAAACCCTAATTTCGGAATCAAAGTATTAAAATTAGCGTTTTTGTACTACTTCATCTTTGCTTCTCGCTTCGATCCTGAGTCTCCGGATTATCAGCCGAGTTCAGAGCTTTCCTACGATCCAGTGCACGGATTTGATGAGAAAGTTTTGCCAATTCTCAAAGGAGAAGATGAAGAACGAAAAAGAACGTTATTCCGAAGTTTTTTAGCAGGGTTTGAAAAATTTAAAATCAGAAACAAAATTAGCAACCTCAAGGAATTGCTTAAAGATTTCCTCAAAAAAGCAGCGATTTTACAACCGAGAGTTTTTCCGATTCAAATTAGTGTTAGGCGAGGGATTTTGGAACAGGATGTCAACAATTTATTTAATGGAATTTTCTTTAATGAGGTTTTAGGGAGAAATCCTAAGGAGTGCCTGAGGTATATTTCCATCGGAGAAGCTAGCATTGATGAAAATGCTCTTTGCCAACTATCGGCTAGCATCGCGATTGAAGATATCCGCTATTTCCCAACGGAAGAACGCCAGCAAATTAGTATCGAATATGATATTAAAGGCATGATGGCTTTGCCTATCATGTGGGTTCCTGAAAGCTGTATGGAAGTTTATTTGAAACGTTTCTCCCAGCAGAAAAAGCTACTTTTATTTCGCTACAATAATCGGCGTTTAGATGCAAATAGCTTTGACTCTACCCAGGCTTTTGTTTACCGTTTTACTCTCGAACTACTTGCTTATGTTTTCCTGAAAATATTAACTAAAAATCTTCCCAATCATGTATTTATTCCAATGGTGCGGCTGCACGAAGGAACTCATGAGCATCCTTCTCCTTCCGAAGAATTTGTAGCAGGGGTCTCGAAAGTATTGTCTCACCTCTTGAATGAAACTCACCGCTGTAGTTCCCAAGGTTTCCGAATTCACAATCAAAACTCATACAAAGTTCAAAATGGTCTGAGTTCCCTCTATTCAATCCTTCCTAAGAAATTTACTCTGATTGAGCGTTCGAGCTTTCCTACTCTGAAAAAACTTGCAATTATTATCGTTTCTAGCCTAGAAAGCGATGCCAGGACCGGGAGTGGAAAACCCAGGAACCGCCTCTCGAATTTACTAGGAGAAGTTGTGAGTGTTACGCAGAAAGCAGATGCAATTAGGGTTGAAATTCTCAAAACTTTCTCGGACAACTACCAAAATCAGCGTTTATATAGCGAACCGCCAGTTTTGCGAGATTTAGTAAACAATCTTTACGATCAGGGATATCGGCACTTTTTGTATATTGCTCAGGCTCCCTATTCAAGTACGCTGCATATTACCCGGAATGATGAAAATGAGGGACTTTATTTTATGTCACCCACACTGATTAGATCCTTAACATTAGGAAAGAGTGACCTCAAAATTTATCCAATATTTTTCGATCAGTATTATGTCCGTAAATGTGTTCCCTTGAAAGCAAGTTCTTTTTACATCCAAAATCCAAATCAACTCATGAACTTAATGGAAGACCGCAGCCATAAAGCGGTTGTATTTTTCAATCTTTTCAATGGAATTAACGTAGGTCACGGTGACGAACGCTTCTATAATGGTGTGATTTCCTATTCGACTTTACTGAACATTTACCCAGGTGTCCTTGATGACCTAGATATTCGTCGCGGTTTGCTCGAGCAAGATAGTCCGCTGAAAGATGACTTATTACAATACTTGACGCTCTTTCATTTTTATCGATGTGAGAAAAATAGCAATGTTCATTTAAAGCTCGATCCTTATGAGAATATCATCGGCGATGAATCTTTTGGTAAGCTTTCGGTATTTAACCACATGAGGGGAGCCGTTAATTTTAACTCTTTGGCATTTCTAACTGAAGTTAATAAAGTATTAAATGTTTAGGTGCGGGGAAAACTAACATGGTAGCAGAAAGTTTAGGTCGTTTATTTGAAGTAGGATTTAATATCGGCATTCTTTCTTATATTGAACAGAATTCGATTCCTCATCATTTTGGGGAACTTTATCGCCAGGATTTGCAGCATTTGAAATTTTCTGAAATGTTGAAGCGGATCGTGGGAAAAGAAAACATTATTAGTGAAGAAAATATTGACCTGATTGAACAATGGAGCCTATTCTTGATCCAAAAAGGCTTTCTGTCAGGGTTTAATTTTTTCCGTGAGTATATTAAATCGACTGAGATTAACGATCGCCAACGACGAGCTTGGGAGATTTTATATTGCCAGTGTAGTTTTTGTGAAGATAACAGTATTAAAACTTATTCTAAGAGCGACCAGCGAGAATTCCGAGATTTATTATCCCAGTTTGGTAATGTTCTCAATCCCAACGATCTCGATCGCTACATCCAACAATATCAAAAAAAAGGTGAATTTTTGAAAGCCGATACTCTGATGCTGCTGCGACGAGGAAAGCAGTTTAGAATTCTCTCTGTAGACTTATCTGTATTTTCTGTTAGGTCATCTCAAGACCTCTTGGATTTAGAGGATCGGGATTTGCAGAATCAGCGACGCCTATTGCTGCGAGAAATTAGTTATTTGCGGTCCAAAAGTATTTTTTCTAAATTGCGGATCGATACAGGAAATACCAATCATTTAAGTTCTCTTTTTTCTGGAGAATTAAAACGCTATCTAACAGCCTTTAAACGAGAGGATAAAGAAAGCGTTAAATTAATCCAAGCTGGAAGTTATGCTTATAGTTTTTATAGATTTTTACGAGAAATTGACCTTTTAAAAGCAGATACTTCAGTGGTATTTAATGTGGTAGGATACAGCGATCGCGGTCTTAGTGCCATCTCTGCTTCTCCAGCAAACCTCGATGTTTTAGCAACTTGTTCAGAAATTTATAAAAACGAACCAAAAGAGCAAGAGATTCTCGAAGCTCGTCATCAAGTTTTAAACATTATCCAACGAAATGCAGCCTTGAGTTTTGAACAGGGTTGGACGTTTGTTAAACAACTACTAGACATTCCTAGCGATGCGATCGCGTCTGTTACTCACTCGGAACGGATAGAAGGTTTTAGCTCCACCCTAGAACTCCGAGAACCCCACGCAAAGCTGATAGAAGCTGCCTTGGAATCAGAGGATATTTATGTCTTTTTGACAGGAAATCCAGGAATTGGAAAAACAACAGCGATCGTGGAATTTTTAAAACTTCATGTCAATGAAGGTTTTCTCTTCTTTTACGTGAGTCCTCGCAGACAAGTCAACCTAGATATTATTGAAAAGTTTAAAGAGCCAGATACCCAAAGGTTTTTCGATCAGCGAGTCTTTTGTATTAATACTAATTCAACACTGCTGGATGACCATTCTCCCCATTGCACCGTCAATTATCACTGCAAAAATCCCCAAGGAGATTTTCATCAAAAATCTGTTGATTTTTTTGATGCGAGTCAGACCATTCAGCGACCAACATTCCGTCAGCATTCACTCAAAAGAATTACAGACGATCGCCTTAAAGCAGCTCATCGTAAAAGGCGGGGAGTATTATCGGCTCTCTGTGAAGCAATTTATACAGTGATTGATAGTGAAATTTCTAATCATATTGTTGCTACCGCTTGTATTCAATCTTTGAAAGTTACACCAGAAGGTCAAAATACCTTACGTCATTTTAAACAAATCTTCAAAAAAGCCTACAACCAGGTGGAAGGGAAAATTATTCCTTCAGAAATGAGAAAAATATCTCGACGAATCAAGCATCTATTTATTATGATTGATGAAATTACAGGAGATGAAAGCGGTGTCGAGTTTTTCAAGGAAATTCACGAAATAATCACTAGCTATGGCTTAACCAATCCGCAATCGGGATTTAACACAAAAATTATTGTTGCAGATGCTTCGATTGTCAATCTAGATGTAATTAAGCAGCACCTTTCTGTCACTTCACCAGAACCAGACAAAATCTTTTTCAGGCGAGTCAATGCACAGGTAGAAATACCGCTTTCAACTCAAAAATTTAAGTTTAAGCAGTTGCCAGCAACTGTGATTAATGCTAACTCCTACCCAGCTAGCAGTTTAAATGTCACCTATAAACTCTGGGTGGAATCAGTGAAATTTACTGAAAAGCTATCCCACAGAGAAGATCAGTTAAAAAAAAGCATTCAACTCCAAATCGTTGAGGATATCCATGAACTCTTGGAACGAGGGAATGGTCAGCTTTTAGTATATATTCAAGATAAAAGGAGGCTGCAAGAATTAATTTCACTGCTTAAGAAGAAACAAGGAGAATTTGAAAAAAATCGGGAGTATCTGGAAATCCATGCTAGCCTTTCCGATCGGGAAAAACAGGAAATACAGGATTACAAAAACTTGGTGCAAGTAATCTTTATGACTTCTGCTGCTAGCCGAGGAATCTCGTTTCCAAAAGCTAGGTATATTTTAGTAGAGATTCCCAGATTTCGAGTTGAGAATAATTTAATGGAAATTATTCAAGTTATTTATAGGTGTCGGGGTGAATATATTGAAAACAAACAAGAAAAAACCCTTGATGCCGAAGAAAAGGAATTGTTTTTTTACTTGCGCGATCGTGCAATTTATTACGATCGACAAGATCATCAAATCGCAATCAAAGAAAGTATTTTAAGTTTATTAAATATACTCCTTATCCTCAAAATTTCGATGATGACAAGAATTCAAGGATGTGGGAAACTTGGGAGACATTACTACCAAATGATTCCCATTGGTGGCAAGTCAATCTCGGCTGTAGGCAAAACTTTTAGCGGACAAATGGCAAGTTTAATTAAAGACCTGAAAAGTGAATATTACAGCAGTCCTGAAAAACAGTCCCTCAAGGAGGTTTATACAAGGCTGGAACAGTTACTGAGTCAGGCAGAATTTGTATTAAGTTCAACCCCTGACCCCCGGTTTATTTCTTATCTAGAACTCAAAGAAAAGTTTAATCAAAATTTTGCAGAACTTCTCAGCAACAGTTTTGAGCCTTTGCTTAATTTTGGTAATTTAGAACCAGGGTTAATTACTGGTACTTTGTTGGTAGTCCCCATTACTGAACGGAAACTAGAGGAAACTTACGAAATCAAGTTGAGCCAAATCTCCACTCTTGCCAACTCAGAACTACTGGATATGATGCTAGCAATTAGCTACAGCGAAGATTATCCAGAAAATTTGCGTTCTGCTATCAAAGATGCGATCGAATTAATAGATAAACTGAGGGATAAAGGACATAAAAGCCAACAGATTGAGCAGGAGAGTCAGCGACTTGACCAATATTATGCTTTACCCTTATTTGCTTTAATTGCCGGAGAAAAAATGAAGGAATATTTTACAAGTGAACCTGAAGAACCAGAAGACGAAAGGTTCCGGGATATTCTCGCAACTTATATTCACCATCTTTATCCCACCGATAAAACTCTTCCGATCGGCTATCACTATAAAGAATTTCCCTTTGTCATTTTTAGCAGCTATAGCTTAGAACGAATGCGGGAAAAGATTTTTACAGAGCAGTATCTTTTGACTTCCAATGAATTGAACATCCTAAATTTGATTTTAGCTCAAGAAACCTAACTGTTTCTCGCTTAGTCCGCATGATGATAAAGATGCTCTTTACAAAACTCAATGGCTCTGGTTAAATCGCTCGTCTGCTGCGGATAATCCAAAATGGGTCGATCGATAATAATTAATTTAACCCCTAATTGAGCTGCTACCTTTCGCTTCACATCCTCACCCCCTGCATCGCCAGAAGCTTTCATCACCACAACTGAAATCTGCCATTGCTGCCACAAAGCTTTTTCTAAATCCGCCGAAATCGGTTGTCGTAAAGCCATCAATCGTTCCCCAACAAAACCGGCTTCTAGCGCGGCTTGCAAGGCTGGCAGAGCCGGAAGAATGCGCGCAAATAAAACTGCTTTCTTTTGCCAAGAGCGAAAGAGTGGCAACGGTCGAGAGCCAATTGTTAATAAGACTCGCTGACCTGTGAGATAATCACCCGTGAGTAAGGTTTCCCAGTTCGGCAAATCAATCACCCTGTCACCAGGTTTCGCCAGAGTTTCTGATGGTTTCAACGGCAAACGTTCATATCTTAAATAAGGAAGTTGCCACTGAGTCGCCGCAAAAATTGCTAAGTGGGAAATATTGACCGCATAGGGGTGAGAAGCATCTAAAATGGCGACAATTTGCTGCTCTTGCAAAAACGCCCCTAACTCAATTTCATCTAATAATCCTACCCAAATCCGCAACAAAGGTGAGGATGGGTACAGTCCCCTCGCAGTTTCAGAGGTGACAGAAATGGTACAGGGAAAACCGCATAACGCGATCGCCCTCGCAAGCTGAGCACTTTCCGATGTTCCCCCGATCAGCCAGATCCGGCCTTTAGCTTCTCTACTCAAAATCGAACCTTGTACAAATCAAATAACTCGCCACTCTGTCGCTTCACCACCTTAGCGCCGATCGCTTTGATCAGTTTCTCCCAATCTGCGACCGCTTCTAAAAACACTTCAGCTCCCCGATAAGTCTCTAAAATCGCCCAATCTTCCGCCAAAGGGGCCTCCGGGTTCAGCAGATCGAACACAAAATCACCCCCCGGTTTCAGGACCCGCTTAACTTCCCCCATCACCTCGGTCCAATACTCCAACGGGAAATAACAACTAAACCCAGTCGCGATCGCCAAATCAAACTGAGCTGCCTCATAGCGCAACTGGTGAGCCGGAGCCAACTCAACCCCCTTAAACAACTTAGAATTCAACTGGGGTCCGCGAGCATTCAACCCCTCTTGTGCCACCTCACTAATCTCCTGCCCATAAAAATACGCATCCCACTCCCGCCAGGGGTAAATCAAAAAACTTACCCCACAGCCAATATCCAAACACCGCTGATTTTTCAGCGGTTTAGCCACCTGCCAAAACGGAGAAGCCGTTTTAGCCGTGAGTGTACCAGCCACCAACTCCCGAAAGATCGGCATCGCCTCCACTTCCTCCGGGAAATTCAACGCTTCTTGGCGATACTCCCGGTTAAAGCGAGCAGCCACCTGCGACAGCAGCGTCTGCCACTGACTCGGTGAGTTGCTAGTAGCAAACCAAGAGCCAGCTCCCCCAGATTGCGGGCTGCCAGCAGCAGAGCGATCGGATTTTTTTGACATCCATCAATACCGTTTAGAAGAGCCTTTAAGCGCTTTAGTAAAATTTTGGCGATAGGGTCGATTAAAAATTAACGCCGGCCACAGCAGTGATAATGTCAGGCGATTTTGAAAACTCCTGCTGAAGTTTGTCCGCTCAAACCCATTCCAGAACTTCCAGATTCCGCCTCCATAAACCGTTAACAACGCCAAAGCAATTAATGTACTCATCAAACAAACCCCTAAACAACTAACTGTAGATCCGGGTCAAGTTCCCAAAGCACCACTTTTTACAATTCTAACTAATAGCGCTCCCAAACTGACTCCCAGCTCAAATCCGCGATTGCTGTTGTAGAATACCTAAAGGAGCGACATCAAGATATCTCTAAAATCGCTATAGAGGAGCCAAATTATACTCGATCATCGAACCAGTCCTTGAGAACTCTTTCCCCACGTTCTACTCAGAACTGTAACAGAAGTCTCAAGGACTTCAGATCTAGCCTGACCCGATGGTCTTCCCAGGAGTGTGGCGGAGCGGCTCTTTTCACTACGGTGCCGAAGCTAATCAGCTAGACAACGGCTCCATCTCCCGGAAGAGACTTAAAATTCCACCCTCATCAGAGACTCTCAAAATTACAGGCGAGCGCAATTTATTCATAACTCGATACTTCTCGATACTTAAAGTGGAGTTATTTCCCAGCAAGGAGGACTTATGCGAGCAGTGCTGATGGCAGGTGGCTCAGGGACGAGGCTTAGGCCCCTAACCTGCGATCTGCCCAAACCGATGGTGCCTGTTTTAAATCGCCCCATTGCCGAACACATCATCAACTTACTCAAACGCCATCGCATTACAGAAATTATCGCCACCCTGCACTACCTGCCAGACGTAATGCGGGAATACTTCCAAGATGGCAGTGACTTCGGTGTCCAAATGACCTATGCAGTCGAGGAAGACCAACCCCTCGGGACCGCAGGCTGCGTCAAAAACATCGCCGAGCTCCTCGATCAAACCTTCCTCGTGATCAGCGGAGACAGCATTACAGACTTTGACTTGAGCGCCGCCTTAAAATTCCACCGTAGCAAGCAATCCAAAGCCACTCTCATCTTAACCCGTGTCCCCGATCCGATGGAATTTGGGGTCGTCATTACCGATGAAAACTACCGCATTCGTAGATTTCTCGAAAAACCCTCCACCAGCGAAGTTTTCTCCGATACCGTTAATACTGGTACCTACATCCTCGAACCCGAAGTCCTCGACTACTTACCTGCTTTTCAAGAAAGCGATTTCTCCAAAGACTTGTTTCCACTGCTGCTGGAAAAAGACGAGCCCATGTACGGTTACGTCGCCGAAGGCTACTGGTGCGATGTGGGTCAGCTCGATATCTACCGAGAAGCTCAGTATGATGCTCTCCGACACCGAGTTAAACTTGATTTCGCCTACGAAGAAGTAAAACCGGGTCTGTGGATTGGTCAGAATACTTTTATTGATGAAACTGCTAAAATTGAGATGCCAGCTTTAATCGGTCACAACTGCTGGATCGGACCGAGAGTGCAGATCGATGCAGGCACAATTATCGGGGATAACGTGACTGTTGGGGCTGATGCTAACCTCAAGCGGCCCATTCTCTGGAACGGTGCGATCGTCGGCGAAGATGTACACCTACGAGCCTGTATCATCTGTCGCGGTAGTCGCGTTGCTCGTCGCTCTCATGTCTTAGAAGGTGCAGTGGTCGGTTCCCTCTCCTATGTCGGAGAAGAAGCGCAAATTAGCCCCAATATCCGCGTCTGGCCGAGTAAGAAAATTGAATCCGGCGCGCTGTTGAATAGCAATTTAATTTGGGGAGAACAAGCCAAGCGCAACTTGTTTACCCAGCGCGGCGTGCAAGGACTGGCGAATGTAGAGATCACGCCGGAATTTGCCGTGAAATTGGGAGCCGCCTACGGTTCAGTTTTAAAGCCGGGGGCAACTGTATCTGTCTCCCGCGACCAACGTAGCATTTCCCGCATGGTGTCTCGCTCTTTGATTGCAGGTTTAATGTCCGTCGGCATTAATGTCCTCAACTTAGAAGCAGCCGCTCTGCCGATCGCTCGCACCGTAGTCCCAACTTTGGCAGTGGTGGGGGGTCTTCACATCCGGCTATCTCCCGATAAACCCGATTATATTTTAATAGAGTTCTTTGATTCCAAAGGCATTAATATCTCTAAAAGTTTGGAGAAAAAAATTGAGGGAGCTTATTTTAAGGAGGATTTAAGGCGGGTCCAAATTCCTGAGATTGGCAATGTTGCTTATCCCAGTCAAGTGCTTGACATTTACAGTACAGCTTTTGAAAAGCACATGAATACGGAGGCAATTCGCTACAGCAATTCTAAGGTCGTGATTGACTATGTGTATGCTGTATCGGGAGCTGTCCTACCTCAAATGCTGGCAAAGTTTGACTGCGATGCCGTAGTTCTGAATGCTAGTCTTAACCAAACAACTCTCTCGGTTCAAGAGCGAGAGCATTTACTCGATCAGCTTGGTCGGGTGGTGAGAGCGTTGAATGCTAATTTTGGGGTGCAGGTGTCAGCGAATGGAGAACAGCTCATTTTAGTTGATGAATCTGGCTGTCCCATTCGCGGAGAAATGCTGACGGCGATGATGGTGAATTTGATGATGACGGCTCATCCGAGGGGGACGGTGGTGGTACCGGTGAATGCTTCTTCGGCGGTGGAAGCGATCGCTCGTCGCTACCAGGGCCGGGTGATTCGCACCAAGGCAAATCCTACGGCCTTGATGGAAGCTTGCCACACCAACCCCCATGTGATTTTAGGGGGTAGTGGCAATATGGGTTTTATTTTTCCCCAGCTTCACCCAGGGTTTGATGCGATGTTCTGCATTGCCAAGGTGATCGAGTTAATGACCATTCAGGAGCGGTCGCTCGGTCAAATCAAAGTTGAAATGCCCCGCGTTACCCATCGCTGTTATACCGTCCGCTGTCCCTGGACTGTAAAAGGCTCGCTCATGCGCTATTTGGTAGAAACTCACTCGCCTGATAATTTAGAATTGGTGGATGGCGTGAAGATTTTTAATTACCATGATGATAATTGGGTCTTGGTTTTGCCAGATGCAGGCGAGCCGTTAGTACATATCTTTGCCAATAGTAACGACCGGGGCTGGGTGGATGAAACGTTGCAGGAGTACCGCAGTCTTGTTCAAGATTTTGTGCTACAAGCAGAGGCAATTGAGCACAACCAGGAAGGCTAAATGATGAAAGGCGAATCGCTGAGTTTAAAAACTTAGCCTCAAAGAGGTTGGTTATTTGATCAAGGGTTGAATTTCCTGTAAACTAAAAGTATCACCTTCGATCGATTTCTCATTACTAATTCCCCCTTACCCATTACAACTAAGCGCTGATTACTGATGAATAGCTGCATTTTAATGGCGGAGATTATTAAAGAACCAGAACTCCGTTACACCCCAGACAATCAAACTCAAATCGCTGAAATGCTGGTGGAGTTTCCTGGCCCTGGACCCAACGATCCCCCAGGCACCTTAAAAGTGGTGGGATGGGGCAATTTAGCTCAAGAAATTCACCAACAATATCACCTCGGCGATCGCGTGATTATCGAAGGTCGCCTGAATATAAATACCATTGAGCGAAAGCCGGAAGGATTTAAGGAAAAACGTGCAGAATTAACCGCTCAGCGCATTTATAACCTGCAACCAGAGGCCCTCCATCAAGCTTCAGCACCCGCCAGACCTCCAGCTCCTGCATCCACTCCGACTCCCAATAATGTGGTTCCCCTCGGAGCTCGCAACCGCAGCGCCACTGGTACTCCTCCCGCAACTCCCAGCCACCTAGAGACACCTGAATCCAGGCCTCAAGGTTCTAGTTTTTCTCCCCAGTTTGACTCCACTGAAGCCAACGAACCGGAGAATCCCGATTACGACCCCATTCCTTTTTAGGAAGCGGTTAGCGGTGAGTCGGACAGACCACTAACTGCTCACCGATTATAGGTATTCCTCTAGAAAATCAAAGATATGGTCTTCCCAGCAGGGTTCTGGGTGTAACCAGCTCAGGGTTTCGCAGACCTCTGCCGCGATCGCCTCCGCATCTTCTCGCTCAAACAAAGCTGTCAACGCTTTCGTATCCCGTTCCCGTAAAGGCGCTAACAGAGTAATCTCTTCCTCTGCCTTCTCTGGTAGAGAGAAAGGAGAGGTAACGTAGTTCAAAAAGCAATCAAGCAAGTCAGAGGGCCGATCGTTCGGCGGTGAGGGCGTCGCTTTTTCCCTCAGACTAGCGGGGTCGAGGCGTAAATCTCCTCCGAAGGTGTTCTCTCCAATTTCTGAGATCGGTAGTTCGGGAACAGGAACACTTTCACCCCATCGCGCTTGCCAATCAGAATGACTGACCGAGTGTGAGCTGAGTGGCTTGAACTCGGTTCGCTCTGGGGCTAAGGTTGCCCTATGGTCAATCGATGAAGTTGTCAGCATGGTGTGCATTGATTCAAAACGCCTGGGAGGCTAGCACGCTGAAGCGCTCGAACTTAGGTCGAACCAAACCCTCTGGGCAATTTCTGCACCCAGCGAGTTCCACTTGTTGAGTAGATGCACCATTTCCTGCGGAAGGAACTATGTAGGGAAGCGATCGCCCAAAGCAATCCTAGGTGTACGGGTAATTCCTGTATTGTAGCTGACTCATAAAGGGAGCTCCCTCTACTATTAAGAGTAATTACGGAATTGTACTGCTCAGCCAAGGATTCGCCTCACTCTGCGAGATCCACTCAACTCCAAACACTTCTGCAAAAACCTCAGCCACCACCGGGCGCACTTGCTCTAACCGGATACCTGGAATCCATTCCGCTAAGCTACCGACTGGTTTGTCGGGAATACCACAAGGTACGATCTGTTGAAAGCCTTGCAAGTCTGGACAAACATTGAGAGCAAAGCCGTGCATCGTGATCCATCGGCTGACTTTAATGCCGATCGCAGCAACTTTGCGCCCCTCCACCCAGACACCCGTTAAACCAGGAATGCGACCCCCTCGGAGCCCAAACTCAGCCAGTACCCGAATCAGCACTTCTTCTAACTGTCGCAAGTACCAGTGCAAGTCGGGGCGATAACGTCGCAAATTCAAAATCGGATAGCCCACCAACTGACCTGGGCAATGGTACGTCACTTCGCCCCCCCGCTCAATGCGGTGGACTTCCCGGTCGCTCGCACGCCAATCAAATTTCAGAAATTCCAACTTGGCTCCTTGACCCAAGGTGTACACTGGAGGATGCTCCAGCAAGATCAACACATCTGGCAGCTCTGGGCGGTCGCGACGCTCTTGCACAAGCTGGTGCTGAAGCTCCCACGCCACTTGGTAAGGGACAAGTCCCTCATCGATCAGCAAACAAGGACTCGGCAAGGAGTTGAAAGGTGCGGTAGTAGTAATCATTAAAAAAATCAAGAGGGTTTTGACCTAAATCCAGTCGGCTAAAATCAAGAATTGTCAAGGGATGCAAAAGATTCTAAAGAGCTCTGTTTTGTAGAATACAAAGTGCTACTGTGAAACTAGACCCAGATTGAGAAGGGAGGGAGCTTTATGAAGCTTGTTATCCAGGGTAAAAATATAGAAATCACAGATGCGATTCGTGACTATGTCAATCAAAAAATTGACAAAGCAGTAAACCACTTTCAGAATTTAACCACTGAAGTAGATGTCCACCTGTCAGTCGCTCGCAATCCCCGGATAAATCCTAAGCAAACTGCTGAGGTCACTATTTACGCTAACGGTAGCGTGATTCGGGCCGAAGAAAGTAGCGAGAACCTGTACGCCAGCATTGACCTCGTAGCAGATAAAATTGCTCGTCAATTGCGGAAATACAAAGAAAAACGCCACGATAAAACCCATACAAACCCGAAAACCGGGGCCGTCGTGGAAGAACATCCCGTGATGTCCGATCTGATCGGCTCGCGGACTCCCGAACTTCCCAGTGAAGTGGTGCGGACTAAGTATTTTGCCATGTCGCCCATGACGATTGCAGAAGCTTTGGAGCAGTTACAACTCATCGATCATGATTTCTATATGTTCCGTAATGCTGACACGGGAGAAATCAATGTCATCTATGAGCGCAAACACCATGGTGGCTATGGAGTGATCCAACCCCGTAACGGTAATGGTCAAACTTCTGGTAAAAATGGCAAGGCTGCCCAAAGTAGCAGCGAAACGCTAGATAAACCAAAAGCTAAAGCTTAGCCTTCTTTGAAAGCGCTTGGCTTCGTACCCAAGCGCTTGGTTTTCAGCAGAAGATTCCTTGCACTGGCATCCAGTCCCAGTTTTCATCAGCCTTGAAGGGAGCAGGTCCTTGAGCCTAAGTTCCAAGCAGATGATGACTGGTGACACCGGGTGGCAGCTTTTAGTTTCAGTCACTCTAACGCTGAACTTGAACTAGGTTGGGATAGCTTGTAGGGTTTTGAAGGCTTCTTCAACGTGAGCTTGGAAATTCAGCATTGAGTCAAAGATGTGCCGCACGACACCTTGTTTGTCAATTACGTAAGTAACCCGGCCTGGAAGTACCCACAGAGTCGCTGGCACGCCGTACAGTTGCCGGACTTGGTTCCCCTCATCGCTCAACAGCGTAAAGGGTAACTGGTGTTTGCTTGCGAATTGCTGGTGAGATTGGGGGGAGTCGGAACTAATACCAATCACTTCTGCACCTGCATCCTTAAAGACTTCGTAGCGGTCGCGAAATGCACAAGCTTCCGCTGTACATCCTGGGGTGTCGTCCTTGGGGTAGAAGTACAGGACAACATTTTTTTGACCCCGGAAATTCTGGAGGCTGACTAGCGAGCCAGTTTGAGAAGGTAAGGTAAAATCGGGTGCGATGTCTCCGACTTGGACTGGCATAGATACTAAACCCTAGAGTGAATGGTGCGTGAATGATTAACTTTTGCGATCGTACCGCAAGCCACCGTCCGATCGCAGACTTTTGCCAAAATTTCCTGAAACTGACCCCAGCCAACTTACAGCACAGTTTTACCACTGGGTTATAAAGTTGAGATTGTTGGGAGCTCTGCATTTTTGCCAGTTGCATTCTGAGTCACTGCCACCAACAATCTCCAGCATTCACGAAAACTTTAAGTAAAAAGTCCACTAACTTTATCAATTCTTCAAATTTTCATCCTCGCAGGAGCAACAAAAACAGTGAAAATATACGGTTAAGGTGTTATGGGTTCCCAGGTCTCGATCTCAGCTAAATGTTTCTTAGGCCATTCATCCACTAAGACTCATCGCAATCCCCGATCGAGCAATCTTTTCCAGTCTCAGACTGGTTTTGGGAACCTTTTTTATTTCTAGGTAAAAACGTTAGCGACGTTGCTTCAGCACATTCTTCAATTCTCGCCAAATTGGAGGTAAGGGGGTAGGATTAGACCCTGAATGGGTGAGAACCCCCTGGCTGGGACTAAACAGTAATGCTAATAAAAATAGCCCCGATACAACCAGAACAATTGCCGGACCCGAAGGCCAATTAAAAAAGTAGCTGAGATACATCCCGCTAATACTAGAAATCACGCCAATCACCGCTCCTAAAATCATAACTTGATGGAGGCGAGTCACTAATAAGTAAGCAGTCGCCACCGGTGTAATTAACAGTGACAGCACTAGCACCACTCCCACCGCTTTGAGACTTGCAACAATGGTTAGAGCAATTAACACCATTAAACCAAAATTGAGCAAATTGACTGGTAAACCTGCGGCTTGAGCGCCCAAAGGGTCAAAGGTATAAAATAATAATTCTTTGTAAAGCAAGATGACCACCCCAATCACCAAGGCAGCAATAATTGCGGTATCGAGAACATCCTCAACGGTTACACCAAGAATATTCCCAAAGAGAAAGTGATTCAGGTCAATTTTATTATCTTTCTGAACGATCGTAATTAAGGTGATACCGAGAGCGAAAAAAGCAGAAAAAACAATACCCATTGCTGCATCTTCTTTAATAGGCGATCGCGTCCGAATCCAAGCAATGACAATGGTACTCAAAACCCCAGCAATGAACGCACCGACAAAGATATTCGCTCCTACAATAAAGGCCACTGCTAATCCTGGCAAAACCGAGTGACTAATCGCATCTCCCAGTAAAGCGAGTCGCTGTACCATTAAATAACTACCGACTAAGGCGCAGACGATCCCAACCAAAATCGCAATCACGAGCGATCGCTGCATAAACCCGTACTGCAATGGTTCAATTAAAGCTTCTAGCATCGGCAGGGTGAAGGATGAGGGATGCCTGGTAAATTTGATGGATTCACTGAGAAAGTTAAGCTGCTTCGCTAAAGAAGGCGACTTGACCCCTATAGGCGCGGTAAAGGTTACTTTGGGTCAATACCTGTTGACGGGAACCAGCAGCAATTAATGCTTGATTCAGCAACACTAAGTCATCGAAATGGGTAATCGACTCACCTAAATCGTGGTTGACGACCAGCACAATTTTACCGGCTCTCGCGAGCTGGTGAAAAATTTCAAAAATAACGGTTTGGGTTTTTTGATCCACACCCACAAAAGGTTCATCAAAACAGAAAACCAATGCTTCCTGGGCCAAGGCGCGGGCCAAGAAAACTCGCTGTTGCTGACCCCCAGAGAGTTGACCAATCGGGCGGTCGCGATAAGCACTCATTCCCACCCGTTCTAGGGCCTCAGCAGCGATCTGGCGACTGGTGGCGGAGAAACGACGGAACCATCCAGCTTTCTTCACCCGCCCCATGAGGATGACATCCCAGACTGTGGCGGGGTAGTTCCAGTCAATTTGCGACCGCTGCGGCACATAAGCAATCTGTTCTAGCCGATCCACCAGGGGTTGTTCACCGTAGAGGACAGTTCCGTTAGCAACGGGAATTAACCCCAGCATCGCTTTCAGCAAGGTACTTTTACCAGCCCCATTCGGGCCAATCATCCCGGTCAACCGCCCAGGTTTAACGGTGAGGGTGACATCTTTCAAGGCTTCGATGGTGCGATAGTGTACCGACAGGTTACGGGTGGTAATTGGGTCGGCGATCGAGTTGGCATCTCTCAGGTGGCACACTAAACAAGACCAATGGGTGTCTGGTTTCCCAGTAGGAGTGTTCATCGGGCTGGTTTTACGTCTCTTTTGATTAAGCTTACTGTAAAAATGAAAAAAATATGAAAACATCTACAAATAGGAATAATCTTCAACATCAGAGAGACTTATCATGCAGCAATACCAAGGCTTTCAGCATTTGACCCACGCAACCACTCGCCAGCAGCCACTGGCTCGTATTTTTACTTATTGCGCCTTGGCGGTTGCCTTATTGAGTTGCACCCCCAGCAATCGCACCCCTGCTCCAACCAGCAAAAAGCCAACGGTCGTTGCCACTAGCACGATTATTGCCGACTTAACCAAAAGGATTGGGGCCGATGAAATTCAGCTCACGGGGATTTTACAACCAGGTACCGATCCCCATGTTTATGAACCGGTCCCGAAAGACTCTCAATCATTAGAAACAGCCAACCTCATTTTATATAACGGCTATAATTTAGAGCCGGGATTAATTCGACTGATGAATGCAGCCGGAGTCAAAGCACGGAAGTTAGCAGTGGGGGAAGTTGTGAAACCTCTCGCCTTGAGTAAAGAAGGGAAAACCGTGCCAGATCCTCATGTGTGGGGTGATGTCAAAAATGCGATTCAGATGGTTCAAGCAATTCGAAATGGTTTGATTGAGTTATTACCAGAAGACCAGGAAAAATTTACCCAAAATGCAGCTCAGCTTGTCAAGGAGTTAAAACAGTTAGATGGGTGGATTGAGCAGGAAATTAAAACAATTCCAGCCAGTCAACGTCAATTAGTAACGACCCACGATGCGTTTCAATATTATGGTCACGCCTATGGCATTGCGATCGCAGGCACTTTAATCGGAATTAGTACAGAGGAACAACCCAGTGCTCAAACGGTGCGACGCTTAGTAGAGGCTGTGAAGGTGGCGGGAATTCCCGCAATTTTTGCAGAAACAACCCTGAATCCTCAGTTAATTAAAACGGTTGCAGAGGAAGCCGGAGTTAAATTAGCACAAAAGCAACTGTATTCTGATTCAATTGGTGCGCCGGGAAGTGAAGGAGATTCTTATCTGAAAATGATGGCAGCGAATACTCGCACAATTGTTGAAGCATTAGGAGGAAAGTACATCCCCTTCGAGGAGAGTCAGTCAATGAAGCAGTAATGGATGCGTCAGTTTTACCAAACTGTTAGACTAAAGCTGTGAGGATAGCGTGAGACAATGCAATGGGTAAGAAGAAACGACCAATCGGGGTTGACTTATTTGCCGGCGCTGGTGGCATGACTCTTGGCTTTGAACAAGCTGGTTTTGATGTACTAGCTGCTGTCGAATTAGACCCGATTCATTGCGCGACCCATGAGTTTAATTTTCCCCTTTGGTCTGTATTGTGCCAGAGCGTTGTTGATACTAAAGGCAAAGATATTCGAGAAAAAACTGCGATTGGCAACCGTGATATAGATGTTGTTTTTGGGGGACCTCCTTGCCAGGGATTTTCGATGATTGGGAAAAGAACCTTAGACGATCCGAGAAATGCGTTGGTTTTTCACTTCATGCGATTGGTTTTGGAGTTAAAACCCAAGTATTTTGTCATGGAAAATGTACCAGGCTTAACAATCGGCAAACACCAAAGATTTTTATTAGAAGTGATTGAAAATTTTCATTTAAATGGCTATGAAGTAGAAACGAATTATCAAGTTTTGAATGCTGCTAATTATGGAGTGCCGCAGAATCGATACCGATTATTTTTAATGGGAGGTCGTCGAGGTTTACCCCTGCCAAAATATCCCGAAGCAGTGGCAGAAGTCCCAACTGTGTGGGAGGCGATCGGAGACTTGCCAGAAGTAGAACGTTACCCAGAGTTATTGCTCAAAGATTGGGTAATTGCTAAGCACAAAAAAGCCAGTCTTTATGCTGCTAGACTGCGAGGAACATTACCCCAAATAGCCGATTATTCTTATCGACGAGACTTCGATCGGAAACTGCTCACTTCAAGTTTGCGAGCGCAGCATAAACCTGAATCGATTAAAAGGTTTGCTGATACCAAACCAGGGGAAACGGAAAAAATTAGCCGCTTTTATAAGCTGAACCCTGATGGAGTTTGTAACACACTGAGGGCGGGAACGGCAAGTAATCGAGGAGCTTTTACTTCTCCGAGACCCATTCATCCCTACCAGCCAAGATGTATCACAGTTCGGGAAGCAGCGCGACTCCATTCCTATCCTGACTGGTTCCGATTTCACGTCACAAAATGGCACGGTTTGCGACAAATAGGAAACTCAGTACCCCCTCTCTTAGCAAAAGCAGTGGCGTCTGAAATTATCTGTATTTTGGGGGTTCACCCGGTTAAACCGAGGAGGAAAATTCAGTTGGGGAAGGAAGAATTATTAAGGCTGAATATGTCTCAAGCCTCTCACAAATATGGAGTCGATTTACATGTAATCGAACCCAGAAAAAGAAGGATCAAAATTGATGGGGGATTGGGGACTGAGGACTACCACTCTGACGAAGTTTGAGAAATTCACTGAATTCTCAATTCCCCATTCCCAAGTCCCCATTACCAACGACGAGCGATCGCAGTGCGAACTCTTTCATTTAATAACAGCTTGCCATCAGCATCCATACTAAAATCTTCACCCGGCATGAACCCCTTAGCAATCAACCGCTTATAGACACCCATCGCCGTAATTTGCCGGATTTCCTGCATCAAATCGGCCGGGATCAGGTGGTTGATACTCCACACCACAGCTTCCCAGTCATACCAAATCAAACGCTCAATGCTGACGATGATGATACCGGCCACATCTTCTAGTGATAACTGTTGCCTCAGATGGTCAATTAAATCTTTCCCAACGAGGCGATTGCGGGTCATCATTGCCCTCACCATCTTGGCAATTTCTGTCTCTAATTGTAAAATGTTAATGCTCTGCACTTGGGTTTCCTTTGGTTAGCGGGATTAGCTTCTGCTACAGCCCCCTTGCGGGGACGCTTCACCCGAAGCATCGCCGCTGAGACTTGTCTTGTTGCCAAGTATACCCAAAGATAGAGGCAAATATGTCCTAAGATAGATGCTAAATTTTTAACGGCTCTTGATCTCGCTTGCCAAGCCCATCCATTCTTTGACCCCTTGCTCTCAATTAGACGGCTCCAGACCTTCAAAGAGACCGATTTATTTTCCTCAAATTTTTGATAAAAATTAATTATACTTAACAGAGATTAACCCAGAGAGAAAAGACAATGGCTGGAGTTCAGCCAGACATCGATATCGCCCCCTTGATTGACCATGCTCTGCTCAATCCCACAGCGACCCCAGAGCAGGTCGAAAAGTGTTGCCAAGAAGCAGACCGCTTTCAGTTTGCCACCGTTTGCCTGTATCCTGCTCATGTCCGCCAAGCGGTCAATCTGCTGCATGGCAAAAAGCCGAAAGTGTGCACTGTCATTGGCTTCCCCACCGGTATGACGACCTCAGCCGTCAAGCTCTATGAAGCTCTAGAAGCCGTCGATCAGGGAGCTGTGGAGTTAGATGTAGTCATCAACCTCAGCTGGTTAAAAGCAGGCAACGTTGATGCTGTCCACCGGGAGCTGGCCGAAATTTGCGAAGAAACCAACCAAACCATCAAAGCCATTCTCGAAACCGGACTCCTCACCGACGCGGAGAAACGACTAGCGGCGGAGATTTGCCTAGAGGCTGGTGTCACCTACCTCAAAACCAACACTGGCTTCTATGGCGGTGCGACGGTTGCCGATGTGCGCCTGCTCAAAGAAGTTACCAAAGGTCGCTGTGGCATCAAAGCGGCTGGAGGCATCCGCACCCACGAGCAAGCCCTCGACTTAATTGTCGCAGGTGCAACCCGCCTGGGAACCTCTCGTGGCCCCGATTTACTTCGCCAGCGCGATACCCTAAAAAAGGACAAGGAGTAATTGGGAATGAGTGACATTGCCTAACCCATCCCCCCTAACTTCCTCTCCGCTGAAAGCCATCAGCCCCCTGCGCCATCAATGAGTCGAACCTACAAAGCAACCGGAATCAACCTTAAGAGCATGCCGTTTGGCGAATCTGACCGCCTTCTGACCATTTTGACGCGGGAACTCGGCTTAATTCGAGTCCTCGCCCCAGGGGCCAGAAAGCACCGTTCCCGACTCGGCGGCCGCACCAGCTTATTTGTTGTCAACGAACTCCTGATTGCCCAAGGGCGATCGCTCGACAAAATTACCCAAGCAGAAACCTTAGAATCCTATGCAGGCCTCGGTCAAGATTTGGGTAAGCTCGCGGCTGGTCAATACCTCGCCGAACTGGTACTCTCCCAAGCTCTCAGCGATCAGCCCCAGGAAGAACTCTTTGCCCTGCTGAGCGAACACCTCAGCCGCCTGGAAAGTTTGCCCAACCGCCCCGGCCCAGAGTCCCTCACCCAGCTTGTCGCCTACCTGACTCATGGCATCTATCACCTGCTGGCTCTAGCGGGGACGGCTCCCCAAGTCCACGCCTGTTGCGTCACCCAACGCCCCCTCATCCCCAATTTCACCGATCCCAATTGGCGAGTTGGGTTTAGCAGCTTGGCGGGGGGAACAGTTAGCTTATCTGAGTTAGCCAACCTACAGGCAGAACCCCCTTCCGAAGCTTGGTTCCCTACCCCTAGCGAGACAGGCACCGGTCGAGTTCAAGTCCTTCCTGCGTCGCCCCCAGCAGCCCGGCGGCGTCACTCTCTGCACAACCGCCAAATCAACGCCAAAGAGCTGGCACTCCTTCAACAACTGGCGGCTCCTCAGCTCCCCCCAGCGGAGCGCGTGCCTCTGCTATCCCCTTGGATGGCGATCGAACGCATTCTCCGCCACTATGCCCAGTATCACTTAGGCTGCTTCATCCGCTCTGCTGCCCTGATCGATACCTACCTCGACACCATCCATCGCTTTTAAACGTTCTGCCCGCATTAGAACATCAAAAGGTTAGAAAATTATAAAGTTAGGGGTTAATGTTTCAATTCTTATATATATCTCTGCGCCCCCAACCCCCAATCCCCCTTATCCTCGGCGATATTCCCCTAGTCTTATGATGCGACTATCTAATTCTGATTTGAAAAGATCGAGTTTACCGGTAACAGAGTGCAAAATGGAAGGTTGGGAAAATCGCCCCTTCTTCCACTCCACCACCGCCTCCGATCAAGAAAGTCACCCAACTACAGCCGAAAACTTTCAAAAATCAACCCTGACTCCCAAAACTGATTGGGACATTGAACACCACCCCCCAGACTCGCCATCTGACACTCCTCCCAGTCTGGTGGACAATGGGAAAAAGCCGCCCATCGAGGACGCTGTCGCAATCCCTCCCACCTTTCCCCCGCCGACTAGCATTTTACCTCCTAGTAGTTCCTCTTTACCCGCTGTTCCAGAGCCACCAGAAACAGAACGGGGATTTTTACCAGTCCTGAGAAATCGCAATTTCTTAGCGCTTTGGAGTGGTCAAGTCTTTTCCCAACTCGCTGATAAGGTGTACCTGGTCCTGATGATTGCCTTAGTGGACCTAAGGTTCCAAGCAGCCGGTCAAACGATCAGTGGTTGGGTATCGGCGATCATGGTTGCCTTTACGATCCCAGCCGTATTGTTTGGAGCGGCGGCCGGCGTCTTTGTAGATCGGTGGTCGAAAAAGGCGGTACTGGTGGTAACGAATTTGCTGCGGGGGGGCTTAGTTTTGCTGTTGCCACTGCTACTGTGGCTAGCAAACGGCATTAATGTGGGTCAGTTACCCTTAGGGTTTTGCCTGATGCTGCTGATCACCTTCTTGGTTTCCACCCTCACTCAATTTTTTGCCCCCGCCGAACAAGCTTCAATTCCGTTGATCGTCGAACGCCATCACCTGCTATCGGCAAATTCGCTTTACACCACCACGATGATGGCTTCTGTCATTATCGGTTTTGCTGTCGGAGAACCTCTATTAGCTCTAGCCGATGCTTTAGTGAGCAATTTAGGCGGTGGGGTGGGAATTGGGAAGGAATTGGTGGTAGGGGGGAGTTATGCGATCGCCGGACTCATTCTCCTCTTACTGAGAACTGGCGAAAAAACCGACGCCAACGACCACGAACCGCCTCACCCCTTAGAAGACTTGCGCGATGGCCTCCGCTACATCAAGCACCAGCCTTCAGTCCGCAATGCCTTAATTCAACTGGTGATTTTATTTTCCATCTCCGCAGCCTTGGCCGTTTTGGCCGTGCGCCTCGCAGAAGTCCTTCCTGGCATCAGAGCCTCTCAATTCGGCTTTTTACTAGCAGCAGCCGGGGTTGGGATGGCTGCGGGAGCAACGGCGGTGGGCCATCTTGGACATCGACTCTCTCATACTCAACTCAGCTTAATTGGTTCCGTCGGAATCGCAGCTTCTCTGATTTGCTTGTCTCTGTTTACGCATCAGTTATGGTTAGCCATGCTGTTAATTACGCTGTTAGGCTTGTTTGCCGCCGTGGTGGGTGTTCCCATGCAAACAACCATCCAAGCAGAAACTCCCGAAGAGATGCGAGGCAAAGTATTTGGATTGCAGAACAATGCGATTAATATTGCCCTCAGTTTACCCTTGGCTTTGGCTGGGGTAGCAGAAACATTTTTAGGACTACCAACGGTATTTTTAGGTTTGGGAGGATTAGCAATCGCAGGAGGTATCTTAACCTGGTATATTTCCCGTAACCATACTAAAGTTAACCAAACCTGATCCATAACATACCTGGATTGACTGGAATGCACATCGCTTGGCTGGGAAAAAAATCACCTTTTTGCGGTAACGTTACTTACTCTCGAGAAGTTACGAATGCTTTGCTAGACCGTGGCTACCAAGTTAGTTTCTTGCACTTTGCCCAAGAAACGACAGACCCGGAAACGAGTGGCATTTGGGGCTTAGGAAATGGGGTGTGGGGAATTGGAGCTGGGAGGGCTGCTGCGATCGCTCAGCAGTCCAAAACCAGGGAACTGGAGAGTAGTACCCTTGCTCAATCCGTGGTAGCTAATTACTCGTCTGCTCTCTCCGCAACCCAACCTGCAATGGCTTGCGAAGTTCCTCTCCCCTGCTTCTATAAATCGACGCTGTACACCATTCCTTCGCTGAAATCGAGCAAAGTTTTAAAGGAGTCGTTGGAACGATTACAACCAGATTTAGTTCATGCTTCACTGACGCTCTCTCCTTTAGATTTTGTCCTCCCAGAAATCTGCGAAGAATTAAAAATACCATTGGTGGCGACATTTCATCCACCCTTTGACCGCAAACTCCGCAATTTGACATCGGGAACACAACACCTGATGTACCAGTTGTATGCTCCGTTTTTAGCAAATTACGACTGTGTCATTGTCTTTTCTCAAATTCAGCGGGATATTTTGGTGAAGTTGGGGGTGCCGGACGAAAGAGTGGCTGTGATTCCGAATGGGGTAGACGCCTTGAAGTATTCTCCAGGGTCTTCTAACTTAAAAGCTGAATTCGGTGTCGATCGCATTTTTGTTTACCAAGGCCGCATTGCCCTAGAGAAAAATGTTGAATCTCTCTTGAAGGCTTGGAAAAAGTCAGAAATGGGCAAAGATAGCCTACTTTTGATCGTAGGAGATGGGCCGCTAGCAGCTTCGTTGCAAATGTTTTACGGCGAAGATGACGGCATTCTCTGGCTAGGCTTTATTGCAGATGACAACCGTCGGGTTGAGATTTTGCGGGGAGCTGATGTCTTTATTTTGCCTTCGCTGGTGGAGGGGTTATCACTCTCGCTCTTGGAGGGAATGGCCTGCGGTTTAGCTTGTCTGGCAACCGATGCTGGGGCGGATGGCGAGGTCCTCGAAGGCGGTGCTGGGGTGATTTTGAATACCCAGCGGGTGGGAAGTCAATTGCAAACTCTACTGCCACTGCTTCGGGAGCATCCTGAATTAGCGACGCTGTTGGGACAGAAGGCTCGTCAACGAGTGTTGGAGCGCTACACTCTGACTGGCAATATTTCTCAGTTAGAACGGCTCTATGCTGAAGTGTTGCAGCAGCGACAACTGCGGGTAAGTTCTTGGGTGTAATCCCACTGAACTATGAGGCGTTCATCCCTGAGGGGAAGTTAATAAAGGGAGCGAAACCACCACAGTGGTTCCTTGATTGAGTTCGCTTTCGATCGCCAGGGTACCCCCGTGCATTTCGACTGCCCATTTGACGATCGCCAAACCCAGGCCAGCTCCTGGAGTTCCGGGAATGGAGTTGGCATTGCTAGCTCGATAAAAGCGGTCGCACACTTTTTCTAGCTCGTCTTGAGGAATGCCAATCCCTTGATCGTGGAGGCGAAGAATTGCTGATGTTGATTCGTAAATTAATTCCAGCAGAATTTTGCCTCCTTTTGGGGAAAAACTAATCGCATTTCTCAGCAGGTGAGCGAGAATTCTCTGAAGGAGGTGGCTATCTGCATAGATCTGATGGGGTGGTTCGCCTTGGCTAGAAAAAATTAATTCATGCTGGCTATTTTCTGGTAATTTCCAACGAGTGAAGATTTCTCGGCAAAAGTCTGTTAAGTGTAGGGATTCAAGTTGTAATTTAATATCGTTAGAGTTGAGTCTGGCTAGCATTAATACATCTTCTAGCATCTGGGTGATGCGCTTTACGCTTTCTTCTATTTTCTGATAATAGCTATCGCAATTGACCAACCCTACCTTGGCCCCCTTCATTTTAATCAAGTCCACAGAGGAAGCAATAATGGCTAAGGGGGTCCGAAATTGATGAGAGATGGTGGTGATGAGTTGAGACTTGAGTTGGCTCAAGGTTTGCTCTCGGGTCAATGCTTCTTCTAACTGCACTTGCAGCGCCAGGAGTTGTTGATTCCGCTCCTCTAGTTGAGCCGTGCGTTCCTGAACCCAATATTCTAGTTGCTGGTTTAAGCTTTGCAGGGCTTTTTCCGCAGCGATGCGGTCGCGGATTTCTTGTTTTAATTGTAGGTTCTGTCCCTGTAACTGCTTTTGCAATCTACTAATTTTAAGTTGGTTCTCGACTCTCGCTAAGACTTCAGTAACTTTAAAGGGTTTAGTAATATAATCTACCCCACCCAGACCAAAGGCTTGTACTTTGTCTAGTGCTTCATCCTTGGCACTGAGAAAGATAATAGGAATTTCGCGAGTGAGTTCGATGTCTTTGAGGCGACGACAGACTTCGTAACCATCGATTCCCGGCATCATAATGTCGAGTAAAATTAAATCTGGGGGACTAATTTTTGCCGAATCAATGGCTAATTCCCCATTGATTACTTTCCGGACTTTATGCCCGCTCTCGCTCAAAACACTCGATAAAAGTCGCAAATTATCAACTCGATCGTCTACAATTAAAATATCAGAAGGAATCTCGGTTGCCAAGGGGTCATTCTGTTTTTCCATCATAAAATCCTTGAGGTAAATTCATAAATTCGATCCAATGGGGAATTTGGAAATTGACGGTTAGCTGGGTTAGGAGAGCCATCAGAAATGCTTGAGATTGTGAGGTTCGCTACACCCAAAATTTCTGCTGCATCTGTTGTGCGGGAAGCAGAGAGGGAGGATCGTCGGTAAGCTGGGAGTTAGGAAGTTCAGCAATCAGAACTAAGTTCACGAGTGATGCCGTGACTGCTGAATTGCGAGAAATATCTGCCAGAATTCTGCGATCCCTAAAGTTTCTTTATTCTCTCAAAAAGGTTTCCGCTAGAGCAAGACTGGTTAGTAACCCGATCATAGCTTGCAGTCGAGATTCCCTGAGCCATTGAGGAAACGTAGCGGTTGGCAACTCATACCCATCCTTGAAGGTTGCCATCCCTCCCGACATTACTTCCCCAGAGTCCCGAAAAGTTGTAGGGGTCAAGATTCAGTGCTGAGTCACCTAGAAATGGAAACAGGAGGTTGCGACCGCATCGGACCGCGAGTTGTTCGATCTCCCATCCGAGGTGAAGAGTCAAACCCTTGGCTAACCGCTAGAGCCATCCATCTGATTCCCCATTGTCGCTTCCTAGAGACCTAGAAACAAACACTTGCTAAATCTAGCACCGCAGCAGGGAAGCCAGGGAGGCTTGCTATCCTGTAAGAAGTTTCCTTGCTACGATCGCCCACTCCAAACCTATGACTCAACAACAACCCCGCATTTGCATTCTCGGTGGAGGTTTTGGCGGACTCTACACGGCCCTGCGTTTGAGTCAGTTTCCGTTCTCCAAGTCGGAGCAACCCGAAATTGTGCTTGTCGATCAGTGCGATCGCTTCCTATTTTCGCCCCTCCTCTACGAACTCCTCACCGGAGAACTGCAAACTTGGGAAATTGCCCCCCCCTATGAAGAACTCTTGGCGAATACAGGGGTGCGGTTCCTACAAGCAGTCGTCTCTAATATCGATCTCGAAGACAAACGAGTCCAACTTCTAGACGGCCCGGAACTCTCCTACGACTACTTAGTGCTGGCCCTGGGTGGTGAAACCCCACTCGACTTCGTCAAAGGAGCCGTTGAGTACGCCATCCCCTTTCGCACCATTGCTGACGCTTACCGCCTAGAAGAACGGCTACGAGTTTTAGAAGCATCTCAAGCTGAGAAAATTCGTCTGGCGGTAATTGGAGGCGGTTACTGTGGAGTTGAATTAGCTTGCAAACTGAGCGATCGCCTGGGAAACCGGGGTCGGTTGCGACTGATCGAGCAAAGCGACCTGATTTTGCGGACCTCACCAGACTTTAACCGAGAAGCAGCGACTCATGCCTTACAAGACCGACAAATTTGGCTCGATCTCGAAACCACTGTGGAAGCGATCGGACCCGACAGCATTTCCCTGCTGTACAAAGGTCAAGTAGACACCCTACCCGTCGATTTAGTGCTATGGACAGTCGGCATCAAAGTTGCCTCAGTCGTGCAGACTCTCCCCCTCAAGCAAAACCACCGCGGTCAAGTTCTCACCACTCCCACCCTGCAAGCAGTAGGCTTCCCAGACATCTTCGCCTTAGGAGACTTAGCTGACTGCCAAGATGCAGAAGGTCAAAAAGTCCCAGCCAGCGCTCAAGCCGCTTTCCAGCAAGCAGATTATACCGCTTGGAACCTCTGGGCCTCCGTGACAGGACGACCCTTGCTTCCCTTCCGGTATCAACCCTTTGGGGAAATGATGACCTTGGGAATTAACAATGCCACCTTCACAGGGTTAGGAATTAAATTAGACGGACAGTTCGCTCACCTAGCGCGACGGTTAGCTTACCTGTATCGGATGCCAACTTTAGACCATCAGTTGAAAGTTGGATTTAACTGGATTACTAGACCGATTCAGGAAATGCTGTTAAGCTAAATGCGATTTTTTCAACTCAGCCTTCTCTCAGCGGTGCCAGAACAGTCAACACTCAAATCACCCAAGCAAAAACGTAATTTAGTTCTCCTCTCCTTCCTGGCTGGCTCGACGCTATTAGTAGGAGCTGTCGCCCTCCTTAGCTATCAAGTTGTGCGACAGCTCATCCTACAACATATTGAGGACAAAGCTTGGTTACAAGTTGAAAAAAGCCTCGATCAAATCGATGATTGGCTCGCGACGCGCAAAGCAGAGATTGACATCCTAGCGAATACTCCCACAGTCCATTCAATGGATTGGTCTGCTGCTCAACCTTATTTAATCTCAGAACAAAAGCGACTGAAGAATTTTTTAAGTTTTTTGATCGCTTTCCCCGATGGTACTTTTTACAGCAGCGGTTTAAGGGGTCGCGCTACCGTCAATATCAAAGACCGCGATTATTTTAAGCAAGCAATGATCGGGGAAACGTTCATTTCCGATCCGGTGACTGCTCGTCCCAGCAAAGAACCGATCCCGATTGTTCCCATTTCAACTCCGATCCGGCAGAATTTGAACTCAGGGGTAGCACCGAAAGGGGTCTTTACTGGGTTGATTCAAGTACAACAGGTTCTGCAAGTGGTCAGCCAGCTTAATTATGGGAAAGGAAGTTATGCGTTTGCTCTTAATTCTCAAGGCGAGCCGATTTTCCACCCAAATCCTAAACTGCGAGGAACGCTGGAAAAACCTGTCCCGAGTTTTCTACAGTCAACCGACCCAAATTTAGCCGATTTAGCTCGCCGGATGGTGAATCAAGAGCAAGGGATCGAGTTGAGAGAATTTGATGGAACTTGGAAATATGTTGCGTTTGCTCACCTGAAGGAAGTTAATTGGTCAATTGCGTTAATTATCCCCCGCCATAATATTGAATCACCCCTGAATGCGCTGAATTTTTTAGCTTCTATTTTAGGGTTTCTGTTAGGGGTGGCAATTGTTGGCGGGTGGCGACAGGTTCAGTTATTTGAAAAGACCCAAGAACAAGTGAAATTGTTAGGCGAACAAGCTGAAGAACTGCATCAAGCTTTGGCGGAGTTAAAGCGCACTCAGATGCACTTAGTGCAAAGTGAAAAAATGTCGAGTTTGGGTCAAATGGTGGCAGGAATTGCCCATGAAATTAATAATCCTGTCAATTTTATTTATGGCAACTTATCTTATACAAGTGAATATGCAGAGAATTTATTGCAGCTTGTGGAGTTATATAAAAAAGCACTTCCTCAACAAGACCCAGAAGTTTGTCAATTTGAGGAGGAAATTGAATTAACTTTCATTCAGAAAGATTTACCGCAATTATTAGCTTCGATGAAAATTGGTGCTGAACGAATCCGCCAGATTGTGCTTTCACTCCGTAACTTTTCTCGATTGGATGAAGCTGATAGAAAGCAGGCAAACCTGCATGAAGGAATCGATAACACTATCTTGTTATTACATCATAAAATCAAGGATAAAATTCAGCTCAATAAGTGCTATGGAAATTTGCCTTTGGTCGAGTGCTATCCTAGCCAAATGAATCAGGTGTTTATGAATTTAATCAGTAATGCGATCGAAGCTCTCATCGAGGTTCCGCAAGTAAAAAAGCAGATTACGATCGCCACAGAATATAGTGCTGAGGATGGCGATGGGTGGGTGAAAATCGCGATCGCAGATAATGGCCCTGGCATTCCGTCGGAGATTCAATCAAAAATATTTGACCCCTTTTTTACAACAAAACCCATTGGTCAAGGGACTGGTTTAGGGTTAGCAATCAGTTATCAAATTGTGGTTGATGTGCATAAAGGAAAGATTAGCGTGCAGGACTCACCAATGGGGGGTGCAGAATTTGTGGTAGAATTTCCAGCAAAAGCAGCCTAATAATTAGGAACAGCAGTTAGAGAAACTCCAGAAATTGCTCTAGGAGTTTCCGCACGCTATTGCTTACTAACTACTCCCAATTCATGCCATGACTCAAGTAATTTTTTTGGATGCAGTCGGAACTTTATTCGGTGTTAAAGAGAGTGTCGGCACAGCTTATGCTAAAATTGCTAGAAATTTTGAGGTAGAAGTTTCCCCAGAAATTGTCAATCAAGCGTTTATCAAAAGCTTTTTTTCAGCAACTCCCATGGCTTTTCCAGGGGTAGATGCACTCAGGATTCCTGAGAAGGAATTTGAGTGGTGGCAAAAGATTGCAGTGCAAACGTTCCAAACAGTGGGTGCTTTCGAGCAATTCTCAGATTTTAATCAATTTTTTAGAGAACTCTACGATTATTTTACCACAGCCGAACCTTGGTTTGTTTATGAGGACGTTAAACCGACCTTAGCAAAGTGGCAAAATCAAGGACTAGAATTAGCAGTGCTATCCAATTTTGATTCTCGGCTGTATCCCGTCTTAAAATCCCTCGATTTAGCTCAATTTTTCTCTTCAATTACCATTTCAACCGAGGTAGGTGCAGCGAAACCTGAGGCTCAAATTTTTACTGCTGCCTTGCAAAAGCATCACTGTACTTTGGTGGAAGCATGGCACATCGGCGATAGCTTGAAGGCTGATTATCAAGGTGCAAAAGCGCTCGGAATGAAGGCGATTTGGTTGAATCGGGAACCAGAAGAGGAAACAGCGTGGCGATCGCTGGCAATTCCTGAGTCAGATTACTGCACGAGCTTGGAAGATCTAGCCTTGACGTGACACTACAAGCGTACTACAATTAGAATACACGAAACCCTATAGGCAACAAAGCCATTTTAAATTATGCCTTATGAACCCCTTAAACTTTCCGCACCAGCTCCTGTGCTATCTTGGGCAAATCATCCACTAGGGCATCAAGAAATCAAGATGGCTCAAAATGTAGCATCTTTGCCCTTCGTGTTCAAGCACGTCGCCTTAATGCCCGATGTTCACTTGGGTAAAGGTGCTTTAGTGGGTTCCGTCATTGCCACAAAATCAGCCATTATTCCTGCTGCTGTGGGAGTGGATGTGGGTTGTGGCATGGCTGCGGTGAAAATGCCCTTTAAAGCGGAAAAATTAGAAGGAAAGTTAAAGAAGATCCGTCTAGATTTGGAAGCAGCAATTCCGGTGGGCTTTGCGGAAAATAAAGAAGTTGAAAAAGCGGTAACTAACTGGCAGGGATGGCGTGAATTCAAGGAACTACATCCAAGGGTGCAGCACGCCGAAGGTAAAGCTTTAAAGCAACTCGGTTCTTTGGGAGGTGGCAACCATTTTATTGAGGTGTGTGTCGATGCAGAAGACGGTGTGTGGTTGATGTTGCACTCCGGTTCTCGTGGCATTGGCAATATGCTAGCTCAATGTCATATTGATGCTGCTAAAGAGTTAGCAAAATTAGCAGATATTACCTTACCCGATCGAGATTTAGCTTACTTTGTAGCAGGAACGCGGGAGTTTTCTGCTTACTGGCATGATTTACAGTGGGCACAGAATTATGCACGTTTTAACCGCGATATTATGATGGCTCGCTTTAAGCGAATCATTGAGAAACATTTAGCGGGTGGCAAACCTACTAAACCCCTATTAGAAGTCAATTGCCATCATAATTATGCTGAAAGAGAGGTCCATTTTGGAGAAGAAGTCTATGTCACTCGTAAAGGCGCAGTGCGGGCACGGGAGGAAGATTATGGAATTATTCCCGGTTCGATGGGGGCTAGATCTTTCATTGTTAAAGGCAAAGGTCAGCCTGATAGTTATTGTTCCTGTTCTCACGGTGCTGGTCGGTTGATGTCTCGCAATCAAGCTAAAAATCAATTCACGCTGGATGATTTGATTCAGCAGACTCAGGGGATTGAGTGCCGTAAGGATGAGGGAATTTTGGATGAAATTCCAGGTGCTTATAAACCCATCGATCAGGTGATGGCTCAGCAGTCAGATTTAGTGGAAGTAGTGGCAACCCTGAAGCAAGTAATTTGTGTGAAGGGTTGATGCTTGACTGAGGACCGAGAAACGAATGAATCTCGATCAAAAAACCCGGTTTTCCAGAAACCGGGTTTTTTAATGAGGTCAAATATTAAAAGTAGCTTTGTGAAAACGATTTTTTATGGGTGTCGATCCTGAACTCTGATGTGATTGATGGGCGAGCCTCTAGAGATGGGGGAGCTCTCTCCCCGTCTTTCCCCTTTCCCTGCGACCGCTCCCGGTTCAACCGAAGGAGAGATTAGCACGCGCAGGTTAATTGGGCGGCTTCGCTCTCTAGCAGACGAACTAAAGCTTCATCGCCTCTGGCTTTGGCCGCTTGCAAGCGACGTTCGAGCAGATTGCAGATATTAGTGCGGTGGACTTTAGCGACCGTTTCCGGCACTGGTTTTGAGAAGCTCAGGTTGAGGGTGGAACCCATCAGCGATACAGCTTGAGTCCCCCAAAACGGGGCAGGCTCTGCTACTGGCTCAGCAACAGCTACCTCAGCTTTGGGTGCAGAGTTGGTGCTGTAGCTGACGCCACGGTATTTGAGGTCATAGGTTTGTTGGGGGACGGGAATGTGTCTGGGATAGCGGTAGTTCCAATTTTGACCCCGGTATTTGCCGCCGACTTCGCCTTCGAGTACCTCAATGCTGGGGATGTCGTACTCTTGGGTGATACCGCGATAAGTAAGTTTCATATCTTTTGCTCCTTATTAGGGAAAGGGTAATCAGGTTAGACGGGCGATCGACAAAAAGTTTTTTTGACTTTCTGTATTGTATTTTACTGTTTTGCGAGAAATGCGGTCAAGTTTACAAAAATTTATAATTTAGTGGGCGAACACTCATTAAACTACCCAGCCCGCTTAAGCGGGCTGGGTAGTTTAAGGTGGAGGCTGGTTAAGGTTATTAGCCAATGGTGACTTGATCGGTTAGGACATCAGTCGCTCCTGCTTGAGCGGATGCGATCGCCACCAGCTTGTCTAAGAGTTCTTGACTCGGCACACTACCCTTGAGAACAACGGTGCTGCTGAGCTGGGCAACCCAGACTGTATCAATATCTGCGACTTCAGGATCGTTGTCAAAGGCGAGGGCAACCCGCTTCGCCAAACCGCTTTCATCAAAATTTCCATCCAAACCTACCTTCGCAGGGTCAATCGCTTGAGACTCTGCTACTTGCTGGACCGCCTCATTTGAGGATTGATCTGAGGTTTCTGGCTTTTCCAATCCAAATAGTCTTTGAAACCAACCCATTATTGGTATCTCCTATACTTTTCGGTAATTGACTACATTTTAGGCGAAAAAATCTCAGAACTCTACAATTATCCTGGGTCAATTCTCAGAAATTTTACTGAGTGTCTTCGCTGAATCCCTGAAATCATTAAGCATTCCTGAATTCCCTGACTCCAGCCCTAGTCATTGTTACTCAGCCCCCAGCAATTTATGAAGTTTAATTAAGCTAAGAATCACTCTTTATTGATTGATGAAACTGAGAAAATTAGGGTCCAAAAATGAATAGGATAGGATTGAGAGACTATAATTTTAATAAGGTTTTCTTACTAATCATGGAGGATGATAGATGAATGAACTAGATATTTTAAAGCGTTATAACCAAGGAGAGAGAAATTTTAGAGGTGTAAACCTAGCGGCCGCTAACTTAATCGCAGCAAATCTCACTCACTCTGACCTATCAGGAGCCGTTTTAAAAGAAGCTT
>JBLNEP010000045.1:0-5047 GCA_050262755.1 Actinomycetota bacterium | reverse complement strand
TATAAAGAAAGTGTTCAAAAAATTTAAGTGCTAAGTCAGAATAAACTGGCTGCTCGCGAGCAAGTTCTAACGCGATCGTCAACATATTTAAGGCAAACATTCCCATCCAAGCCGTACCATCTGCTTGTTGTAAATGGCCCCCCATTGGTAGAGGTTGACTGCGGTCAAATACTCCAATATTATCTAACCCTAAAAACCCTCCTTGGAAAATATTAACTCCTTGGGGGTCTTTGCGGTTTACCCACCAGGTAAAATTGATGATTAATCTGTGAAACATCCGCTCTAAAAAATCAGAATCTCCCCGTCCTTTTCGCTTTTTTTCAATTTTATAGACGCGCCAGGCTGCCCAAGCTTGTACAGGCGGATTCACATCACAAAACCCCCATTCATAAGCGGGAAGTTGACCGCTGGGGTGCATATACCACTCACGAGTTAATAGCAATAATTGTCGCTTAGCAAAGTTAGGATCAATTAAGGCCATAGAAATGCAGTGAAAGGCTAAATCCCAGGCAGCGAACCAAGGATATTCCCATTTATCAGGCATGGAAATGACTTCTTCTGCATATAAATTCTTCCACTCAACATTGCGACCGTTTAAACGCTGAGCGGGTGGTGCGATTTCCGCTGAATCGCCTTGCAACCAAGTTCGCACATCATAATAATAAAATTGTTTAGTCCACAGCAAACCAGCAAAGGCTTGCCGCTGGACTTGGCGATAATTTTGAGGCAGATCTGGGGTAATAGTTTCATAAAACTCATTGGCTTCTTGTTGTCGCTGAATCAAAGTTTGAGTAAAATCTTGAGCGAAGGGATTCTGGGTGTAATAATTAGTAAATCGGAGTTGAATAACGGTTGTTTCTCCTGCCTTCAGTTCTAAATGATAGTGAGCAGCAGATTTGGTTCCGACTTGCGCGGGATTGACCGCTTCTTGCCGCTGATGAATCATGAAATCATGAAACGCATCTTTAACATAAGGCGAAGCATTTGGGAGACCATAGAGGCGCTGCATATTGGTCTCATTTTCTGTAAACAGTAGGGGTGGATTTCCCTCACAAAATAGCCACCGATCGCCATATTTCTGATTAAAAGCCTTGATTATTCCTGGGGTGACTTGGGACACCTGTGCTTGTTTCTCGCTTCCTGTCCAAGACCAAGCATTACGAAACCATAAAGTTGGTAATAAATCCAGCGTTGCCGGTTCAGAATTGCGATTCGTCACGCTAATCCGGATACAAATATCTTC
Organism: Actinomycetota bacterium; assembly: GCA_050262755.1. Taxonomy (GTDB): domain Bacteria; phylum Cyanobacteriota; class Cyanobacteriia; order Cyanobacteriales; family Microcoleaceae; genus JBLNEP01. Next base: position 3,804 of record JBLNEP010000045.1, on the reverse strand, counting down.
AGGAGACGCTTTGGCATATTCCGCGAGAATATCAAAGTAGCGATTCCCTGCAAAAATCCCCGTATCTAGTAACTCAAATTCTGGGTCATACTGACTGCGTCGCCCATTTTCTGCCACTAACTGAGCATAAGGATAGACCTGTTGCGGATATTTATAGAGCCAACTCATATAAGAATGAGTCGGCGTATTATCTAAATAAAAGTAGTATTCTTTAACATCTTCGCCATGATTTCCCTCACGATTGGTGAGTCCAAATAAACGCTCTTTTAAAATCGGGTCCTGGCCATTCCAAAATGCTAAGGCAAAACAGATTTGACAGTGACGGTCACAAAAACCCCCTAACCCATCTTCACCCCAGCGATAAGCACGCGATCGCGCGTGTTCGTGAGGGAAATAATCCCAAGCATTGCCATGAGGCGAATAATCTTCACGCACTGTTCCCCACTGGCGCTCGCTCAAATAAGAACCCCAGCGGTTCCAATGTGCTTTTAGTTCAGCATTTGCCTGAATTCGCTGTTGTTCGGCGTTGCTCACGATCTCTCCTCAGACTCTTAGGTGGCATGATTAATTAGAGATTGACTCCCACTTAACCACCGGTTGCAAACCCTGGATATAAAGTCATCCCACCATCCACAAATAAGGTTGCACCATTGACATAATCTGAGTCATCGGAAGCGAGCCAAAGTGCAGCTTTTGCAATATCTTCTACCTCGCCAACTCGACCCGCAGGAATCAAGGTTAGTAATTTTTCTTCGGCAGATTCAGTTCCCCAAGCGGCTCGATTAATCGGAGTTTTAATCGCACCGGGTGCAATGCTATTCACTCGAATTTGATGGGGAGCTAATTCTTGAGCAAGACTCCGCATCATCATGTGAATCCCCCCCTTACTTGCTGCATAATTAACATGACCCGCCCAAGGAATCACTTCATGCACCGAACTCATACAAATAATTTTGCCAGCCGCCGATGAAATGTGCGGTTGAACTCCCCGTCGCAGAAATTCCTTAGCAGCTTCACGAGCGCATAAAAATTGACCCGTTAAATTAATCCCAATCACTAAATTCCAGTGTTCGAGGGTCATTTCTGTTAAAGGCGAATCTTTTTGAAGACCGGCGTTATTCACTAAGATATCAAGGGTGCCAAATTCCTTGAAAATCTGACTAAACATCGCTTTGACTTCATCTTCTTTGCTCACATCAGCACCAATTGCGACCGCTTCTCCACCCGCAGCTTTAATATCATCAACAATTTTCTGTGCTGCTTCCGCTTCCGAGTGGTAATTAACAGCAACCGATGCACCAGCTTTTGCCAAATAGCGAGCCACTGCTTCACCAATGCCAGAACTTGCACCTGTGACGAGGGCTTTTTGGTCTTTGAGGAGGTAAGGAGAAAAACTCATGATGGTTTCCGCAATCAGGTTTGCAGATGTAATGGGGAGAAACTATCCTAACTGACCATCAGGTCACTTGACTGTTGTAAAAAATCGAATTGTCAATTCTTTAACAATTGTATGTCAATGTTATGACAAAGCTTGTTAAATGTAGAGCTTTTTAAGCTTGAATGCCTTGCCCTTCGCAGCTTTCACAATTTTTCAGATTTTTTGAGAAATCTATCCAAAGAAAGATGGCAAGTCCATCTTGTTTCAATCTTTTGAGGGATACTATTTATTTTTTTTTCCATCACTGTTAAACGTGAATGTTATTAGCGGATCTTTTTTCCGGAAAACCTTGGATCGAGGCAAGCGGTCATTTCAAGCTACCTCGATCCGGTCTAATTCCCTCAATTTCAAGCAACAGTTATGAGCAGCAACCCAATTTATCAAACCGTCATTGTTGGTGGTGGCTTTACTGGACTCTTTACAGCCTTACACCTCAGCCACCAGCACTATCCCCGCTCTGTTATTTTGATAGAAAAAGAAGAGCGCTTTTGCTTTAAGCCGTTACTCTATGAATATTTCAGTGGCGAAATGAACTCCGAAGAAGTTCGCCCTCGCTATGAAGAACTTTTACAAGGTAGCGGGATTATCTTTATACAAGATTCCGTCCAATCGATTGATTTGCATCAAAGAGAAGTGAAGCTGACTTCAGGAACTGGCTATAACTACAGCAATTTAGTGTTAGCTTTAGGGAGTATTACAGGATATTTTGGGGTAGAAGGAGCAGCAGAAAATGCTTTTCCTTTTCGGACAGGGGAAGATGCAATCGCCATTGATAAACACCTGCGGGACTGCTTACAGCGAGCGATTCAAATAGAAGAGGTAGAACAGCGACAAAACCTGCTGACAGTCGCAGTCGTTGGGGGGGGTCCTTCTGGGGTAGAAATGGCAGCAACTTTAGCGGATTTGTTACCAAATTGGTATGCTGGATTAGGGGGAAATCCCCAGGAAGTCCAGGTTTATTTGATCGATCACGGTTCAGAAATTTTAGAGGGAGATATTAATAGTGTTTTGCGAGAAACTGCCGAAGATGCTTTACAAAGACGTGCTGTACCAGTCCGCTTAATTATGGAGGCAAAAGCTACCGCCATTCGACCGGATCGATTAGAATATCAGCGCAAGAATCGCACTGAAACTTTGTCGGCAGCCACGACTATTTGGACAGCAGGGACTAATACTCATTCCTTGATTAAACAGTTAGCAATTCCCGACGAACATCGAGACAAACACGGTCGTTTGCTGGTGACTCCCACCTTACAATTACTAGATTTTCCAGAAGTTTTTGCAGGGGGTGACTGTGCAGCAGTGAAAGAGCATTCTTTTCCTCCTACTGCTCAAGTTGCTTATCAGCAGGGAGCCGCGATCGCTCGAAATTTAGTCGCGTTAGCTTTTGGCAATAAACTTCAACCCGCTAGCATTAATTTACGAGGAACGCTACTCAAATTAGGGATTGAAGAAAGTGCTGCTAACATTTTTAATACCTTTGAAGTGACAGGAGAAGTGGGTCACTTAATCCGCCAGGGAACTTATTTAGAATTATTGCCGACTCCTGTTCACAATTTAAAAGTGACAGCGGAATGGTTAAATGATGAAATCTTTAACCAACATTTACATCCTCATACTACAGCTAATGTGATTAAATGGGTGGGTGGTGCATTAGTGGGAGTGATCGTAGCCAGGAAATTATTGCAGATCTTAGGAGAGAATCAAGCAGAAGCCAAAGCTTCCCAAACCAGTAGTTCCTCAGGCAGCTTAGAAAGGTTTTGAGTGGCTGAATTTATTTACTTAAAAATAGAGTTGTCTCCATGAAGCAATACAGAATTGATGCCCCCATCGATCAACCTCTTCCTGATTCAAGAAATTTTCAAAGAAATATTCCTCCTACTCAGTCGTTACAGCCTAAAACTTTGAAAGACCAAGACCCATTAATTGCTTGGGGATGGGAAAAAATTGTGTATGCACTGGTTTTTATTTTAATGACAGTGGGGATTGCAATTCTGGGAATTCTTAATAAAAAAATAGAGTACGTAGTGATATTTGCTTTTTTTCTTACGGGCATCGCCTTAGTAATTGTTTTGGCTGGCTAAGAGTGGTGAATTTAGGAAAAATTTTTTAACTCAATCAGGCTCGGAGGTAAAATTATACGCTCATCTTTTAAGTCTTCTGGACAGAACTTAAAAGATGAGTTAAGCTTGGGAAGTTCTGACGAAACTGTCGGGGCTTAAACAAATTGTCAGCTTACTATTTGGGGCTTGCTGAAAAAAGCTAAAACCTGCATTCATGAAGGATTCGGAAGGCATTAAGAACCCTGCCAAGCGATCCCGAATCTGGTGCTAGACCTCAAAACGTTTGCACTTTTTGTCCGTCCT
>JBLNEP010000044.1:0-65069 GCA_050262755.1 Actinomycetota bacterium | reverse complement strand
GGCAGGCTAGAGTCAGATTACTGATTCGGTCACTGCCCCCCTTGGATTTGGGGTGAATATGCTCTACTTCCAACGGGGTATTTTCCACATCGCAATAGACGCATTTCCTCCCCCATTTTTCGAGGAGATACTTTTTGACTTCAAAGCCAAATAACTCTCCCCTTTGATACTCAACCCCGCTAATCTCTGGATTTTGGAGTCGTTGAGTGTCGAACTTTACCAATTCCTGCGAAATCGCAGTGATTGGACAAAGTTTGCGAAGCCTTCTCACCCAGGTTTCCAAGTTCAAGACTCGACTTTCCAGAGAAGGTAGCAACCACCCTGGCTTGCGAGTTCGATTCAAAAATCGGGGCTTACGATATCGGGTTTTCCGATTTCTTCTCCCTCTCCTTAAGACTCTGCGAGATTCCAGAGCTTTTTTAATTTGCTGCCCTGGGTGAGTGATTTCCAGGGCATTAGTCACTCTGCCAGTCTCCTCTTGCAGAATGGCAATTCCACTCGTTTTGCTCCCTGGATCGAGTTTAATTCGATGAGGATGTACGACAGATTCCTCAATGGTTCTGTCCTGCAAGACGATAGTAAAAGGATATCGGCGGAAGAGTTTTGCCCTTCCTTTCCGAAGTAATTCTCTTGCCCGTGCTGGATGGCAGAGAGCGAGAGGATTGAGACTTTTGTCGAGAACAAAAACGCGCATTACTGCACCTCTCATGACTGGTTAAAAAGTTTGCCTCGCCAAAGTTATCAAGGCTTGTTGAGCACGGAATACTGGCTTTTCCCAATGACTTGTTTAATCCCGTGCGATCGAGCTTTGAACTGGCTCGCATTCAAAGGTATCGTGACCTCGATAACGGAGTCCTCTAAGGACTTAGGCTGGTCAACAGGGCCTACATTTCTGCAAGCCTACACTATACCCGTAGGGTTAGTGTGGGTAGTTGACTTTCTGATAACTGTTGGCTGGCGATCGGCTTGTCTTCTCTCGAGCTTAACTTTCAGGATCGGAGGATGCTCCACTGTTACTAGATATTAAGGTCTGTTGCAATTTATTCACATCTCTGAGCTTGCTATCAGTCGCACCTCCAGTCCGTGATACCATCTCACCTTGAAAGCGTATCGAGAAAGATTGGGAGAAAAGCTTTGACACTAAGGGTTGCTGTTGTTGGATCGGGCCCGGCAGGTTCCTCAGCCGCCGAGACGCTGGTGAAAGCTGGAATCGAAACTTACCTGTTCGAGCGCAAGCTGGACAATGCAAAGCCCTGCGGAGGGGCGATTCCACTGTGCATGGTCAGCGAGTTTGAGTTGCCTCCCAACATCATTGACAGACGAGTCCGCAAGATGAAGATGATCTCTCCCTCGAATATTGAGGTGGATATCAATCTTGACAACCAGGATGAATATATTGGTATGTGCCGCCGAGAAGTGCTCGATGGTTTTCTACGGGACCGGGCGGCTGCTTTAGGGGCGACTCTGATTAATGGTACGGTTCATAAGTTAGAGCTCCCTACCAATAACACCGATCCTTATACGATTCACTATGCCGACCACTCGGGCGGTAGTGCAGTGGGAACGATGAGGAGTCTCCAGGTGGATTTGGTGGTGGGAGCGGATGGTGCTAATTCCCGCGTTGCTAAGGCGATTGATGCTGGGGATTACAATTATGCGATCGCCTTCCAAGAGCGTATCCGCTTGCCTCAAGAGCAAATGGCTTACTATGAAGACTTAGCGGAAATGTATGTGGGCAATGATGTGTCTACAGACTTTTACGCTTGGGTTTTCCCGAAATATGACCACGTTGCGGTCGGAACCGGCACGATGAAGGTCAATCAAGCGGATATCAAAAAGCTGCAAGCGGGGATCAGAGCTCGCGCTGCTAAAAAATTAGTTGGCGGTAAAATTATTAAGGTTGAAGCTCACCCGATCCCGGAACACCCTCGTCCGCGTCGTGTGGTCGGTCGGGTTGCCCTTGTGGGAGATGCGGCGGGCTATGTGACTAAATCTTCTGGAGAAGGAATTTACTTTGCCGCAAAGTCAGGCCGGATGTGCGCGGAAACGATTGTTGAGATTTCTAACAACGGCACTCGCATTCCGACTGAAGATGAACTCAAGCTTTACCTGAAACGCTGGGATAAGAAATACGGCATTACTTATCTAGTGCTGGATCTTCTGCAACGGGTGTTTTATCGTTCTGATGCTACCCGCGAAGCGTTTGTGGAAATGTGTGCTGACCGCGATGTTCAGCGTCTCACTTTTGATAGCTATTTGTATAAAACAGTTGTTCCAGCAAATCCTTTAGTGCAGATGAAGATTACGGCAAAGACCATTGGCAGCTTGCTGCGAGGGAATGCTTTAGCGCCCTAAGCATGACTGGCAACCGCTAGAGCGGTCGTCGATCGCGTGTTGTTAACGGCTTCTACATTATTTAATCAATGGTCCCACCCGATCGGTCAAATTGGGTGGGATTTTTGTGGGCAGAGGGAAGGGGGAACGTTGAATCGGGTGATTAAACGCTGTAGCAGAGATTCAGTTTACAAATGCTGTCAGTATCCTTAGTATTGAATAATACTGTATATAAGATGACTTGCGTAATATCCGCAGAGATAATCTCTTAACCAAAAGTTAGCGATCGGCAAAGACGTTATCAGATCAGTTGTTTTAGATCGCGGTCATTTCTATCAATTGGGGTGCTTTCGCAAATGGTGTGGCCCTAATTTCCGAGAAAAAACCGTAAAAATACTGGAATTTGAAATGACCAACTGATTCCGGGTCTCTGAAAACCGGGTGCTGAACTCTGGCAACGAAACTTCAGAGGGCCGAGAGTCAGAAAGAGGCAATAAGAATCACTTCCTATTGCCTCTGCTACTCATGGCTCGTTAGCCTTAAGCTGAGGATTTGGTTTGTTCTTCCGCGATCTGCTCGGCGCTCGGTAACTCTAGGCAGTAACCCGCTCCATAAACAGTTTTGATATACCGAGGATGGCGAGGATCGGGCTCCATTTTGGTTCTCAGGTGTCTGATATGTACCCGGATCGTCTCAATGTCGTCATCGGGGTCGTAACCCCACACTTCTTTGAGAATTTCACTGGGGGAGACGGTTTGACCGTGGCGCTGGAGTAAGCAGTGAAGTAACTCAAACTCTAAGTGGGTTAACTTGACAGTCTGGACGTACCAGATCGCCTCAAACCGTTCCGGGACAAGGGTGAGGGGGCCATAGTTGAGGATCTCTGCGTGTTTGGCTGCTTGGGGAATGCGATCGGTGCGACGCAGTAGAGCTCGCACTCGCGCCAACATTTCTTCAACTTCAAACGGTTTGGTTAGGTAGTCGTCTGCACCCGCATTAAAGCCTTCTACTTTATCATGGGTTTGACCTAAGGCGGTCAACATCAAGACGGGTATGTCTGCTGTGCGTTCGTCACGGCGGAGGCGCTGACATACGGTAAAGCCATCTACTCTCGGTAGCATCAAATCCAGCATAATCAGGTCTGGCAGTAGTTGTAGGGCTAATGCTTGACCTTTTATGCCATCTTCTGCTTGGGTGACTTCATAGCCAGCCATTTCTAGATTCACGGCGACAAGTTCCGCGATCGCAGAGTCATCATCAATAACAAGGATTCGGGGCATCATTATTTATCTCACCGCTAACCCTAGGACGGACGCGGTAGCCTTTTGGTGCTTCCAGGTAGGGTTGACTAGGGCTGTCTTAACTTTAAGGTTGATTAAGAGATTTATAAGGTTCATTAAGAACCGTTTGAGGTATGTGAATTTTCCTGTATTGATTATAAGCACGATTGACACCTTCATAAACTCAAATCGCAAGAATTATTGCAGGAATCGTGTTTTCTAAACTTTCAGCAGCAAAATCCTAGTAAGATGGGGGTGGAACTGACAGGCGAAGCCTGTGAGGTCTCAAATGTTACCTTGAGGGAATTGATATGGCTGTTGAAAAGGTAAACTCCTCTTCTAGCTTGGCAGAAGTTGTAGACCGCATTCTCGACAAAGGGATCGTTGTTGATGCTTGGGTGCGCGTTTCCCTGGTGGGAATTGAACTCCTCGCCATCGAAGCTCGAATTGTGATTGCTTCAGTGGAAACCTACCTGAAGTATGCTGAAGCGGTTGGCTTGACAGCTCAAGCTTCCGTACCTGCTGCGTAGGAGATCAGGAATGGAGAGCGGGAAGCTCTCATCACAGGGGAATTTTTAGAAGCAAGGGTGCAGAGGTGTAGGGGTGCAGAAAGCGCTACAGTAATCCCCAATTCCCAATCCTGTATTTTCAGGGCTGTTGCAGATGGTAACAGCCTCCTAGAGGGTGCGGCTAGGTTCCGCATCCTCACCCAATCTTGATTGAATTTTAATGATGAGGTAGCTCGTCTCATGGCTATTATAGATGAGTGGCGGATGTTACGACAGCAGCGCCAGCGAGAATTGCGAGAGCGTAAACTGCAAGTACAGTCTACAATCACATCCCTGCAACAAGAACGCCTCGCTCAAAGTTTACAGGACCGACGCGGTCGCCAAGCCTTTGTTTCAAGGTTACATTCGACCACCCAGAAGTTTCTGAGGGATACCAACTCTCGCCAGAGAGCTGAGGCACAGACATTAGCTCAGCAATTAGATGAATTTGCGCGATCGCTCTCCGTCCAGACGGCAGAATTTTTAACTCAAGCGGCGACTGAGCGGAAATTAGCGGCGCTGCGCCTGGATCAAGAGTTGCAGAATTTTCAGGATACCTTGAAGGCTGCGATCGCAGCTAGCCGCCAAGAGCGACAAGCTCGGCTCAAAATGATTCAAAGTGAAACTCAGGAATTTTTAGCAACTAGCCAGCTTCAACGACTTCTCGCTCACAGCGAACTGAGCCAGAAACTAGCGAAGGCTGTCGCGACCCTGCGCTCGGATATTCAAAGCTACTTGCAAGAGCTGGAATTGATGCGGGAGAGTCGAGCACAGCAGTTGCAACAAGCATTCCAACAGAATCGAACCCAGCGCCAAATGTCTATGCAGGCGTTGCGCGATCGCTTCGCCAACTTTCGCACTCAATTGCAAGAGTATCGCCAAAATTTGCAACGGGAGGTGTGGGGCGACAGCCAACCTCAGCCTGTCAACACTCTGGATGTTGTACCGGTACTCAAAGCTCAGACCAAAGCTCCAGTGGTAACTCCTGCACCCATTTCTAAAGGTTTCGCTCCCGTAACAGTCCCCAAGGCGAAGACAACTGTCGCGATCGTTCCAGCCAACCGCCCAGTTGCTCCAGCGATCGCCGTTACAGAAGCACCCCCTAAAGCAGAACCACCTCAGCCTAAACCCGTCATACCTGACGCGGCAGCGCTGCAAGAGCAAAAAATTTATGATTACATCCGTAACTCTAAGGGCGCTCGCCTCACGGAAATCGAGTCTGCTTTGGCAATTAATCGGGTGCAAACAGTGGATGCCCTGCGTTCGTTGCTGACCAAGGGTTTAATTACTCAGTCTGGTCGTGTTTATGCGATTTTAGAAGCGAATTCACAAAATTAGCGAACGGTCAATTACTCATCCTTGCCATTGGCAAAGGGAAAAAGGGCGGGTTGAATCAGATTTTTGACTACGACTTTCCGCTAGAAGTTAAAACCCCTGTCTCATCGCGAAAGTCCTCTGAAGAGGAGCTCAACTTTGAGGCAGGAGTTTCAACCCCGGATCGCTTAATTGAGGGATTATTTCAGGAGACTGAAAATCAGCAAGCTAGCCTCAAATGACCGCGATGCAGTCAATTTCAACTAGCACATCCTTAGGAAGGCGAGCCACTTCTACACAAGCACGAGCAGGTGCTGTTGCTGCGTCGAAATATTTGGCATAGACTCCATTCACGGCAGCAAAATCGTTCATATCTTTCAGAAACACGGTGGTTTTGACCACATTTAACCAAGTAGCACCAGCTTCTGTCAGAATTGCTTCTAGGTTGGCCATCACTTGCTCTGTTTGCTTGGTCACGTTATCGGGGTAGACAATCGCATCAATGCGGGGATCGATGGCAATTTGACCGGCGACGAAGATCATCTTACCTGTCGCTGCGATCGCTTGGTTGTAGGGGCCAACCGGTGCGGGAGCATTGTCAGTCCTAATAATTTCACGAGTCATAGTGGTTACTTTTTCTACGTCTTTCTGAGAATTCCCAAGCTGTTCTCTTTCTAGATTAAAGGTTTCTGGCTGATAAATTTCTCCATCTGGCATGACAGCTTCGCTCAAATCTGCATCTGTCAACTTCCAGCCATAAGTTCTTGCGCCAGTTAAATCTGCTCTTTTCAGGTTAGCCCCATTAATACTAGCATTAATCAAATTTGCCCATCTCAAATTAACTGCTTCTAGATTAGCTCCTTGCAGGGATACCCCTTTCAGATTAGCATTTTGAAGGCTTGCAGCTTTTAAATCCAAATGAGCTAATTTCATTCCTGACAGATCGACCGAGGATAAATTAGCTCTATAAAAATTAGCTTTATGAAGCTTTGCTTCTTGAAGAATCGCCTCAGATAAATTAGCAAAACTCAAGTTTGCTGCTCTCAAGTAAGCTTCACCCAAATCTGCCTTATAAAGGTTTGCTCGACTTAGGTCAGTTCCATTTAAAGATGCTGCACTGAGGTCTGCACTACTAAGGTTAGCGCCAGTTAAAGAGGCACCGTCTAGTTTGGTATAAATCAATTTTGCACTGGTAAAATTTGCACCCGTTAAGGTTGCATTTTCTAGAGCAGTATTACTCAACGTAGCACTACTAAAATTTCCCCAATCTAACTTAGCATTGCTCAGCTCTGCCCAACTAAAATTAGCTGAAGAAGCATTAACATTCTGTAAGTTAGCACCCATCAAAAATGCCTTAGTAAAGTTAGCATTACTAAGATTTGCCTGGGTTAGATTTGTCCCACTCAAATCAGCCCCCGATAAATTTGCATTGTATAACTCTATACCGCTTAAATCTAGACCTTTGAGGTTTTGCTCACTGAGGTTGACCGAATGAAATTTTCGTTCTCCATTCGCATATTTTTTGATCAGTGTCTCCGCGTCCATTATTACCCTCGCTCGCGTCGCTCGCTAACCAGTCTATCACCTCATTCCGAGCCAGGGATCGCCGCCCTAAAAAACTTTACAACCCCAGATTAACTCTGATAAACAGTCCACTATCTGCGTTCATCTACGGTTAAAAATATCACCTTTACATCCTCTCCAACCGCAACCGCAACTTGCTGCTCAAAAAATCAATCCCTGTCACTACCACTAACAAAACCAACATCATTGTTGTAGCTTTATTATATTCAAAACCTTTGATATAACTCACCAATTCAAACCCAATCCCACCTGCACCAACTACCCCCAAAACCGAAGCCGCCCGGATATTATATTCAAACATCCACAGCGTATATCCTAACCCCAAAGGTAACACCTGCGGCAAAATTCCATATTGAGCAACTTGTAGCCAAGAAGCACCTGCAACCTGTAACGATTCCAGCGATCGTGGCTCCACTGATTCAATCGCTTCTTGATAGAATTTTGCCAGATAACCAATGGTATAAATAGAGAGCGCTAAAGTCCCAGCCGGAGCTCCCAAACCCGTCGCCGCTACAAACAATAATCCCAAAACAATAGAAGGAACTGAGCGCACTGTATTTTGCAGTAAATTTGCTAGCCATTGTAGCCACTTTGGTGCGAGATTGTGAGCGCTACAAATCGCAATCGGAAGGGACAGCATTGCTCCTAGAGTTGTTCCCCAAAGCGACATTTGAATCGTCTCAATTAATGCCTTAATCGCTACATCAATAATTTCTAAATTGGGAGGCCAGAGTCGCGAAATAAAATCGATCAGGTAGGGCCAACTAGTTTTCAGCAGTTCTGCATCAATCTCCAGTCCTCGCAGAGCCCAACCATACACTAAAACAATCGCAGCCAAGATAGCAATCCGACTCAGCCAAGGGTGGCGTTTCCAAAAATAAGTAAAGTCTTTTAATAGCATCCAAACAAATCAGTATTAAGGGGTCTTGATTGACAGCAAAAACTTAATTGAGTTTCAGTGCTTAGCTCAGGTCAATTTCTCGAATTTTTCTAACAAATTGTGGCAAATCCCATCATACAAAATCCGACCAGAATTGAGGACGATCGCGCGTTCCGGGTAAGTGCTGGCAATTCTCAAATCATGCAGAACAACCACAATGGTCATCCCTTGTTCCCGATGCAATTGAGCCAGAATTTCCATGACTTGCTGAGCTGCAATTACATCTAAACTGGCAATGGGTTCATCTGCTAATAAAATTTGAGGAGATTGGATTAAAGCACGAGCAATGGCAACCCTTTGCTGTTGTCCACCGCTGAGTTGTCCCGTCTTCCGATCGACTTGGTCTTTTAAACCAAAATTTTCTAATAATTCCCTGGCGCGGTCGCGCTCCCGCTTCGGAAACCCTAAAAAAGTCTGCCAAGTGTTATAATTTCCTAAGCACCCACACAGCACATTATCAATTGCTGATAATTGCCTCACCAACCCTCCCCCTTGAAAAATTAACCCAACATCCCGCCTCACTCGCCTCACCGTGCGGGGAGTCAACACCAAGTTATTCACACGGACTTCACCCCGCTTCAGGGGAACTAACCCAACGAGCGATCGCAGCAGCGTAGATTTCCCCGCGCCATTCAATCCCAACAGCGCCACAAATTCACCTTGTTTTATTTGGCAATTAATTCCCTGCAAAATCGGGCGCTTTAAGGAGGGAGAGTAAGCCGTTTCTAAATTTTGACATTCAATGGTCATGGGTAATGGGGAATTAGAAATTGGGAATGAGTCTGGTAAAAATCAACCGTTTACCAATTACTTGTCACTCAACTCTGGGTGGGTATCAAAAGCCTGAATCAGGTGGAATGAGAAGGAGTGAGCTTAGGAGCAATTTAGGCGAGAATAGGGTTTCTCTGTCCACTGAGTATGCCCAGACATCCCCCTAATTCCCCCTTTTTAAGGGGGATTTTGAGGGGTTTATCCCTTTTTTGAGGTAGGGGAAATCTAGCCATTCTCAATCAACGTGAAAATTGCTGTCTCCTATTCCCCTCAGGTTTTCTCTTAGGGATCGAGTTTCGCTCGTTGCAATGCTTGCCGTAAGGTTGCTAAGTGGCGGTTGTGGTCAACTTTGACCAACTTCGTTGAATTGTAAAGACTGCGGAATAGTGGATTATTCGCAGGCTCATTTAACTTGAGAAAAGCATTTACAATTTTATCCCGCATGGCTGCTGGAACATCATCATCAATGACAATTCCATGAGCAGGAACACCAGAAACTGCGGTCAAGATCCGCAACTGTTTTGCTTCTGCTGCTGTGATCCAAGGCGGTAATAAAGCGTATTCTGAAACCGCTGCTACATCTGCTTGACCCCGAAGCACTGCTTGCAAAGCGCTACTGTAACCGTCGCCATAGGTGACTTGCTTGAAAAAAGTATCTAAGCGATCGGGACTGGTAATGAATCCTTGACCCACCAATTCTCCGACTGGGAAAATGAACCCCGAACCCGACGTGCGAGAGGTAAAAGCCATTCTTTTACCCCGCAATTGTTCGAGGGTTTGTTTGATGGAACCTTTGGAGGTTAAGGGGCTATCATTGCGGACAACAAAGATTGATTTGTAGGTGTTACCACCGGAATAATCATTGCGAACTTCGGCTAAATACATCCGCGCCTGAGCTAATTGTTCTGCTTTTAAGGCAGGACGACCACTCATAAAGGCAACATCGGCGCGGTTTGCTCTCAAGGCTTCCACGGCGGCGGTGTCATCGCCAATGACGGCATCGACAGGAATGCCGATTTCTTTTGAAAGCAATTGTGCCACTTGATTGGCTTTGTTTTGCAGATCGGTGGTGTCTCTGCGACTGGCAAAAACTATTTTGAGTCGAGTCAGGGGAGCTTGGGCTCTTAAGCTTCTTTCACCCTGCTTGGGGGTTTGCTGGGCGATCGCCTGCTGCCACCCTCCAACTGTACTGGTTGCTAAACTCGCCAGCAATACCAAGCCAGCACTAGCGCTTAACCAAACCTTACGCCTCACAACCATCTGCAAGTCTCCTGCTACCACTATTTGAGAAGTAATCGCAATAATTTAAATTTTATTTAAAGCTTTTTTAGGAATTAATTGCAATACTCTTTAGATAAGTATTTTAGATGAGTGCTATGATTAAAACTTATGAGTAAAGGTCAAATTTAACGAAATGACTGCGAATTCTCCTGCTGGCGCTGCTTTACCAGTGAGCGATGCTGACATCGAAGCGGCGGCTCAACGCCTAAAGGGTCTGGCTCACCGGACACCAGTTTTGACTTCCCAGACGGTCAACAACCGTACAAATTCTCAGGTATTTTTTAAGTGTGAGAACTTTCAGCGCACGGGTTCTTTTAAGTTCCGAGGTGCGTATAATGCCCTCTCACGGGTAGGTGAGGCAGTACAGGACCGGAGGTCAGGGGTGCTGACCTTTTCTTCTGGGAACCATGCCCAAGCGATCGCGCTGGCGGGGCAGTTGCTCGGAATTTCGACCGTGGTTGTGATGCCGGCGGATGCACCGATGGTAAAACAGGAAGCAACTCGCGGTTATGGCGCTGAGATCGTTCTGTACGACCGCAACGAAACCCAGCGAGAAGAACTTGCCCAACGAATTGCGAATGAGCGGGGTTTTCAGACGATCCCGCCTTACGATCACCCTGACATCATTGCCGGACAGGGGACGGTGGCGCGAGAACTGATCGAAACAGTGGGGGAGTTAGACTGGTTGCTGGTACCTTGTGGCGGAGGTGGTTTACTGTCGGGATCTGCGATCGCAGCGAAAGCATTATCGCCAAAATGCCGCGTCATCGGGGTGGAACCGGCCCAAGCAGACGATGCAACCCGTTCCTTCCACACCAAAACCTTGCAAACTGTTCATAACCCAGAAACCATTGCAGACGGAGCTCGAACTCCTTCCTTGGGAAAATTGACCTTTCCGTTGGTTCTGCACTACGCGGACGATCTGGTTACGGTTTCTGAGGAGGCGATCCGCAGCACCATGTTTTTCCTGTGGGAACGGATGAAAATTGTCGTAGAACCCACAGGTGCTTTAGCTGTGGCGGCTTTGTTAGCGGGAGTGGTGCCAATAAAAGGCGATCGTGTTGGCATCATCATCAGTGGGGGTAATGTCGATCTCCAACAAGTTAGCCAACTTTTTGCAGAAAGAGGCCTGGGGTGACAGTTAAAAATAGGCAGTCTCTTAACTACCAATTTGCTCAGTTTAACTCGTCGCGATGAAGAGTTCGCTCAGGGGAAAAGGATTACTTTTATTCCTACAACTCACTTGATTTTTCCCTCTGTTTCCCTTCTCTACTCATTCCTAAAAATAGCGCTAAAATTCTTCCGAGATAGGGAGGAGTTATTCTCTGATAGAATGCTGAAGTTGTAAACTTCTCTGGCCTAACCATGTCTCCCGAAACAAACTCAGCGACTCACTCGACTCTCGGTGCTGATGCGGTTGATGAAGCGATCGCGTCTGGAATTGACTTTGATGGAACTCCCATTCCCCAAGTCAAACTCGACCTCTATCACCAAGTCATGGGGTTAGAAGCAGGAAGACAGCGCAGTGGCGTCTCGAATACCATGCGATCGCGCATTGTGCGGATCGGTGCCAAGCACATCCCTCAAGCAGAACTCAATCAGATGCTATCTGATGCTGGGTTTGCTCCGCTTAAAGACAAAGAAATTGCCTTTTACTACAGCGGTAAGTAAACGCTATTTACCCTTTTAGGCAGATGAACGACCCTCCCAGGATTCGTCACACTGATTGATAAATCTTAGCGGAGGGTAAAATTATGGCTACGAATGGTAGTGGACAAGCGATCAGCAATTTAGAATATGATTTGGTGACAGTTTTGCATAACAAATCAGAAGCGGTAAAAGCTTATGAATCTTACATTCAAGACGCTCAGCAAAGCGGTTCTCAACCCTGTGCTGAACTGTTCCAAAAGTTGATGCAATCCGATCTGGAGCAGGCACAAGAAATTCGCCAACATCTTCAGCAAGTTCTGCAAACCGGCAAAATGTAAATTGGTAATTGGTTCCGAGGGAAGTGAATCCTAATCCTTGCAGCAGTTACTATCAATTTCATCAGTAACAGCACTTCCTCTGAGCCAGACCGGGACTATTTCCCACCTCTCCAAGCTTTCATCAGACAGGGGTTAAAACCCCTGTCTCACCCCGAACATCCTAGTCGTTGAAAATAGCTTTCTGGTACAGAGTTTAATGACCCGATTCACTTTCCTCATTTCTGATTAACCCCCTCTAAACTCCAAAATCCCCCGACTCTGGTTTGAGGGCTCGTTCCATCAGAGCAGCCACCGCTTGTTCGGGAGTAATTTTACCATTAATCAAACGGTAAACTTGAGTAGAAATGGGAATCTCAATCCCCTGCTGACTAGCTAAATCAATTAAAACATTCGTGGTATTAACACCTTCTGCCGTGCTTTGTAATTGATTTAATACTTGTTCTAGGGATTTCCCTTGAGCGAGACCATAACCCACTCGATAATTACGGGAGAGAGCGCTGTTACAAGTGGTGAGTAAATCACCTAAACCAGATAACCCATAAAACGTTTCGACTTGCGCGCCTAAACAAACACCCACTCGAATCATTTCGGGTAAAGCGCGGGTGAGTAATGCTGATTTAGCATTGGTTCCCAGTTGCAGACCATCGCAAACACCAGCCGCGATCGCAAATACATTTTTCAGCGTGCCACCGAGTTCTGTACCCAGGGGATCGCGATTCACATAAACCCGAAATGTTTCGGAACTAAAAATTTTCTGCACTTGCTTTGCTGCGTTTAAATCCAAGCTGGCAGCAACCGTAGCAGTTGGCAACCCCTGCTCAATTTCTACCGAAAGATTGGGGCCAGAAAGCACGATCGCGGAGCGATCGGGAAAGGCATCTTGCCAAATTCGGGAGGGAGTGTGAGTGGTAGCAGGATCTAGACCTTTGGTGGCAGTGGCAATGATGGCATTTGGGTTGAGGGAATGGGAGCGCACCTCCTCGACAGTAGAGGCAACTCCAGCCATAGAAACGGCAGAAACAACGATATCTGTAGCGATGAGCACTGAGTTGAGGTCAAGCGAACTGCGACGGGACCACAAGTAAACTTGATGACCATTTTTTTTGGCTAGGGTTGCCAATGCTGAACCCCAAGCACCTGCTCCCAAAATTGTCAAGGTTGCCATCGGATTTTTAAGTTTAAGGTTGGAGATAACCACAGAAGTTGTTTCTGGGTTCTTGCTGTTCCCTACACCTCTGCGGTTTTGATTTTAGATCATTTAAAATCTCACAGTCTCGGTCGCATTCCATAGTGGCGGTAGTGCAAATAATCTCGGAGGATGCGGTCATGATCGAAGCAAAGTTGGGTGGGAATGCGCCAAGGTTCAAAAATGCCGATGTTTTTAGCATCGTCGGCCGCTTCTGGTTGACCGATCGCAGTGGCGATAAATACTACACTCAAGGTATGCTGGCGGGGATCGCGGTTAGGGTCAGAGTAGACATAGAATTGCTCGATTAATTCTACTTCTAATTGAGTTTCCTCTTGAGCTTCTCGCTTCGCAGCAGTTTCGACGGATTCGCCGTAGTCCACAAATCCACCAGGAATGGCCCAACCATAGGGAGGGTTACGGCGTTCGATCAAGACAATGGGTCTATCGGCGCGATCGATGAGTTCGATAATGATGTCAACAGTAGGAGTTGGATTGCAGTGAGTCACGAGTTTGATTGAAAATAGCAGTGATTTGATGATACTCGCTTAGAAGTTAGAAAAACAATTTTTGGAATGAAATTGACCGGACCTTCGCTCTGTTTTTATCGGGAAGAAACCGTAGAGATTTTAACATTAACTAGCGGTGAATGAGCGAGTCAAAATTGAACAAGTAGCAGCGGTCTCTTAATCAAGCTGCATTTCTCAAGAAGCGAGGATGTTATCACTTTACCTTAACTTTTTATCCAGTGTTCGTCTCCCCTTGCTAACTGCTGGATTCAATCGCAGTTCTGTGACTACTCCCTGTCAAGGTGCGATCGCACGCTTCCTCCCCCGGTCCACCCCAGCTCCTGCAACTCTTAAACAAAACGTGAGACAATCTTAAAGACCCTTGCCTACCTCCCAACGACCCTCAATTCTGTTGGTATTGCTTTTGTTCACAAAAGCATCAAATTGTCAAGCTCCAGTTTTGCATATTTTTTAGGTTCCTTATGTTTGTTCGCCGAGCTAGCGGTATTCTGCTCCATCCCACCTCCCTCCCCAGTCGGTTTGGCATTGGCGACCTGGGAATAGAAGGCTATCGGTTTATCGACTTTTTAGTTGAGAGCGGCCAACAATACTGGCAAATATTGCCACTCGGCCCCACAGGACATGGCAATTCTCCTTATATGTCCTATTCGGCAATGGCGGGAAATCCCCTGCTGATCAGTCCAGAACGACTGCAAGATGAGGGGTTGCTCGCCGATGAAGATTTAGCTCACCTGCCAGAATTTCCCACAGATACCATCGACTTTGAGCTTGTTACTCAAATCAAAATTCCCCTCCTCAGAAAAGCCTGTGAACGGTTTAGAGCCAAGGCCAACCCCGTCCAGCAAAAAGAATTTCTTGCCTTTTGTGAGGCTAAATCTCACTGGCTAGAAGACTATGCTTTATTCATGGCCTTGAAAGATCAATTTGAAGGTCAAAGCTGGCATACTTGGGAACCCGAAATTGCTCAACGGCAACCAGAAGCTTTAGCACAATGGCAGCGTAAACTTCCTGGCGAAATTTTCTTTTACAAATACGTCCAGTTTGAATTTTTCCGCCAATGGACTGAGTTAAAAAGCTATGCCAATCTGCGGAACATTCAAATCATTGGCGACATTCCCATCTATGTAGCCCATGATAGCTCTGATGTCTGGGCTCATCCCGAAATTTTTGCCTTAGAGCCAGAAACCGGTCTTCCTGCTTTGATGGCGGGAGTTCCCCCAGATTATTTCAGCGAAACCGGTCAATTGTGGGGGAATCCTGTCTATAACTGGGAGCAACTCCAGCAAGAGAACTTCCGGTGGTGGGTGCAGCGGTTCGAGGCGATTTTTGATTATGTCGATGTGACTCGCATCGACCATTTTCGGGGGTTTCAAGCTTTCTGGGCCGTGGAACAGGGAGAAGAAACTGCTCTCAATGGTGAGTGGCTCGAAGCACCGGGAGCTGCTTTATTTGAAGCGATTAAGGAGAGGTTTGGCAACTTGCCGATTATCGCTGAAGATTTAGGGGTCATTACCCCAGAAGTAGAAGCGCTACGGGATCAATTCGAGTTTCCCGGAATGAAAATTTTGCAGTTTGCCTTTGGTTCCGATCCCGGCAATCCTTTTTTACCCTTCAACTATGTGCGTAACTGCGTTGTTTATACGGGTACTCACGATAACGACACCACCGTTGGTTGGTTCGCGGAAATGCCTGATTATGAACGAGAGAATGTGATGCGCTATTTAGGCTGCATCGATCCTGAAGGCATCCACTGGTCCATGATTCGACTGGCCTTGAGTTCCATTGGTACTCTGGCGGTTATTCCCGTTCAGGACCTCTTGGGGTTAGGCAGTGAGGCGCGGATGAACTTTCCAGGTAAAGCAGAGGGTAACTGGGTTTGGCGATACCAAGCGGGTGCTTTGACCTGGGAGATCCGCGATCGCCTCAAGAACCTGATCCAAGCCTATGGTCGTGCCCCCATCTCCTAAGCGTTGAGCGAACAAGCCAGGGTTTGTCGGCGGCAAAAACTCTTTTGGGTCTTTATCCCCGCTCCTTCACGGTTTCTGAAGGCTGAGGATTGCTGGCGCGAAAGGTAACTTCCCGGACCGATCCTGGCGCTCCCAACTGCTTCGCTTGTCCGTTATTGACTGCAACTAGAACCCCCCCAGCATTGCCAGCAATGACCACCAGTTGTTCTTTTGCCTGCCAAGTGCGCTGAGTTCCTTGTGGCAAAGTTCCCTCAAACTCAGTTTTCCCATCCACTTCGATCTGGACCCAAGACTCATCTTTAAAAGTAACGCTCACCATTACAGGTCCACTCATCTGCTGAGAGTTTGCTTCCTGGGGAGTCTGAGCAACGGGAGCCGTCGCAGCCGTGCCAGCAGCCCCAGCTGCTCTAATTCTTTCCACCTCACTGTAGCTATCTAATGGGGAGGGAGAAAGCGATGCAAATTTCTGAGACGTTTTTGTGGGGTTAGCAGATTGAGCCACTAAACGAGTTTGCCGAGTCGGTGGTTTGGTCTGAGTTTGGCTAGAGTCGGTACTCAGCGATCGCCCTGCATCTCTCGACAATGCCATACCAGCTTCTGGATTTTGGGAACGGTTCATCAGTTGAGATAAGCCGTTTACGGAACAGATAATCAGAAATATATAAAGCAGGTAGAGGTGCATGGGGCGCAATTGAGCCAGTGGCAAATCCCGCCAAGAGGACTTTTCAGAGGGTAGCGCTGGTTCTGGCGGGAAGCAGTCGGCGAACTGTTCGCTGTCTAAACCCATCGCCTCAGCATAGCGTTTGATCAAACCCTGAGTGTAAATTGGTTCCGGCAGTTGGTCGATCTGACCCTCCTCGATCGCTTGCAGAAGTTGCGATCGAATCATGGTGACGATCGCTACCCGCTCTAAGCAGATCGAGTGTTCTTCACGGAACCGACGCAACTGTGCGCCAATTTCTGCTAGTTTCTCGGCTCGCTCTCGATCGTCCGGGTGTTGGCTATTTTTATTTTTTTTGAAGAGTAAGAAAAATAAATTCTTCATCATACGCTGTGTTCCTTGACATCTACTGGCGCACTTACTGATGTTAAGTGGACTCGGTTCCACAAAGAACGAATCTCATAATCCTTAAGGGATCGGTAGTGGCCACTGGGCAATTCCGGTTCTCCGGGTCGCTGTAATGGAATCGGGCCAATGGCAGTGCGGTGCAACTGAAGCACTGGGTATCCCAACTGCTCTGCCACTCTGCGGATTTGGCGGTTCCTCCCCTCTGAGAGGATGATTTCCAATAGAGTTTGGCTAGTCAGGGAGCGGTCGATCACTCGCACTTGAGCTGGCAACGTTTTTCTACCAGCTAGCACGATCCCCTCACGCCACTGTTGTAGAACCGATACCGAAGGACGACCTGACACCATCACCTGATAGGTTTTGGGAATACAGTGGCTCGGATGAGTTAGCCCGAATGTCAGTTCGCCGTCATTCGTCAGCAGCAGAGCTCCCGTGGAATCCGCATCCAAACGTCCTACCGGGTGAATGCCTTGACCCGTTCGGAATTTGGGTGGCAGCAACTCCAGAACTGTCCTGCGTCCCCTCGGATCGGAGCAAGTGGACAACACATCCGCCGGTTTATTGAGTAACAGATACACCTGAACAGGTCGGTGTCCTGGCTGAATAGATACTCCATCGACTTCAATGCGATCCCGCACCGGATTTGCTTTTTGCCCGAGGTGGACAGAATTGCCATTTACTCGCACTCGTCCCGCTAGAATCATCTGTTCAGCTTGACGGCGAGAGGCAATGCCCCATTGGGCCAGGATTTTTTGCAGCCTTTCATCCATACAGCGGACTGCTTCGGAAGTGGAATCAGTGAAGACCAAGCTAAATCTTTGCATGATTTAGGTGGACTATGTACAAATATTACAGGAAGAGCTTTAGTCCAGAGTTCTTTTTTTTGCGAAAGTGCTGCCGCGATATGAGTATAAACTTTGCTCGGTAGACCTGTCTAGAGTCAAAGGTTATAATGTTCCCTCTGCTCGCGGTCTTTAGCAGGGTCTATTGTGAGCGATGAAGCTGAATGCTTGGCTGGTGGGGATTCTGTACCGATTGCTCAGGAGAAATCCCAGAACTGAAGAAACTCAATCGGGGGTGTGGTCCATCAGCGACTTTTGTCAGTAACCCTAAGTATCTTACGAAACCAGTAGGTTTCACCTCGGAACTGGTTTGAGGCCTTCCACTAGCGATTCCTGGGCTCTGACAACTTGCCTTAAGGGCGGCTTAGCTGGGGGGTCTTACCCTACAGGATTAATTGTATCACAAATCCTCAGCACTGACTAAAATTTTCTACAAAGTTAGCACCTCAGCTCTAGCGATCGCCCATTCAGGCTGAAAAATTAAGCACAACCGTATCTTTTTGGGACTACCGTTGCTAAACGAGGATATTCAGAGAAATCATTCATTGAAACAGCAACAATAAAAATAAATTCCAGCTTATGGTACTCACAATTGCGTTTGTTCACGAGGGGAGCAGTCAGACGATCGAGACCCAGATCGACAGACCAAATCGGTATTTTTGTTCAACTCAATAAATTTAACCCCCGATCGTGGCTCCAAAAAGCTTCACAGTGAGAGAAAAGTGTGATAATAATGAAGATCTTTAAAGGAAAACATTTGGAAATGTGAGTGCTGGTAGCATGGCTTGTCGCGTCACCCTAACCCAACTTGCTGAAATTTTGGGACTCCAGTTACCTGTACAGTCCAAAGTAGAATCAGAGGTTGAGGCGACAGGAGTAGTTACAGACACCCGCGCCTTGAAACCAGGTCAAGTGTTTGTCGCATTGCGCGGAGAAAATTTTGACGGTCATCAATTTGTCAGCAAGGCGCAGGAGTTAGGGGCGATGGCGGCGGTGGTGGAGATGGGGTGGGAAAGTCCCAACCTTCAGTTGCCATTACTGCGAGTAGAAGACCCACTCACAGCGTACCAAGCGATCGCTCGTTGGTGGCGCGACCAATTTACCATTCCTGTAATTGCCGTTACGGGTTCAGTCGGCAAAACCACAACTAAAGAATTAATTGCTGCGGTTTTAGCAACTCAGGGAAACGTCCTCAAAACTCAACTCAATTACAACAACGAAATTGGTGTCCCGAAAACTTTATTAGAACTTTCACCCGACCATGATTTTGCCGTCATTGAAATGGGGATGCGAGGCCCTGGTGAAATTGCGCTGCTCAGTCAAATCACCCGCCCCACCATCGCCGTGATTACCAATGTAGGAACCGCGCACATTGGGCGGTTGGGTTCCGAGGAAGCGATCGCTCAGGCAAAGTGCGAGTTACTTGCAGAAATGCCAGACACCAGCATCGCAATTTTAAACCATGATAATCACTTATTAATCACCACTGCCACCCAAGTTTGGCAGGGATCAACGCTGACCTACGGTCTAGAAGCAGGTGATGTCTGTGGAGAGTTGATTGAGGGTGAAAAAATCCGGGTGGAAGGGATGGAATTGCCACTGCCGCTACCAGGAAATCATAATGCTTTAAATTATCTAGCAGCGTTGGCAGTTGCGAAGGTTTTAGGCATCAATTGGGAACCTTTAAAAAGTGGTTTGACGGTGCTGTTACCGGAGGGAAGAGCGCGCAGATATGAACTACCAAACGACCTGGTTATTCTCGACGAAACCTACAATGCAGGTTTAGAATCCATGATCGCAGCACTGCGCTTGTTAGCAGCAACTCCCGGAAAGCGCCACATTGCGGTATTGGGGACGATGAAGGAATTGGGAGCGCGATCGGTTGAGTTTCATCACCAAGTTGGAGTCGTCGCGCGAGAATTGCATCTGGATGCTTTGTTTATTTTTGCAGACTTTGAAGAAGCAGCGGCGATGGCAACGGGTGCCGCTGGTTTGCCATTAGTGGAAATCACCGATATTGCACCGGTGGATGCGCGGGAGGCGGTGGCGAAGCGGTTAATAGAATTTGTGGAACCAGGCGATCGAATTTTATTTAAAGCATCTCATTCAGTGGAGTTAAATCAAGTGGTGGAGAAGTTCCGCAGTCAATTAGCTGCTTAATTTCTAGAGGTTATTCTTGAAGAGAGTGGTTAAAAAGCTTGCCCTTTCCCTTCGGGTTAGTAATAACAGCAAAGGCGGGAAATAGAACAACTCACACCTTGCACCACAGTTGTACTCCACCTGAGACTGAAGTCTGACTCATTGCCAAAGTTCACCTGACTAGCAGTCAAGAGACTCATTTCTTAACCCCTGTGAACTGACTGACCCAACAGCAAAAAGTGAGTATAAAACTTTGTTGCATCCGGGTATCATCCGTTCTCTATTGTGTCCTCCACCTCCCATTGATAATCGCCTCCTGCACCATACTGCAACGCTTCGATCCAACGATGACCGTAGTATTGCTGCACGGGTGATAAAGTTTTTAGCCAAGGTTTTATTGCCTGTCCCAAGGGATTCAAGGTGCTATAAACTCCTAAATTTGTATAGTGAATCATCCAATCCAGTAAATTAATAATTCCCACTTGAGGAATGACTTTGATTACTAAATTTGGGTGAAAAATTGCTGTCCTTAAAAGAGTATTAGATAAAGCTGAAAACTGCACAATATCCTGAAGAAAAGGCTTTAAAACTGGTTCTCCTAACTGTTCCATTACTTGAAAAACTCCAGTGAGGAGTTCATTAATCTGATTCGGGTCAATGTTCTGGTTGACAGCAGCACTCATCGAGCGTTGAAATAGCCAGGTCACTGATAAATTAGGTTGATAAGGTTGCAAAAGCGCTAGGGCATTTTGACTCAGACAGTCACTTTGTAACGCTTCATGAATACCTTCGGTTAAGCGTTTAAGATGACGTACCATTGCACCGAAACCACCAAAACTGAGGGGAGATTGACTACCACTGCTATCTCCAACAGGCAAAATCCGATTCCAGGGCATTTTTAAGGGATGTTGGCGATAGCTAGGGAAAAATCCATAGAGCGCTCTTTGGAATTGGAGTTGCTCAAGTTCAACCATTTGATATTGAGGTAGTAAGTTCAGATAATCTCCAAATAAGGTTTCTAAACTCAATCGATCTGGGTGGGCATCTAGATAAGTAAATAAGTAAGTGGTACGGCCATCTCGTGCAGGAAATGCTTCCCAAAAGTATTGACATTGATTGTCTAGAGGGGTGAAGGAGGCAAATAAATCTCCTGTCTCATTTTGAGGGAACCCTTGAGCGCAAGTACCCACCACTAAGCAGATAGCATCCGGTTTTTGTCCTTGTCGTGCCTGTTGGACGAGGGGAGAAAAATGCCCCATTGCGTCTAACAATAATCGAGTTTTCAAAGCACCCGCTTGGCTGTCCGGGAGTTGTGAGGAATAAGAGACTTCTACGGTGACTCCATCGGGATGAATGACCGCAGTTTTAAAGCTTGTATTTTCAAAGAGTTTTCCTCCAAATTGGAGGAATTTTGCTTTGAGGGTATCGAGGAGATAAATTGGATCGACGCCAATGTTCAGAACGTCGCGCACCCAGATATCAGGTGCATTGGGGAAGCTGATCCGGGCGGGGTTATATTCACTCACAATTGCTGTTTTAATTTCGTCGCTTGACAGCAAATTCAGTTCTAAAAAGGCGTTTAATTCTTTCCGGGAAATGTTCCATTCTTGCTCGCGACCTTTGAGAATCCCTCGTTCAATTAAAGCAACTCGCCAACCTTTGGCAGCTAAAGCAGTACCGATTAAAATTCCTAGGGTTCCGCCACTAATTACGACATCATAGTCTAGGGTTGTGAGGGGGGTGGGGTTGTCTTGAACTGCTTGCGGAATAGGCATTGTGCCTTGTCTGAGGGTTTGCCACAAGCGATCGGCTTTTCGTAAATTGCCGAGGGCGTCTCCGGGAAGTTGACTGAGAATTTTTTCGGTGAGGGACATCAGGGTAAAATCGCCTTCTCTTTAAAGGATTATCAGTCTACTGAGTAGCTTCTGACCCTAGTTTATCTTAAAATAAATAAAATTGATTAAGGTTTGCTTCGGTTGCAGCTCATTTCTGGCAAGTTGTAGGTTGAAAAGTTCGATCCAACCCTTTTTAATCAAAAAATTATCAGAAAATTTTTCATTGCTTGAGAATTAGGATGAGAAGGGGGTTGCTCCTAAGGAATACTCCTGGAATCATAGGTGGATCGATCCGAGCATTCAGTGAAGTTGCTGCTAAAATTGGGAGTGCATTCGAGGGCGCTCCTTCGGAGGTAAGTGCAGCTATTATTGAGACCGCTCAGCTCCCGAGTTTTAACGGCTGAGTGAGAAGAAAATTTGCTCTGATTCCTCGCGATTTTGTGAGGAGAGTTAGAAGGAGTAAACGTTAACTCACTTGGGGGTATATTTTAAATTTTAAAACTCATTAAAATTAACTAAGATAAGTTCAATTCATGCTAAATTTTTTGTTTACCTTGACTGAATTCAGTGAAATTAGCTAAGGATTAAACTTTCTCCTTCTGACCCTAGATCCTTAAGAAAAAATTAAGAGCCTGTTAAAAGCTGGGTCAAAAATTAGAGCAGCACTCTATTTTGCTTTTGCAAGCAATTAATGCTATAATCGAGAAGTTAGTGTAAGTTGATTAGCATGAAGATTTTGCTGATAGAGGATGATGCAGAAATTGCTAATCTTTTAGTAACTGCTCTCACAGCTCAACATTACTCTGTCGAGCTTGCCTCAGACGGTTTTTCTGGTTGGGAAATGGCCAGAGCATTTGCTTTTGATTTGGTTTTGTTAGAGATTAACCTACCTAAGATAGATGGCATTAGTTTATGCAGAAAACTGCGGGAGCAGAATTCTTGTCTTCCCATTCTCCTGATGACGGCTCAAGACTGTAGCACAAAACAAGCCACTGGAGCCGACGATTATATTGTCAAACCTTTTGAATTAGAAGAATTACTAGCAAAAATTCGAGCGGTTCTGAGGCGATCCAGTTTAATGGTGACTCCCCTGAGCGAGTGGGAATCCCTGTGTCTAGATCCTAGCAATTCTACGGTCACCTACAACGGAAAACCGCTAAACCTCACCTCCAAAGAGTACGAACTCATAGAACTCTTTTTACGCAATCCCCAGCGCATCTATAGCTCAAGTGCGCTTTTTGATCGTCTCTGGTCATTGGATGAACCTCTTACAGAAAATACTGTCCGGACCTACATTAAAAGTCTGCAAAGTAAGCTCAAAAATGCGGGAGCAGAAACAGATTTAATCGAAACAATTTATGGATTAGGATATCGCCTCAAATCCCAAGCTTCAGCAGCGACAAGCCAGCGACCTGAAACTGAAACCCTCAGTATTATTCCTCAACATTTAGCTTCCAAGTCCCATGATTGTTCTCAGCCTTCCAGATCCCAACCAGAGCCACCGTCGGCTATGGTTTTACCAGAACTGCTAGCCATTTGGGAACGAGCCAAAGATCACTACTGCGATCGCATCACTGTCATCGACCAAGCCATTCACGCTTTGCTAGTCGATCGCCTCACCCCCGAATTACAAAAACAGGCGCGACAGCAAGCCCACACCCTAGCCGGATCGTTGGGTAGCTTTGGCTTCCCCCTCGCTTCCGAACTCGCGCGAGCCATCGAGTACATCCTCCAACCCCCAGCCCCCCGCGATCGCGCTCAGATCAATACCCTCCAGCACCTAGCCCTAGGATTGCGCCGAGAGATCGAAGCGCCCCTCCCTACCACCACCTCCCTCACCCCCATCGCTCTTGAGCCTAAATTCCGCCTGTTAATGGTGGGTAGCGACCCCGCCCTTACCCTTGCCTTAACTCAAGAAGCCTCAGTTTGGTCAATTCACATAGACAGTGTCGCCAACCCCTCGGAAGCCAAAGCTGCGATCGCGCGGACCCGCCCCGATGCAGTCCTCCTTGACCTCTGTTTCCCCGACTCAGCCGAAAGTAGATTCACCTTCTTAGCAGAACTCACCCACGCTCATTCCCCCATTCCCACCCTTGTCTTGACCAATCCAGAAAGTTTCGCAGACCGCATCAAAGTTGCTCGTTTAGGAGGAAAAGGAGGTTTAGAAAAACCCATATCTCCTAGCTCCATTCTCGAAGCAGTCGCCCAACTCCTAAAACAATCTCACCTACCAGCCGCCAAATTGCTCATTGTCGATGACGACCCTGAATCACTCAAATTTTTAAGCACCTTACTCGCACCTTGGGGCTTCAAATTAACCTTGTTAGACCGCCCAAAATACTTTTGGCAAGCCCTCGGAGAATCCACCCCAGACTTAATCATTATCGATTTAGAAATGCCAGAATTTAGTGGGATTGATTTGTGCCAAGTTGTCCGCAATGACCTACGCTGGCAGAATTTACCCGTGTTATTCCTATCAGCGCATCAAGATGCCTACACCCTTGAGCAAATATTTGCAGCTGGTGCTGATGACTATGCCAGCAAGCCGATTATTGGGGCAGAATTAATTGCTCGCATCCTCACTCACCTAGAACGGACACAAACGCGGCGCAAACAGGTTGAAATTGATTTACTCACCGGTGTGAGCAATCGGCGTCAATCAGTTCTCGAACTCACCCAGCTCCTGCGAAAAGCCGAACATGAAGATCAACCTCTATGTTTGGGACTGCTGGATCTCGACCACTTTAAACAGATTAACGACAATTGCGGTCACGAAATCGGAGATAGAGTGTTGAGCTGCTTCGGAAAACTTTTACAGCAACACTTTCCCAATGACATAGTCGCACGTTGGGGCGGAGAAGAATTCACGATCGGCTTATATGGTATGCGGCGAACACAAGCAGTGGAACGACTGACAAAATTTTTAGAAATGCTGCGTCAACAAAAGTTTCCTGATGCAGAAGGTCAGCTTTTTCAACTCGCTTTCAGTGCCGGGGTGGCAGAATTCCCCCACAATGGAGATAACCTACAAAGCCTTTACCAAGCAGCAGATGCTGTTCTTTATCAAGCCAAGGTTGCAGGAAAAAATCGAGTCTTTGCTTCGCGATAATCCTTGAGCATTCAGTTTCATAAACTGGATGAATCTCGCAGCACAGATGAGGAAGCTGAAATATTCTGGATTCAAACTTTTAGTTAAACTCCCTATAATTGGAATGGCATCCCAGCCGACTGCCTCAAATTATCATTTACTGACTGTGAGAAAAGTTAATGATCTACGTCCCTCTCACCTTAGCGGCCAATACTCCTCTCTCAGAAGGGATCGCCCAAATGGAACGCGCTCCTGCCGGTTGTATCGTCATTACGGACCAGGAAAAATTAATTGGCATTTTGACTGAGCGCGATTTAGTAAGAGCGATCGCATCTGGAAAAGCTGTAGAAGGCGCAACAGTCAGCTCAGTTATGAACTCAGAAGTCCTAACTCTCAAAGCTTCCCAGGCTCAAGACTTGTCGATCGCCTTCAACTTTATGCGGCAACACCGCCTCCACCACCTACCCCTCGTCGATGAGGAAGATTGCCTGGTAGGATTATTAGAAATGGATACCCTCCTCCAAGAATTACCACCCGATTGCTTTCAATTTTTAACCAAAACCAATTTCGATCGATCTGCTTTAAAATTAGAAGTTCCTGCCAATCTTAGCCTAGCTAACCTACGAAAAAAAGCTGAACAAGAACGACTTTTAGCGACAATTTCTCTCCGAATTCGTCAATTCCTGAAGCTGGAAGAAATTCTCAACGCCACTGTCACAGAACTACAACAATTACTGCAAACCGATCGGGTACTGATTTACCGCTTATTCCCCGATGGTAGTGGCAATGTTGTGGTAGAAGCGGTCAGCGATCGGCACTGGTCTATTTTAGGACAAGTTATTCAAGATACTTGCTTCGAGTCAAATTGGCTCATTCCTTACCAAGAAGGTTGTGCCAAAGCGGTCGCAGATATTTATAAAGAGCCATTGAGTTCCTGCTACGTTGAGTTTTTAGCTAAGCTTCAGGTTAAAGCTAATTTAATCGTTCCGATTTTACAGGGCAGAGAAGGGGGAATTGGGAGAGACAGTAGGGGTGAAAAATTCGCCCTGGAAACGAGCGGTCATTCTCCTCAAGAATCTTCTGCTTCAATTCAGATGACTTCTGTGTGGGGTTTGATCTGTCTTCATCAATGTACCAAGAGTCGTCAGTGGCAGCCAGAAGAAATTGATTTATTAGAAAAATTAGCCATTCAAGTCGCGATTAGCATTCAACAAGCAAGTCTGTTTGAGCAATTACAGGCAGAAATTTCCCAACGCCAAAAAGTAGAAACTATCCTTCAAAAAAAAGAAGAAACTTTGCGATTGTCATTGGAATTGACAAATATGGGAACCTGGGACTGGGACTTGATTACTAACAGGATTTCCTGGTCAAAAACTCACGAAATTTTGCTTGGCTTTGCACCGGGAACCTTTGATGGAAACTACCAAACTTTTGAAGCTTGTGTCCATCCCGATGACCAGCAATCTCTGCAAGCTGCTCTCAATCATTCTTTATTAGAAAGACAAGATTATTACCATGAATTCCGGGTGATTTGGCCCGATGGCAGTGTTCACTGGATTGAGGCGAAAGGTGAATATATATATAATGCTGAAAATCAACCGATCCGAATGTTGGGGACAGTCGTAGAAGTTAGCAATCGCAAGCAAGCAGAGATTCTGATACAACAACAAAAAGATGAACTAGAACTGCGGATTAGTGAAAGAACTGCTCAATTAAGTGAAGCGAATAAACTCTTACAAAAGGAACTATTTGAGCGGAAACAAGCTGAGGCAGAACGAGCTAACTTAATTTCCATTTTAGAAGCCACTTCTGACATTGTTGCCACCGCCACCCCCGATCTAAAATTACGTTACTTAAATCGGGCAGCTCGAAAAATATTTGGCTTAGGCGAATCAGAAAATTTAGATAATTTTAGCATCAGAGCTTCTCACCCCCAATGGGCTTATGACATCGTTGTTAATCAAGGAATTCCTGCTGCGATTCGAGACGGAATTTGGGTGGGAGAAACAGTATTTATCGGTAGTGGGCAGGAAATTCCGATGTCGCAATTAATTATTGCTCACTTTGCGCCGAATGGTAAAGTGCAACTTATTTCTACCATTGCCCGCGATATTAGCAAACAAAAGCAAATTGAAGCAACGGTTCGTGAAGCTGAGCGACGCTGGCGCAGTTTTTTGGAAAATATCCGCTTAGTTGTGGTTGGTTTGGATCTCCAAGGGAAGGTCGAGTATGCAAATCCTTTCTTATTAGAATTAGTGGGATATTCTGAATCAGAAATTATGGGAATTGACTGGTTAGAAACCTTTCTTCTGCCCTTTGATAGAAAGCGAATGCAAGAAAAATTTAGCAGTCTTTCTGAACAGGACTACTACACTTACTATCATAATTGTCTGATTACAAAGTCTGGGGAACAGAAAGTGATTGCCTGGAACAGTACCCTACTACGAAATCTCCAAGGTGAAGCGATCGGCACTATGAGTATCGGAGAAGATATTACAGAACGCGAGGCGATAGAACGGATGAAAAATGAATTTATATCTGTTGTTAGCCACGAACTCCGCACCCCACTCACCTCAATTTATGGAGCCTTAAATTTGATTGTCAGTGGTTTAATTGAGGCGAACTCTGAGAAAGGCAAACGGGTAATTGATATTGCAGCGAAGAGCGCTGATCGCTTGGTGCGACTTGTCAATGATATCCTTGATTTAGAGCGTTTACAGTCTGGGAAAATGACCCTGCTTAAGCAAGTGGTCAATGCTGCTGACTTGCTCGTGAGGGCAACTGAACAAATGCAGGTGATGGCAAGTCGTGCTGGTATTATGCTATGTCTCTCGACTCAAGACATTCAGTTAGAAGCAGATGCCGATCGCTTGCTACAAGTCTTGACCAATCTCCTGAGTAATGCGATTAAATTTTCACCCAAAGGTTCAAGGGTGTGGTTAAGTGTTGAACAAATCCCAGTTGACGCTTCCCAATTAGCAGAAGGGAAGCAGCCATCCATTTTGTTCAGCGTCAAAGACGAAGGACGAGGCATTCCCGCTGATAAAAGCGAAACAATTTTTGAGCGATTCCAACAAGTAGATGCCTCCGACTCTCGCAAGAAAGAAGGTACCGGCTTAGGACTTGCCATTTGCCGCAGTATTGTTGAACAACATGGTGGAGAAATCTGGGTTGAAAGTATCCTAGATGTAGGAAGCAATTTTTACTTTAGACTGCCAATCATTCAGCAGGAGACAAGAGATGGCATCTAAACGAATTTTAGTCATTGATGATGAAGACGGCATCCGAGAAATTGTCCAACTCAGCCTAGAAACAGTAGCGGGATGGGATGTGTTGACAGCAGCTTCTGGCAGTGAAGGGTTAGCGATCGCAGAAAATCAGCAACCCGATGCCATTCTTTTAGATGTGATGATGCCTGAAATGGACGGTATCCAAACCTTTGGCTATCTACAGACCAATGTAGCAACTAGCCATATTCCTACAATTCTACTGACAGCTAAGGCGCAGATTAGCGAACAACAGCAGTTTATTGGCTTAGGTGTCACTGGCATCATTACCAAACCCTTTAGGCCGACAGATTTGGTGGCACAAATCGAAAAAATTCTTTGTTGGAAATAACCTGAATCTCGGTTCCAGGTGAGACCAGACATTAGAGGAATTCTTTGACGGGTAGGAGGAAAACCACTTTTCCTCCCACCTGCCTTTTTTCCCTTGACCTTTTCCTGATTAAAGGCGGATAAAATCCAGGGGACTAATGCCATTCGCTGGTGTTCCGTCAAGGGTTGCCAAGAGTTCACCAGTAGCCGCGATCGCGATCGACAGGCCAGGACGCCCCCCTTGCCAGTTGCTAGGCGTAATGCGGAGTTGATCGAACGTGAGCCCATCCCTTAAAACCAATACATCCTCTCCGGTTGTAAAGTCGGCAATAATATCATTCCCTTGTCCTGGGCCCAAGACAAAGCGATCGCGTCCAGTCCCGCCAATGATGAAATCGTTGCCTAAATCTCCACAAAGCCAGTCATCCCCAGCCCCTCCTAAGAGGGTATCATCGTCTTTACCACCGTAGAGGCTATCATTCCCCGCCTCACCACTGACTCGATCCTGTCCCTCATTGCTAAAGATCAGATCGTTGCCACTGCCACCACAGATACAGTCTCGATCGTCCTTAACCGCAGTTGCACCAGCACTATTGCTATCTCCAAAAATCGTGTCTTCTCCATCACCAGCACAGATACTATCATCCCCCCAATCACCACAGAGTAAATCATTACCCTCACCCCCTAGTAAAAGATCGCTGTCCTTGCCACCGTATAGGGTATCGTTCCCCTCGCCACCAGAGAGAGTATCCTGACCCTCCTCTCCCTGTAACCAGTCATCACCAGCGCCACCCCAGAGGAGATCGGCACCTGTCGCATCCACTTGAGAGGCATCCAGAGAACCGCCATAGAGAGTATCTTCACCTTCGGCGCCAACTAAGGTGTCATTGCCTTGATCTCCCCAGATCAGGTCATCATCCTTACCACCATTCGCCACATCATCACCTTTACCCCCGTAGAGGGTATCGTTACCAGCATTACCATTGAGGTAATCATCCCCTTCATTACCAAACAAGACATCGCGATCAATTTTGGGGTGAGGGATATCGCTGGCGAAACCGCCATAAATCACATCGTTACCTTCTCGGCCAAAGAGGAGATCGTTCCCCCCTAAACCATTGAGGGCCTCATTGACGCTGCTACCAGAGAGAGTGTCGTCGCTGTCAGTACCGTTCAGGGTGCGATCGCTAGCATTGGGAATAGATAGAGAATTCAGACCGGGCAAGGTAACATACTTGCAAAAGCAATCTGTATCTAAGGCACTGCTGTCATTGTCAGACTCAGTTGCAGTTAGGATTGGTATTTCATTCGGCGACATCAAAGGTGTCGGCGTCTGAGTTAGCGCTGGAGTTGCTGTTGGCGTTGGCGTCGCTGTCGGAATTGGCGTCGGCGTTGATGCCGAAATTGGCGTCGGTGTCGGAATTGGCGTTGGCGTCGGAACTGGAGTCGGCGTCGGAACTGGAGTTGGAGTTGGAGTTGGAGTTGATGCCGGAGTTGGAGTTGGCGTTGATGCCGGAGTTGGAGTCGGAATTGGCGTCGGAACTGGCGTCGGTGTCGGAATTGGTGTCGGAACTGGAGTCGGCGTTGATGTCGGAACTGGAGTCGGCGTCGGAATTGGCGTCGGTGTCGGAATTGGCGTCGGAACTGGAGTCGGCGTCGGAATTGGCGTCGGAGTTGGAGTTGGCGTCGGCGTTGATGTCGGAACTGGAGTCGGTGTCGGAACTGGAGTCGGCGTCGGTGTCGGAATTGGCGTCGGCGTCGGAATTGGCGTCGGCGTTGATGTCGGAATTGGCGTCGATGTCGGAATTGGAATTGGCGTCGGCGTTGGAGTTGACGCCGGAACTGGCGTCGGTGTCGGAATTGGCGTCGGCGTCGGAATTGGCGTCGGTGTCGGAACTGGAGTCGGCGTTGATGTCGGAATTGGCGTCGGTGTTGGCGTTGGCGCCGGAGTTGGCGTCGGTGTCGGCGTTGGAATTGGAGTTGGCGTCGGTGTTGGCGTTGGCGCCGGAGTTGGCGTCGATGTCGGAATTGGCGTTGGAGTTGGTGTCGGAATTGGCGCCGGTGTTGGAATTGGCGTCGGCGTTGATGCCGGAATTGGAGTTGGAGTCGGCGTTGGAGTTGGTGTTGGCGTCGGTGTCGGCGTCGGCGTCGGAATTGGAGTTGGAGTCGGTGTCGGTGTCGGTGTCGGAATTGGAGTTGGAGTCGGTGTCGGCGTTGGAGTTGGCGTTGATGTCGGAATTGGCGTTGGAGTTGGTGTCGGAATTGGCGCCGGTGTTGGAATTGGCGTCGGCGTTGATGCCGGAATTGGAGTTGGAGTCGGCGTTGGAGTTGGTGTTGGCGTCGGCGTCGGCGTCGGTGTCGGAATTGGCGTCGGTGTCGGTGTCGGTGTCGGTGTCGGTGTCGGCGTCGGCGTCGGCGTCGGTGTCGGTGTCGGTGTCGGAACTGGCGTCGGCGTCGGTGTCGGTGTCGGTGTCGGAACTGGCGTCGGTGTCGGTGTCGGAACTGGCGTCGGTGTTGGCGTCGGAACTGGCGTCGGTGTTGGAGTCGGTGTTGGAGTTGGAGTCGGTGTTGGTGTTGGCGTCGGAACTGGCGTTGGTGTTGGCGTCGGAATTGGCGTCGGTGTTGGTGTGGTGTCTATAATAGTCAACACAGCCTGAGAAACTTGTCCCAATGCTGCACCATTACTCGGAGAATTCAAGCTAAGATTAACAGTTTCATCACCTTCTACTAAAGAGTCATCAAAAATTGGAATTGTAAAAGTTTTGCTAGTTTCGCCAATTCCAAAATTTAAAGTGCCAGAAGTAGCACTATAATCACTCCCAGCAGTTGCGCTGCCATCACTAATCTGATAATTAACAGCAACCGCAATATTACCACCTGTCCGAGTTACCGTAATGGTAGCTGTCCCATTATTTTCATTGACGCTGTAAGTAGCGGCATTGAAATTAAATGTTCCTGCTGAATCATTATCCTGATTCACGACATTGATATTAGCCGGATCGACATTGCGGTAATTAAGATCGGCGGTAGTCGTATCTGGATCGGTAATAATAGTATAAGCCTGGTCTCCATCAATCGCAAAATCATCGACTCCCGTTACAGTGACAGTCTGAGGTGTACTCCAATTGAGAGGTGTAAAAGTTAAAGAAGCAGGAGAAACAGTACCTTCACTTGTATTAGAACTCCTCAAATTAATGGTGACATTATTACTAGGAACTGTATTGAGTCGGACCGTAAAACTCGCAGTTCCTCCTGCTTCTGTCGTAGTGAGTCCTGAGGTTGGGGTGACGGTAAAATTAGGAGACACTGGAACTGAATTAGGAGCTTTAGGGGTCCCATAAATTAAATTACTATTCGCGTCAGAACCGTTACGAGTTACCCCATCATTTCGATGCCAATTGCTATCAGTATCAGGGGCTAAGGGATCGGTTCGTTCCATTGTCAAGCGTGCAGTTGCGAGATTATTAGCTCCCGCAGGCCAGGCGCCACCATCCCCATTGGCAGTATCAATGATCGTACCATTCCGATTAGTCAGGGTTAAAGTATCCCCTGTATTCAAAAGCGCTCCTGTAAAAATGGCATCGGCAGGGACATCACTAACAGTATTATCATTGGTACGCTCTAATAAGAAATATCCCCCGGCAGCAATACTTTTGCCATCAGGAATTTTGAAATTGATACTGCCATTTTTTGATTTAAGTGTCCAACCACTCAGATCGATAGAATTAGCAGTAGGATTGTATAATTCTATCCATTCATCATTCGTTTGTGCCTGAGTTCCCATCCAGGCAACTTCATTGATCACTACGCTGTTAAATTGAAATTCAAACGCAGCTAATCGGCTAGTATTAGAGCTACTAAAATTATTGTCGCTGAGAGCAATTAAAGAGCGCTTACCATCTGGCAAAGTTGGACCAAATGT
Source organism: Actinomycetota bacterium (assembly GCA_050262755.1). Taxonomy (GTDB): domain Bacteria; phylum Cyanobacteriota; class Cyanobacteriia; order Cyanobacteriales; family Microcoleaceae; genus JBLNEP01. Next base: position 32,855 of record JBLNEP010000044.1, on the reverse strand, counting down.
TAAACCTTCAAAGTTGCCAACGGGCGCAACGGAAGATAAAGTGCTAAAGTCTAAAAGTAGCGTTTTTGTTGCTGCGACATTGGTTCCGATCGAATTATTAAGCGCATCAATCCCTTTAATATCCGTTGCTCCCGTCAAGGAAACTTCATACAGTTTAATATTATGAGGTTCCCCACTTTTGCCTCGCTCTAACGCCAGTAGGGTATTTTGATCGATGGCCACCAAATCAGTGAGACCCATCTGGGTATCTGGTTTATAAAGAAATTCTGACGATGGGCTATAACTGGTAGATTGGTCAAAGCGTAAAATTCGGTTATAGCTACTACCCAATCCCATCTGAATCGTGCTAAAATCTTGAGCGAGTGCTCCTTCAGTGGCTGTAAATAAAAACTGTTGATCGGGAGTTATTGTTAAGCTCTCAAACGCTAAATTGCTGCGAACACCTGTGGTAGGCGTGATAGCTTGAGGAATAATCGTAGGGACAAGGAAGCCATCATCTAAGGCTCCCACTGGTAAATATTTGCTAGGAATTGTTAAACTTTTGATTTCATTGCCAGTTGCTAAGGAAAACTCTTTAACAAAAGGATTGACGTGGGAGGTAGAGGGTGGACTCGCTAGGATGCCTTCCGAGGAAATAAAGACGCTACCATTGCTAGTTAAAGCAATCCCTTCAGTATCAGAAGTATTAGCAAGATAGGCAGTTCCCCCGGCATCTTTTAGAGTTGTTACTCCTGCGATCGTAGCTCCCGTAGACGCGAGAACGCCTGTACTTAAGTCAATATTGGCGGTATAAAAGCGACTGTTGCTCCGATTATCAGAAATGATATAATAACGGTTATTAATCGGATCAAATGTAATGCCGGATAACCCACCAATAGCATTGCCATTACTATCAACATCGCTTCCCGAAATGGCAGCTTGTCCGATGAAACTTAAATTTTTAATAATCCCTAAAACATGGCGATAGGCTTGGAGGGTCGCCGGTTTAAAAACCAAAGCAGCCTCAACCTCTCCAGTCGTAAATTCTAACTTCCAGTTGCCGCCTAATGCTGCATGACCAATTAAGTCAGTAGCAGCAGCAATCTTTACCCCCGTCGCCTGACTCAATTGTTCGACGAAAACTCTTCCTTCCTCTCCAGCCGCCACTTCACACCCATACAGGAGAATGCTTGCAGGTTCTACAAGGGATGTTCTCCACTGCTGTAACTGAGGATAATAAGCGTCTAAATTCTCCAAGCTTAAGGATGTATTGCCAACTTGTAGGCGGCCTGGACTCCCGTGAGACAGGATGTGGATGCTGCGGAGACCCCGGTATCCCAATAACACCTCAGTAATTTGCTGAATGCCATCCTCGTTTGGGTTCAGGACGATCGCTTCTGTATCTGGTTCTAGACCATTGAGGAAGGTTTCATAGTCAGGAACAGCAGCGTCGATCAAAAGCACCGATCTACAGGTAGAAATCAAGGAGAGTAGCATTATGCACCTTAGATTGATGAAACTACTGACAAAATCTTTAAATACCATAGCAATTCTACTGAGCAGCGTCATCATTTTGGTACAGATACGGCAGCAATCTCTCCTTGGGGGGATGACCACAAGGGTCAAAACCCTTGCCTGATATGGGTTAGACTGATGATTGGACTGGGTGACATAAAAGTCAGAGCCTAGATAAAATTACGGAGATAGCCCTCAAACCCCTCTGAAAGAAGGCAGCTTATTCCACCTGATTGTTATAAACTTATGAAAAATCTCTTAACCCTAATCTTTACCGATCGCTCAAGAGCAACGACATAATTCCTCGTTAAACCCCTGCTAATTACAACAATTTTCAATAGCAACCAAGTTTCATCATCGGATACAAATCTCTCTGTTTTACTCAATTTTTTATTGTTTAATCACTTCCATTTTCGCGATTATCGTTTCTCGCCTGGTTTTACCACAAGGCTCATTACTTTGGCAATCATTGACATTAACTTGACGATAAGTTAAGCGAACTTTCTGATTCAAAAACCGATTTTTTTGGGCGCAAATCTCAAAACTTGCTCCGACTTGACGCTCCTTCTTATTCTCATCGATTAACGTTGCATAACACATAATATCTCCTGAAACCAAACTTTTTACTGTCGCAACTTGGGGGAAAGTTTGGTCAGTTCCAGAACCAGTAGAACGCTGAGAGAGATATTTCTCTAAAGTTGCTGTCCGCTCACGGGTCACTCGCTCAAGACAACTGGTAAACAATAATCCTTCTAAACTACCACCCAGCGCTTGAGCTGCTTCAAAACGACAGGTTTTATCCCGAAAGGGAATCCAAGCTCTCTGAGCTTCAATCAAGCGATTTTTTTCTTCCCCCTTCACTTGAGAATTCAGCTTTTGATAAACTTGATTCAGCTTTTTGTCTGCTGCTTCATAGTTTTCAGAAGCGCATTGTTTCATTTCTAAAGTGTTACCCGCTTCATTACACTTGATATCTTGAGAAATGAGAAGATCTAGGGTTAATTCTTGGCTAGAACTTGTTAAAATAGAGGGAAATGCAATGGCAGCAATCAGCAGTGAAGTTGTTAATTCTTTAAGCATAGTGCCTCTGGGAGTGGAAATCTGTTTGAGAAACTAAATTGTAGTTTGCTCTAAGTAAAAGTGAGGAGTGAGTCAGGAATGCCACTTCGCAAATTGTCACTTCTGGTTGTTTCAGAGAGGGAAGGGAATACCGTCTCCTCTCTGTCTCTTCCCGTTGATGGCTAGGGGACCACTGAAACTTCTGTCACAAGTGGCGAAGACTGACCCTCGGTTCGCTTCATTGACGATCGCTCGGCAAACCTAATATTTTTTTCAGTTGAAACCATTGAGCTCGCAACCTCCAGAATTTACTGGTTTCCATTGCGTCAATTCTCGACTTGGCTATTTCGATCTCTGCCTGATATTGGTGTAGTTGCCCTCGTAATTGTTCCAATTCAGCCTGAGCCCGATACATTTGAGTTTTCCATTGTTCGCATTCTGCCTGAGCGCGCAGCATTTGAGTTTTCCACTGCTCAGACTCTTCTTGCGAGCGATACATTTGCATTCGCCATTGCTCTGATTCTGTTTGAATGTGATGCAATTGAGTCTGCCATTGCTCCATCTGCTGTCGTAATTGCTGCGATTCTGTCTGAGCTTGGTAATATTGAGTTTGCCATTGTTCGGATTCAGTTTGCATTTGAGCAAGTTGAGCGTGCAACCGATCTACCAGATATTCTCCTGGCTCTACTTCAATTTCCTGACCGTTATAAAATTGAGGAACTACCTCGCCAGTGATGATGTTGCGAATTTGTTTTGAATGTAGGCGATGCAAAAAGGGATCGGATAGTAGGGGAGTGTAATACATACACTCGGAGAAATAGTAATGTGTGACTTGGCTGTGTCGCGTCCTCTGAGGATCTAAAATTGGGCTGCCTCCGTGGAGTAAATTGGCAGCCCAGATTAAGGCTTGACCTTTTTTGAGAGAAACATCAACTTTTTTGAGTTGTTTCTGTTCGATCAGATCCTGGAGGAATTTTTCATAAACAGGGTACAATTCATAGGTGTCTTTCTGGTGACTCCCCCTGATTCCCAAATCGCTTAAACTGAAAATGGGTAGTTTGTGACTCTGTGGATAATAGTGCAGGGGGCCATTATTAGCATCTACGTCTTCTAAAGCAACCCAGACTCCGCACATAAATCGAGCAGGGACACTATGAAAGTGAATGGCGTCGCTATGAGTGGTTTGCTCAGTGCCTTTGGGAAAATTTAAAGTTTGAAAGGGAATCGGTTCTCGTTGATAAAGTATTTTTAGGAGAGAAAGTATTTTGGGAGCAGTGGCGATTGTTTGAACATCTTTGTTAAAGGTCCAAGCATCTTGAATTCTCTCGTTAAAGATCCAGGCGTCCTTTACTTTTCCTTGCTCTGCATAGACGGGAGCGAGAGCTGTAATGATTCTCTCTGCTAGTCGATCGAAGTCGTCGAGTTCTGTATCTAGGATTAAATATCCGAATTCGGCAAACTGTTTAACGAGGTCTTTGGTTTCAGCATTTAACTTCGACTTTTCTAATAATTCCTCGAAAAAGGGGGAGTCTATCCAGGGCCAATTAATGACTGGGATTGTGAGAAGTTGATTTTTTTGTGCTGGATACATAAGGATCTGGTTGGAGATCTAGAAACCTTAAGTGGGGAATTGAATTTCAAAAAGAAATGCTATCATATTCAGAGGATAGCATTTAGAATTTCTCATTTAAATTGAAAAAAGTTCATCCTTGACAGCGTTGTCCTTAGAGGAACGATCGACTGCCAAAAATGAACCTAAATTGTCTGTTTTATTCGTCTATCTGCCAGACGTCTTGACTCAGCCCTTCATCCAGGATTTTTTTAGGTCGCATTACTAAAATCACTCGTCCTAAAAGAGGGAGATCGGGCGCTTCTTCAAACCACTGAAATTCTATTTCGCCTTGATTATCAGCAATGAAATAGCTGTCAGCTTGCCATTGTCTTTGCGCCCGCTCGACAACGATCAATACCTCTTCAGTTCTGTCTGACAGAGGAGCAGGCAAGTGTTCGCTCCTCGCGAGTAGCGCAACGGGATCTTCGGCACTGCTGATGACTGACCACCCTGGCACTGGTACCCAAGCACCTGCACCGGAACCGGAAAATTTGATGATTTGAAAGGGTGGTATTTCCTCAATCAAGGGTACTGCTTTCCAGTCGTCTGTCGTCAGTGGCAAACTGCCAACCACGGGTAAAACACGGGGGACTTCTTCTTCGGTTTCCAGGCGATAGATCGGCAAGCGCGGTGCGGGGCGCTGGCGGACTACGGTAAAATCAGTGAGGAGTCGTTCAAGTTGTTGTCTGGCGCTTTGAGTGTGGGCTAATTTCAATCCACGAGCAATTAAGCGCGACCGCTCTTGCAAATCTGACTGTTGCCGAGCTAATTGCCAACACTGATAGGCGACTGCATCCCCTGGATGGCGAGAAAACCCTTCCGGTAGGGTTCTGATCCGAGATAATTCCTTTACCGCTTTTGCAACTTCATGGGCATCATCCACATCAAGTTTATGGGTGAGGACCAAGCTCGCAGCAGCAGCACGTTCTGTTTGGGTGAGAATGCGAAACTCATATAAAATATCGCTGCCTCTGTGCAAGAAGTGCGACCGCACCTCCTCAGAGGCATCACCATTCACAATACTGGTATAAACTTGAGCTGCAACGATGACTTGATTTTGCTGAATCGGCTCAAACCCAGTTTCCTCAAAAATCTTTTGTGAACTGTAACCAGCTTTTTGCAGCTTGGCACAGGCTTGTCCCCAGTCTACCCAAGTGCCTTCCTTGCGACGAAGCAATCGCACTAACTCTTGGGCTTCCGCAACAGCAAGCGTCGGAGATGGAGGACTCAGATTGGGGGCGTCTGGCGGTATTTCAGTCATAATCAAATCAAAAAGCAAGGTATATTATACCATGCCCTCACCCTCGAGCCGGCAATTTGTCCGTTACGCTAGGGTGGATGGTTGGTAGTATTAATGTGCAGTGTCGTTTCCACCTAAAAAGCTGAGGGGAGTTTATCGTAGTGTTATGGATAATGCCATTCCAGAGCTAGATAATATTAAACGCCAGCTAATGAGTCTCAATCGTCCGAAAAAGCCGAAAATGCTAGTGGTAGACGACGAGCCAGATAACCTGGACTTGCTCTATCGCACCTTTCGCCGAGATTTTAATGTTCTAAAAGCAGAAAGTGGTATCCGCGCCTTAGAAGTCCTAGCAACAGAGGGCGAGGTAGCTGTCATCATCTCCGACCAACGAATGCCGGAAATGAAAGGGACAGAATTCCTCAGTAAAACGGTGCCCCAGTTCCCGAATACCGTGAGGATTATCCTGACTGGTTTTACGGATATTGAAGACCTGGTGGATGCAATTAACTCTGGACAGGTTTATAAATACATTACTAAACCTTGGGACCCCAACGAACTCAAAGCAGTTGTGCAGCGAGCGGCGGAAACTTACGAACTCCTTAAGCAACGTACAGAGGAATTGCACCGGGCCCACACCCAAACTCAATTGCTAGCCACCATTATGCAAGTGTCTCAGGATGCTGCCAATATAGAGGCAAGCCTAGAGCCAATTGCCACCGCTTTTAGCCAAAATTTTTTGGCCGATATCTGTATTTTGCAACTGGTGGAGGGCCATACTTTCACTCCGACTCAAGGAGTTTACAGTAAGGATGGAAAAGCAAGTAACTGGCTAGCCGACGATCCGCTTGCTCAACAAGCGATCGCCACTCAAACCATCCAAGCTGCTGTCAACGTCTCCGCAGATACAGCCCTCAGCGACATCGCCCATTATCAGGCTTCCGGCATCCAAGCCCATGTCAGCATTCCGATCTGCTATCGTGACCAAGTGATCGCCCTATTGTCCATCCAGTGGAAACAACCCTGTACCCTCCGCCCCGATGAACTGATCACCGTTCACTTAGCGGCTCAACAGGTTGCCCTGGTCATCACCAGCCTCAAAAATTAAGGGGAACGAGAAGGCAGCTATCCAATCCAAAACCCAATTGAGAAAGCTCAGGGATTTCACCCTCTCTTTCCCAGGCTTTCCTCTCCCATTCCCACTCCCCATCCCTCCTCCTTCATCCCCAAATGACCGCAGACTCTCAACCCATTCAAGCTATCTTTAACCGCATTGCCCCAGTTTATGACCAATTAAACGATTGGTTGAGCTTGGGGCAACACCGTACCTGGAAATTGATGACCGTTCAGTGGAGCCATCCCCAACCAGGAGATACTTGTTTAGACCTCTGTTGCGGGAGTGGCGACCTCGCTTACCTGTTAGCTCAACAGGTCGGAAAGACAGGGCAAGTCTTTGGGGTTGATTTTTCTGTGGAACAGTTAGCGATCGCCAGTCGCCGAGAGCAACCTATCCTCTCTCCTTGCAGTCCCATTCACTGGGTGGAGGGAGATGCCCTGCATTTACCCTTTCCTGACCATTACTTCGACTGTGCAACCGTGGGTTACGGTCTCCGCAACGTCACCGACATTTCTCGCTGCCTTCAAGAATTACACCGCGTCCTCAAACCAGGCGCTAAAGTTGCCATTCTCGACTTCCACCGCCCCAAGAACCCCCTCATGGCATCCTTTCAGCAGTGGTATTTGCAAAACTTCGTTGTACCACTCGCTGCACAGTTTAACCTGACTCAAGAATATGCTTATATCAACTCCAGTTTAGAAAAATTTCCGAGGGGAACTGAGCAAATCGCCTTAGGTCTGCAAGCCGGATTCGCCACCGCCACACACTATCCCATTGCGGGGGGTATGATGGGAGTATTGGTGCTTACCAAAGCCGTTCAAAATTAAAGATGCAAACTTAACCATTAATCCCTGCATTTTTAAATTTCAATTTTTAACAAAAACGAGCTTTTCTGGAACAGGTATCCTGTCTGTTCTGGATCGGGCTGCTATACCCTTTCTGGATCAAACTGCACTCGATTAACCCTACCACCGAAACACCGCTCCTGATTCAGGAAAGGTGGGAAGGGAGGGAAATGCAGTGCAGAGTGACTCAGAAAAGGTATCAGGTATCAACTTCCTTCATCCCTACCTCTTCTGCTTTCCCTTCCTGCATTATGGACCCGTCCCAACTTTGGCTGTTTTTCGCTCCTCCGGTAGTTGGGGGAATCATTGGCTATTTCACCAATGATATCGCCATCAAAATGTTATTTCGCCCCTACCGACCTATTTATATTAGCGGTCGCCAGTTACCCTTCACACCGGGTTTAATTCCCCGCAACCAAGAACGCTTGGCGAAGCGAATTTCTGATACAATTATGGGTTCTTTGCTCACCCCAGAAGAGTTACAAAATTTAGCTCGTCGCCTGCTAGAAACCGAGCGAGTTCAAGGAGCAATTTTGTGGCTCCTGAAACTTGCTCTCGATCAAGTAAAGGCAGATAATGAGCAAAAAACTGCTAAAATTCTTGCCAATGTTCTCAGAGATTTATTGGGGGAATCGCTCCCGAGGATCCTCAAAATTTTCTCCAGGCGAGAAGACTTTTTAGAAGCGCAAATCAACCAAATTTTTGACCAGGTTTTGTTGGAATTTCAGCTTTCGGAAGTGCAGGCGGGACAGTTATCAGATTGGCTGTTACAAGTCGTGCTGCCACCGGATGTACTGCGACAAGGTTTGATTGATTTTTTGACCGACCGCAACATTTCTATTATCGATGAAGGGTTTCGGGAAAAAGCCAGCGGCACCTACTGGGTGGTAGCCAATTTATTTGGATTACGGAACGCTTTGACTCGCCTGCGGACTTTTTGCTTAGATGAAAAAGAACTCACCAATCAACGATTAGCGGACTTAATTACTGGTTTAGGAATTCGCGACCGCCTGCAAGAATTGCTCCTCAATTTATCTTTGCAAAATTTACCCGTATCGACGGTCCGACAATTGCGAAAAACCCTGCGGGATAGCGTGCGAACTTATATTCAAGAACGGGGAGCAGATATCATTCAAGGATTGAGCAAATCAATTGATTGGGAGAATGTCTCTAAGTTAATTCTTAATCGTCTAAAATCATCAGCAGTGATGGGGACTTCACTGGAAATGGTGAGTAAAGAACTTGCCTTAGTTTTAGAACGATATTTAGAACAGGACTTAGAAAACATTGTTGCTCAAGCAATTCCAATTTTGAATATCGATCAAGTCATTATTGACCGGGTGAAGCATACTTCTCCGGAAGATCTGGAATTAGCCATTCAGGGAATTGTCAAAACTGAATTGCAAGGAATTGTCAATTTAGGGGGGATTTTAGGAGTGTTAGTGGGTTTAATGCAGACCGTGGTGCTATTAATTCAGCAATACTAACCAGTCGGGGCAAAGCATCCTTTGCCCCGACTCACCACTTACCACTCACTCTGCCAGTCACCAATTTTCAAGGTTTAATTAAAGACTGATGAGATTTGCGATAGTTCTCTAGAATTTGGTGTTGCTGATACAGTAAAATGGACAACGGCATCCCAGTTAATACCACTCCTAAGAGGACAAATAAATTCAAAAATCCTACCTTGAGTAAAATTCCCAACAGAACCCCTAATAAAGCAGTCAAAAACGTGATTTGCCCTCCCGCTGAATAGAGTCCTAAACGAAATCCTGATAAGGTTCCAGGGAGCGATCGCCCTAAATTATGCCGCACTACATAGCCACTCGCCGCTCCGACAATAAACCCCAGAATAAAACCGATTGAGGAGACAAAACCAAGGCGAGCCTGGAGCAGAACAGCAGTTCCAACCGTACTACTCAGCATCGGTATCGATCCAAATGCTCCCGCCACTCCCCCAACGATTCCAGTTCCCGTCCCTAGGAGAATCCCAATCCAGGCAAATGGCGATCGCATATCGCTAACAACTACACTATCCAACAACCCCCCCACTACAGCAACGGCAAATAGCACCGCTAGAGAGCGCTTGGGAAGCTTGTCTGGCTCTAACTTGGAAGTAATCACTTTTAGATGGACAGCATGAGTTTTCTGCTCGGAATTTGCCTTTAACAGAATCTGGCGTTCATAGGTTCTGTTCGCTAACAATTTACTGGTATCGATAGTAACTTGACATTGAACTCGATTGCCCTCAAAGTTTTGAGGTTCAAAAGCTATCCAAGCTTGATAACCGCGACGACGGTTCAATTCTTGTGGGTGAGGCGCGACTTCCCAACTTCCTGTCAATAAGGTATCGGGAATTGTGTTCCTCACCGTGAAGCTTTGAGCGAGAATTTCTCCGTATTCAGTTGCTTTAAATTCTAAATTGTCTGTACTGAAAATCACCCCAGGTCGTCGCTGTATTTCTAGGTTCTGAAGGGCGGCTAAGGCAAAAGAAGCATTAGCATAGCGTTGGACCGGATAAACTTCTACTAATTTTTCTAGCCACTCAATGAAAGCATAGCTAATCGGGGATTCGATCGCACCTTTTAAATTTAGGTTGCCATCGGGACCCCATAAAGTTTTAATTTTGCTAGATGGAGTTTGAGTCAGGAAGCAAGCGAGGGTGCATCCTAAACTATAGAGATCGGTTGCGGGTGTGAGTTCCTGATTCCGAATCTGCTCCGCCGGCATGAAACCATCAGTCCCAGCAGCGTTATACAGAATACTTCCATCTGCTTTGAGCGAGGGCAAACCAAAATCAACCAGGTAAACTTTGAAATCAGCATCAACTAAGATATTTTCCGGTTTAAGATTGAGATGGATTAGGGGGGGAATTTGAGCGTGTAGGTGAGTGAGAATTTCTAAAATTGAAACGGTTAGTTGTTTAAGTTGCTCAGGCTCTAGAGGTCGTGGTTCTGCTAAGGAAACCGCTTCTTGATAGTTCCGAACCAGGCAAAACCCCTTGGTGTTGGCAAAGGAGTCTAGATAGCGGGGAATGCCAGGATGGTCGAGCTGTTTTAAGGTAGTTATTTGAGCTTCATAGCTGGCAAAACCTGCCCAGTTGGGAGTTGTTTGGGCAAACTGAAACTGTTTAATAACAACAAGTTGCTGAGTGCTGCGATCTTTGGCGAGATAGGTGATGCGACTTGCTTGAGGGTTGCGCCCCAGTTCTCGGAGCGCTTGATAGCGACTGCGGCGTTGATTTTCTGGTGGGTGTGGGGAAGGGGCAGGGGATGGCGTCATAGGACTATGAGGTTGGAGGTTGGCTGGGAGCAAGTGGCTATAGTTACTAGGATGCCAAATTTAAGCGGTCGCGATGACTTCCCACTGGTTAACTCTCTGAACAACCAGCGTTGGCTTAGTTTAACTGTTGTACCCCCGCTCGTCCACTGGGGCAGAGAAAAAGCTTAGGTAATCTGCTCTCGCCTTAAGATAAAAGGAATGTTGCTGATTTTGTTGCCTTACCCATGCCAGCCCCAACCTCAGACTCCCCCAACCGCAGCACTAAGCTTTCACCTGAACAATACCAGCGCTTAAAATCTGAACTTGCAACCCCTTATCGGGGATTGCGTCAATTTGTTTACGTTGCTTGTGGAGCCTCAGGCTTCATTGGTGCCGTGATTTTCCTGGCTCAACTCGTCGCCGGTCGAGAAGTTGGTTCCGCCCTTCCTAACTTTGCCCTACAAGTGGGAGTGGTTGCCCTCATGATCTGGCTGTTCCGCCTGGAACAACGAGCTGCCCGTCGCTCCTCGCCTCGGAAGTAACGAAACTTCACATTTCTCCATACTGATACACCTCCAGCAACGATCCGAAAAGAAAATAAAGAAATTATTATGAAATCCGCAATGATTGAGGATTGCTGTCACAATTATCATGTGAGTTCAAAAGGGTCAGTTTCGATAAAGACCCTAATCGATAAATCTCTTTTATTAGGTTCAATTGGGGTCAGCTTTCATAAAGACCCTAACTATAAGATAAAATTTTTGAACAAGCGCCAATCTACCTTTAGGTAGATTGGCGCTTGTTGTTTTGAATGATATGAGGGGCAAAAGAAAGCTAGCTGGCGCTCGCCTCTGCAAAGGCAGCAACTCCGGAGACTTGGCTATAGTCAAGTAGACATAGAAGTTGCGGGATTGGACTATGAGATGGTTATTGGCGACGCCCCGTTGGGTGTTAAGTTTAGCAATTAGTCTAGGCATAGGACTTTATACCACCCGTGCAGTCGCGGCTGAACAGGTGATTCTCAAATACAGTATTCTCCGGTTCACGATTCCAGTAAATGAACTGGAAACCTTTGCAGAAACAGGGCAAATGTCAGCGAACCTAGAAAGCCTGTTTGGTCAAGCCAAAAAAGAACCCCAAAAACTACGCCGTACCCTCACCCAACCCGTGAAGGTCAGACAAAGCTTGTTGGATCAGGCGTTGAACAGTCAACCGGGGGAAATTCTACTCGACCAAGTCGCGCAAGTGATTCATACTCCTAATCGAGGAGCAGATCGGCAGGCATTGCGAGCCGCTTTAGTATTATCTGCGAGTGACGACGACCAAATTACGCTGCTAGAAACCATTAAAAACTATCCCACCCCAGCGGTGGAAGTCGAAGGCGATCGCTTGGTAGAAGCTTATGGAAAAATCGCTACTTTAGGGACGCAGCTTGGCAATGCCACGGAACGCTTACAAGATTTGCTGAACCGCATTCGCTTGCCCAAACTTTAGGAAAATTCTCGGCTATCGACCCAAGCGATCGCCAGTGGCTTTTTCTAGAAGTCTATAATTTGTCGATGGTCTGTTTCGCTTTATCTGCTAAGTTTTTCGCAGCATCTTTCACATCTTCTACTGCGTGACGAGCAGCAGCTTCTGCTTGTTTAGCTTTGCCTTCTGCTTGGTCTTTTTTGCTGCCAGTGAGATTCCCCCACACTTCTTGGAGTTTGCCTTCAATGTTTTTGCCAACTGCTTTGGCTCTATCTTCTGTGCTCATTGTGCAATCCTGGTGGCAATGGATGCTGATATTGTACACGCAAGGAATTTAAGACGTTACAATTTTTAATGTTATGTTGCTCGGTTCGAGTTAGGTGGCTGGGAAAAGGCATGATTTCTAGGATGAGCTTAGACATTCCCTTGGAGCCACTCCGAGCCAATCAGCAGCCTCCAAAAGTTATATAATTGTTAACAATTTTTAGTGAAACTTAATAAAACTAGGCGAGATGTTACGATTGATTACCGACTTTGACGGACCCATTATGGATATTTCAGAACGCTACTACCGCGTTTATCAACATTGCTTAGCGGAGTCAAAGCGTCCCGATCGACCAGTACAGGTGCTTTCTAAACAGGAATTCTGGGGAATGAAGCGATCGCGCATTCCCGAAACCCAGATTGGCATTCTCTCTGGGTTAGAAGAACCCCAAGCAGAGCAATTTGCCTCGCTCCGGCGTCAAACCGTGCATACTCTCCCCTACTTAACGCTTGATACCTTAGTTCCTGGCGCTGTGGCTGCTTTGGAAAAGGTACAGCAGATGGGAGCTGATTTAGTGGTCATGACCATGCGTCGGGAGTGCGAGCTAGAAGCAGCATTCTCTGAGTGGGATTTAGGGCGATTTTTCCCCCCTGAGCGCTGCTATTGCCTCCCCAATGACTACATCAAGACTGCGGATGTCACTGATAAACCGTTGCTGATGGCGAAAGCTTTAGCAGAATTACCACCCGCCTCTGAGACCTGGATGGTCGGCGATACGGAGGCAGATATTATAGCAGCAAAAACTAACGACGTCAAGGTTATCGCCGTTTTATCAGGGATTCGCGACCGCGCCCAGCTTGAAATTCACCAGCCTGATTTAATCGTCAATCACTTGGCGGAGGCGGTGGAGGTCATTTGCGACCGGTCGCTACCAGCCGTAGGAGCCGGGGAATTGATCAACAGTTAGGAGTGATGAGTCAAGAACTTAGGAAGTTGAGCGATCGCTCACCGCTGCTCACTCATTCCTCCCTTCCCCATTACCTCAAAAAGCTACTAACCAGCCACAGCACCACAAAAGTCACAACTGTAATCAATTGTTCAGTGCCGATCCAAGGCAAATGGATAGCCGAGCCGAGTAAACCTCCTAGCACCAAGCCTCCAATTAAGCCAGCCACCGTCAGCAGCACAGCTCGACCAAACTTATTTTCCTTACGGTTAACAAAATAAAGACAAGCACCCACTCCCACAGCCAGCGCTAACTGTAGGAGAGAATCATTCGCACCCGGATAAAGGCTCAGAGCGCTCAATCCAGCAAACGTCCCCCCAGACCAGAGAATGTCTGAGCGGCTCGGAGTATCAAGCAGGCGTTGCAGCCAAGCTGGTCCTCCTTGAGTTGGAGTCGGAGCCACACTCGGAGGCGCTTGTTGAGTTAACCGCTCCGCAAAGCGGATGCGTTCCGGCACTTTAATTTTTCCCTCTTGTCGCAAGCGCAAACGATCCATAAGGATGGCATCGTAAGCAGCTTCAATCATTTCTAAACGCTTTCTATCACCACCGTGCTCCTGTGCTAGCCGTCCGCGTGCGTCTTGGACTTCATCAAACGAAGCATCTTCAGTGATCCCAAGCAGTTCATAGGGACTTTGCTCGCTCATCGGTCTTCCTTACACCTCTCCTCCAATTTAAGCTTAGCCTGATCTTTGCCGAGAAGGGTGGTTCCGGCAAAACAGCCTTGAGACCCAAAGATGGACTCAGACCTTGACAACAATCGCCTTAAGGCTTGCCGCTGACAATGCCTGACCACTGGACTTTTTTATTCGGGTCGCGTCGGTAAGAGAAAAAGTAATCGGTGGTTTGGTAAGTGCAGTAAGGAGCGATCGCCACCTGTTGGGGGTGAATGCCTAACTGTTCCAACTGCAAGGCATTAAAGCGGCGCACATCGACCCGCACTTTTCCCGGTTCTGGATCGGGTAAAATCGGCGAGTTCGGCAATTGATGCACAAAGCTGAGAATCTCAGTCGCATCCCTCGCCCCCTCAGCCGGAGCAATAGTCGTGCCCAATTGTACAGCTACCTCAGTTGATACTTGGTAAACTTCACCAGCAATCGCAGGACCCAAAGCAATGCTCAAATTGTGGAGTTGACTGCCAGAGGCGGTCAACTTCGCAACGGCTTCCGGTACAATTTTAGCTGCCGTACCCCGCCAGCCAGCATGAACCGCTGCAACTTGCCCAGTTTCAGGATCCGCGATCAAGACCGGTACGCAGTCAGCAGTGCAAACCCATACCGCCTCCGACTCCCCCTCTGCCACCAAACCATCTGCCTCGGCCATCACACTTAGGTAAGGCTCAGTTTCAGAAACGTGATTGACTTCGCTGGTTTTCAGCACCGCGTTACCATGTACCTGCTTGACGCGGTAAACCGGAGCCTCAGGTTGTAGGGCCTTCACCAATTCCGTAGGAGCCTTAGGCGAACATTGCTGAGTAAAAAAGCCATGTCGCCAGTTATCGAGCAAGCTACAAGTTAGGTAAGGCAACCCTTCCCAACTGCGCCACTCCCACAAGGAGGGGTCAGATTGAGGAAATTGCGGTGCGCGATCGCGAGCTAAAATCATGGATGCGTTGGTGTCAAAATAAGCGGTCTAAATTTTGTCTAATCTATCATTAACAAAAGTAAAGCGATGTTGTGAATCTTTATCTGGGATCGAAACCGTTTACGTTTTTGAGAGGCTCGCTTCGACCAACCAAACCCTATGGGACCTGATCGACCAAGGCGCACCGATGGGTAGTGTGGCAATCGCGGCTGAGCAAACGGCGGGGCGCGGCCAGTGGGGGCGACAGTGGCTCTCCAGCGTCGGTGGCTTATACTTATCCTGGGCCCTCGCACCCCATCTCCCCGTCGCCAACAGCGCTCAGTTAACGCTGTGCAGTGCTTGGGGGATAGTCCGGGCCTTGCGCGATCGCCACATTCCGGTCCAGATCAAATGGCCCAACGACTTAATCTTGGCCGGCCATAAATTAGGGGGCATTCTCACCGAAACTAGAGTCCAGCAAGGAGTCATTACCAAAGCTGCGATCGGCGTTGGCATTAACTGGGCCAACCCAGTACCAGACACTGGTATCAACCTGCAAACCTTTCTCGCCGATCGGCCAACCCCTGTCTTTCCAACTTTAGAAAGCTTAGCAGTTGTTGTCCTCACTGGTCTCCTAACGGGATATCAGCAATTCCAGCAACAAGGAATTGAGGCTCTATTACCCAATTACTTGGAACTCTTAGACAGCCTTGGACATCCTGTCTCTATTGCAGGCGATCCAGGAGTGGTAGTCGGTATTACTCCCACTAATGAATTACGGGTGCAACTCCAGCGCGACCGCTCAAATTCCAGCTCTGAAATTTGCCTCAAGCCCGGTACAATCAGTCTGGGTTATCGAAACAAAAACGAATGAAAGGTGAAAGGAATGCCTAAACAGAAAAATCAAACGTAAAAAGTCAACACCCAAAAGCATGAATTTTGATTTTGTTTTTGACGTTTGACTGGTTACTTTCCCCTTACCAAACCCGACGCCAAAATCTCATTCCCCCTGTTGCTTGTGAGAAGAAGGTTGTGGAACCAAGACCTAACTCAGAGAACCGAATCCCCATCTAACGCCTAGCAACAAAAAATGACTCGAAAAACCAACTCATATCACCTTCGTGCCAGCGCCTTAACTCAGCGCTCCCTGTTGCAGGGACTCAGTTTGGTGGCCAGTATCGGAATTCTGGGTGGCGGTGTAGTTTGGGCCCAAGAAGCGACCGTACCTACTGACTCAGAACCCGCAGCCTTTGATGCAGCACCTGTGGAAGCAGCACCGGTCGAAGCAGCTCCGATCGCCCCAGAACCCCCAGCCGCCATCGAACCCGAGAGTCCCCCAGAATCCTACGCAGCCCCCCCTGAACCAGAACCAGCTCCCAGAGACTCTTACGTTGCCGAGCCCATTCCAGAGCCAGAGATTGTACCCCCAGCTCCCGCTGCCGCAGCCCCAGAACCCTATATCCCTGAAACTCCAGAGGTCGCAGCACCGCCACCAGCACCGGCAGAGTCCAATAATGCCTACATCGATCCGACGGACTACAGCATTGGTGCCACCGGCTCCTACGAAGCACCGACCGCCGTTCAGTTTTCTGACCGTAGCAATGGCTGCGACGCTGTTTTGTCGGTTGGGCAAGGAGTCGGGAATTTGTGTGCTCCGTTGCCATCTGAACCAGCAACCGCAGCAGCTCCCAGTGGCAACGACACGGCCTGGAACCCAGTCCCCGCCCAAAATGCTGAGGCAGGATGGAATCAGAATGTAGCACCACCGCCAGCAATGGCGGCGGGCGGATACTCAACTGCAACGGGTGCTGCGGCTGAGGCAGGATACTCCTCGCAGGAAGTAGCTTACTCACCAGCAGCGGGAAGTTGGTCTCAAGGTCGAGAAGTTCCAGTGGCGAGTATGGGGGGAGTTGCGCCGATCCAGGTAGGACCGATCGCAGTCAGTAGCATGAGCAATTCTGGTTTTGCCTTTTACAATATCTCGGCACGACCCCCAGCAATGCCTGGAAATGGTAATCTCAGCTTGCTGTTCCCCCTGTCGATCGCAGCGGAAATTACCTCGCCGTTTGGCTGGCGGGAGCATCCAGTCCTAGGATATGGTCGCTTCCACACGGGGACCGACTTAGGGGCACCTTTGGGAACGCCAGTTTTGGCAGCTTATGCGGGACAAGTGGCGATCGCGGACTGGCTAGGCGGTTACGGCATTACTGTCGTCCTCGATCATAATAAACAAACCCTCGAAACCCTCTACGGTCACCTCTCAGAAATCTTTGTTAAACCTGGGGAATGGGTGCAGCAAGGAGAGGTCATTGGTCGTGTTGGCAGTACGGGGATGTCTACAGGTCCCCACTTGCACTTTGAACTGCGGAAGATGACCGAGCAAGGTTGGGTTGCAATGGACCCTGGTCAACAATTAGGGTTAGCAATGGCTCAGATGTTTCAAACCTTGCAAACGGCGAAAGTTCCCAAGTTGCCCCCCCAAATTGCAGCCGCTGTAGCCGCCCAAAAAACCAAAGATTTAGAAGGAATGCCAACTTTACTTCCCGTACCGGCTGGCGTGGAAATCGAAATTCATAATCTCATTCCGCCCCCGATCGATCTTCCCGAAGAAATAGGCAGTTCTAAGCCCAAAGCTAAAAACAAAAACTAAAGAAGATTAAGGAGGGAAAAATCGAGTTATTATTTCCTCCTTTCTTCTAGTTCTTCCTTCTCACTGTTTACCGCTTATGCCGATCGTGCAACATTTGTGGGAGTTGGTTCTCTGGCTAGTCATTATCACCGGCCCACTCCCCTTATGTTTATGCCTGGTTTTTATTCATCAAACTCAATCTGATCACCGTTCCTTTTCTCATTATTTACTAATAGCGCTCACGGGGTGGAGCGTCCTAGAAGTTTGCTTAGGTCTAATTTTAGGCAGTTTACAATCTTTGACTCTCAATAGAGTTGCGATCTGGGAAATTGTTTTATTCATTCTTGGGTTAATTCTGTTTCTGGCTCTCAAACAATTTTCTACTCGCTTCAGCTTTCAAGAGCTTTTCAAAATTCAGCCCTCTCTGAAGCGAATCGAATTATTAATTCTCGGTTCTTTAGCGTTTATGGGAGCTGTGACCCTGGAAAAAATCGCGACGGAACCGATGACAAATTATGATTCTTTATGGTTTCAACTCCCCGCGATCGCCCGCTGGTATCAAACAGGTTCATTAACGCTTTTAGACCCAGCAGGTCATTGGATTTTTGAACATCCAGATGCTAAATTATATCCTTATAATTGGCACATTATTAGCACCTTATTTATCCTCCCGTTTCGAGAAGATTTTCTCGTGGCATTTCCCCAAGTAGTTGCTTGGGTACTTTTAGGTCTGGCTATCTATTTAATGAGCCTTCATTTAGGGTCAACAAGACTCAATGCGATGGCAGGTGCATCTTTAGTATTAACGGTGCCAATGCTTCTCAATTCAGTCAATTCCATGCAGGTTGATTTACCCTTAGCCGCATTTTTTACAATTCCTCTCTATTTAGCCTTTTCTTATCACAGAACCCGCTCTTTAGTAGAATTAGGTCTTTGTTTGGCTTCCTTAGGAATGCTGGCTGGCATCAAAACACCTGGAATTATTTATGCTGCGTTACTAGTTACTGTCTTCATAATCTTAGAGCTCAAGTCGATTTGGTTGGATAAAAATCAAGGTTTTAAATTAACTTATCTCCTCAATCCCCTTGTTTTCTTAGGAATTTTAAGTTTATTTTTGTTAGGAACATTTTGGTATATTAGAGATTGGATAGAAGTCAAAAATTATATAGCTGAGATTAGTGAAATTAAAGTAGCAAGTGCGAATCTAGGCAGCATTAATTCTGGAATTTTTAGTAAACTACAAAATTTTCAAAAAAGCACCTTAACTTCTCAATTTAATCCAGCAAATCTAGCTCATTGGAAAACCTTAGGATTCCAAATCATTGCTCGGTTACAAATTCCCTTTATTGCCTTGTTGGCACAGGCACTACTGCTACCATTTGCTTTCATAAACCGCCAAAATATTGTTCCAAAGAAGCAACTCATAATCACTCTTTCTTTACTCATTATCACTTGGTTTTTATATTGGAATACCCCCTATAGTTCTGGCACAATGGGAGAAATACAAGGTGAAATAAACCCACTATTAGGCTTTAATTTTAGATATGGATTTCCGTTTTTAAGTGTATTAGGGATAGGCGCAGCCGTCAGTGCAACAGCCCTCCGAAATTCTCCATATTTAACAGTTGCTTTTGTCATCATTAGTAGTATTTCCGGCCGGCTCAGCAGTGAAGGTTTTGATAAATTCAGATATTCATCCTTGACAGGAGAGCAAGTATTATGGGGGAGCGGACTTATTGAATCCTTTAAAAATGAACCTGACCAAGCTTTTATGAAGCTCTATCAAGTTCTAGGAAATCAAATCACTGATTTAATGATGGGTACAACAGTTTTTCTGGGATGGGTTGCTATCTTGAGTTGGGTTTTATTAGCAAGCATGAATCATCCTGAAATTCTGGAGACCTTACAAAAAAAATTGCAACCATTTAGCCGAGGGATTTGTATTTTTATTTGCATTCTCTTATTCTCTGCGAGTTGGGTTGCTAGAGAAAACCGTGATTTAAACCGGACTAAATTTTATCGTGGTATTTATGAATATATTGAAACCACCACAAAACCCCATGAAAAGATCGCTTATTTCTCGAGTCCTCGTAACTACCTTTTCTATGGCAAACACTTAGATAGGCAAGTTCTCTGCGTTCCCCTCAAAATTAATAAGACTAATGATTGGCTAGATGAGTTACAGCGAAAAGCAGTTAACTTAGTAGCAATTGGACCCACCAAAAGCGAAACGGTGCCACTGAAACAGGCGTTACCTTCGTTAATTGGTTTAGGGAAGCCACTACGGCCTATTTTTGGTCGGGATGTCGAAAATGAATCAGTCTTATATCGTGTGGTTAGGGAAAGCAAATAATTAATTTTTCATCTCAAATTAATTCCGGTCGTAAAACTAAACTTTATGCCAATTATATCTGTAATTATTCCTGCTTACAATGCTGAAAAAACCATCGAAAAAACAATAGAGTCAGTTTTACAGCAAACATTTTTTGATTGGGAATTAATCATTATTAATGACGGTTCTCAAGATTCAACAGTTGAGGTGGTTTCTAGGATTCGCGATCCTCGCATTCAACTATTTTCCTACCCGAATGCAGGCGTATCTGCTAGTCGCAACCGAGGAATTGCGAAAGCTTCGGGTGAATTCATTGCTTTCTTAGATGCAGACGATCTGTGGACGCCTGATAAATTAGAAGCTAGTCTGCAAGCGTTGCAAGCAAACCCTCAAGCCGCAGTTGCTTATAGCTGGACTGATTACATTGATGAATCTGGGCAATTTTTCCGACCCGGCAACCATCTCACCGAAAATGGAAATGTTTACGCAAAACTGCTGTTAGGATTTTTTTTAGAAAATGGTTCTAATGCTTTAATTCGGAAGCAAGCTTTAACGGAAGTCGGCGGGTTTGATGAGTCGTTGGCGGGCCCAGAAGATTGGGAAATCTCCCTGCGCTTGGCCCGACAATATCAGTTTATTGCTGTGCCTATCCCTCAAGTCCTCTATCGCTTATCGCCTCAGTCAGCCTCTTCTAATATCGAGAAGATGGAATTACAATATTTGCGAATGCTCGATTTAGTTTTTCAGCAGGCTCCCGCTCCCTTCCAAACCTTGAAAAAACAAAGTTTACGCAATCTCTATAATTACTTGGCCAGTAGAGCGTTGGAAGCGAGAGAAGAGTCAAATAAATATAGAGTCGCCTTACAATTAATTGCTCATTATACTAGAAATGAGGGATCCATCTCCTCGCGCCTGCAATTTGCCTTGACAGTAGGTTTAAAAGTTGGTATGTTTAAATTATTGGGAAGTCAAAAAGCTCAACAACTAATAATGACGGTCAAGGGTGCATTGTTCCAATTAAAAAAGGCTTAAATCAAAGCGGTTAAATAGGCTAAATTAGCACCTATCCAGCTACATCTTAAAAAGGGTGTTTGACAGGAAACTTATGAACCCAGGACAATATGACAGCACTCTCAGTAATCCAACCCCCGCTTCACAAATAAGAGAAGAGCAGCCGTTTTTTTCAGTGATTATCCCCACTTACTCTCGCCCAAAGGAACTGGCTGTTTGTCTAGAATCTCTGGTAAGTTTGAGCTATCCCCGCGAGCGCTTTGAAGTGATTGTGGTTGACGACGGTAGCGAAGTTTCCCTGGAAAGTGCAATTGCTCCCTTCCAAACTCAGCTTCACTTATCCCTGATTACGCAACAAAATTCAGGCCCCGCTAAAGCAAGGAATACAGGAGCTTTTGCTGCTCAAGGAAAATTTTTAGCCTTTACCGATGATGATTGCAGACCAGCAGCAAACTGGCTGCAAGCTCTAGAAAATCGACTCACCACTGCACCGACTAGCTTACTCGGCGGTAGGACGATCAACGCTCTGCCAGATAACCTGTATGCTACTGCCAGCCAGAGCCTCATTGATTACCTTTACAGTTATTACAATTGTCACCCAGAGCGAGAACACTTTTTTGCATCCAATAATATGGCGGTGTCAGCCGAACAATTCCGCAAGTTGGGAGGCTTCAACACCAGTTTTCCCCTAGCGGCTGGGGAAGATCGAGAATTTTGTAGCCGTTGGCAACATTGTGGCTATCCGACGCTTTATGCTCCCGAAGCTGAAGTTTATCATGCCCATTCCCTCACACTGGCTAAATTTTGGAAACAACAATTCAACTATGGTAGAGGCGCGTTTTGCTTCCAAAAAATTAGCAAGAAGCAAACAGGAAAAACAGCACTCCAGCAGCCTTTATTTTATCTGAAGTTGCTGGTTTACCCGTTTTCTTGCCAATCCCAATATCCGGCACTGCTGCTAGTGTTACTGTTTGCCCTTTCTCAAGTCGCGATCGCAGCAGGCTTGATTAAGGAAAAAAGTGTCGCGGCCAAGGACCATTCAGCAGCGAACAAACTTTAACCCTCCGTTTTTCGCCTATTCCTCCCTCACATTCTCCTGCTCAGCCGCAGTAACCAACCAAACACTCATTCATCAAAACCTCAATAGCCATGTTCTGCCAAAAAATCCGGCGTAATTTCCTCCAAGCTATGAATGGCAGGAACTTGTTCCCAAGCAGTTTCTGAAGCCGATCGCCAACCAGTGCGAAGAAACTTCGCCACATACTTACCGAGAATATCCGCTTCCACATTCACCCAATCCCCCGGTTTCAAAGAGTGCAGGTTGGTTTCACTGTAAGTATGGGGAATCACCGCAACCACAAACCAGTTGCCATCAATATCGCAATCAGCTACCGTCAAGCTAACACCATTGACGGCAATGCTGCCTTTCGGAACAATGTAGGGAGCAATTTGGCGAACCCAGGCCTGGGTTAAACTCTGGGGGGCGGCAAACTTCATTTCCCAAGCACTCGCTGTAGAGACCGAGGACACCAAACAGCCAACCCCATCGACATGGCCCGTGACGAAATGACCGCCCAGCTTGCTGCCAGCCCTCAGAGAAGATTCTAAATTAACGTAGGCGTTGGGAAATTGGCCGAGGGTGCTGCGGCTGAGCGTTTCTGGAGAGGCGATCGCCACAAAACCCTGCGGCAGCAGTTCTGTCACCGTCAAACAGACACCATCCACCGCCACACTATCGCCGATCGCCAACTCCGTTAAAATTTGGTCTGAATGACCCGCTACACAGGAGATCTTTAACAAATCCTCTCCCACCCGCTGAATAGTCCCTACGGCCTGAACGAGTCCTGTAAACACGGCTACCTCTTGCTATAAGTAAGGAAGAAGGGTACACGATGAAGGATAGAAACCAGAATCCCTCACTTTCCAGGTCTCAAGCGCCGGAAACACCTCCCCGTCTTTCGCGATCGCACTCACCTCCTCTCTCCAACCCCAACCCCACTACGGACAAATTGAACACAATCCGTTGTAGATTCAAGGAAAGATCGAGGCATACTGGAATTCAGGTCATCTCGATGCCCAGGTTCTCCACCGCCTTACAGTATTCTATGAGGCCGATCCGATGATTGAAATGAAAGTCGCTGGAATTGCCTTAGATGCAGCCACGCGCAGTCCCATTGTCCTTTTGAGAGATTCTACAGAGCGACGTGCCTTGCCTATCTATATCGGTCAGGAACAGGCCAAGGCAATTATCAGCGCTTTGGAAAATCACAAACCTCCTCGGCCCCTAACTCATGACCTGATGGTCAATATGCTAGAAACGTGGAATCTTACCCTAGAGCGAGTCGTTATTCACTCGCTACAAGATAATACCTTCTATGCCATCCTGATGGTCAGCCAAGGAGAGGTTAAAAAAGAGATTGACGCTCGTCCCAGTGATGCGATCGCCCTGGCTTTACGCACCAACAGCCCGATCTGGGTGATGGAAGAAGTCATTGCTGATGCCTCGATTCCCGTGGATCGAGAAGCAGATGAAGCGGAACGCAGAGCTTTCAGGGAATTTATTTCTAACCTCCGCCCAGAAGATTTAATTAAAAGAAGTGGTTTGGGTGGCGGCGAATCAACCTCGTAAGCTGCTGATACAAAGCAAGAGGTACACACCAAGAAAGTTAATAGTTAGGAATTATTACCTATGAATTAAACAGTAGGCCTTTTTCTGTACCCCTGTGCCTGAATCCTCTCGCCTCTCGTTTTACCACCCGAGAGGTGTAGAGTTCTTGATTAATCCCTATTAGGGATGGAAGGATGCGTT
The DNA here is from genome assembly GCA_050262755.1 of Actinomycetota bacterium. GTDB lineage: Bacteria > Cyanobacteriota > Cyanobacteriia > Cyanobacteriales > Microcoleaceae > JBLNEP01. Next base: position 9,143 of record JBLNEP010000044.1, on the reverse strand, counting down.
ATCGAAGATTTGGCAAAACTAATTTGCACCTGTCCGCATTTTCCCTGGGAACCATGCGCTATCTGGCTTCGGAGGAAAATGCTTGGCAAACTGTGCAGCAAGCTGTCTCTGCTGGCATTAATCATCTAGAAACAGCGAGGGGTTACGGTAACAGCGAGCAATATTTGGGTTTAGCCTTATCCGCTGGGTTGCCAGTTCAGCGATCGCAGCTTTATATTACCACCAAAATTCCGCCGACTCCCGACAGCAGCATCATGGAGCGGTACATCGACGAGTCTCTAGAACGCCTAAAACTAGACTATCTCGATTGTTTAGGCATTCATGGCTTAAATACTTGGGAGCAGTGGGAGTGGGTCCAAGCAACTCATGGCTGCATGGAAGCAGTCCACAAAGCCGTGGCTGACGGTAGAGTGCGACATGTTGGCTTCTCCACCCACGGGCCCTTAGAGTTAATTCTGACCGCGGTTCACTCAGATTTATTTGAATTTGTCAATCTGCATTATTACTTATTTTTCCAGCGCCATGCAGCAGCGATCGAGCTAGCTCATCAAAAAGACCTGGGGATATTTATTATTTCGCCAGCGGACAAAGGAGGACAACTTTATACACCACCAGCAACCCTTCAGGAATTGTGCCAGCCATTTTCACCCCTTGAGTTAAATTATCGGTTTCTCCTGAGCGATCCACGTATTACCACCTTGAGTGTCGGTGCAGCGAACCCCGCCGAATTAGAAACACCCCTCCAGTGTAGCGGTCGCACAGAACCCCTGAGTATCGCTGAACTTGAAGTTTTGGAGCGTTTACAAACCCATGCGGCCGCGCGTTTAGGAAGCGATCGATGCAGTCAGTGTTATGCCTGTTTACCTTGTCCAGAAACAATTAACATTCCAGAAGTATTGCGACTGCGGAATTTAGCCGTTGCTTACGACATGGTCGAGTTTGGCAAATACCGCTACCGTATGTTTGAAAATGCAGGACATTGGTTTCCTGGTATGAAAGCTAATCGTTGTACCGAATGCGGAGACTGTTTACCCCGATGTCCCGAAGCCTTAAACATTCCCGCTTTACTACAAGATACTCACCAGCGACTCAATGGTGTTGCGGGTCGGCGTCTCTGGGAGTAACAATTGAACTTAAAAATCTCTGCTTTAATAACAAATCTATTCCCCATGAAAATCCCCCCAATATTCTACCTTTTCCCTGTGACCTTTGTCCTTTCACTCTTGCCCGTGCAGCCCTCCTCAGCCGGTCCCCCCTTGCCACCCTCCAAGCCTGAAACTGGCACCTGTCCGAGTGGTAACACGGCTCAATTACCGCCACCTCCCCTCTCTCAAACCAATTTAAGCATTCCCAGCCTCTGGTTAACCAAAGAACAATTTGGCGGAAAATTGCTAGAGCAATGGTTTATAGAATCGGGTAAAAATTGGGCAGTCCTTATCGTTAATCGGCAGATTTGGAGTTTATTAGATTATTTAGAACGGTATCAATTTATCCACAACTTCGGTACAGTTGCGCGACAATATGGCTACAACGTTCGAGTCTGTAACCGTCAAGGTGCAACCCTCGGAGTTTATACCTGTAACTTCCCTGAAATCCCAAGAGCCACCACCACAGCCTTAAGCTGTCAAATTACACTAGACAGTTTAAACAATGGAGGCTTACGAGAGAGACGAAAATTATTTTAATGAACTGAGGGAAGAAGGGAACGGGGAAAAAAGACTCTTTAACAGATGTAAAAAGTTTCACTTCTTGTCCAGAACGCTGAAACAACGAGATCAACTTACAACCCTGATCAAGCTTCCCCCACACTTCTAATCTTCCGCCAGAGCGCTCCATACTCCTCAACCGCTGCTTCAGACAAAGGCAATAGAAATTCACTTTTATTCAAAATTCCCTTGTCCGGTAATAGTAAACCATCCTCGCGAAGTGCCGTTGGCAACTCCTCAACTTTCATCCCCACGATCGCCGGAGAACTCGCCTGAGTCAATAAAGATAATTGAGTCGCAACCTGTGGCTGCCAACAAAAATCAATCCACTCCTGCACCAAAGCAGCAGACGGTGCAGCAGCCGGTTGCACCCACAATTCCGTCCAAAGAGCCGTTCCCGACTGGGGAACCACCGCCTGAATTTCTTGCTGAGCCTTCAGTAGTGGCAATATATCCGCAGACCAAGCCACCGCCACCCAAGTATCTCCTAATAGCAGCGGTTGCAAGTAACTATCAGAACTGTAAAGCTTGGCTTGCTGATGCAGCCGCGCCAATTCTGCGTTCAAATTGGGTACTTTGTCTAACTGCTGGGTATTGTAGGATTTGCCCAATTTCTTTAACGTTAATCCAATCACCTCTCTTGGGCTATCTAGCAAAGAAATACGACCGCGTAACTCCTCCCGCCAGAGATCGCTCCAGTCGGTTGGTGGCTTCCAACCCAACTCCTTAAATTTATCCGCTCGATAAGCAATGACAGTCGTTCCCCAACGGTAAGGAGCCGCCCAAACTTTCCCTTGAGGATCTAATTGTCCCAGATTGTTGCGTTGCACCAGTTTACGCCACTGTTCTGGTAATTGTTGCCACCTAGATAACTGAGCCGGATCGAGGGGTTGAATCAAGTTTTGCCGAATTGCCAAAGTCAACCAATAATCTCCGATCATCACCAAGTCAGCAAGATTGGGCGAAGTTCCTTGAGTTTGACTCAGACTTTGCTGCTTCCAAGTTTGCAGCAAGGCAAATAAATCTTTTAACTGCCCCTGTGGCAGAATCTTTAACTCAGGATGGGACTCCAACCGACTGCGAAATTTACTGACTAATTGAATCGGGACGGAACTCTTCAAAGGCTGAATTTTCAGCGTTACCTTTGAGCCGCAGCCCCCTGTCAACTGAGCCAGGGTGAGAGCTGCGGTTCCTACTAGCAATTGCCGTCGTTTCACGTTGTCTGAATGCGTTTTTCTAGATACTGACCGATCATTTTCTCCTCTCCGGCCCGCGAAATAATCGTTTGTCGGGTGCGGTAGTTGTGACCGATGTGTTTTAACTCTTCCTCAAACACAGAGCCATTGTACTCGGTTCTCAGGCACAAGGTGTGGGGGTTGGGTAAGTAAAATTCTGCGGTGACTGGTTTGGAGGTGGCAAAGCCGCGATCGCGGTACATAATCGAGCCTAGCACCCCAAACAGAGTTGAGCCTTCTGATTGCTGGTGTCCTGAGACAACATTCGTACTTTTCCAGCTTACGTGGGAACCGCACAGCAACGCCTTTGGATCGCTGAGTTTGTGCAGTTCAGCGAGATGAATTAATTCGGGACTTCCCGCCTCTAAAAATCGAATGGCGATCCAACTCACCATTTCCTGAGTTTCTCCCTCTGGAAGGGTGTAATAGCGACGCTCAGAATGCCATTGACCTGCTGATTGGCGGAGGTACTCTGAAATTAACGATTTTTCTTCAGTAATGTGGCTTGGCTGTATCAGTGATGTCATCTGGGTTCGTCCTCGTTTGTTGTTTCAGGGAGAAAGCCTGCTGAGGCTGGTTTTAGACCAAATTTGTGTATTCAGAGGGAATCGCCCACCCCTTTTCCCCTGGTGTAAAACCTCAAGGCTTGTCGTATTTTTACATTTCTTAATATATCGCTCGTCCTAAGCTAAGCCAATGTCAAAAGAGCTGCATCAAACCTGCGTAGGAGGTTACGCAGTCAAACCCATACCGATTTAGGTAGAAAAACCCGATCGCTAATCGTGTTCCCAGCACTGAAAGCTGAATTTTAGTAAACAAGAGTTACTGGAAAGTTTAAATAATTTAGTAATAATTCGTACTTTGGTAAAGCCCTGTTTAATATGAGGGTGAAGCAAGTTAAGGTAAACAGGGGTATTGTATGGAAGCGCTCCGGGATCAAGTTACAGCCTTAAGCCGAAAAGTGGATGCGCTGTACAACATTATTGAACAGCTCAGCTATCAACTCTCCGATTCTATCTCTGAAAAAAAAGTCAGCGATCGTCAGGGAACAGACCGCTCTAGGTTGCTTTTAACTCAGAAAACACCGTCTTATCAAAGTTACAGTAGCCTCGATCCCGTCCTCGAACACAAAGACGTACTATTAGATGACAATTACTTGGACAATTCTTGTCCAAGTATGGAACGAGAATTAACGCCAGATCTGCAAATCCAACGACTAACAGCTCAGCTTACCGCTGCCTACAATCGCATTGCTGCTTTAGAAGAACAGTTGCTTGCTCAGCGAATTCATACCTAAATGTGGCTCAGAGTCAGATTCATTCCAGTTACACCGGAATGAGAGGTATAAAGAGGAAACGATGATTTTCTTACTGGTGACCATGAGCAAAGCTCCGATCTTTTTTTTCCTTGAAAAAATCGATGTGACCGGATTTGAGATCTTCAATAAAACAGTTGAAACATCAGAAAATTTTAGATTTGAACTGGTAGACCCAACCCATCAAAAATCTAAAATTTTTTTGTCCAAAAAACAGCACTCTTGAGACAGTTTTGGGTGGAAATTGGCAATCAATGGGTGAGATTATTAGCAATTACCGATGACTAAGTTGGCTGTAGCGGTCTGCTAAAGATTCAATCGCTGCGAGTAGTTGAGTTTGATTCCAACCTTGAAACAGATCGGTCGCGATCGCGCAGGCACCCGCACCTACTCCTTCCTTGACATATCCTTGCTCATAAGCCTGGAATTGAGAATAGCGAGAATTAGCAAAATTTAACTGGGTTGCCAAAAGCGGTATTTTCACATCTAAAGCTAATCCCACCGTATCGCCAGTCGGATCTTCAGTCACCCAGCGCGTCGTTCCAACCACAATTTGTTCAGCATTCCATTCCAAGCAATAATGGCGAGCGATCGCCTCCGCCAAAGCATACACCGCCAGCATTTGCGTACCGCCAGCCAGCATCACCCCACCCCTGCGACTCGCTGCGATCGCCATTCCTGCCACAACCACCTGCATCGGATCTCCAACTGCCGCCACCCATTCTAAAGGGCAAAATTGCTTCTCCACACTTCTGCCTGCTGCCATCTGCCGTAACCCTGCTTCCACCACCACCAACTTCTGAGCATGGTTGCACTGAGGGTGACTGCTGTTTACTTTCCCGGCGGCTGCCACCCCCAAACCCATGAGTACCGCCAAGGCAGTCGTAGTACCTCCAACCACACACTCGCCTAAAATCACATAGCTACCTTGACTTCGATTTGCCAATTCTTGGCCCCAAAATAAGCCTCGATCGAACAAGTGTTTAACCGTGCTTAAATCCAAAGCCTTGCCAGAAGAGAGGCATTCAGCCGGAGTACCGCCTAAATCAATCACAGGGACCGGTGGCGTTAACGGTAAACCCGCATTGAACAAATACAGAGGCATCTCCAATGCTTCCACCACAGCACGAGAGATCAGTACCGGTGAAGCACCAGCACATAAAGGAGGTAAAGGATATTGAGGCTGGAGTTGGGGGCCGTTGTACAAAAATTCTGCATCCGCCAAGGAAGTATAACGGCGATCGGCAGGTGTGGCCCCGGCTGCGGAAATTCCCGGAATCAAACCAGTCGCAGTAAATCCTAAAACGCAGGCAAACAAAGGTAAGCGTCCCCGTTGTCGTTCTAACCACTGCTGACCCTGTTCAACTTGGGTATAAATGCGAATCATTTTGGTAAGAAATTAGTGGTTATCTCAAATTCGGTCGGATCGCAATTGTAAAGGAAAGGGAAGAGCGGAACTTTGCTCAGACCCACAATCTTGAGTTGATGAGCGTTTCCCCTTCCCTCTCACGCCAGTGCCATTGGATGAAGCAAAGCAACAGCCAAAGTCGATTGCCTGTTGGGTTTAATCGTTGAACCTACAGCAACCATTCCCTTTATTCTTCATAGTCGATTAAAACTTGCACCCAACTAGGCGGGCGGGGAATAGGATTTCCGAGGCGGTCTAGCAACAGCAAGGCGACTAAATGCACGACAAACAAATAGATAATATTGTTGAGAAAAATCATAGCCGCCGCCAGCGTCTGAATGAGATTCACACTCGGTACCGCCAGCCACCCCAATTTCGCAAATGCCAATTCTACTAACTCCGTCACTTGCGTTGTGACATAGAGCCACAAGTCTTCGCCTAACAAAATCGATAGCAGCCAAAATCGAAAAAAGAAGCCGAAGGTGCCTACAATTGCTCCTAAGCCGATCGACACTGACCAATGAGCTTTCCGCCTCCACAGTCCTCCCAACAGCACTCCCAACAGTCCAAAGGGAATGACATATAAAATGCTACGAGTTGGACCCATCAGCACGGACAGCAGTAACCCAGAAACTAAAGCAGACATCCAAGCGGCTCGGTTCCCCCACCGCAGATAAACCAAAGCGATCGGCACCGGAAAAAAAATCCGCAGTAGGGGCCCCATCGGAAAGTAGTAATTCACCAACCAAATCAAACTAGCGGTACTGGCAAGAAATGCGATTTCTACCAGTCTCAAAGCCCCCGTTGTATCGGGGGGTTTAGAGCTGTTAGCACTCGCCGACTGCGCCTCTGAAACAGGCGGTAAAGGCAGTTCGCCCTCTGTGTGAACAGAACTACCTGACTGAGATGCCCGATCGGCTCCGAAGGAATCACTCATCCGATTTTAGAGTTGAAATTTTCAAGATTAGGGAGCTATCGCTGCCGAAGCTTACGCTTTGCTCTCCTGAACAACCAAAACACAACAGTGAGCGTGGTGAAGGACGTAATTGCTGACGCTGCCCAGCAGCACTTCTGCTAACCCCTTTAAACCACGTCTTCCTAATACAATTAAATCTGCACCCCAATCTTGAGAAGCTTGGCAGATGGAACGTCCTGCATCCTCCACCCCCTTGCAGTCAGACTCCGCTTTCACTCCCTGGTTGAGCGCACTCACGCAGTAGTCGCTTAATAAAGTTTGCGCTGCTTCTATTTCCTGTTCGAGTCGCGCATATTGGGTTCTGTAAGCTTGATCGACTAACTCTGCATTGATTCCCAACTCAATGGGAAGTGGTAGACCTGGTTCGTCGAAGCTATTGTGAGTGAAGCCGTGAAAGAGCATTAGGTTGGCTTGGTTGGCTTGGGCTAAATCTAATGCTTGGTTAAAGACATGACTGCTCAATTCTGAATTGTCTATAGCAACAAAGATTCTTTTAAAACTCATAATTGAATTCCCCGTAACAGTTAGCAGTTAGCAGGATCGGCTCTCTCCAACTCTTACACGAGCAAGCGTTCTAAAGCGTGCATATCTGGAATGCAAAGGACATCCCGTTCGCGCCGAATTAAGCCTTTCTTTTCTAGCTTACTCAGGACTCGCGTCACGGTCTCTCGTGCTAGTCCACTGAGACTGCTCAGCTCCCGATGGGGTAAGTTAGGAATTTCGGTTTCTCCCTCTGAGGAGTATTTTCCTTGACCTTCGGCTAAAAATAATAGGATATCAGCCACCCGTGAGGTACTGTCTGACTCCCTCAGTCGCAGACGCCGATTGACTTGTCGCAAGCGTCGTCCCATCAATTGAGCAAGTCGAATGCCTGCTAGCGGCTCAGTATGTATTAATTGTACGAAATCTTGAGCTGGCATATTGCCGATCAGGGTTGGAGCGAGGGTAATTACGTCGGTCGATCGCGGTGCTTCTTCGAGCGCCGCCATTTCACCAAACAGTTCTCCTTTACCCAAAATATTGAGAGTTACCTCTTTGCCATCTAGGTTGTAAGTGCGAATCTTCACCCAGCCATCCAAAATGAAGTACACGGAGCTACCCCAATCGTTTTCGAGTAAAATCACCTGATTGGGCGGGTGGCTGCGTGTCACAATGTGGACAGTTGCTCTCTCAATTACAGCCTCAGGCAAACCTGCAAAAAAAGGAGTAGAGAGTATCAGTTGATTAATATTTGACTGAGGATCGCGGGGGGTGTAGCGGTCTTCCATGAGGCCATCATCTTACTTAATAAAGGCGCTTTTGCAGTGCCAGGTAGATTTAGAAATTGAGTCAAGACGTGCGATCGCCATTGACAAAACGGCATAAAGATACTATTGAACTCACTGACTGAGGGATATTTGCCCAGATCCTAAGCAGATAGGGACGACTCTGGTGACAGAAGAGTGTCAGTGACAGGAGCAGTAACCTATCAGATACCAGCATCGTAGGAAAATCCACAGTAATGATAGCCCAAAGGGAAAACGATCGCGCCGCTTCTTCTCCACAACTAGCAGGACTTCAATGACAAAACCGGGTTTTTCAGAAACCAGAGAACCCTTTCCCACATCGAAACTCCCATTGCTGGGGTAGTCGTTGCTGGTTGACAGTGAGTCGTTAGCCGTTTACAGACAAACAACAACCTAACTGGATGGGTGAGGCTGAGTCCCTCAAGAGGGAACACAGCTTACTACCGAGGCCAACTTAAAAGTGACTGACCATGTTACCATGCAATGATTGTACCAGCAATGTCTAGCCATGATTAAGGAAAAAAAGCTCGTTTTAAGGCTGACTGCCTATGAACTAGACAAATTAAAAGCATTTGCTGACCATAAAAATGTCACGATGTCTCATGTACTCCGTGAATACATCCGGAGGTTGCCAAAGCCTTATATTCAACAAACTCCAAGCACTTGAAGAAGAGAAGGCAGCTACTCTGGACGAAAATTCAAGAAAGCGCTGAAATCTATTTAACGTAGAGTTTCCTTTTCAGCCAGGATCTTTCGCTCAAAAAAAACAGGCAATCACCCAAGTAGAAAACATCTAAAGGGTTCAAGGTTGCCCTCAGTTTTTATGATTAAAGCAACGAAATGTCTGATAAAATCAATCATTTCTGAGTCGAGGAAGATTGCCCTAAAAACTAAGTTCAACACCCTCAATTCGTCGTTCCAGATTCAGGTTGCCCTACTCAGTAGCAGTTCCACCCAACCCCACAGAGTGAATGACTCCGGATGTGGCAGTAAACCCCTTTCAGAAATGCTTTCAGTAGACGTGACAGTCGATAAAGAAATAATTCATTAAACCGCCCAAGTCTACCTATCTCAATTACCCTCAGATAAGTAGAGCTAAGCGGTTAACCATGAGCTATGTCACACCCAAGAAAGCCGCCGAAATACTCGGAGTCCATGTCTCCAGTCTCAGGAGATGGGAGTCAGAAGGCAAACTGCAAGCCATCAGAACCCCTGGC
>JBLNEP010000043.1:0-11212 GCA_050262755.1 Actinomycetota bacterium | reverse complement strand
AAGTTAAGGAACGCTGCTGCATCCAAACTTTCAATGATTCCCCGCCAAAGTCTTCCAGAAACATGACGAGGGTATTTTGATATTTCTGCAAGTCATAGACTTTGACAACGCCCGTCAGATTAAGGGACTTAGTAATTTCATATTCGGTGCGGTAGCGAGCGAGTTCTTGAGGCGTGGGATAATTTTCTTTAAGAACTTTCAGGATGATGGGTTGATTATCTGACTCCCGGATAGCTCGATAAACTAAGGAATTGGTGCTTTCATAAATGAGAGCTATAACTGAAACGCCAGTCAGGTTAAGCATAGAAATAGCTGGTTTGAGAAAATTGAAAGAGAAGATGGGGTTAAATTAACCAAAGTGCAGATGCTATTTGACTGAATCAAGTATAATCATTTATTCAACCATAACCAATCTAATAATCATAAACTTTAAAGGGCAGCTACCGCCGCTCCATCGAACCAAAGCTTCACAAATCTCTCTGTTTGGTCTATTATATCTAGACCCTATCGATATATAGGGTCAGCTTTGATTCTCTCTTTAAAATCCATATTCTCCCATTGTGCGATCGCGTAGCGAGCCGTCAGGCGTATTGCTCTCCCCAACCTGTCCATCAAGTCCGCCGGAGCGCGATAGGGACGCACGAATGAGTATTTATCCTCATCTTCTGACCTGCTCGCCAACTCCACCAGCTCAGTATCTTACTCCTCTCCAAACAAAACTGGACTAACACTCATATCAACCTTTAGTCCCATTTCAATCACCTCAAAAACACTTCCAACGGTCAACACTTGACCGAGTGTCCACCTGCTAACGCTTAGATAGTCCCACCTTGTCAACAATTCCTACTTATAGCGAACTGCAAAAAGTAGAGGTTAAAACTACAAACAGAGAACTAACAATGTCTATATACACCGACCACCGAAAATTGATTGAAGCCACTTTCTAGGGAGGATGTTAACTAAAGCGTTGTGCTGTCACTATCTCGGTTTCAGCTAAACATAGTTTATGCAACTTTATCCAAAAGAGCCAAACAAAAGCGCGAAGCTTAGCGGTTTTCACTTCCCTTGTCGAGTATCGCCGCCACACACCTCAACTCAACCACAGACCCGCTGGCAGAGTACCAAGTCTCCACTACCTGCGTTGCCCATTCCGCGAACGCAACATCGGCAATGGCTTACTTTTGGGGAATGGCTGGTGATCTAAGACTGACTCAATTCTCCAGGCTGCATAAGCGACTCCTCATGCGAAATACATCCTTATGTAAAAAAGGCTATAAAGTTATTTCTTACTATTACACTGTGTCTTTTGTGCAGTTATGAGCAGCCAGAATTTTTTCAACTCGATTGTTGTAACATGGCTCCGTCAGTCGCGAGCAACCCGGTTTCGCACGGCTAGCGTCATCGCCACGATCGCCGTGCTGGCTTTCGGTTGCACGCGCCCTCAGCCTTTGGCAAACAATCCCAACTTATTGATGGGCAATCCCAGCAACGCCGCGCCCAGCATAGCCAACCCCGACAACTATTTGATAGCCAAGCCTCAGTACGTCCTCAGCTACAACAACAAAACCCATATTCCCAACTGGGTAAGTTGGCAGTTGAATCAGTCTTGGATTGGGAAAACAGATCGAAAGGATGACTTTCGACCCGACGATTCACTTCCCGCTGCTTGGTACAAAGTTCGCCCCACTGATTACACTGGCAGCGGCTACGATCGCGGGCATCTTGCACCAAGTGCCGATCGCACTCGCAATGAAACCGACAACTCGGCTACTTTTCTCATGACCAACATGACACCCCAAGCCCCCGAACTGAACCGGGGCGTGTGGGGAGATTTGGAGGAATATTGTCGGCAATTGGTCAGTCAGGGCAAGGAACTTTACATTGTTGCGGGTCCGTTGGGGAGTAAAGGCAGCATTGGTAAAACTGAAAAGATTAACGTGCCGGCAAAGAATTGGAAAGTGATTGTTGTGTTGGATAGGCAAGGCTTAGGGGTGCAGGGAGTTACGGCGAATACGAGGGCGATCGCCGTGATAATGCCCAACGATGCCAGCGTTAAGGGTAAGGGCTGGAAAACTTTTAGGGTATCTGTGAAACAGGTTGAGCAACAAACGGGGCTGAATTTCCTCTCGAATGTATCGCCACAAATTCAGCAAGTGATTGAGAATAAAGTTGATAGCGGTGTTTGAGTAGCAATCGTACAGAAGCTTACGGGCTTGCCTGAAATTGGTTTACCCACTGCTGTTGCTGTACCTCATCTACCTGAGAAAGGCTATAGTAGTTTTAGCCTAACTCCAAAGTTGTTACCCCAAAAATGTGATTTATTTCAATATTGGGTAGGTCGTGGGTGTACATCCTCACACACTCAAATATGGGTACCATTTTTCGACTTTCAACTAAGGCGATCGCTAGCGTGTTAATATTCGGTACATCTATAAAGACGGGCTGATTTTCAGCATGAGTAATCAAAGCCAGAAATAAACTTTCAGCTATCTCGGTCGAATTAGCAAACAAAGGTCCAATTTTAAAACCTGTGTAGCAGGGTCGAATTACTCCATAACCGCATAATTTACCATCCTGGAGCATCCCATAAGCTTTATGTTCTGGACGATCGATCCAGTTCTTGAGAAAGTTCCGACGGGATGCCGGAAAATAGAGATTATCGTAACTCACTACATCAGCAAAAGGAATATCTCTCAGCCAAACAATGCCTTCAGGAATAACGCCAGATTGACCTGTTCCTTGATAGCGTAAATGGTGATAAGTTGGTTTAAAGCCAAATTTAATGTAGTTATTTACTTGCTGTAAGACGGCATCTAAAGCTGTAGGGCGATCGCCTAGTAATTTCAAGGCGGCATTCCAAGTCTGTAAACCATAACCCTGTCCCCGCCAAGCAGGTTGCACAATATAAATACCTATAAATGCAAAGCTATCACCATATCTTACCGCCGAAATGCTGCTAATCGGAGTTCCGTCAATCTCTCCAATCAAAAATCCACTCGGATCGGCAGAGTAAAAAGGAATTGCATCGTTGAGCCCTGGATTCCATCCTTCTGTGGCTTCCCACTGGATAACTAATTCTAAATCTGCCAGCGTCATCGGTCTAATAATAAATCTATCCGTGCTCATCGTTTTTACCAATTATTCCCGAAAGTATAAACGAATTGTCTGCCACTTTTAAAGTGTAAGCTTGCCGAACCCTTGTAATTACAGGCTTTTTTTGTTGAAACTGCAAATTTTGACAGGATGACAGGCGATCGCACTTACGCAACAATGAGCATTCCAACGGACAATCCGGCAAACTTTTCCTTAAAAAATGGCAATCTTTTGATTTAAGTCACAACTTTTCTACCATAAAGTGACTATCTCGGTCACTTTATGCTGGAAGTCACACTCCAACGAGCGAGCCTTTATTTGATTACAACCTGTAGCTTATAAGGACTTACGCTTCAGGGGGTAAGATTGTGAGTCCATATTTTGGTGCAGTCGCTAGCAGCTTATCGATCTCCGCCTGATTGGGCACAGGTGGATTGAGTGGATCGGCGATAGGTCTGCCCACTTCAGCAAAGAACATCTCCAAACCAGCAGGGGTTATCCAACACAACATTCGCGCTCGCGTCGGTCCATTATTTTTGAAACTGTGTTTTTGTCCCCTGGGAGAATGTAAAAACGTACCGGGTGTTGCCAAAATAGTTTGGTCATCTAAGCGGAACTCAACTTCACCCTCAAGAACGTAAAACGCTTCATCTTCACGACTATGAATATGGGGAGGCGTCCCGACATCAGGATTACATAAAATCTCAATCAGCGCATATTGCCCCTGAGTGTTCTGCCCCAATGCCTTGAACGTGACAACATCACCGGCAACTGTCAAAACATCGCCTTCGTGAGGCATCATGACTATTCCTTGTTGGTTTAGAGTCATATCAGTTCCTTGTTTGTGCTATTGAACCCGTTTGACATCTTTTACGGTCTCGATCCGAAATCCCTAAAACCAAAAGCGCGAAGTTTTGCGTTTTTGTCGTTAAGTCTCCACTACCTGCACCATCAACCCCGCCCAATCGCCAGCGGGAGTTACGCCGACGATGTAAGCATCGATGCTGCGAGCGCCCACTTTCCAGACTTGAATCTGTTTGAGGTTCTGTTTCAACGTCTCCAGCAATTGCCGGAACCGGTGCACCGTTGCCCGCTCCTCCTCATCATGCCAATCCTCGGAGGCGATCGCTGTTGCGAAAAATTCGTCAACGTTGACCGCCTGCACTGGTGCATCAGCCGGATGTCCAGCAAGTTGCAGCAGCTTCGCCGGGGTGAGCGGCTGACCGTCTGATTTCCAGCAGAACGGAACCAAGGGTGATTCTGATTCACTCATGAACAGCAGACCCTCGGTTACTTGCTGGAGTTTGGTGATGATAGCGTCGGTCATGGGATGCGGTTGGTTTTATTCCAGCTTAGCTGCAAGTAAGTTAGATTTGGTACAATCCCGGACTGGTTGGTAATCGATGAATGCGATCGCCCCAACTAAAAACGCGAAACTTCGCGCTTTTCACTGCCGTTAGGTTTAGAAGCCGCTCATGATTTCGCTTTTTGGGTAAGACTATTACTGTTAAATAAAACTAAAAACAATGAGTATTGCTCGTAAATTTTTTTTACTGTTCCTGGGAACCTTGGCTATTTTCAGCGGTTATTCTATCGTTACAATGTTTTTGGAAAGAGCGCCTAAACCTTGGTATGCTCATATAGGCTCTTATCTGTTCCTGGCATTCTTGTTTGCAGTTTGTGTACTAACTGCGATCGCTTGCTTTTACCTTCTAGTTACGAATGCTTGGGAGAATTATGAGAAAAATTACGAGATAGATTACGAGGATAAAGAGTTTGAAATAAAACCTCTTAATATGAAAATTGAGGTACAAAAAATAGTAGAATCAGATGCAGTTCTTGATGATAAAAAAGTAGCCAACATTCCCTGTGAAGTATTTTGGAACGGTCAGTGGTATCAAGCCAAAATTATCAGGCAATTGAAACTACGTACCGGGATTAGCAAACAGTTTTGTAAAATTTACCTCGTTGAAATCAGCGAAATCAGCACGCCACCCATCCGCCAATGGCTGAGCGCCGATCTCATCCGCCAACCATCAGGGGAAAAGTGGGAACCAGAAGAATCTTACTCAGGCTATTAACTGTTCCCAGAGGGCGATCGCTCTGGTTAGACTAATACACCTTAAATGTAAGCTATGAGTTGTTTTTGAGGAGCCACCTGCCTACCAATTCCCATAATTTTTTGGGTTTATTTCCTAAACTTCTCCTCAAAGCGCTGCTTAAGTTGTGCTGTCTCTGGGGTTGCTTGGAAGGATTGACCATCAAATAAGAAGGTTAGCCGATGGAAGGTGGGATTAGGCAAATGAGAGTCATATTTCCCTTCAAAGCCAGGAGGAACTTGAGCAGAATTTGCTTCTCTCACTGTCACGACTAAATCAAGCAGGTTATCATTGTTAACATCTTGTGCTGTCCAGTTTTCGATCCTTGTTTCAAAAATTGGCGGTCGGTTGCTAGCTATGTTAGAGAGTAAGCGAATTAGGCTAATTTTTTCAAGCCCTAATGAATTAATTTGTAAAGCGTCTAACCAATCAAGAAAACGTCCCATGTGTGCGTCAAAACTTTGGCAGACAAGCAAGTCTCGGCCGCTCTTATTGGGAAATTTGAGGCAGTTGTTGGAGCGCAATCCCGATTCATACCGTACTGCCGACCACCCTTGGCTCAATCGTTGTAATAATACACTCCCTCCATTATTGCGAGCGTGCGCCTCGCAGCCATCGAAATCAGCTAAAGCTTCGCGAGTTCCAGCTTGAGTAAAGCTGCCATACACAACTTTTTCCAGAGTAAAGGGTGGTTTGATCAAAACATCTCTATTATTACCCACTCCAGTAAATGAGGGACAACTCTTGCAAGCTAGTTTGCCTCCTCGTTCGCGATTAGCAAACACGTTTTCCCGACCACAGATAGCTTGGAGGATGGCAGTTGCTTCTGGCTGAGAGGGGATTACGCTATCTCTCTTTGAATCTACAGCTAGAACTGGCGTACCTACGCCTTCAGCTATGATTGCCAGACTGACTATCCAGTTGAAAATCGTTCTATTTTTAATCATTACTCCTCTCCTTCCAAAGAATTACTTCCACTCCTTCATCTAGCGGGTTCATCTTCAAATTTGCCTGGTTCTAATTCGGATTTTAGAGGAAAACTAGACCCTAATCCCCTTTTTGCGATTTTGACCTCTGCTTTTTGCAGTTCGCTACAGATAGGGAGAGGCAGGAGACTTCAGAGAACTACATAGAGAAAAACAATTTCTGCATTCAGCCGATTTACGGCTGCATTTGTACTAGATAGTTGCTGTTCACCGATAACAACTTGACAATCTTGGGAGAGGTGATTACAGCGACCCTCTGGTAAGCCAATCCAAAAGTCTAGGCTGTAATGCTTGCGATACTCGTCTAACTTACGATTTCCCACAATCAGATTACCACCATAATCCCACTCGAAGCCAAAGAATCGAAATTGCCCAAACATCCGTTGCAATTGGACTACCGATGTATGAATCTGAATTCCTTCTTTCGTGTGCCAGCGTGAATCATAAACTCGAACAATATTTGCCTGCTTCTGCTTGTCATCTATCCACAGAACTTCCAAAGAGCGATTGCCACCTCTGAGGATTCTTGTCGCTGGGTAGTTCCCTTCTCCTTCAGCCCCATGAGCGATAAAATCTTGCAAATTGGTGGAACCAAACCAGCGAATTAGGTCTTGTTTAGTCGTTTGTCGAGAGATTTTGCCAACCTGCTTTGGTAAAATTAAATAATCCTCCTGAGTAACTACCTGAGCAGAGTTGGCTACTTGAGGAATTGCTAGAGTCATATAAAGTTGACTGAGCATTCCACTGAAAGTAGAGAGTGCTATTAAAGGTAGAGTCAGTTTTAGCTTCATAGAAAAAGATGGCTCGGATATTAGGTCATCTTACTGTACTGCCAATCTCTATCTCCCGCCCACTTAAGTATACTGGACAAAAATCCAGAGCTATCAGATTTAGTCGCATTGACCCAAGCGATAATGCTCCGCATCGCTGGCACGAACGCTCACCATTTCCAACAGCCGCGAGACCCGTTGGTAGAGTACAAAGCCTTAATGTTCGCAGCAGAAAATAATCTGCTTTTACCCTCTTCCAAAGTGACTGAACTCGCTGGCATCAAATTACACGGGCAACCCTTCCAGCGCGACAGCTTCACTTTCACCCGCACTGGCAAGATTGGCGGACAGTCAGCTTGGCGGGTTGAGCGAGTTGGATCAAAATTAAAAACAGAGGTGAATGATGCCGTCACCCAAGTTGCTCGAAGTGGTAATTTGGAGCAAGCCGATCGCGTTAGGCAACATCAAACATTAATGCCCTTCATAACCTATCTATGGAAGTTCCAACTACTGCACTTACTACTCACCAATTATTCATAAGCAGAAACCTACCGCGCTTTGCAGCCGATCGGCGATTTGTGGGTGTTGCTGCAGCAGGTTCTTGGGCAGAGAACTCGATGGACGAGTTCAGCGATCTCGATTTGATTATCGCCGTAGAACCTGAGAGCTTTGAAGAGGTTATGTCTGAGCGACAGAGCATTGCTGCATCACTCGGAGGGTTATTGGCAGCGTTTACTGGCGAGCATGTGGGCGAGCCACGTGTGTTGATCTGCCTTTATGGCTCGCCGCTACTGCATGTCGATCTCAAATTTTTGTCTATTACTGATGTTGAAAAACGAGTCGATGAGCCAGTGGTTCTTTGGGAACGCGATCGGCGACTATCACAGACTTATGCTTCCAGCACTGGTGAGTATCCCTTACCAAATGAGCAGTGGATTGAGGATCGATTCTGGATCTGGATTCACTATGGAACTGGCAAAGTCGCCCGAGGGGAATTGTTCGAGGCTTTAGAGTTCATTTCATATTTGCGTAGCACAGTTCTCGGTCCTCTAGGACTACTGAAAGCAGGATGCAAACCTTCCGGTGTTCGGAGGATCGAGCAACTTGCACCTAACTTAGCCAAAGTTCTTGGGAACACTGTAGCTGTGCTAGAACGGGAGAGCTGTTATCTTGCATTGGAACACTGCATCGAAATTTATCGCTCATTACGTTCAGCAACACTTACTCGACGTAAAGCTGCTGAGGAAGCTGCTGTTGAATATTTCCATACTATGCGTACAAGTCAAGTATAAGATTTAAGCTAAGCTGATGTGCAGCTAAATTGCCATAGCGAAATTGTCGTAATGGGTGTAGGGTGTGGAAATATGTACATTAAATGCGTCACAGCTTACTAGGAGCGAAGTTTTACTCCTGACTCATTTGCCGTTCTGCATAAGTGGCTAGCAGAGGGGAATAGATGACTGTGACAGCTTCAGTGAGCGATGTTTCTCTGCAATGTTGAGGCGACTCCTCCGGCACGCTGTGCGAACATACAGTCATTTCCCCAGGTACGGGATGAATTGCCTGTCGCGCCGTTACTCCCAGAGCAACTGTCACAACCCACTCACCCTAGTCAAGAAGTTCTAGGATAGTGCGATTGACTGCCAGAAAAACGCGATGTGTCGCGATGAAAGGTAGAGTTGTAGTTATTTTCTTTTCTGGCTATCCTAGATCAATACTTCGGAGACTCTTAAATTAGTAACCGTATAATAATAGTTTTAGACTTCAATCGTGTCCTGTAGGCGTAGCCAGCGTTCGACTGAGGCTTCGCCGAACGTCCAAAGTCCGAAGGTATTGCCCAACGGTTGAATAATAGTTTCAGTTGTTTTGCTAAAAACTGTGCGGACTTGGGAGGAAACAGCCCTGTGAGTTTTCGAGAACGTCCTATTATTTCAATTCCTCAATCCCAGGAAGCATTAGTGCTGAATTTTGTTGCCCTAGCAGGATTAGCCGTTATCCTCACAATTGCGATTCGTAGTTGGTTTACTTTACCAGAGAGATTCCCTATTCATTTCGATTTGTCTGGTCAACCTAATGGGTGGGGTGGAAAAATATCTCTTTGGATATTTCCCATTATCAGTATAATTTTATATGGAGGGTTGACTTTTCTAAATCGTTATCCCCATATTTTCAACTATCCAGTACAGATTACTGCGGAAAATGCTTCCCGTCAATATCAAATAGCTTGTTCGTTTCTTAATTGGCTGAAAGCAGAGATGATCTGGATATTTGCTTATACTGAATGGATGATCTACTATTTAGCAACATCTAGTCAACCCAAATTTGGTTGGATATTCTTCCCATTAATACTTTTAATCATCTCCGTATTCAGCACAACTGGTTTTTTTTTACGCCAAACTTTCTTAGCTCGTTAGCTTGTAGCGATTGCGAGCTGGTGGACTTGATGGGAGTGGGAGCGATCGCTACCTGATGGACTTGGGTTTGTCTGGTTGGAGGCGATCGCCAACTAAAAATCCCCAAACGCGGAACTCTGCGATGAAAGGTAGAGTTGTTTGATTAAATTCAGGGTAGCGATCGTGACCGATCGTCAACTTTCAACTGTCCCCCTATTCCCCAGCTGAAAAATGGGAAAGCCCAACCCTTTACCACAACTGCATAAAGTAATGGACAAAAAAGAAGAAGACACATCAGATCCACGGAATTATGATATCCTCTATCGGTTGGATCTGGAGCAACTTAGATTTTTTGCTGCTCAATACAAGGTTAAGGGCTGTCAAACAATGAGTAAATTGGAGATAGTTGAAGCAATTAAGGAATTGAGCCGCAGCAGAGACGAACCATACAAAAAATCAAAGCGATCGCGCCGTAAATAATTCCTATAATTTATTAGCGCTCACCAGAATAATCAACTTTCGACTGTCCCCCCGATAAAATTGTTAAAATCCAGAAAGCGGGTGCATCTTCACAACCTGCTTTAAGGAGAATTTTTAACAATGTGGTTAAAATTTGGGGTAGCTCCCGGTGGTGAACTGGTGAGCATTGATGAAGTTGCACGTCGTGGTAAAACTAACCTCACCTGTCTCTACTGTGGCGGTGAACTCACTGCAAAAAAGGGTTCGGTGAAAGAGCATCACTTTGCTCATACCGCAGAAACTTGCAAGCCCGTTACTCAGCGGATAAAAACCAAAGCGTTTCCCTCGCTGCCGCTGTACGACAATTTTCTGATTCAACTCAAAGGCGACGAATTGGAGCAGTTAAAAGTGCTATGGAAAGGGTACGGTATTGTTGAGCAACCCATTCCCAGAGACTTGGTAAACTTGCGTTGGCGGTTGTTGGGATTGTTGGAATCTGGGAGCGATGCCGGAGACCAGCGGCTACGCCATCGCTCGTATCAGTTCACTAATTTAGGCAAAATTCCGATGGGAGCGCTTCCCCTGGCGCTATTCAATCAAGTGCAGGAGCCGCTGTTGCTGACTGAATTGGCAAAGCTAGAAAGAGAAGCGACAACCGCACAACGAGCGAATCTTTCCTGTTTGAATGAAAGACTAGCAGACCTGAGAATTTATCGCGCTCAGTTCCGGCGCATTCTTCTCAATTCCCTCTATTTTCTTGAGGTGAAAGCTGATGGCAACATCTTCTATAAAATCGGCGTGACTTCTCGGTTGATTGAAGAACGAATCACCGAAGTTCAGCGAGATTTAAAAGCCCATTACTCCGATGTAGTGGTTAACCTGCTGGGATTGTGGGAACACCGGGGGAATGTCGAGCTGTACTTTAAGCACCGCTACAGCGCTTTTAATTACCGCATCGGCACACTGACTGAGTATTTTCAGTTCCCTGATGTGAAAGCCGTTCTGCGCGATTTGTACGAGATGGAAGCCAAGGTGTTGAGTGAGGTTGAACGGGATATTCTCAGCAAATCATTGGGGAATTGAAAAGCGCGAAACTTCGCGGTTTTGATGAGTCTACTACCATTGTAAGCGATCGCAGTTCGGCTGAGCTCACCGTCGAAGCCTCAATGGATAATATCTACTGAACCTCAAACCTTGCCCCCATTTTCCCGTTCACAGTCAATATTGATTTTGGTTACACCCCCTTTAATTCTACCACTCTCCCTGAAGTGTAAAGGCAGCCCAATAATAAGGAGATTGCCACTGCTGCTGTTGCATCACCTCCAACTGCGCCGCTCTCAAAGCTGCTGCTGGTGCTAACCCTTTTTTCAGCATTTTCTCATAGAAATTTCCCATAAAATTTGCCGTTCCTT
>JBLNEP010000042.1:0-11602 GCA_050262755.1 Actinomycetota bacterium | reverse complement strand
GGCGATCGACGGTAGTGGCACCGATGCCACGACGAGGTGTATTAATGATGCGTTTGAGGCTGATGCTATCAGCGGGATTGGCAATCGCCCGTAGATAAGCGAGGACATCTTTAATTTCTTTACGGTCGTAAAATTTTAAGCCTCCAACAATATTATATTTAATGTTTCTGTGCAATAGCGCTTCTTCAAAGGCGCGAGATTGAGCATTAGTGCGGTAAAGAATTGCGAAGTTACTACCTGCTTCAAATTCAGAATGCTGTCGCTTGAGGGCGTTAATTTGGTTAGCAACGAATTCGGCTTCTTCGAGTTCATTTTCTGCGCGCCAGACTGTAATGGGAACTCCGGGTTCACGAGTGGGGCGCAGGATTTTATCAATGCGTTCGGTATTTTTTTCAATTAAGTGATTGGCGAGTTGTAGGATGTTGGCTCGGGAACGATAATTCTCTTCTAATTTCACCATTGTTCGGGTTTTATCGTCCGGTAATCCGTCGCCAAAATCATCTTGAAATTCTAGTAATATTGTATAATCTGCCATGCGGAACGAGTAGATAGACTGGTCTACATCGCCCACCACAAAAATTGATCGGTTTTGCCAATCATCGAAGTATTTCGGATTTCCGCCATTCGTCGCTAATAACCGAATGAAATCATATTGAGTGCGGTTTGTATCTTGGTATTCATCCACTAAAATGTGACGAAATTTTTGATGCCAGTAAGCTAAGATTTGCTCGTTTTGCCGGAATAATTCCACCGGAACCCGGATTAAATCATCAAAGTCAAGGGAGTTATTGGCTGCTAAGGCGTCTTGATAGCGGGAATAGACATCGGCAATGACCCGACCTCGATAATCTGGTTCAGATTTTAGGTAATCTTGAGGTGAAAAACCTTTATTTTTGGCGTTGCTGATCGCGTAGCGGACTTTGCGCGGGTCAAATTTTTTATCATCTAAGTTGAGAGTTTTGGTGACAATTTCTTTAATAACTTTTTGGGCATCATCTTCGTCGAAAATTGAAAAATTGCGCTGCCACTGGCGACCTTTTTCGTCTCGATACTTCTCAATATCGTAACGTAGGATACGACCACAGAGGGAGTGGAAGGTTCCCATCCAGAGATGTTTGGTAATGGTGCGGTAAACTTGCGACCGCAGCCGGGTTTGTTGGTCAGCCCCTAACTCTTCTAACGGCTTACCCAATTCTGCTTGAGCTTGCTGATTTGCTAACAATTTCTCAATCCGATCTTTCATTTCCCGCGCGGCTTTGTTCGTAAAAGTAACCGCTAGGATATTTTCTGGATGCACTCGGTGAGTGCGGAGCAAGTTCGCCACCCGATAAGTGAGCGCTCGTGTTTTGCCGGAACCTGCACCTGCTACTACTAATAAAGGACCATTGAAGTGTTCGACGGCTTGGCGCTGGGAAGCGTTGAGGTGGCTGAGAAAGTCGAGAGTTTGAGTCATGGGATCGCCGAGAAAGCTGGGCAATATTTTGGCAAGCAGTACGCTTCTCATTCAGATTACCGCATTTTGGAGCCAGCGTGAAGCCACTTGTGAGTTGGATTCATTTTATGGGAATTTCATCCCTCTCAATTTTGAGCGAATTTGCAAAAAGCGTTGGAGTTCTTGATGCAAAAATTGGGTGAAAAATCTGATTGATTACTGTCATTCATCAATAGGCTCCAACCAGAGGAGTAATCCCTGGGTACTTGAATTTAGCGAGGAGTATTTGCTATCATTCCTTTTAAAGGTTTTTCAAATTGATTTCAGGAATGCTTCGCTAACAGGGCTGAGGTTGGTTGTCAGCAATTGCTGACAAATGCGCCTCATTCCCTAAAGCGGTTAGAAACAGGGAAAAGGCAAGATTGGCAACTCTAAGGGATTGGCCGCAGAAATTTTTAAGTTAGAATTGGCCTAGGGTCATCCATGCGATTCAGAGTGGTAACCGTGTTCCAGAGTGGCTCCCTCCCAGGCAGGCGATCGCGTGGATTGGTGGCGAGATCCCTGTTAGGAGAGAAACCGTACTGCGGGGCGTCAGTCCTGACCTAGACAAGAACCGGAAGCCCTAGCATAATGGCTGTAGAGGAGTCTCCTTTGATATGCTGGCAAACAAATCAGGGAAAGCGGGTAGGTACTGATGCAGCTAATTGACGCTCACGAACGTTGCAGAGAAAGTTTAATTTGGGCAATTGGGCAGCTAAAGGGTCGAGTTGAGCCGGCTCAACTGGATAGTATCGCCGAGTTGATTATTCAAACCATGACCGGGACTTGGCGCTATTTTCACACTCCAGAACATATTTTTGAGGTCGGAGGCTCACAAGATCCGATTGAAGTCCTAGCTGCTTTATTTCACGATATGGTCTACGTGCAAGTGGATCAAGGCGTGAACCTGAATATCGGCCGATACATTACTCCTTTTGTCAGGGAAAAAGGACAACTGACGATCCACCCGCGAGAGGAACTCTCTCAGGATCGGATGTTCGAGATTGTGGCAACCATCTTTGGGTTTGTTCCCTCTCAGGCACTTTCTCCCTTTGCAGGGCAAAATGAATTTTTGAGCGCGATCGTCGCGGCTAAGTGCTTGGAGCCTTTTCTCGCACCTGGCTTAATCGCTCAAATCGTAGCTTGCATTGAAGCAACCATTCCCTTTCGCAGTCACAACGAATCTGGGTTGACGCCGGCGGAGCGGTTGCTAGAACGGATGAGACAGGCGAACGAGCAATTTAATTTTGGGTGGACAGAAACGGAAACCGTGGACGCCGTCAAGCGCAGCGTGCGGTTAGCCAATCGAGATGTGGAAAATTTTGCTTCTCCTAGTTCTGCGAATTTTTTGGACAATACCTGGAATTTGATTCCAGAAACAAACCATGAACTGATTACTGCGGCCTATGGAGTGGGGGACTATCGCCGCTCCATGCAAAAAATGCAGGGGTTTATGAGCTTCTTGAAACCGGAGGTGGTTTTTCACCAATTTAGGGGAGAGCCGGATGATGAAACCTACCGCTCTTTGCTCGCTCAGACGCAAAAAAATCTAGACGTGGCGAAACTTTATCTGGGAGTCAAGTTAGTCACGATGGCGATTTTGGAAGCGCTCTCCTACCGCCTGGGTCAGAATATTCCCCTGTCTACCATGATGGGAGAATTCCCAGTACCGGGGATTGCGATCTCTACCTTGGAGCAGTTTTTGCCTGATATTCAAGTAGCAGATCCTGCAAAAACACCCTTAGAAAATGAGGTGGTAGAGTTGTTAGATAAGGGGCGTAATCAAGAGTCGCGTTACGATATTAAAAATTCCCCCCTATCGACCTTTATTATTAAGTCAATCGGTTTTGTAGAGATGAATCGGCTGCTGCTGTTAACCAAGAAAATGTTTGATGGACAGATGTCAGGAGAGGAGTTTTTGTCGCACTGCGATGCGGAGATGATTGATACCATTGTATCAAGCGTTGCCCAACTGTTTGAAAGTCGTACCAAGGCTTTGCGCGGGTTTAATCTTTCAAAGGTGAAGTTAGAATTGAGCCGATAATCGCGCAGGTTTAAATCCTGACAATTACCTGAAACAAGAGGTTGCTAAGAGAAACTTGAGAACTGTATTTGAGCGGGTTTTAAGGGCTAAAGGGGTGGCTAAAAACCCGTTCCCAAACTCTCTATTCATTCAGAGTAAAACGAAAGGGAGGGAACCTTAATTCTATTTCTGACCTGAAACTAATCGTTGCGATCAAGCTCTCATCCAATTCCTCGGCAATGCGAAGGAAGAAATAGGAGGAATTATCTCCTTCCCTGCATTCCTGTTCGGTCAAAATTCCCGCGCGATCGCTCACCCGCAACCTCACACCCGTCGGTAAAGGCGTTTGAGAGGGAGTCCCCAAAACCAGCAGCAATTTCCACTCTGCGCTCGATGCCTCCAGTACCGACCAAGTGAAAGCATACAGCCGTAAGGATACCCCCGCTCCCTGCAAGTCCCGATAGGCACCTCGCGCCGAGAGGGGAATTTCTACCCCGCGCTGTTGCAGTTCCCTCAGCATATCTTCCCAACCGTTGGCAGGCGATCGCCTCCAAGCAGCAGGCGCTAGAGTTGGTAGCAACACCCAGGATAAATCTTGAGCCAGCTCATCCAATTCATCCCGCAACCATCGTCCGACATCAATCGCGGG
Organism: Actinomycetota bacterium; assembly: GCA_050262755.1. Classification (GTDB taxonomy): domain Bacteria; phylum Cyanobacteriota; class Cyanobacteriia; order Cyanobacteriales; family Microcoleaceae; genus JBLNEP01. Next base: position 7,459 of record JBLNEP010000042.1, on the reverse strand, counting down.
TTGGGTCAAAAGTGCGAGTAAATCTGACAAATAGCGACTGCTCTTTTGATTAGCTTCAGGTGTTTCTTGTCGTTGAAATTGATAGAGCCAATTGACTAATTCCGGAGTGGTTAGCACGATTTCTCCCTGTTCCCAGGTTAACACTTGCCAGATCGGTTTTGACTGGAGTTGAGGTAACAAAGTCGCTAATTCAGTTTGCATTGTTGATAAATTGATGGAGCGGTTTGGCGCGGCTGGCAACAGCATCGCCTGCGGTTCTAGACAACGTAAATAAAGCAATAAACGCTCTACCTCGGTATCAAACCACTGGAAAGGAACGGGGAGAGTCCAATCTAAATCAGGGAGTAAATTTACCCTCTCTCGCTGTGCTGTCAGTTGTTCATAGGAAATAAAGCTGGATAAGACAGCAATTTCTTGTTCTTCTCTGACTTCTAGCACTACATAGAAATGAGGAATATATTCAGGTAACTCAACAACGGCTCTGGGAATTGCCACTTCTTCAGCGGCGAAGCTACCCTGGGCAATTAAACACAATTTAAATTGATTAACGTTTAAAGAGCAAACTGCTGGGATTACATTGTTAATAGCGGGTTGCCAGCTTGGTTCTCGTTTCACAACTAAGTCATTGGCTCGCTGACCGATCCAGACTTCAAAGGCGAATAAAGCGAGAGCATTCAGATAGGTTTGCCACCGTCGCGATTCATTGGGAAGTTGATTGCTGAGTAGGGTTGCTTGATGAATCTGTTCTGGAGACAAGGTAATTGCTTCGGGAGAAACTACTTCAAAATCAAGCAAGCTTTCTAGGGAATCTCGTGAGGAATCAGTCACAGTTAAGACCTCCTATAAAATTTCCATCATTACTGACACCTCTACCCTTAACATGAGTTAAATTCTTGTGTCGAGGTGGCGACAAAGCTTTTGAGCAAAGAGGCCATTTTGGGGGCTGGTTTTTGCCATACTTGCTTCGGTTTCTGCTTCCTGAATGACTTGGAGAATTTGTTCGTCTAAAGCAGCCTCAATTTGTTGATCGAGAGATTTGAGGCGCTGGGGATCGAGATATAATTTAGCTTGTTCTTGAACACGGTCGCAGAGTAGCCTTAACAATTGCTGTCGCACATCAGCGCGAAAAGACTTAAGTTTCAGTAAGCGAGTCACTTGATACTGTGCCTGCAATCCCACCATTGCAGCTATTTCTCCCATACTCCGTCCCTGGCAATGAAATAATTGCAGAGCCATTAAAAATTGTTGAGATTTTTGAGGATTTTTCTGCTGTAATTGATTCACCCAAGAGTCAGTGACACAGGCGAGCGCTTGTTCTAAACAATTTAAAAACAGAGGGCGATAATTCTTCAAAAATTCTCTTTGTTCATCTTGACAGTCGAATTCAGGCTCAGATTCCGGCGCAGAAATTCGGTTCACGAAAGAGCCAGACTCAGAACTATCTAAAGAGATTGCTGCTGGAGAACCACCCCGAACCTGAATGCGATACTGTCGCAATTGATTGGCTATTTTTTGCAGCTTAATCATCAGCAGTTCTGGGGAGAAAGATGGATGGTTTTGAGTGGCTAGGATCTGAGACATTTGCTGCAACTGTTCAGGGGTTGGCGGTTGGCATTGCCGCCTCATTCCTGCTTGCCGTTGCTGAAGCCGCGCTGCTCGGTAAACTGAGTGATAGCTCTCTAGAAGTTGGCTAGCTTGCTGGCATTCCAGGGGTGTTAAATGGTAAATTTTAGAAAAAATTCGCTCGAGCTGTTTTGGGTTCGTATCATTGAGAATTGCCCAGTCACTGACGAGATAAACTCCCCGTTCGAGTAAAAAAGCATTGAGCTCTGAGTGGTGTTTTACCCTCATGCTGGTCCAAGTTGCTAAGCTACTCTGTTCGGAGTCAAAACTGGTGAGAATTTTCCGGGAAAAGGATTGATAGGGCTGAGGGGAATTTTCCGAATTCCTACGGGGAACTTTGCCGTCATCATCCAAAACAAAGGGCAATAAATCAGAGTAAGTAAAGCCGTGGATAGAGCCGAATTGTCTTTCAAGCTGTCGGCACAGAAAGACAATCTGATGGGAGATAAAGCAAAGTAAGCAGCGTTCAGCTAAGAGGGATTTTTCGGGTTCTTGCTGCTGTTTCATCCAATGAATTAATGACCGCTGAATTGCCGAATCTGCGACAGAGCTTTGGGCTGTTAATTCGGGAAACACTGAAACAAAAAATCCTTGAGCTGGAGCGATTTCTTCGGCGTAGTACGTCCCAGTTGCATTGAGTTTGAGAACGATCCAGTATTTTGATAAAACCCCCATCAGATGTTCGCGGGTAGATGAACTAAAATCGATAGTGTTAGGCGAAGTTGAAAGCCGTCAGGATCTCTATTTCTGGGATCAAAAGGCTCATCCACTCTTTTTCCAGATCTTAATTTGCCCCTCCCAACCACCACTTACGATCATCTGTCCGTCCCCGCTAATCGCTACAGAAGTAATATACCCCAAATGCCCCGCTAAATTCCCTTTCAACTGCCCAGAATTTAAGTCCCACAGTTTAATGGTTTTATCCCAACTACCACTGACTAGCGTTCTCCCATCCCGACTGATGGCAACTGACCAGACCCCATCTGTATGGCCACTCAACCGCCGGAGTAATTGGCCAGTTGCTACAGTCCATACCCCAATTGTTCCATCGCTATTGCCACTTGCTAAAGTCTTGCCATCAGGGCTAAAAGCAACTGAAAGCACGGATAAAGAATTCCCGCTGAACGTGCGAATCAATTGCCCAGTTTGGAGATTCCACAATTTAATAGAACCGTCTTTGCTGCCACTTGCTAAAAGTTTACCATCGGGGGCAACGGCTACTGAGTTTACCAGTCCAGCATGACCGGTTAAGGTTCGCAGTACCTCCCCTGTTTTCAAATTCCAAACTTTAATGGTTTTATCCCAACTGCCACTGGCTAAAATCTGCCCGTCGGGTGCGATCGCCACAGAGGCCACGGCATCTGTATGACCCTTCAAGGTGCGGATCGTTTCACCGGTGGCCAAATTCCAAATCTTGATCGTTTGATCGTCGCTACCACTGGCAAGCATCTGTCCGTCGGGTGCGATCGCCACTGCATTCACTGCATCCGTATGACCCCGAAGTGCCCTCTCCAACTCGCCACCAGGCAGGTTCCACACGGAAATTGTACCGTTACTATTACCACTCACAAAGTGAGAAGCAGTTAACGCCACCGAACTCACCACCCCCGACGGCCCCTTGAGGGTGCTAGCCACCGAGAACGCCACAGAATTGTTCGTGGAGCGCGGAGGCGGATTCTTCGTTCCAGTTGTTCCCCCGTTGGCAGTGGGCTGTTGGGGTGCGTTGGGGAGGGAAACAGCCGATCGCCACTTCACAAAAACCTCGATTTCAATACCCGCTGCCACCACTCGATCTGATTGGCCCTCTAACTGCACAATCCCATTAATGGCAACCAACCGCCCCTCACTGTCTAGCACCGGCCCGCCACTCATCCCGCTTCTCACCAAGTTACTATAAACTAAAGTATAACCATTCCAGGGAGCTTGACGGCGGGTGACAAGGCCTTCCGTGCTGATAAAAATTGGCTGCCGCAGAGAACCGCCGGAGATCGGCCAGCCAGCCACATACACCTTTTTTCCCTGGCTGACTTGGCTGGAATTACCGAGTTGAGCGAGGCGGTAGCTTCCAGAGCTGCTGAACGGCACCACCGCCAAATCAACCCCAGGCACTCGCCGGATCAAGCTATAGTAAACAGAATGGCGCTTGCCATCCGGGGTGATTACTTGATAATCTCCTGGTTGGTCTACAACGTGCCAATTAGTAAGGATATAGTAAGTGCTACCACTTTTTTCTAGGAGTACCCCAGAGCCACCCTTCGGTCCTTGGATACGAACCGTGATTTCTTTGGCAATCGTGTTCACTTGAGGTGCCGTTAAGGTGGCGACCATTTGAGACGTTTGCAAGGGGAGAACCGCCACGACCGTTCTGCTTGGCAAAATCACACTTAAAGGAATAGTCGTCGATAAAATTGCCGAAATTGTTCTCTGGAAATTCATAGGAGAGTTCAGGTGATAACATACTTACATCTAGCAAATTTTCAGAAGCCAGTCGGATGTCTGGAAAACCAGCACTGATTTTTTAGCGAGAGTAGACTTCCTCCCTGTTCTACAGATTTTTTGAGCAGAACCAGCCTCCTCCTGAACCTGTGAACGTTTCTCGAAACAGGGACAAAAAAACAAAAATTACAACTTGCCTTCAGACGTTTTTTTTGCTAGTTTGTGCCATATTCTTTTAGAGAATTTTCTGGTCAACGACATGATGGACTCCAGTCTGAAATCAGTCACCCTTGCTGCAACTCTGGTGGCCACTCTCCTCGGTTGCACTTCTCATCCCGCCTCTCAAGCACCCAACAACCAAACTCCTCTCCATCAAACTCCCACTAAATTTGTGGCTATCACTCAAATTGTTGAGCATCCGGCCTTAGATGCGACTAGAGATGGCGTGAAAGCGGAATTGGCAGCAGCGGGTTTCACCGAGGGAAAAAACCTCAAATTAGAGTGGCAAAGTGCTCAAGGTTCCCCGACAACGGCGACTCAAATTGCCAATAAATTTGTGGGTGACAAGCCTGATGTCATTGTAGCGATCGCCACTCCTTCCGCGCAAGCTGTCGTGGCCATTGCCAGAAACATTCCCATAATTTTTACCGCAGTCACCGATCCCTTAGGGGCAAAATTGGTCACGAATTTAGATAAACCAGGCGGTACTGTGACGGGTGTCAGCGCCCTTACTCCCATCGACAAACATCTCGATTTAATTGCTAAAATTACCCCCAAAGCCAAACGAATTGGCGTTCTCTACAATGCTGGGGAAGCTAACTCTTTAACCCTCTTAAAACTCCTCAAACAAGAAGCACCAAAACGAGGAATGACCCTGGTTGAAGCAACGGTTGCTCGCTCCAGTGATGTAGCGACAGCCGCCCGCAGTTTAGTGGGAAAAGCAGATGCAATCTATATCCCGACTGATAATACGGTTGTTTCAGCTTTAGAATCAGTCATTCAGGTGGGGATAGAGAACAAACTTCCGATTTACGCGGGAGATAGTGATTCGGTTAAACGGGGCGCGCTCGCTGCTCTTGGCTATAATTATTATGAGGTTGGAAGGCAAACGGGAAAAATAGTTTTACAAGTCCTTAACGGTGAAAAGCCAGGAAATATTCCTGTAGAATCAGCTAAGAAAAACGAGTTTTATCTGAACCTGAAATCTGCTCAGAAAATGGGAGTTTCAATTTCTGAAACCGTCAAAGCTGAAGCCGATCGAGTCATTCAGTAAAGAGATGGAAGTCGCTCCAAACGGTGAGAGCAGAGGATTATCAGTCTCAAAAGAAATAAGTTTATTCCGATTGATTATTTTAGCAAAGCTGTTAAAATTCATGTTTTTATTGGTATCTATTTTGCCAGCAACTACCCATTATTTTCTTTAACTTCTTATGACCGAAACCGCCTTTTGGGGAGCCATTGAAACCGGGTTATTATACAGTCTAGTCGCTTTAGGCGTTTACCTATCTTTTCGCGTCCTCGAATTTCCTGACTTAACAGTTGATGGCAGTTTTCCCTTAGGAGGAGCAGTTGCCGCGAGTTTGATTGTCCAAGGAATCAATCCTTTCATTGCTACCTGTATCGCCTTGGTTGCGGGAGCTGCTGCTGGGTTCGTAACTGCTTGGCTGAATGTACAGCTAAAAATTTTGCATTTATTAGCCAGCATCCTCACCATGATTGCCCTTTATTCAATCAATCTTCGCATCATGGGCCGACCGAATATTCCCCTGCTTGGGCAATCAACTCTTTTGACTCCTTTACTGAATTTATTAGCCCATCAACCTGGATGGCTCACGGCCCTAATTTTGTTAATCATCACCCTAGCTACTAAGTTCGGCGTTGACAGTTTTCTCAGTTCTGAATTAGGTTTAGCCATGCGAGCAACGGGGGCAAATTTAACTATGGCAAATGCTCAGGGGATTGCGACTGGCAAGATGATTTTATTGGGAATCGCGCTCAGCAATGCCTTAGTTGCTTTAGCCGGAGCTTTGTTTGCCCAAATTTATGGATTTGCTGATGTCACAATGGGAGTGGGGACAATTGTTTTTGGTCTAGCAGCGGTTATTATCGGCGAAACGTTTTTGTCGAGAGCAACCGTTTACTGGGCAACTTTGGGCGCAATTGTTGGGTCAGTTGTGTATCGGATTGCAGTCGCGATCGCGCTCAATGCAAATTTTATTGGACTGCAAGCTCAGGATCTGAATTTGGTAACATCTATTTTAGTGGGATTGGCTCTAGTTTTACCCAATTCTCGCCACCGCCTTCAGGCGATTTGGAAACGACAGAAATCTTAGAAAATGTGCGGTGACTCTCGTGCTTAACAGCCAACCCTAACGAATGACTACGAACGGAGTTTGCGATGATTCAAATAGAAGGAATTCAAGTAACCTTTAACCCCCATACTCCTCTAGCCAGTAAAGCGTTAAAGGGAATTGACCTCAAAATTCCTAGTGGGGAATTTGTCACGGTTATTGGCAGTAATGGTGCCGGAAAATCCACTTTGCTAAACGTCCTCAGTGGCGATATTTTCCCCGAAACAGGGCGGGTGTTGATGAACGATCGAGACGTGACCACTTGGTCAGCTCATCGGCGAGCAAAACTTGTCGCGAGAGTGTTTCAAAATCCCTTAACGGGCTCCTGTGCCAATTTAACAGTTGAGGAAAATTTAGCGTTAGCTTATCGCAGAGGGCAGCCGCGCAGCTTGCGACCCGCCTTAAATCGCTACTTGCGGGCAGAATTTCGAGAGCGTTTAGCGAGTTTAGGGTTGGGGTTAGAAAAACGCCTGGGCGATCGCATGGGTTTATTATCTGGAGGCCAGCGTCAGGCCGTCAGTTTATTAATGTCAACCTTAGCCTCGAATCAAATTTTATTATTAGATGAGCACACCGCTGCCCTCGACCCGAAAACCGCCACCTACATCCTCCAGTTAACTCGCCAAATTGTTGCAGAACGGCAGTTAACGACGCTAATGGTCACGCACAGTATGCGCCAAGCGCTAGAATTAGGCGATCGCACGTTAATGCTCCACGAAGGTCAGATTATCTTAGATATCGGCGGTCGCGATCGCGCAAATTTGACAGTCCAAGACCTGTTAAACTTATTTGAAGAACTCCAAGGCGAACCCCTCGCAGATGATGCCTTACTGCTAGGCTAGCGAAAAAAATTTAGAACCGAGAACCGCAAATTGACTCAACAACCGCTATCGGCTGATTTCGATTCCTTTCTCGGCAAATGAGAATCTGAGCAAAACGCTGATCCGCATAGTACCGATGAGCAAACCAGCCTACAGGCATCCCTGCGACCGCACCGAGCAGCAAACCTATAACCAGACTCGAAACCAGATTTTTTCGACTGATAGGCT
>JBLNEP010000041.1:0-13011 GCA_050262755.1 Actinomycetota bacterium | reverse complement strand
TCACCCCTTCCTCAGAAACCCAACTTGCTTTCAAAAATACTTGACAAATATCTAGTACGCGGTAGAAATGTAATAATACGAAATGTTAGTTTATCTAACGAATTGGGTTTCAGTCCCTTGCCCCCTTCGTTGCTATGTTTTCCACCGTTAACAAAGGCCCAATGCAGTTTTTTTCCTTCCCTGCTTCTAGGCAGACAGCTTCCCAAGCCTTTCTGTTACTGGGTTTGACTTGTTTGTATAGCTGCGCTGCTTCCGAAGCTGAGCCCGTCAAAAAAGCAGAGGCAGGCAATCGTCGGCCTGTCCCTGTCGTCACAGTTCCAGCCGAACAAAAAACAGTTCCCATTCAGGTTCAGGGTACAGGAACGGTAATACCCTATTCAACGGTCAATGTCAAGTCTTTGGTGGAAGGGCAACTAACAGCAGTTTATTTCAAAGAAGGTCAGGAGGTCAAACAAGGCGACTTACTGTTCAAAATCGATGCTCGTTCCTTGCAAGCTGCTTTAGATCAAGCAGAAGCCAACCGCACAAAAGCGATCGCAGCCGTCACTCAGGCAAAAGCCAATTACAGCAAAGCCGTCTCCGCCGTCACTCAAGCGCAAGCCAACCAAGCCCAAGCACAGTCAGCCGTCAGCCAAGCCAAAGCTAACCAAGCTAAAGCACAGTCAGCCGTCACTCAAGCTAAAGCCAACCAAGCCAAAGCCGTAGCCTCGGTCAACCAAGCCAAAGCCAACCAAGCCAAAGACGCAGCCCAGGCACAAAATGCCTCGGAGCGAGCGCAGCGCTACAGCACCCTCTACAATGAGGGAGCCATCAGTAAAGACGAAGTGGATCAACTTCGCACCACGGCGACGGCCGAGACAGCCACCGTTGCCGCCAGCCGGAGTGGAGTCGAGAACGCAGTTGCAGCAGTCCAAGCTGCGGCCGCCGATGTCGAAACCGCGCAGTCGCAAGTCAAAGCCGCCGACGCCGAAGTTGAAACCGCGCGATCGCAAGTTCAAGCCGCCGCCGCCGCCGTTGAAACTGCGCGATCGCAAGTTCAAGCCGCCGCCGCCGATGTCGAAAATGCCCAAGCCCAAGTCAAGGCCGCCGAAGCCGACATCGACAAAGCCAAAATTCAACTTTCCTACAGTTCCATCTTCTCTCCCATCGACGGACGTACCGGCAGCCTCAAAGTCAATCAAGGCAACCTCGTCAAAGCCAACGACACCAACCCCCTGATCGTCATCAGTCAGATTCGACCGATCTACGTTTCCTTTTCCGTACCTCAAAAAATCTTGCCAGAAGTCAAACAAGCTATGAACGCAGGCCCCTTGGAAGTCGAGGTCCAAGTTCCCAATAGCACAGTACCGCCAGCGCGAGGCGAACTAACCTTTGTAGACAGTACCGTTGACACCACCACCGGCACCCTGCAATTGAAAGGTAGCTTTCCCAACAGCGAAGGACAACTGGCCCCCGGCGAGTTTGTCAACGTCGTCCTCACCTTGCGAAAAGAACCCAATGCCGTCGTAGTTCCCACCGTCGCAGTCCAAGCGGGACAGAAAGGCCCCTTTGTCTATGTCGTCAAATCCGATCGAACTGTGGAAGTACGGCCCGTCAAAGTTGGCATTGCCAGTGGTAGCGAAACTGCGATCGCCCAAGGCCTCAAACCAGGCGAACAAGTAGTCACCGACGGTCAATTTAATCTCGTACCCAATGCCAAGGTAGAAATTCGCAAACCAGCAGATAACAAGAAACAGCGAACCAAATAGTCTGAATCACCGATCCACCCGACTGAATGACACTAGTCCCCTTTTCCTTCTATGAATATTGCCGAACTCTTCATCCGTCGCCCAATCATGACCACCCTAGTGATGATTGGCATCCTGATCTTTGGGTTGATGAGTTACGAAGCATTGCCGGTCAGCGACTTACCCAACGTTGATTATCCCACCATTCAAGTCTCAGCTAGCCTCCCCGGTGCCAGTCCAGAAACGATGGCCGCCTCTGTTGCGACTCCTTTAGAACAGCAATTTTCCAGCATCGCCGGCCTCGACTCCATGAACTCCAGCAGCAGCTTGGGAAGCACGCAAATTACCTTACAATTCGACTTAAACCGACCGCTAGATGGGGCCGCCCAAGATGTCCAAGCAGCGATTTCTAAGGCGGCGAGGCTATTACCGACAAATATGCCAAGTCCCCCGTCTTACCGCAAAGTAAACCCCGCCGATCAACCCATTCTTTACCTGGTCCTCAGTTCTTCTGTTTTACCGTTATCGACCGTTGATAAGTATGCAGAAACCTTGTTGGCCCAGCGTCTTTCGATGGTAAACGGCGTGGCCCAGGTGCAGGTCTATGGTTCGCAAAAATACGCCGTTCGCATTCAATTAGACCCCCAATCTTTGAGCGCAAAAGGCATTGGCATTGAAGAAGTCGGTACTGCGATCGCTCAAGGCAACCCCAACCTACCCACAGGCATCCTTTACGGTCAACGGCAGAATTATACAATTGAGACCAATGGAGCGCTCAATGACGCCAGCGATTTTAAATCACTGATTGTTGCCTATCGCAATGGAGCTCCTGTGCGGTTGGCAGAAATTGGCCAGGTCATTGACAGCGTTGAAAATGATAAATTAGCGAGTTGGTATAACGGGACAAGAGGCATTGTTTTAGCGATTCAGCGCCAACCAGGAACCAATACCGTGGAAGTTGTGGACGAAATCAAGAAACTTTTACCCACCTTCCGCCAGCAAATTCCGGCCGCAGTGGAGATGAATATTCTCTACGACCGGTCTCAATCCATTCGGGAATCGGTGAATGATGTCAAATTCACCTTATTTCTAACCATTTGCCTGGTGGTTATGGTAATTTTTCTGTTTCTCCGCAACCTCTCGGCAACCCTCATTCCTAGTTTGGCAGTCCCGATGTCCCTAGTCGCGACCTTTGCGGTTATGGCATTGCTGAACTATTCTTTAGACAACCTTTCGTTAATGGCTTTAACCCTGAGTGTTGGTTTTGTGGTGGATGATGCGGTAGTAGTCTTAGAAAACATTGTCCGCCACATGGAAATGGGAGAAAGCCGCTTTGAAGCCGCGCTGAAAGGTTCGAGAGAAATCGGGTTTACAGTGCTTTCCATGACCCTTTCACTGGTGGCGGTGTTTATCCCGATGCTCTTTATGGGTGGCATTCTGGGGCGATTATTTCATGAATTTGCGGTCACGATTGGGATGGCAATTTTAGTATCGGGTGCCATTTCTTTAAGCTTAACGCCGATGCTCTGTAGTCGCTTTTTAAGAGAAGTTAAACATCCCAAAACAACAGGGGAGAATCTAACAGATGGATTGTCTGCAAGTGCAGCCGAAAATGGCGTGTCGGAAGCGGTAGCAACTTATCAGATGAGTCCCCATGTAGACCCGGAAAAAGCAAGGGTAGAGGGGGTTGGTAACGAGTCGGATGATGCCACTAGCAAGCGAGGTTCATCGAATCTTCTGGTCGCAGAATCAGACAAGGTAGAGGATGGGTTCGATCGCTTGCCTAGCACTCCCAAAGACCCCCCTCACAGGAACCATTTCTCAACTAAACCTCCCAAATCTGGGACTAAACCGCGCTTTTCTCTGGAAGCATTTTATGGGTGGAGTCTCAGAAAATCTCTGAAATATCATCGCACCACTATGGTGATTTCCGCCGCGGTTTTTGTCGCCACGGTTTATCTATTTGTGGTGATTCCGAAAGGGTTTGTTCCCACTGACGATACAGGACAACTCACGGTTAGTACAGAAGCAGCCCAAGATATTTCTTTTGCAGAAATGGTCAACCACCAACAACAGTTAGCTGCTATTGTCCGTAAAGATCCCAATGTGGAAGCAATTAACTCCACTGTCGGCGCAGGGGGTCCTAACTCGGCTGCGAATACTGGGCGAATTGTAATTCGGTTAAAGCCTCGGTCGCAGCGAAAGTTGAGTGCGGATGAAATCGTGCAAGAATTGCGTCCAAAATTAAGTAAAGTCCCAGGAATCCGCGCCTTTATCCAAAATCCACCGGCCATTCGAGTCGGTTCTCAACAGTCAAAAGCGTTATATCAATTTACGCTACAAAGTACCGATTTATCTGAGCTTTATCAGGCAGCACCGGCCTTAGAAACCAAGTTGAGACAGTTACCAGAATTGCAAGATGTCAACAGCGATTTGCAATTAAAAAATCGCCAATTACAGGTAATTGTTGACCGCGACCGCGCCTCAACTCTTGGTTTAACGGCCAATCAAATTGAAACAGCGCTTTATAATGCTTATGGCACTCGCCAAGTTTCCACCATTTACGCACCGGATAGCCAATATCAAGTCATTATGGGTTTAGACCCGAAATATCAGGACAATCCCAGTGCCTTAGAATTGCTTTCTATCCGGTCTGGTACCGGTCAGCAAGTGCCGTTAAATACGGTTGCAACTCTTCAGCAAACAGTGGGACCCCTAACCGTCAGTCACTTCGGTCAATTAGCGGCGGTGACTCTATCTTTTAACTTAAAACCAGGGGTGTCTCTGGGAGAAGTAGTGGGAAAAATTGAACAATTGGCGCGGGAAACATTACCGGCAACCATTAGCACTAAGTTTCAAGGATCGGCGCAGGTGTTCCAATCTTCGGTGCAAGGGTTGGGGTTGTTGCTGTTAATTGCCATTTTTGTCATTTACATTGTGTTGGGGATTCTCTATGAGAATTTCATTCACCCCGTGACGATTTTGACGAGTTTACCTTCAGCGGGATTTGGTGCTTTGCTAACTTTAATGCTGTTCGGGGTGGAACTGAATATTTATGCGTTTGTTGGCATCATCCTACTGGTGGGGATTGTGAAGAAAAATGGGATTATGATGATTGACTTTGCGATCGAAGCACGCAAAGAAGGGAAAACCGCACGAGATGCTATTTATGAAGCGTGTTTGGTGAGGTTTCGCCCGATTATGATGACCACAATGGCTGCTTTGATGGGTACGTTACCGATCGCACTCGGTTGGGGTGCGGGTGCAGAATCTCGTCGGCCCCTGGGGTTAGCAGTAGTGGGGGGTTTGGTGTTTTCTCAGCTTTTGACGCTGTACATTACCCCGGTTTTTTACACCTATATGGAGTCTTTGCAGGGAAAATTGCGAGCAAGGAAAGCAAAACAGATCAGGGAAGCGTGATCCAACCCTGTACTCAGAGGCGATCGCTTGAAGAGGGAAGTGCGATCGCCTCTGCTTCTTTAAACCTTAGCAACCTCCGAAAACCGAATCTTTAAATAATCCTCCTCCATCTTCGCACCCGCCGGTTGTAAAGCGGCTAAAGCTTGTGGCAAGACTAAATTCCGCCGATGATTCCCAATGCGAATATTTAACTCGTCTCCCGTCTTGCTCAAATGAATTTGATCCTTGGCAATTCCTGGCAAATACAGCTCTAAAGTGTATTGATTTTTATCTTGGATCACCCGCACAGTATTTTCCTTATAATAAACCTGGCTTGGATCTTCATCCGCATACAGCGTTTCCTTCAACCGTTCCAATGCTTCTAACCCACACATTTCCTCAGAATAGAGGGGTACTTCCTTCACGGGTAACGGTCTAAAATTCTCATGAATCTCGTGGCGATATTCTTGTTGATTCTCCTTCCAACGCTTAAAAAATGGGTCAGTGACTGTATCCGGAATGATCCGATTTGCCACCACCAAATCCGTCGCGACATTATATAAACTCAGATAAGCATGAGCGCGGAGTGATTCCTTAATCACCATCTTTTCTGGATTTGTAACTAGCCTGACCGAAGTTTTGGTATTATCAGTTAAAACTTTTTCCAATGCTTCAATTTGTTCATAAAACTCGTAGGGGGCATCCATGACCTCTTTATCTGGCAAAGAAAAACCCGCAATTGGTTTAAACAACGGTTCAACTAATGGTCTCAACGCCACAGATAAGCCTTGTAGCGGTTTATAAAACCTCCTCATATACCAGCCACTAACTTCAGGTAAACTCAACAATCTTAAAGCCGTACCTGTAGGAGCAGAATCGATAATTAAAACATCATACTCGCCCTCATCATAATGGCGCTTCATGCGGACTAAGCCAAAAATTTCATCCATTCCTGGTAAAATTGCTAATTCTTCCGCCTGAACCCCATCAAGTCCCCGCGCTTGCAAAACTTGAGTAATGTAGCGTTTAACTGCTCCCCAATTACTTTCTAATTCAATCAAAGCATCCAGTTCCGCTGCCCATAAATTAGGCTTGACGGGTCGCGCCTCGTGAGCGAGTTCCATGTCAAAACTGTCAGCCAAAGAGTGAGCGGGATCGGTACTCAAAACTAATGTCTTATAACCTAACTCGGCACAGCGTAAGCCTGTAGCAGCAGCTACGGAAGTTTTGCCAACGCCTCCTTTCCCCGTCATTAAAATTAAGCGCATGAATCGTTTAACCCCGTCTGAGAAATGTTTACAGATTGTAACATTAGGAGGGTTTTACCGACAACGTCTATAGGGGGAGATTTCCACCCCTTACAGAAGTTGAGATACTTTCAAGAGAATTTCAGGATTTTTTACCCGAGCTTGGTTTTAGTAAAAACACCTGCTTGAGTACGTCTAAGCGGGAAATATCCCAGTAGTCAATGTGAGCAATAATCAAGCCCTCGCCATTGAGTTTTAACTCACTCCCTCCCGGAATTGCTATCCGGGGTTGCCAAGGAAGAGGTGCTGTAAAGCTTAGGTTCCACCGCGTTTGGATGGTGTCTCCTGATTGAGAAATGCTGGATAAATCCAGTTGAATATCCTTGAAAAAAGTGTGGATAAACTGAATCATTTGCTGATAGCGTTCTAGACCTGTAAATCGATTCATCGGGTCTTCAAAATAAACATCTTCAGCATAGATGCTATAGGTTTGATCCAACGGAAATCGTTGATAATCTTTTTGGAGAATTTCCAGAATATTCATGGGGTGATGGGAATGGGAGCGTTCAGGAGTGCAACTTTCCCATTATTCCACTTCTGACCACAAACGTTCCAATTGTCGCCGCCAAGCCGCTAAGGTTTGTTCGCGAGCTTCATGGCCCATATTGATTTCACCCATCAAACCCTCTGCATAGAAACGCTCTAAAGTCTGGAGAGTTGCTTCCAGAGACTGTCCCTGACGCTTCGCCGCCTGAATAATTTGCCGAATGCGCGTTTCCACTAATTCACTAAAAAAATCAGATAATCCGCGTTGATGTAAAGACAAAAGTCGCTTAACAGCCGTGATAAAATCCGCAATCATCAGGCTCTCAAAACTATGTTGAAACACACCCCAGACCACATTTTGATGCAAGGCATAGCGAGTTTCTTGCGTTACATCAAAGTTAGCTTCTAGTAACGGTTCCAAAAACTGTTGAGCCTCTTGGATCGTGGCAATGGGAACTAAAATTCGCAGCCAGCTTACATCTTCTGATAAAAGCACTAAAAGGCGACAATTGCCAGTCTCTACTTGCCAAGAGTTCGGTGCTGCTATATCAACCGCACCAAACAATTCTTGCAGCGTTGCGGTAATTTCTTGAGGAGTCATATTGATGGCGGAATGAATAACAGGGAGTTGAGAAAATAAGCTTTTTTCTCCCCTATATTCTTGATTTTAGCTTCTGCCTCCCGATTATGGCAGCCAGCGTGGCTGAAAACCGATAAATGGTAATTCCTCAGGTTGCAATAAAGGCTGAGCAGCATCAGTCCGCAAGTCTACTAAGGGTAACAGCCAAAGACGGCTGGTTGCGATCGCAGATCCACTGTCGCCACGGGGGATATCTGCTTTCCCCGATTTGTTCTTTTCAGGGATTGATTGATCGAACAGTAATGCTAACCCATCGGGTGACAAACTCATGTGAATATCAATCTGATTTGGGAGAATCACCAGAGGTTTCATCGTACCCACTAACCGTGTTCCTTCTTGTTTGAGATCGATCGCAGCAATATACGGCTGTTCTTTATAATCCTCAGTTTTCAACCGTTGCGCTAACAAGCAGTAGAGTCGCCCTACCGAAGTATTTGGATTTTTACGGGGGTCAAATTGTACACTAATAATACTGCCAGCAATGCGGAACACTTCTTGCTCAATCCCTTGATTAGTTTTCAGGAACAGCGAGCGCGTGTAATCAGTATTATATTTCACATAAACTGCTGCGGAATTATCCCTCGCCAACCCTAAGACTTGTTGATATTTTGGCAACAATTCTACCGGATCGGCATTTGGTTTCAGAGGGACGATCGCTAACCCTTCCCGCTGGGACATGACCATCGACTTACTATCCGGCCGAATCATAAAATCACCTCCCTCTGGGTTCTCCAAACGGCGAGGTTTTTCCCCCTCCTGCAACAACCAAGGACCATAGTCGGCTGGATTGCGTCGGTTCACTCGCTGAATGACTAGCAATTTTCCATCAGCAGATAAGTCAAATTTTAAGTTTTGATACTCTTTCGAGTCTAAAACTTTATCAATTTTACCCGCTACTTCTGAGTGGGGCATTTCTTCTCCAGGGGAGTGGGGATGAATCCCTGTCGTTACGGTAAAGAGTTCTTGATTAAAATTGTTCGATTGCATCTCGGTGCGATCGGCTGCTGAAAATAAAATACGATCGCCATCCGGGTACAGCTTAAAATCCATAACGACTAAATCTTTTGGCGTTAAGGGAATTGCTTTTGGGTCGCTACCGCTCAAATTCACCAGCATTAACCGCCCTTCTTCTTCCCCTTTGATGCCGATGTAAACAAAAGCGCGGTCGCGGCTGCGAAAGAAACCATTAAAAGGGTGAATCGGTGTTGCCTGGGTTGGCTTCTTTTCTCCATAAAATCGACCGATTGCTCCTTGTAATTGCAAGCTGTAGGTCGTCCCATAGGGAGCCGGTTCTAAAAGAGTATAAGCCATCCGTCGCCCAGCCCAGCTAACTTTCCCCGGTAGGGGCGGGTCAATTCGCAAATTTTCCTCAACGCTGCCATGTTCCATTGGGCGGTTGAAACTCAAAATAAAGGCTGTATCTTCTGCCCCAATTTGTTTTCCCTGCCAGCTAAAATCTCGCACTCGTGGGGTTGTAGTATCACCGCTGGCAACTAGCACCACCATTAAGACCGCCAACACTACCATCAGTGCAGAGGCAACGCGGTCAATGGGCTGTTTTAAAGCCTGTAATAAGAAGGAATTTGCATCAATAAGGCGATTGAAATTTTTCACAACCCTTAATCTCCACTTCCGATTAAAACCTCATTCCCCAACCTAAAACCCTGCTCAGAAGCTTTTTATTGTTTAGCCTTAATAATCATAGGGATTCTTCGGTTCTGGAATTGGTTTTAGAGAGGAAGCCAGAATCGTTAATTTGCGCTTTCCCTCCAGTTCGTCAGTGATCATCTGACCTTCAACTTCTAACCATTTATCAGGGGGAAAAGCAGCGCGACTTTGCCCTTCTGGCAGTTTAACCGGCAATCCCACCGGGTAGGCATCCGCTGCACAGCAAGTAATGATAAAACGACCCATCCAAATATATTGAGCGGAGAGAGAAGAGGGATGAACAACAAACCCTTGAACCTTGGCTTTTTGACCTTTATAGGTATCAGGTTCGGGATTGAAATTTAAGAGTCGCACCCATTCAATCAGCGATCGCTCTTCTGGTTTACTGAGATTGCGAAACTCCTGCGGTTGCAGTCGCGTCATGGGCAATGATTCTGTAATCCCTCGTTCCAAGGCCGTCTGACTCGCAAAGGTTCGGGGTGTAATTAACAAGCCAAGCACGGCCACCAGTAACAGTAGGGTACTTCCCCAACCAGGAGGAAATAAGGTAATGTGCTGGACTTCATCCTTCCTGAGAGCATCAACTGTCCCCCTGCGTCTAGCCGTTGGTTGGCGAGAGGACTGCTGCCAAAGTTCATAAACTTTAAAACTGCCCAGGGCAATTAAGCCGATGCCGCCAGCAACGGTTAATCCAAAGTAATTGGGATGGATGAGGATGTTTAATTTGCCTGTGAGCCAATATTTGAGCAGTAAGATTCCCCACGCTAAGACCGCCAAGGCATCTAACCAAGGGCCAAATCGCTGTAATCGTGAAGGTTTTGTGAGTCGAACAGTCATTGCAGATTGGGGGAAGGAGGAACGAATGCTTGAGAAATTGATGACCAATTACCAACTACGAACGAATTCCTAACTGAGGTGTAAATTGACAGCAAGTGTCAGCAAAAAGGTGAGCTGAGCAGCGAGGACAATTAAATAAATAATCACCCTTGGCTTAAAAATTGACAACAATAGACCAATGCCTTTGAGGTCAATCATCGGCCCATAGACGAGAAATGCCAGGAGAGAGCCGCTGGTAAAGGTTGAAGCAAAGGATAGCGCAAAAAAGGAATCAACGGTAGAACAGATCGACACCACAGCGGCTAAGATCAGCATGGCGACGATAGAAGAAACGGGACCTTGACCGAGATTGAGGATGAATTCGCGGGGGGTTGCGACTTGAATGATCGCCGCGACCGCACTTCCCAGCACCAAGACTCCCCCTAACTCCCGCAACTCCTGCACCATGGTGTCTAGCAGCAAACGCAAGCGGGCCTGAGAAGGAGGCAAAAACAAAGGAAAAGATAAGGTTTTCTCCTTCAGAGTTTCTCCGTCATCTTTCCACACCGATTCCAACCGCACTGGGCCGGAAGTTTGACCTAATAAAAATGTCCCGGACTGCAACAGGGGAGATCCCGTCTCTAAACGCTGTTTCTCGGAGTCTAGCGAAGACATTTTAGGTAAACAGCGAGCGATCGCTGGTTGTAGAATGGGTCGCAAGTCAGTTTGTACACTAAAGACCCATCCTGCGATCGTGGCGATCGCTAAAGAAAATACCACCCGCAACACCGCAATTTCTGGCTGTTCTCGAAACGCTGTCCAAGTTGCCCAAATAACGACCGGATTGATCGTAGGAGCCGCTAATAAAAATCCGATGGCCACTGGCGCCGGCACTCCCTGCATCAGTAATCGCCTCGCCACTGGCACGTTCCCACATTCACACACTGGAAATAAACAGCCCATTAAACTACCGGCTATGGCTCCCAGAAACGGGTTCCGGGGCATTAATGCGATGAGTTTGCGCTCGTTAATAAAGCACAGAAGCAACCCTGAAAATAAAACTCCCAGTAGTAGAAAAGGAATCGCCTCTACTAATAAACTGAGAAACAGGGTAAAAGCATTGTTTAACTGATTTGTTAGCGTGGATTGCATCCCTCACCTATCTAAGAAATCCTGTTCAAGGCAAATCTAATCTTCATCCGATCGAGCGATTGGCTATGATTAAGAGTTGGTTAAAAAAACTCTGTCATTCACAAGTGTTAATTGATTCGGAATATATTTATAAAAAGCAGGGAGCAGAAAATATCTTAGGTTTATAGACCCACTGCGGAAATAGCAATTCAGTCATGATGTCAAATTTTTCCTCCTCTGAGTTATCAGCACTCCCCCTGTGGGAAGTTGCTCCGCCGAACCTCCAGTTTGAGTCAAGGCTCCGGCATTTGTCTTTGTACGATTGTATGGTGGAATCTTCTGAACCTGGACAAATTGTTGCCGAATGGCTGAAAGCTCACCCCTTGATGCCAGGAGTGATCTTAACAGAACAAGGTCAGTTGTTGGGAATGATTTCCCGGAGGCGCTTTTTAGAGCAACTCAGTCGCCCTTACGGACTGGAACTGTTCTTACAGCGTCCCCTCAAGGCTCTCTACCGCTTTACCGGCACTGCGCTGCTGGTCCTTTCTGGGGAGACTTCCATTGTCGAGGCAGCTCGGAGAGCGCTCGCGCGATCGCCAGAATTAGTCTATGAACCAATCGTAGTGGAACTCGCACCTCATCAATATAAGCTCTTAGATTTGCATCAATTGCTCGTTGCTCAGTCACAAATTCACGAGCTCGCAACACAGTTACTCAATGAAACCTATCGCGAATTAGATGCAGCTCACAAGGAATTGAAGCGCCAAGCTTCCCTCGATGGGTTGACTCAGGTGGCCAACCGACGCAGATTTGACCACTACCTTAAGCAAGAGTGGTTGCAAATGGCGCGACTGCAACAACCCCTCTCGCTGATCATGGCTGATGTGGACTGTTTCAAGCGCTACAATGACTGCTACGGTCATCAAGCGGGGGATGAGTGCTTGCAGCAAGTGGCGGCTGCCATGACTCAAGCTGTAGGCTGTGGCGTTGATGCCACTCTGTGCACCTCCCTGGTGGCCCGCTACGGGGGAGAAGAATTTGCGGTGGTTTTACCCCAAATCCTCGCTCGCTCGGCGCTGGAAGTGGCAGAAAAAATCCGCTCTCAAGTCAAAGCGCTGAAGATTCCCCACTCGCGATCGCCTGTTAGCAAGTTTGTCACCCTCAGTTTGGGAGTTGCTTGGACGATCCCTGATAGCAAAAACTCGGAACTCTGCATCTGTTCGCCAGAAACACTGATTGCGGTGGCGGACTCTGCCCTCTACCAAGCGAAACACCAAGGACGCGATCGCGCGATCCTCAGTGGCTGTTGCCTATAGCAACCCCCTTAATTCTGGTAATTGCTTTCTCTAGGATGCCTGCATAATCGCTGTTAAAAATTCCGATTTTCAACTGACAACTCATCCTCACAACCTCAACGAATCCGATCGAAAGATTAATAAGAGGTTAACAGTTTCAAAACGGGATGAAAGAGGAAAGATCTGTTTCCCAAAAACAGAATAAAGCTTTAAAATTAATCAAGGGTGCTTGCCAGGGTTCCTCGGATTGCTTATACTCCCAACTATTCGCATTCGGCGGACCTGACAACTTTCAGTAATTTTCAGGGCCGGTTTGCTAAATTTAATTCAATGCCGACTCCGTACCGCTCTATTTTCTCATGATTGGCTGGCCTTCACCCATATTTTCTCCCAGAAATAACACCGGTCTAACTGCTTACAATTATGATGTTAAATACCTCTGTTACGCAGACAGCAGCCTTATCCATTCCTACTGCTGCTCAACCAACCCTTAATTTAGACTCCACCCTCCAAGAACTGTCGCTTTACGATTTTCAAGTAGA
>JBLNEP010000040.1:0-14492 GCA_050262755.1 Actinomycetota bacterium | reverse complement strand
GTAGGGAGGGAGGGACAACATCTCAACCTCTTCCAGGCATTGGCGGCACACCTTACCGCCACAATCGAGCGACTCACTTCTGCTGATTAAGACAGACTTTTTAATTAGCATTTCGCTCATTTCATTCACCCTAACACATTCATTCACCCTTGGCAACCCTACTTTTGTAAATCGGATTCTCAACTATGACTGTTGCCGAAGCTAATAGTAAAAAAGGTAGGCAGAGTGAACCTGTACCCTTGAGAAATATGAATCAGTACGACTCGCTACACTTAGCCATGTTCAGCGGTAAAGGTGGAGTCGGAAAGACAACTCTTTCCTGTGGGTTTGCGCGTCGATGGGCTAAACTATTTCCTACCGAGCAAATCTTGTTACTCTCCACCGATCCTGCACATTCTTTAGGAGATGTGTTGGAGATGGAGGTTGACGATATAGCTAAGCCTTGTTCCGATTTACCTAACCTCAGCGTTCGGGCCTTAGATGCCCAGAAATTGCTAGAAGAATTTAGGGCAAAATACGGTGAATTTTTGGAAGTGTTAGTTGAGCGGGGCAGCTTTGTGGAAAACGGAGACTTAACGCCCATCTGGGATTTAAGTTGGCCGGGTCTTGATGAACTTATGGGGCTGCTAGAAATCCAACGTCTGCTAACAGAAAAAGTGGTAGACCGCGTAGTAGTTGATATGGCTCCTTCCGGTCATACACTCAACTTATTTGGGCTTAAAGACTTTTTAGATGTCATCCTCAACTCCTTGGAGCTATTCCAAGAAAAACATCGAGTCATTTCCCAAACTTTTAGGGGCAATTATACCGAGGATGAAATTGATGAGTTTTTGGTAGAAATGAAGTCGGAATTAGCAAGTGGTAAAACCTTGCTTCAGGATGCTCTTTTCACTGCTTGCTTAGTCGTGGCTATTCCTGAAACCATGAGCCTACTAGAAACAGGCAGGTTTCTGGAAAGTCTGCAAACCCTCCAGATTCCTTGCGGTGGGCTGTTGATTAATCATATTCTTACCAGTAAAGATACCGATCCAGATCGTTATTATGAGCAACAGGTATTACTTCAGCAATTTCTGCAACTCCCAGGAAATCAACCAATTTTTACTGTCTTTCAACAGGATAAAGAGCCTCTTGGCGGTTTAGCATTAGACCAACTCATGGAGCAAGTCACAAGAATACAAACAGTGACACTAGCTCCGCCGCCCCAGATTACTTGGCCGACAAAAGTACCTCCCAGTTGCAGTGATTTTATCACTGAAGGCTTAAAGCTTATTTTAGTGGGTGGCAAAGGAGGTGTTGGTAAAACAACCGTTGCGGCTGCGATCGGCTGGGCTTTAGCCAGTCGCCATCCTGACAAAAAAATTCGCATTGTTTCTATCGATCCTGCTCATTCTCTCGGAGATGCTTTTGGTAAAAAATTAGGGCATGAGCCTCAACAATTAACTGATAATTTAAGCGCTCAAGAAATTGATGCTGAGCTTGTACTCGCTAAATTTAGAGAAGATTACTTGTGGGAGTTAGCAGCCATGATGAGTGGCGAAGGTAAGGGAGATAGTTCTATCGAAATTGCTTATAGCCCTCAAGCTTGGCAGCAAATTGTATCTCAAGCTTTGCCCGGTATTGACGAGATGTTGTCTCTGATTACTGTCATAGAGCTATTGGAACAAAAACAGCAAGATTTGATCATTTTAGATACCGCTCCTACAGGACATCTGCTTCGGTTTTTGGAAATGCCTACCGCTCTAGGGGGTTGGTTGACTTGGATCTTAAAACTCTGGATGAAATATCAAAATGTTTTAGGTAACGTCGATCTGATGGGGCGGTTGCGAAACTTACGACAGCAAGTTCTTCAAGCACAGAAGAAGTTAAAAGACCCTAGTCATACTGAGTTTATAGGGGTTTTCCAAGCTAAAGCCGCGATTATTGCTGAGCAAGTCCGCTTAGCTAAATCAATGAAAAATATGGGGGTGCAAGAGCGCTACTCAGTCTATAACTGCTATCAACCGGGGGTCGAGATTGATCCAGCTTTATTTGCCGATCAAACTCTGGTGCGCCTCCCTGTTTTACCTCGTTCTGTGGAACCAATTAGTCGGATTGAAGAAGCAGCAAATCTCTTATTTTAAGAGAGTCTAGCGAGCGAATTTAATAGATTTCAATGACTGATTCAACTGTTATCCATTAAATAGGAGTTACCTTTATGCAATCCCCTCGCCCACGTGGTATGATTCGGCCCAAAATTAGCACAATGCCTCGCAATCAATCTGAAGCTTCAATCCAATTAGACCTTTATAAGCTGGTGACAGAAAAGCAGCGCATCGAACAGGAACTGCGGCTCGTTGAACAGCGAAACCAACAGCTTAACCAACGCCTGAGTATTCTCGTAGCTCAGATTAGTGATGCCCAGGAGAAATTCCGAGAATTAAGTCAAAACTCTCCGACCACGACTCCCATTACTCCCACTCCAACACGCATCTATAACCTTCCTAACTTAGAAACGTTTGAAACTGTTTATCTAGAGTATTGACATTTCTAAAACTCTTTGAATACAACACTAGATGAAAAATCAGGTTTTAGGCATCTAAGTTGTACTGCCGAGCAGACTGAAAAGTCTACTCGGCAGAATTTTTAAGGCTCCTGCTTATGCTAGTTTCCGATCGCAGTGCTGAATTTAGATGCAGTCATTAAAGTCCCCATTATCCCCATTGAAACTCCCCCTCCCGTCCCCAAACGCTGAGGTTAAAATCTCAGTCTCTGCCAGTGAGTGGATCAATACAGAGACTCCTAAGGAAACCCTTGCTAAAGTCAAAGATCTTAAATCACGCTATCCCCAAGTTTTCGTCGCTATTGTTTAAAGGCTCACTAAACTCGATTTAGATTTTTTTCATAAAAAATAAAATTTCCCAAAAATAAAGATTACATCGGTAGAGTAATCATAAAATCTGTGCCTTTACCAGGAATTGATGAGCAGTTAAGTTTCCCCTTATGTCTATCGACAATAATTTGATAACTGATTGCTAATCCCAGGCCTGTTCCCTTACCCACTGGTTTGGTTGTAAAGGATGGCTCAAAGACTCGATTTTGTACCTCAGGAAGCATACCAGGACCATTATCTTTAATACAGATCATCACATTTTCTTGTTCAGGAACAACCGATGTTGTAATCGTAATGGTATGCTCGCGAGGTGCCATCTCTCCCTTAGAGTTATGTTCATTGAGGTCGTCAAAAGCATCGATCGCATTAGCAATCAGATTCATAAAGACCTGGTTGAGTTGACCTGGATAGCAACTAATGGGTGGTAATTGACAGTATTGTTTGCTCACCTGAATTTCTGGACGACTGCCACGAGCTTTCAGCCGATGCTTTAACAGCATCAAAGTGCTATCAATTCCTTCGTGAATTTGAAATTCCATCTTGGATGCCATATCTGCACGAGCAAACGTTCTTAAAGAAAGACTAATATCTTGAAGACGAGCAATTCCCTGGTGCATCGAAGTTAGCAATTTGGGGAGATCCTCAGCAAGATAGTCCAATTCAATTTCTTCCAGAAGCTCTTCAAGCTCTGCGTCTGGGTGAGGTAACTTTTCTTGATAAAGGTTGACTAAACGCAGGAGCGCACTCGTATATTCTTCAATATGGGGAAGACTACCTCCGAGAAAACCAATTGGGTTATTAATTTCATGACCAATTCCTGCAACAAGCTGACCCAAGGTAGACATTTTTTCACTTTGAATTAATTGTAATTGAGTTTGTTGTAATTGTTGTAGAGATTGAGTTAATTCTGCTGTGCGTTCTTCTACCCGTTGTTCCAAAGTTCGGGTGAGATTAGAAATTTTTAGATGCAACTTTAATCGGGCAATAACTTCTTCTTGCTGAAAAGGTTTAGTAATATAATCCACTGCACCTATTTCCAGTCCTTTCACCTTATCGGTTGCATCAGATAAGGCTGTCATAAAAATAACCGGAATATTCTGAGTCACCGGATTTGCTTTTAGGCGCCGACAGGTTTCAAATCCATCTATTTCTGGCATCATGACATCCAGAAGAATGAGATCGGGATGAGCATATTCTGTTTGTTCAATGGCTGATTCTCCATCCGTTGCCATCAATACTTTCCAGCCACATCCCTGAATCGCTTCTGATAACACCTTGAGATTAGTTGGGTTATCATCTACTAAAAGGATATACATCGGTTTCGAGATTTGATCGACTATCATTGTAGTGCCTCCTTAGCGACAGATTCGAGAAATTTGCGAATTTTTTTAGTTTGAAAGTTATCAGCAAGTTTGCTTAACTCAGTGATAAAGGGAACTAACCGTTGATCTTGTTTACTGAGGTCTTCCAACATAATACTGATTGCTGGAATCGCTCCCATCATAGCGAGGTGATAAAGTTCTTGTAAAACCTCCTGAGAAGGTAATACCCATTCCACTTCAGATGTCTGCTGAGCTGCGGGAGGTAATCGTTCAGGTGCAGATTGCTCATAGATCCAATCTACTTTTAGTAGCAATCGCAGGCTATTGAACAGTTCATCAATCTGGAGAGGTTTAGGCAAAAATGCTTTGGCTCCTGATTGTAAACTCCGTTGACGATCTTCTTCAAAAACACTCGCACTAGAAACAACGATCGGAACCTCTCGGGTTTTTACATTCGCTTGCAGATGAACCATCACCTCAAAGCCATCCATATTTGGCATGGATAAATCCAGTAGAATTACATCAGGACTTTCTTTAGTTGCGACTTGCAGTCCCTGTTCACCATTCCCTGCTTCCAATGTTTGACAGCCAATTCCTTGCAAAATACTGCTCAATAAAGAAAGATGATTGATATCATCATCAATAATCAAAATCCGAGGGGGAGTTCCTCGAAGACCAATGATTTTTTGATTGGTTGGAGCCAACCTTTCTCCACCCCAATCATGAGCCAGTGGCACCGTTAAATCTATCCAAAATATACTGCCTGTCCCTAATTGACTTTGTACTTGAATGTTGCTCCCCATCAAAGTCGCAATTTTTTGACTAATGGCTAATCCTAAACCAGTTCCTTCAGAGCGTTTTCCAGCCTCGCTTACTTGCTCAAAAGGTAAAAAGATTTTCTCCAGTTGCTCAGGGGACATTCCAATTCCCGTATCTTCAATCTGAAAGCGAATTTTAATCATTGAAGATTGATGAGGCTCTTCTCCCATCTCCAGTTCCTCAACTTTGAACGTCACGCTGCCTCTATCGGTGAATTTAATCGCATTTCCTAATAGATTAATTAACAATTGCCGTAAGCGCTTTTCATCTGCTTGAATCGCCCTAGGAAGAGAGGGGCTCTTGAAAACCTCAAAGCTAATTCCTTTCTGTTCAGCTCGAATTCGACAAATCTCAGTTACAGTCTGTAAGAAGCCGGGCAGGTAGAGATTGCTGACTACTAATTCCAATTTACGAGCTTCAATTTTTGAGAGATCGAGAATGTCATTGAGTAGCATGAGGAGGTGAGAGCCACATTGATGAATAATGCTAACTCCTTCCAGGTTTTTTTCAGTCATGCTGGGCGCTCGCTGTAGCACCTGAGCATAACCAAGAATGCCATTCAAGGGGGTGCGGAGTTCGTGGCTCATATTTGCCAAAAACTCACTCTTTGCCTGGTTAGCTGTATCCGCTGCTTGCTTGGCCTCTACTAATTCGCGAGTGCGCTCTTCAACTTTCAGTTCTAAGGTTTGGGAATAACTCAAAAGTTGACTGTTGGCAAGTTCAAGTTGCTGATTTGTTTCTTCCAATTTCTGCTGTTTATAAGCATTATTCGTGGCAATTACGCTAATAATAAAAGCAGCTAAATTCGGAGAAACCGGAATGATGAAACCCTGCAAAAAGAGTCCATAAGCAATGCCCGTATAAGCCCCAGTAATTCCCACAGTTGACCAGAACATTTTGCCACCGGGAATTTTTCGCTTAATCCGTTGCTCGGCTAACCACCAACTTCCTGTAGAACCGAGAACTGCACAAATCACAATCCCGCTCAGGAGAATCATATAAGACACACCCTTGAGCGTTGCTTGGGTTTTTTTTGCTCCTCTCACTAATTGGTGAGCAATATTGGCATGAATCACGACGCCAGGAGTCGGTTGTTGAGCCGAGAGCCAGGAAGAAAAAGGAGTGCTAAAGAAATCATTGGTACTGGAGGCTGTGGAGCCAATCAATACGATGCGATCGCGCATCAAGTCTGCGGGAATTTTCCCCGCTAGCACATCGCGCATAGCCACCGTGTGAAATGCAGCTTCCGAACCATACCAGTTGAGCAGAATTTGATAGCCTCTTAAATCCGTATCGACATAACCTGCTTCACGCTCACTGAGTGGCTGGTAAACGGTCTTGCCCAAGCGGAACTTTTGTTGCTGGGGGTCAATGCTCTTTAAGGTAATCCCTTCCACTTCCAGGTACTTCAGTGCGATCGCAGTTGCGAGTCCCGGTTTGACGGTATTTTGCTCTTTGGCATCGATCGCACTCAACAGAGCACGACGCACATAGCGATCGCCATCCACCACCAAATCTGCAAAGGCCACTTGACCCAGTTTTTTCAACTCCGGTGGCGGATGGATGCGCTCCCCTGTAATTTTCTCAACTCCGATCAAATTGGGAGTTGTGCGGAAAACTTGCAACAGGTACTCATAACCGCTACCTTCTGGTAAATCTCGATACAGATCCAGTCCAATAGACCGAGGTTGTTGCGACCGGATCGTTTCTAATAACTGCGCCAGGGCCCAATCTGGAATCGGCCATTTACCCACCGACTGGATATCCTGCTCATCAATGCTAACAATTACAATTTCCTCAGCCATAGTACGCTGCGATCGCAGGCGCACCCATTCATCGCGAATTTTCCACTCAAGCAGATTAAAAAGTCCCAGCGACTGCCCAGCTATTACTGCTAAGGCAACACTGGGAGTAATCATCAAAACGCTGCGACTACGTAGGATGAATTTTTCAAATTTGCGCCACATATTTGCGCCATAGTGAATGACTACAGCAATCCAGCCAAGAAATGTGAATTGTTTATCGGGATCAGTTTTCCATGCCTAACTCAGGGAGGTTTCACCTTAAACCTATTTCACCAATCCGTCAGGATTGCGATATTGACATTTTGCACCATGCTTCATGACTATTTCAACAGACAAGTCTTTTTAGCTCTCCCTACAATCAAACACTTAAGCTGTGAAACCAAGATCCTGCTTAATTCTAGGTCAAGCTGTTAGATATCACCCCTGTCAAAATTTTTCAGGATGGGTGGGGCAATTCCCCACCCATCACGATTCAGCATTGACTAGGCGTTTAGTGAGCAGGTGCTACTAACGGCACTTGCCCGATCTCCTTCAGGCCCACTGAGGATAGAAGCTCTTCCCAGTGCTGGGTTAAGACTGTATTGGTAGATTGGCTACTATATAACATTGCAAGTGTTGCTGCACAATCATACCAAACCCCATTTTTACCCAAAGCAACCACTTTTTGCAGAGCATCTTGCTGTTGCATCACCGTTGCAAGTTCCGCACTAGGTTGAATCCGCTGAATCCAGCCATCCACATAAGGGGTACTAGGACTGAGTTGTCCATCCACCTTAAGGGCGAGGAACCAGTGGTAATTTTTCCCCACTGCTAAAGTAGGTGCTTCCGCTGGTAATTGCACCGCCAGCACTCCACTTTTCCCTGCCACAGACATCGTCATCTGGTACTGCATCTTACCAGCTTCATCCTTGAGGCTGAAGACAGCTTCCTCTGCATTAGAAGCAGGGAGATACACCATAATGGTTGGGCGTTCAGACAGAGTTGTGCCATAGAAGCTTTGGGGCAAAAGTGCGATCAGCGCAGCCGGACCTTGCGAGCTTACACTTGATGGATTCAAGTAGTAAGTAGCAATACGAGAAGCACCCCCTGCTGCCTGCTGCGGTGTTCCCTGCTCTGGGGGCGGGGTAAAGACTTGACCGCGGGAAGCCCCACCTGTCGCTTGACTGGGCGCACCTTTTCCGGAAGCTGGAGTAAAGAAATTACTACGGGAAGCTCCGCCCGTCGCTTGACTGGGTGCACCCTTGTCGGAAGCTGGAGTAAAGAAATTACTACGGGAAGCTCCACCCGTTGCTTGACTAGGTGCACTATTGCCAGGAGGCGGGGTAAAGAAATTACCACGGGAAGCTCCACCCGTCGCTTGACTGGGAGCGCCTTGGTTGGACGATGGGGTAAATGTAACAGCTTGGGCACTGAGCCACATACTGCTAGCGAGTAGAGCCAGGAAGCTCAACGGACTCGCTATATGTTGATATTTCATGATAGTTACCTCTGTCTTGACTGGAATGCAATCAAAGAGATCTTGACTTGAGCTTAACCAAGCGGTTTTAGAACTGGAGCAAGTCCTAAGTTAGCGACAACAACACCCGATAAAATTTTACTTGAAAATGAAGAACTATAGAAGCTATTTATTCCTAATTTTATCATAACCCTGCCTCTATCCCCCCTCTAAATTTTAATTAATCTTTTATAAGAATATTAAATAATTCCTAATCAGTCTTATCAAGAAAAGGGAAGATTAGAGCTTGACTCATACCCACAATTCAAACCAATAATTTTTTTCCCATTTTTCCCTAATGCCAGTGCAACAGAAATGAATAGAATCACAGGTCTAAATTTAAAATTTAAGACAAGCAAAATGACTGCCCTAAAAGGACTTTAAAACCAAATTATGCTTTAAGTGTCACGAGCGATTCGTTACAATTTAGGGCGAAACGTATCAATTTTTATCCAGCTAGATCCCTGCCATCATCCTCCTTTCCCTAAAATTATTGCCAACTCCCGACCAGAACAAAAGCAGACCAAAAGAACGGATCGTGGAAATCTGTTTTGCGAATTAGGTGAATTTGTGCCTGTCGCAAAGCCTCGGCTTTCGTTATCCCAGGTTGTCGCAGTTGCTCATAGAAACGAGCCATCAGCATTGCAGCAACTTGGTCTTTAACCGGCCAAAGGGTGGCGATCGTAGAGCGAGTACCGGATTTGACCGCTAAACCCGCTAATCCAAGGGCTGCGCGGTCGTCTCCGGCTGCTGTATTACAAGCACTCAGTACCAGCAATTCAATGGCTTGCGAAGGATCGCCCTTCCGATTTTGCAGCACTTCAGACAACTCATTGATATTGATACGTCCATCCCAAGTCAACAAGAAAGTATCCTCCAAACGAGAGCTAAACTGTCCGTGGGTTGCCAGGTGAACAACATTAGCGGTACTGTATTTAATGCGACTGGCGAGAGCTTGACTGGTAAATTCCTGGTTCATCAAGATAGAAGATGACACCACCTTAGAAATTTGTTTAACCTCGGATTCCACATCCGGCAAAGCACTAAAACCCGCGTGAGGTTGGCTAATTCCACCCACGATGGCAGCGATTTTGCTTTGTTGGAGCGAGCGAGAATTAATCAGTTGTAAGCCGGGTGAGAGGGCGACCGCATACTTCTCGATTAAATATTGCTTCCCATCATACAACCCTGCTAGAGGAATGTTTCGTAACCGACCATCCAAAACAAAGACCAAGGTTTTGCTATCTTTGAAAGCTTGATCCGTTTCCGCCGGACGAATCAACCAATCATAAAGCTGTTGAGACAAACGCTGTTGCTCTTCGGAATCAGAAACAGGATTGAGCGCTACTAAAAAATTGCTTAACGTTTGCTCAATCTCTGACTGAGATTTAGGGATGGCATAGTAACGCATCGGTTGACCCGTCTTGGAAAGAATCACCGCTAACCGATCCGGTAGAATAATGGGATAAATCACAGTTGCGGTCGGATCGATCTGGTCAATCTGCTGAGATTTATCTAAACAAGCTTCCTGAAAAAAGTTATCAAGTTCTGCGAGTTTGAGTGCCTCAATTAATTCACGGGTTTGTACTAAAGCAGCTTGATTGGGGTGCTGATCGAGGAGTAATCCGACCAATTCCCGGTAAACCGGTTCTACACTTTTGCTAAAGGAGAACTGGATATCGGGGTTGATTGCCACCAAATCACCCCGAATGACCTTTAGGGAATTCACGGCCTCCGTATAAGCGGCAATGGCCTGCGACCGCTCACCACTCTGGTTATACAACTGTCCCAATTTCCACGCAGCTTGAGCAATAATTTCGTCCGATCGCAGTTGGCGAGCAATTTGCAAAGATTTGTGCGTCAACTCCTTAGCTTCAGACCACTGCTGAGTCAGACGATAGAGGTGAGCCCACTGAAGCAGTGCATAAGCTTGAGCTGGAAAATCCTGGATCTGCTGTGCGCCTTCAATCGTGGTTGCCATGAGTTGTGCCAACTCTTGGAACGGGATAATTTCGGTAAAATTAGAGAACTGATTCAGAGTTGCCACAAAATTGATCGCAGCGTAAAGAGAAGTGTGGCTGGTGGGCAGTTTCCTCAATTGTTGTAAGAGTTGAGGCGCCAGCGGAGCAGCGAGATCCGCTCGGTTATGGTCAAGAAACAGTGTCAAAAGAGCTAAATCTGCTTGCAGGCGATCGCCTGGATTCATCGCAACTTCTTTGGCTCGTTCAAAGTAATCGAAGGCAATCCCTGGCTCCTGCAAGTCAACTGCGGTTCTTCCCAGGTTGAGCAAGATAGAACTCAGGTGAGTTTTCGTCGCCAGTTGCTCCGCGATCGCTAAACTTTGCGCTAACACTTGCTGACTTTTGGCAGCATCACCGAGCAATTGGAACGCTAAACCAAGCGATCGCAGCCCGCTCATTTTAATCTCAGTATCCGGTAAAGCCTTCAGCTTCTCAATCAAAGCTTCTAACTGTTGTTTAGAGCGGCGATAAAAGCCTAAACTTTGCAACGCTTGCGCCTGAT
Organism: Actinomycetota bacterium; assembly: GCA_050262755.1. Classification (GTDB taxonomy): domain Bacteria; phylum Cyanobacteriota; class Cyanobacteriia; order Cyanobacteriales; family Microcoleaceae; genus JBLNEP01. The sequence goes on along the minus strand of JBLNEP010000040.1, from coordinate 3,659 downwards.
TGATCTGACTCCCTAAACTTCCCAACTCATCACCGGCCTGTTCATAAAATTTTTGAGCTTGTTGCCAAGTAGCAATGGCAGTTTCAGCTTTGCCAGTATGCAGTTGTAAATTGGCTTGAGTATTGAGTGCTTGGGCCCAGAGAATCGCATCAGCGGGCGGTGTCGCCGTCTGTAAAAGCTGGAGGCTTTCAGCAATCGACTGTTGGGCGGCTTCCCACTGGTTGAGTTCCTGTTGAGCCAGTGACAGATAACTCAAACTAAGGGCTTGATTGAGGCGATCGCCTTGCTGATGATACTGCTGGGCCGCCTGCTTCCAGGCCGTGACAGCTTCTGCAAATCGTCCTCCTTGGTAGAGAGTCCGCCCCTGTTCTAACCAATTGCTGGAATCAGACGCCGCCACTAGATTTGGGGTGGGAGGTTTCCAGGGAACCTCCGCCGATGCCAGACTGATTTTCCCCAAAAGCGGGTGGATCAGTACCAGACTCAGGCTGAGCATACTGATAATTACATATTGCCAACAGCGTTGTTTAGACCAGGGAATCATAGCGCAGAGTTAGGTGAGAGGAGGTTGAGAAGTGGTAAGGGGGAGTCAATCATAGGAGTGGGTTGCTACTGAGAGGCATTAAACGCACAGGTAGGTTGCAACGGATCGGGACGATGGTTTCCAGAACTATCAGCCACCAGTACAACTTGCCCGTCGGCATAACGCACCCAGCCATTGGCTTCAATCAAGCTGATTTGAGTGGAGTGGTTGGGAGGTTGAGTTGTCGTTACTTGGGTTTGTCGATAGGCAGACAAGTCTCGCACATCGCCCCAGGTGCGATCGTCCGTCACCTGCTGAGTGGGATTGGGCGGTATCCCCCCTCGACCAGTTGCCACAAAGCGACTGCCTTGAGAGCTGGCACAACCGGTGATAATTCGTTGCGAGGGATCGAGGGGCTGGCTGGGCAAATTGACTAAACCAGAGGCCGGGTTGACATTGACATTATTAATTTGAACAGTGCCACTGACTCCAAATTCAGAACTCGCTGTGATATCGCTGTCGGGGGTCAGTTGGGGACGAAACGTTAATCCGAAAATGCCCTGAGTGTTGATTTGAATATTGCCCCCCCTTCCTTGGACGGCATTGGCAATAATGTCGCTGTTTTCTAAACCGACCAAGGTGGGTGAATGGATGGAAATGTTGCCTCCGTTTCCTCCTCCTTTAGCGTCTGCCGAAATTTTGCTGTTGTTACGCATCAGCAAAGAGTTCTGAATCTGGAGAATTAAATTGCCACCATTGCCGGATTGTGTGGTGGCACTGATAGTTCCTTGATTCCTTAAAAGCAGGCGATCGGCATTCACCTGAAAATTCCCCGCATCACCAGTCCCGTCATTTCTTACTCCCACATCCCCTCGCTCGGAAATTCGTAATTCCGGCGTGGTTAGGATCACTCCTCCGGCATTGCCACTGGGAATATCTGGGAGTTGAAAAGCATTGCGGGTAGCTGGATCGAGGCGGATTGCATAAGCTCCGATGCGACTGCTCAAAATACTACTAGGAGATGCGCCACTCACCTCAACCCAATCTGAGGCTGTAATATAGAGGTTCCCAGCATTTCCTATCCCCCCAGTTGAGGATTCAACAGAACCTCCATCGTGGACCATTAAGCGTGCAGTTGTTAAATTTACATTCCCCGCTCTGCCGGCTCCGAGCGTAGATGAAGCAACACTAGTCGGTATAAAGTTGGCGCGGTTAATCCCTGCAATATAGATAGAATCAGAGACATTAATCTGAACATTGCCACTGTTGCCAGTGCTGAAATTACTGGTACCAATGGCACTACCATCTGTCACACTCAGTTGTTGGGTAGAGAGGGTGACATCTCCTCCATTTCCAGAGCCATAGGAGAGCGATATAATCGAGGTCAGTGACCGGGGATTGGTAGCAAGAAATCCACTCAATTGCATAGACTCTAAAGCGCTCACTCGAATCTCCCCCGCCGCTCCTGAACTAAAGGTTCGAGTTTGAATTTGTCCCCCCTCTTGAAGCACCAGGTTTTTAGTTGCTACCGTAATGTCTGCCCCCCGACCTCTGTTGACTGCATTGCTGAACACTGCACTACTGGTGAGATCCTGGCGGGTATTGAAGAGTTGGAGCGATTCTGTGGCATTGACTGCGATCTGATTGGATGATGAGGCACCGAGATTTTGAGTCGCCACCATTGAACTATTCAAAAGCTGAATATTTCTACCTTGTAATTGAATGCGACTGCTATCAAATCCTGTGCCATCGATTAGGGCTTGCCGATCCAATTTGATATCGTTAAATCCTTGCACATTTGCATAATTAAATCCCCAACCTGGCTCGGTGGGAGTGAGGCGGACTTGTCCAGTTTGGACGCTGCCAAGTTCAATTGAGCCATTGGTTCTCAGAACACCACCTGTTAAGTTAATGCCATTTCCCAGCAAGGCAAGGGTATGACCCGGAGTTACCTGTAAACCGGGTGGATTGTCCTGGGGATTATAGGGAGAAGTAATCTGGGTGAAGTGATGACCTGAATTGTACACTGCGACCGCTCCCGAACCCGGCCCAAACTGTAAACCTGTGGGTACAGTTACGGTTAGCAAAGGGGATGAATTGGGATTAATTGCATTAAATTCTGTACCATCGGCAAAGGTAATACGATTGGCAGTTGTTGCTACAAAGGAGCCACCGAGATTTAGTTGGGCATTAGGGCCAAAGATGATGCCACGGGGATTGAGTAAAAATAAACTGACGGCATTATTACTATGAAGGGTGTCAATTAAGCCGTCGATATTGGAAATACTGCCTCCCGTCACCCGACTAAAGATCGTGGAAATATTGGGAGTATTGCCTAAATCGAAGGTAGCGGTACCCCCGGTGGGAACTGAAAACTGTTGGAAGCTATGAAAGAGGTTACTGCCTGCTGCACTGCCGTTGGTGATGATAAAGTGATTGCCACTTCGGGAAACAGTAGTCTTCAGCGTGCCATCGGGAGTCACTTGCGCCCAGACAGGGATACAAATACCCCAATTTATGATGAATAAGGGGAGATAAAATTGCCAATGATAAGTTGCCTTTCGCATAGGTTGACTCCTACAAGTTGTGACTACCACCTTCATTCAATGACTAGAAACACCGCTATAACTAGAAACACCGCTACAAGTGACTGGTGTCTGTAACTGAGTGGGAGATTGAGTGGCGATTAATTCGACTTTGCCATCAGCATGGCGAACCCAGGTACTTGCTTCCCGCAGATAGATTTCAGCCTTGGGTTCGGCAGGAGTTGTCGTTACTTGGGTTTGTCGATAGGCAGACAAGTCTCGCACATCGCCCCAGGTGCGGTCATCGGCTACCTGTTGAGTGGGATTGGGTGGTACTCCCCCCCGACCAGTTACCACAAAGCGACTGCCTCGAGAGTCGGCACAACCCGTGACGATTTGTTGCGAGGGATCGACCACTTTCGCAGGCAATTCTACTAAACCAGAGGTTGGGTTGACATTGAACTGATTGATTTGAACAGTGCCACTGACCCCAAATTGGGAAGTGGCGGTGATGTTACTCTCTGGGGTGGATTGATTATTGTTATTAAATCCCAACAAGCTTTGACTCTCGATCTGGATATTGCCACCGCTTCCAAGTACGGCATTCGCAT
>JBLNEP010000039.1:0-56212 GCA_050262755.1 Actinomycetota bacterium | reverse complement strand
GTGCTTTCCACTCAGCCATCTACTGACCAACTCCTGCAAGTAGCAGCAGCACTGGAAAGTTTATCCGAGCATCCTATCGGGGAAGCGATCGCTCAATTTGCCCGTCAACAGAACTTAACTTGGACAACAGCCGTCAACGTTCAAGCCCAAGCAGGACAAGGAATCACTGGAGAAATTGAGGGTCAAAATGCGACCGCAGGAAAAGCTGCGTTTGTCCAACCACAAGCGAACGATGCTGCCAAAACCTTAACGGAGCAAAGCTACCACTGGGAAGCCGAAGGTAAAACAGTCGTCTGGGTTGCCTACGCCGGAGAAATCTTAGGCATCATTGCGGTTGCGGATACGGTGCGACCAGCCGCAGCACAGGCGATCGCTCGATTGAAACGGTTGGGAATTGAGCAGATTGTAATGCTAACTGGAGATAACTCGCGCACGGCTCACAGTATTGCTCAGCAGGTTGGAGTCGATCGGGTCTATGCAGAGCTTTTGCCTGAAGATAAAGTGGATGTCATTCGCCAACTTCAGAAGCAATATCAGGCAGTAGCAATGGTTGGAGATGGCATCAATGATGCCCCTGCTTTAGCCCAGGCATCCGTTGGCATTGCGATGGGAGCCGCAGGGAGTGATGTGGCATTAGAAACAGCAGACATCGTGTTAATGGCAGATCGCTTGGAGCGATTAGAACACGCGATTCGTTTGGGTCGTCGCGCTCAAGGGGTGGTCAAACAAAATATTGTGTTTGCCCTCGGCTTCGTTGTGATTCTATTGATCGCAAACTTTGCAGGTAATATCACCCTACCATTTGGGGTATTGGGGCATGAAGGCTCGACGGTTATCGTAACGTTGAGCGGATTGCGATTACTCAGAGGTTAGTCTTTTTGGGTTGAGCTGTTTGTAAAGATGTTTAATATTAGTTTTTGGCATCATCTCCAATCATTTCTTACCGTTCTCAAGCATTGGCTAATTGCCTATCGTGCCAGACTCTTGTTGCTGCTGCTCGGCGTATTTCTGCCGTTTCAGTTGTTTGGAGAGTTAGCTGAGAAGGTTTGGAAAAATGATAGCGGCTTTTCCTGGGATGTCCCGATTCTGCTCACTATTCACTCCACAGCGACCCCGCAACTAGATACCTTTGCGAGGACATTAACAAAATTTGGAGTATTTTGGGGGGTTGTTCCCCTGGCGCTCGTCATCTCCCTGATTCTATTACTGCAACGCCATTGGTACCCGTTAAGCTATTTCCTGGTCACTCTATTAGGGAGTGCAGTCATCAACCGCACCACCAAACTACTGCTGCATCGGGTTCGACCTGACCTCTGGCAATCTCCCGCGCCTGAACTGGATTACGGGTTTCCCAGTGGTCATGCTATGGCAAGTATGACGCTGGTTATAGCACTCATAATTCTCACCTGGGGAAGTCGTTGGTGCTGGTTAGTGGCAATCGTGGGAGGAATCTTTGTTGTGGCGATCGCCTGGACTCGGTTATACCTGGGGGTGCATTACCCCAGCGATATTTTAGCGGGTTGGGCAGCTTCAATCGCCTGGGCAATCGGAGTCCGATTCCTGTTTCGCTTTCAGTCTACCTCAAGCCAATCATGACTTTTTTATGGATTTTGGTCATACTGGCAAGTGTGGCTGCGATCGGCTATCCTGCCACCGGATCTGCTGAAGCAAGGGTTCACTTCGGCCAGTGGGCTGAGATTATCAAAGCACCCTTTCTGTTAAATCATCATGTCAGCACGGATAAAAGTTCCCCGAAACGTTTGGATCTTGGGTCTTACCAGCTTACTGAACGACACCAGTAGTGAAATGATCCATGCGGTGTTGCCACTATTCCTGGTTTCAACCCTGAGTGCCGATGTTGCGTTAGTTGGTCTGATTGAAGGGTTGGCAGAGGCAACTGCATCAATTCTTAAAATATTTTCGGGAGCAATTAGTGACTATTGGCAACGGCGCAAAGGGTTAGCTGTCTTTGGCTACGGACTTTCTACCGCAGTAAAACCGCTCTTTATCGTTGCCAGTAGCCCCTTGTGGGTGCTGCTAGCACGGGTAGGCGATCGCATTGGCAAAGGGATTCGGGTTGCGCCCAGAGATGCCCTGGTAGCTGATTCAACCGATGCTTCTAATCGGGGTGCTGCCTATGGTTTACGCCAATCTCTTGATACGATCGGTGCTTTTTTAGGTCCGTTAGTGGCATTTGGATTATTGAGTGCAGGTCAACATTTCCGGTTAATCTTCGCCGTAGCACTGATTCCTGGGATTTTAGCTGTGACCTGTCTTGCTGTAGGGATACGTGAGCCTCGACAGCCTTATCATACTTTGAGCCGCCCAAATCCACTCAATTTGCAAGCCTTAAAAAGCTTGGGTAGTGCTTATTGGGGATTGGCGATCGCTGCATTGCTATTCAATCTGGGCAATTCCAGTGAAGCCTTTTTGCAACTAAAGGCAAAACAAGTCATGATTCCCGACGCTCACATTCCGCTTGTTCTAGTGGTGATGAATCTTAGCTATGCTCTGAGTGCTTACCCAGTGGGAATATTGAGCGATCGCATTAACCGTAAAACGCTGCTAATTTTAGGTTGGGGCTTAAACGCTCTGATTTATCTCGGTCTGGCGTTTTCTCAAGCACCTTGGCAAGTTTGGCTATTGATTGCGACTTATGGACTATACATGGGAATGACTCAAGGTGTGTTGTTGGCAATGGTAGCAGATCGAGTACCGGCGCATCTTCGAGGTACAGCTTTTGGGTTTCTCAATTTACTGGTGGGAATTGCCCTGCTACCTGCAAGTTTACTAGCAGGATGGTTATGGCAAACGGTGAGTCCAGAAGCGGCGTTCCTGGTTGGCAGTGGTTTTGCAGTGGCAGGAATGGTTCTTCTCTCCTTGCAGCAACAAACTGAGATGAAAATTTAATTTTTAATGAGATCTATAGCATTTCTCAGATGAGTGAGGTACAGCCATTTTCCCCTTTCCCCCTTTTCCCCCTTTTTCCCCTTCTATCGAATTAGCGAATATTCGATTACTAAGTGTTCGTTCATTATTTGTTTTGAACAAATTTAAATGATACAATTATCCAGTCTAAATGCTAGAGAAGCAATATCGCACCCATAGCGATAAGCACCATTATCTTCTTTATCAGCTTTGACCCAATAATAGAGAGGCAAATGTCCAACCGGCGCACTCAAGTTAAAAGTTAGTTCGTGATACTTGAAAAAATTCCCCCCTTGACTCCAACCAATACGTTCAGCAAATTTTTTATAGGCATCATAATCCTCGCTCGTCCATTGATGTAGCCCAGGCTTGCCACCACAAGAAAGCCAAATTTGCTTTTGAATGCTAAAGCCAAATCTCCCATTACTAAAATCTAGCCAGAGTTGATTAAGCCTGCAAAGTTCAGTGCAAGAAAAGTTTTGGATATCGTCTGAGTATAAATAACCCCGTTGCTGCTGACCAGCGACTTGGAGCATAATGATGGCTGTTTCTCGGTCAGCCTCAAACCATTGTTGTGTCGCTAGTAAGTCGTGAAGTTTAGTATAATCGACGGATGGGAGTAAGACTTCCCGAGTCACCGATTCTTCTGATGTGGTGGGAGTCGTGAGTAAAAAATTTTCAGTGGCTCCATCGTAGGGGGTAATTTGACCACAAGCTCGATAAAATCTATTGTTTACGGGGCGGATTTCCTCTACCAGGTAACGAGTTCCTTGAGTCCGAAGATGTTTAGGAAATTGCACCCTCCAGGTCGGGTTATAGCCAGGAGAGATTACTCGAACTCGCAGTTGATTTTTTTCGGTGTAACACTCTACAATCACACCTTGATGATTTTTTTCAATGACAGACATACTTGTTTTTTATTACTCGCTTTCCTGATGATACAATAAACAACTTTATCCCGATTTTAGCTGTTTTGCTAGACACTAAAAAAATAATTTAGCTGTTAGATAAGTAGAAATATTAGAGCAAAGAGGAACCATGATAATTCCCACAATGACCAGGATTATAAAACTTCCTATTCCCTCAGCCATCGAACCTGATGATGACTCATTCATTGCTTTTATTTCTGAAGGAGTCTTTCCCGAATAGATCTGAGCATTATATATTACTTGGCTCATAAAGATTGAACTGATGAAACCTATTACCAATCCAATCAACCAACCAAGTGGTAGTAAAAATAATTTCCAGATTAAGCCTACTTTAAGGAAGGTCAGGTAGCTAATTAATAGAGAGGGGATGGACGCTACTAAAAGTAATACAGTAACGAGCCCGGTAATACCAAACCATAGAATTAAGCCAAGATACATGATTTCATTTCCCTTGAATTAAGCTATTGAGTCAAGTCATCGTTACATTGGGGCAGTTTTTTGAATTGCAGGGGTTTGAGAATTCACTTGCTTAATTGATTCCGCTGCTCCGATAGTGGAGGTATAGATTTCAATTGAAGAACAAGTGATATTGCCACAGTCATTGAGTCTAAGTTGCGACTCAAGTACCCATCAAACTTATTATATCTAACTTAAATTTGAGATTGAGCCGAGATACGATATCCGTATCTCGGCTGTTCCCTTCAATCATGCGATCGCATAATCTGATGTTGAACGACCAAGGGTCGCCAGCTTGTTGAGAATGGCTAGTAAGATATGATGCAACAACAGGAAGTAATAGCTCCCGGAAACAACCAAACCTACCTAGGGTTTGCTGAAAAAAGCTACAACCTGCATTCATCAAGGGTCCTTAGGGCCTGAAAAGTCCTCTCAAGCACTCCCCAATCTGGTGCTAGACCTCAAAACCTTTGCACTTTTTGTCCCGACTCTCCTTTCCCCTTTTTACCCCTTTCCCCCTTTTACCCCTTCTTCAGCAAGCCCTACCTAAAAGCATTACTGGAACTTCCCAATACTTGGCTATAGCAATGAACGCGCCCAGGAAGATTGACACAACGATAGCGGTGTAAGGGTCGAACGAATTGTTCGCGGCTGAAGATACGACCTGCTGGGTAACGGGCTTCTGAGCTTTCGGTTTCGCCGGGGCAACTTGAGGAGGAGGCAGTGGTGATAGCAGAGGAGTTATCTGAGGAGTACACCCAATGGCGAGCAGCGCTAGTACAGCGATCGCGATTCCTTTCACTTTGCTTACGATTTTTTGTCCCCAGTTCCCCACCTCTCGATCTTTGCACCACCTGTGCAGGACATTCCGCCATCTAATGCGGGATAGCTGTTGTGGGTGAGGATTTCGGTTTTAGAGCCTGCGGAACTACTGTGCTAATGCGATGCTGAGAATGACGCAATTTGATACTCAGTGCGTAAGTCTTAACAGCGATTATGATTAACATAAGCAGGTCAAATTACCCTTATATGATGGCAGAGCCAACCCAACCAGCCAGTAAAATGCCACAGGAGGCACAAGAAGCCGATACTAAAGAGAATTCCGATATAAAAACTCATATAATCTCGTCCCGGCTGCTCAAGGCAATTCAAGCCCAGACCCCCAGTGAACTCCTTGCTAAGGCAAACTACATGAATCGCTTGCATGAACCGGGGAGCATTGATTTTACTGAGGGTGACGCTCACGAACTGCCCCCACCAGGCTTTGTAGAAGCCCTTCAGCGCTGGAGCATACCGCAAAATGAGAGTTGGTTCGGTTACAAAGACAATCTTCCACAAGCACGAGTCACGGTGTCAGAAGGTCTGAAGAGGCAACGCGGGATCGCGGTCGCACCAGAAGATATTTTTCTGACCAACGGTAGTTTGATGAGTCTGACTATTTGTCTTCAGATGCTGACCGAAATCGGAGATGAGGTCATTATCATCACCCCACCTTGGCTAAACTACAGGCGGATGATTCATGTTGCTGGTGCAGTTCCGGTGGGCGTTGCAGTCAATCCAACTACTTTTGATCTCGATCTTGATGCGATCGCGGCTGCTATAACTGGACGTACCAGAGCGATCGTTATCAATTCACCCCACAACCCCACAGGCAAAATTTTTTCAGCAACAACCCTACAACAATTAGCCCATCTGCTCACCCATGCCTCCAATCACTACGGTAAACCCATCTACCTGATTTCCGATGAAACCTTCAGCCGCATTGTGTTTGACGGGCAAACTTGTCCGAGTCCCACCCAGTTCTATCCGTTTTCCTTCCTCATCTATGGTTACAGTAAGGTCTGGATGGCTCCAGGTCAACGCATCGGCTATATTGCCTTGGCACCGACAATGCCTGAACGGGAATCAATCAGGCGCATAATTCGTACACTGCAAGGCAGTCCCTTTGGTTGGTGTTTTCCCAGTGCTTTGATGCAATATGCCCTCGTTGACTTAGAGCAACTCACCATCGATAGGTCGCATCTACAACACAAGCGCGATTGGATGGTGAAGGCGCTCCAGGAAATGGGTTACAAGTTACAAATACCTGAAGGGACTTTCTTTTTGTTAGTAGAGTCACCTTGGTCAGACGATTGTGCTTTTGCCGAATTGCTAGCCAGCCACGGTGTTTTTGTCTTCCCTGGGACCCTCCAGGAAATACCGGGTTATTTCCGAATTTCTCTGACTGCCAACCCAGACATGATTTCCCGTGCCCTACCGAAATTTAAAGCAGCTATAGAACACGCTACTGCCAAAGCTTTCGGTGGAGTTTAGTCTGAAGTTTTTTTCCCAATATCAAACTGCAATACAATCTTATAAAATACTAGCTAGAGACATTCTGATGGCGACTTACAATAATATTCTAGAAGCAGTTGGCCGAACTCCCCTGATTAAATTTAATAGTATTAGTCAAGAAATTCAATCAACAATTTATGGCAAGGTAGAATCCCTCAATCCGGGTGGTAGTACGAAAGATAGAATAGCTCTATCCATGATTGAAGCCGCAGAGAAAGCAGGAAAATTACAACCCGGTGGCACAATAATTGAGGCAACAGCAGGAAATACGGGAGTTGGTCTAGCGCTAATCGCTGCGATTAAAAAATATCGCTGCATATTTGTGATGCCGGATAAAATGAGCCAGGATAAAATTAACTTACTGAAAGCTTATGGAGCAGAAGTAGTAATTACGCCGACATCAGTTCCACCTGACTCTCCAGAAAGTTTCAACGGTGTAGCAGAAAGACTTACTAAAGAAATATCAGGCGCTTATAGACCGGATCAATTTGCTAATCCTAATAATCCGTTAGCCCATTATTTAACGACTGGGCCAGAAATTTGGTCAGATAGTAATGGAAAACTTGATGTTTTTGTTGCGGCGATGGGAACCGGTGGCACAATTTCGGGAGTTGGCAAATATTTGAAAGAACAAAATCCCAATATAGTCATTGTTGGTGCAGATCCAGAAGGGTCAATCTTCTCGGGGGACACCCCCAAACTTTACAAGGTTGAAGGAATTGGTGAAGATTTTATTCCGAAGACGTTTAACCGCCAAGTAATAGATGAAATGGTCAGAGTTAGCGATCGCGAGTCTTTTAATATGGCTCGCCGTCTAGCGCGAGAAGAAGGTTTATTGGTGGGAGGTTCTTGCGGTACAGCAGTAGCAGCAGCCCTTAAATATGCAGCCAGATTATCAGAACCGAAACAAATTGTAGTTTTGTTAGCAGATACAGGGAGAAACTACATCAATAAAATCTATTCTGATACCTGGATGCAGGAAAATGGTTTTTGGGAAGAACCAACCAAAAGAACCATAAAACTTCAAGAAATACTTGCCAAAAAGCAAGATTTTCCCTCACTTGTTTCTGTGAATTCCCAGGACACATTGAGTCAAGTCATCGAAGTGATGCAAAAACTGAATATCTCACAAGTTCCAGTGATTGAAAACCATCACATCATTGGCAGTTTAAATGAAGCAGCTTTAATGAAACTACTGCATGAAAGGATTAATTTTGCTCGCGAAAAAGTTGCGTCTGTTATGAGTAAGCCTTTACCAAGTTTAGATGAAAAAGTCGATGTTTCTGAAGCTTATAGAGTTCTTCTATCAGGAACTAATGGTATTATTGTTGAACAAAATAGGATTCCTGTTGGATTAATTACTAAAACTGATTTAATTAAATATTGGGTAAGCCAAACGGAGCCTTTGAGTTATGAATGAGAAATAGTTTTATACCCTCACAATCTAGTTAAGTAAAATGAATGATTTAGTTTTTTTAGCTGCTCATCAATTAGCAAAAGCAATCCGCATTCGCCAAGTCTCTTCAACCGAAGTAATAGAAGCTTATTTGAGTCAGATTGCTCAATACAACCCAGAACTCAATGCGATTGTGACTCTGGATGCGGAAAATGCGATTACACAGTCGAAAGCGGCAGATCGAGCCTTAGCTCAAGGAGAAAATTGGGGGTTCTTACATGGAGTCCCCGTCACGATCAAAGACACTCTTGAAACCAAAGGATTACGCACAACCAGCAGTTATCAACCCTTAGCTAATTATGTCCCAAAGCAAGATGCTACCGTCGTCGCTCGACTGCGCGCTGCTGGAGCAATTATTTTGGGCAAGACGAATACACCCCAACTCGCTGATAACTTTCAGACCAACAGTCCTCTGTTTGGTAGAACAAACAACCCCTGGAACCATAAATATACACCAGGCGGCAGCACTGGGGGTGGAGCAAGTGCTATAGCTGCGGGATTATCCCCTCTTGAACTTGGTAGTGATATTGGTGGATCGATCCGCGTTCCGGCTCACTTCTGTGGTATTTTCGGCTTGAAACCAACCGAGCATCGCGTATCAACATTTGGGCATATTCCAGAATTACCAGGAACACCTAAAACTATCCACCACTTACAAACCATAGGGCCTCTTGCCCGCTCTGTAGAAGACTTGCGATTGTGTCTGTTGTTGATTCAAGATCCAGACCCCCACCAGCCAGAAGTAATACCGATATCCACACAAGTTAACCCAGCCACCCCACTACAATCGTACCGCTACGCTTGGACAGAAGGTTTTGGTGAGATTCCAGCCACCGCTCAAACCAAAGCTGCTCTAGAAACATTAGCATCATCCCTGACAGAGCTAGGATGCTGTGTAGAGCAACACAACGAGCCGCCAAATTTTGATAGCAATGCAGTACGCGATACTTACCTCGATATTTATAATTTTGAATTGGGTTTATCCCAGCCTGACTTGACGCAGATTCAACAGCAACAACGATATGTCACCGCCCTTATTAAGCGCGATATTCTGATTGCCGATCTCGAAAGTTTCTTATCTAATTGGGATGCTTGGCTGTGTCCAGTGGTGCCTGTGCCTGCTTTTACCCACCGTCAACCAGGAGAACCCATTGAGGTGGATGGTCGCGAGTTCTCTTATTTGACCACAATAGGCGCTTACGTAACTATTTTCAATTTAACTGGCAACCCTGCTGTAGTGCTGCCCTTTACACAGTCACAAGAAGGACTACCCATTGGTGTGCAAGTGGTGGGACGGCGCGGAAGCGATCTGAAACTGCTAGAGATTGCAGAAAAATTAACTCAAGTAACTGGTTTTTTTCAACGCCCACCTGGGTTTTAGAAATGTCATTTGTCATGGGTGTCGGGCATCTGGCTGCGGAAGCAATGACCGAGAGCCATCGGGGTTGTCCCGGGGTATGGAGGCTCTGTGGGGTTTTGGTTTGGGTTTAGTTTCCCCAAAATGGGCGATGTTGGAGCGATCGCGAATGCCGCTGAATCAAGACACCACTGCTTTATCCCCATCAAGAATACGTTATCTGCTTGCCAGGACTCTCTGATTTACTGTTATGACAGTTTTGGTAGCGAGTGCCGTTCTTTGGATCAATTCTGCTTCGGAGTAGAAGCTTTATTTTCCGATCTGTTAGCGTTGCTAATTTTAGCTTAATCTGATTGTGATAGCTTATTGAATCGAAGAAACCAACGATGAAAAAGTTAATGCCCTTACTATTGGGTGCCGTATTACTCAGCAGCACTGTTGCTTGTCAGAAGTCAAGCGCTCCACTCGGAAACACTCCTGCTCCGGCTAATCAAAGCCCAAATCGCGTATCTAAGGAAAGCAGCCCCACGTCCAGCCAGGTTAAAAACCAGCAAGCGGCCGTCCCTGCTGGAACCAGTTTTGATACCACTCTCCAACAAGATTTGTCCACGGGTAAAAACCGCGACAACGAGCGTTTTACTTTGCGAGTCAAAGGAGGCAATAAAATTCTTAAAGATGCCGTGATACAAGGACATCTGGAAGATGTTGTCAAAGCAGCTAAAGGTAAAAAAGCGAGTTTGCATCTAGTTTTTGATGATATTCAACTCGCAAATGGCTCAGCTTATCCCATTGATGTTACTTTAGTGAATACTGAGGTAGAAACAAAAACCAAAGGCAAATTTGTTCAGAATGCTGGCCTTATTTTAGCTGGAGCAGTGACCGGTCATTTCCTCGGCAATAAAGCGAAAGTCAAGTATGGTGCTGTAGCTGGGGGTGCAGCAGCAGCGGCTTATGTCTTGTCTAGTCCTGGGGGTGAAGTTGTCCTTAAAAAAGGAACCAATGTTAAGCTGAAACTTAAAACACCTCTCGATACTAGCCCCTAATAAATTGTGCTTTTTTAGACTGCTTGAATGCAGAGAAGAGAGGCGATTGAGTACCAATCGAAGGCGATCGCTCGTACAGAATAATTTGCCTCCGTTGAAGGTAACTGTAGAAGAGATTTTACAAGAGTTGCCCGAGGTGTGAGTTCAGCATTCTTGTTTGGAGCGATCGCTCTCGCAGTGTTTGGTCGTTCAAGATCCTACTATCTTGCTTGCTCCTTCAAGATAGAAAAGCCTGAGACGTTCGCCCAAAGCAGTAATGTATTATTCCAGCAGTGTTGAAAGATAGATTAAGCGACGGAAACAAGGGGACAGAATACGGTATGCTGTCCCCAAATTGAAAAAAATGATGTCTCACGTTAACCGCATTTCCGCAGTTTGTCAAATCAATCTTGAAGCAGCTTTGCCCGCATAATTACCCAGTCTTGAACTCACGCTTATTCTTTGAAATCTCGCTAACCTTCGGGTTGGATCGGGGTTTGACTAGGATAAGGGACTTATTTGATCGGTTAAATTATGCCGGGATTTTGGTCAGTCTATCTACCTGTTCTCAAGCCTGCAATCCGAGAGAAGACCAATACTTTCGTCGAACTTATGCTCAGTTAATTGAGCGAGTGAAGCGACAGAAACCTGCCGCAGCACAGATGCTGTTTCCAATTGATTCAACGGTCGTGACGCTAACCAGTCAGCTATTTTGGCTGCAAGGCTATTACCAAGTTAAGTTGCTCAAGGGGGTCAATTTATCGCAGGGAAATCAGAGTGAATGCCTGATTCATTTCAGACTTGGGGTTAAGCGTTGGTAGTCTTTTACAATCGGATTTGGTATGATAGGCTAAGGGTAAGCTTTTTGAGGCGTAAACCGATGTGGAAAAAATCTATCGCAGGCTTAATGATGGTTAGTGTCACATTAGCTAGCACTCCAGCACAAGCGGAGGAATTTGACACACTTTTACAATCATCGCTAACACCGGCAGAAGTAGCTATTCATCAACAGAGAGGAAATACTAGAGCGCTACAACTTGCCCGCAATGCTTGCACTCAACTCGATGCTGGCACTTCCATTCAAGCATTTGCTGCTCAGGTTTCCCAATCTCTTGCTAAAGAAGGATTGCCAAGGGAGAAATTAGAAACTACAGCCCTCTACACTGGCAAAGTAATTGCAGTGGGTATTGCTTCTTTCTGCCCCAAACATTTATCACAATTACAAGAATTACAGCCTTGATTGAGAATGAAACTGTTAAGGAAATCAGGAACTGAAAATAGAAAATCAGAACTCTTGAGAAGGAAATGGAAAACTTTATTGGTTGCCCTTTCCTTTTTTTTAGAAAACTAACTTGTTTTTCCTAAAGTAATCGCTGAGATGCCACTCAGCATCAATCCTATCCCTATCCACTGAAGCATAGAGACTTTTTCTCGAAATATAATTGAGCCGACAATGGTAGCAGCAATCACCGTTAATCCAATCACCACTGGATAAACAAAAGATAAATTTAACTTACCTAAAGCCACGATATAAAAAACGGTACTGAAGCCATAAGCAACCAACCCTCCTAACAAATAAACATTCAGGGGATTTTGATTTGATCCCAATTTCAAGAAAGTTTGTGCAATGGTATTAAAGCCCACTGTTAGCAAAATCAGTACAGCAATGAAAACTTGATGAATCATCCAAACAACCTACACTTCTTCATAGTTTTTAACCGCATCCAATGGCCATAAGGGATAATGAGAGGGATAGGGAATCTGTACCCACTTTCCAAATAGCCTCTCCCACCAACGGGGAGGATGGGGAAGAGAAGCAACCTGAATGAAAGGGCAACCGATCAGCCAAGCTCCTAATCGATCTGTATGCAGGCTATCACCAATCACCACTACTTGTTTCGGAGTGAGCTGCATATATTTTAAAGCTTTGCGGAAGGCAGGAGGAAAGGGTTTCCGTGCTGGGTTAATGGCTGGGATTCCTAAGCGTTCCGACCAAGTGTTAACTCGATAGCGGCGCTTGCCATTAGAAAGAATAAAAAATTGAATTCCTGTTCGTTTTGCTGCTGCGATCCAAGCTTCAGCATTCGGAGAAACATAACGGTCATCTTCAGAAACAACCGTGTTATCTAAGTCTAAAATTACCCCTTGAATGCCCTGGTTTTTCAAAAAGTCAGTTTCGATGGAAGCTAGAGTATAAGCTCGCTGAGGAAAGTAACGTTTCATGAATTTTTTATCAAAATTGTCGCGGGTTTTATTCAATCAATCCTTGTTGTTTGAGAAACAGAATCAGAAAAACGGTAAACACCCAACTCATCACGTTGAGAAGGATTGGCAGATCTTTTAATAAGATTTCTTCCGGTCGCTCAGTACGGCCACCTTTTTCATCTTTCGTGTCATTTCTGCGACTAATTTCCTCAGGATCGCTCAGAAATTGATACCGAAAAATGCCGTAGATGACGAACGGTAATGTTATCATCATCCACGGCGTCGATGCACCTTGCACTCTCGGACCCGAACTCCATAACGCATAGGTTATCACTGTACCAGTTGTGACGGTCGCTTCCATACGAACTAGCAAAGGTAGGCTATAGCGGTACAAGACGCTACGGGGTTTAGTGCCTTTCAGTTGTAGCAATCGTAGTTCGGCTTTCCGTTTTTCAATGGCTAAAAATAAAGCGAGTAACCCGGTACACAACAGAAACCAAGGAGACAAAATAATTCCAGTCGCAGCCGCACCAGCATAGGCTCTGAGTACGAAGCCTGCTGCAATGGCAAGGATATCGACAATGATCTTATGTTTGAGTTTGAGGTTGTAGGCGATTTGTAAGACGGCATAGGATAAAATTGAGGCACCCAAGTAAGGCGATCGCAGCAACCCCAAGGTCAGTGCGACTCCCAAGAGGCAGACTGCCGTTGCGATCGCGATGGGAATGCTCACTAATCCTGAGGCAATGGGACGCTTACATTTAACAGGATGTTGGCGATCGCTCTCTACATCGGCAATGTCGTTGAATAAGTAGAAGCTGCTGGAGGCACAACAAAATAAGAAAAAAGCTAGCAAACTCCCTGCGAAGGATTCAAGGCTAATGCTAAAGGCAAACAGTGGCGCTGCAAAAACAATCAAGTTTTTTGTCCACTGGCGGGGACGTAAAGCCTTTAATAAATAGGATAGCTGCTCCATAAGTCAATTTCTTTGGGTCAACGGTGAACACAAATTAAGGTGCTTGGTTAACGTTCTGTACTTTTTGCCGTGTTCCTAGCCAGGTGACAATGGTAAAGGCAGCCAGGATCGCAATCATGGGAATACTGGGAAAATGGTAGCGGTCTTGAGCGACAACAATAGCATGAATCGCAGCAAAATATCCCCAGATGACGACAACTGGATGGGCGATCGCCATCAGCCACCCACGCTGTTTGCCTAAAAGAATAATGCCGATTAAACCCAGGGATAACATCGCTAGCCAATAGAGTTGATTAAGGATTTTGAGAGGTAACAAGATACCGGTTCCATATCGCTGGATTAATCCTTGCTGATTCCAAGCAATCCCGATACTTTCTCGGCTATGAGTCTCGATGAGTCGTTTGACACATCGGTAAAGAAAGAGGAAAGGTTTTTCTTTGATATGGGCGACAGCAATTGCCTTCAAATGTTTATCTCGCTGCGCTTCATTCATCCCCGCAACTTCTGGCGGTAAGTCCATATAACCCCCTTCTGAATTGGGATTATTTCCCATCCAGAGGTTCGCCCCGCCATTGGTGGAAATGGTCACGAATTGTCCATAAAGCTTGGTATTGCGAATAGACCAAGGTGCAATTAAAACTGCCATAATTAACAAGATAATTAAAGTAGCAGTCACAGTTTTAAATATCTCTTTTGTCTTCAAAACGCGGAAAAATAAGAAGAGAATCGGCAGGAGCATGGCAGTGGGGCGCATGTAACTGGCTGCTGCCATGAGGACCCCTACCCCAATTGCTCGCGATCGCAGCGTGATTGCCTCCGTCTCCCAAAGTAACAACGCCACCATCATCAGAGCACTAAAGGGTAGCTCGCTGGCTAATACCGTTGTAAATTGGATTTGGCTTGGCCACAGAGCTAATAATAAGCCGGTTAAAAGTGCAATTTTTTGATTAAACCAAATTGCAGCTAAAGCCATTGAAACTCCAACAATCGCCCCAGCCAAGATCAGATTTAAAACAACAATTGGCCAATAAGTATGACCCAATATTCGATACAATAGTGAATAGATAAAAGCAGTACCCACGGGCCAGTAAGCAGTTAGAGAAGAGCTATCCCATCCATACCCTTGACCTGTTGCTAAATTTTTGGCAAAGGTATCATAAGCAAGGCTATCGGAAAGCGGAACAACGGGAACTGCCAAAGCCCATAACAGGCGCAGACTGATGCCTAATAGTATAATCCAAATAAAAGGCTTGTATTGCTTATAAACTGATTGGATGTCTAGGGTTGATACACTGCTTTCTCCAGAAAAAGGTAGCCGATTCATAGCTGATATTCTCTGTTAATAAGTTGATAGGCTGTGCCTGAAACATCCCAGAATTTGTGCGGAAGGCTTCTGAGGCGCTGACTAAACCCAATAAGCTGTTATGGATACTGAACAGTCAGGCAGAGGGCGAAAGGCAAGAGACTTTGATATTGTGAACCTTTTGCACCGACTTGCTTTGAGGTTTTCCTACCGACTCAGCTAGAGCAGGGCGGTCAAAAGTTTCCGACCGATCAAACGCGGTCATACACCATCTTTCTTAGAAGAAATGGTGGGTGAGATCTTGACGAGCTTTCTTTTTCTCTAGCGATTTGTTATGTATTTTAACTTTTCTAAACCTGAGTGACTGTTAAACTCTAGCCCACTTTAGCCTATGAGGTTACAAAAATCAAGAGGTAACTCGGTCTAGTTCCACCTGAGATTTTTTACGACTTTCAGTAAGGGCTAGGATGCCCCATATTCATGTCGGTTGCATCGGCATGAGGGAAAAAAGGGGAAGGGACGATGGGGAAACGATGATTTTCTCAATTATGACCCTGAATAAACCTCAAGGATTCCTTTTCTTTGACAATGCCGATGCGACCGAATTTTATGTCATCGGTAATTTTTACTGAATAGGGTCAAAAACAAACTCACCGAGTAAAAGCTTTGACTTTAAATCCACTGACCCAGATTGAAGGCCAGGAAAAGCTGATGTTCATTTGAAACCTTAGTCACGACTCTTCAGCATTCGTGGTCCGCAGTTCTTCTTTGAGAATTTTCTGATAAATCTCTGGCAAAGCGCCTGTCATTGAATTGTTTTCAATGCCATATCCGAGACTTGTCCAAGTACCGGAAAGTAACCGCAAAACTTCCTTTAACTTCCCCTGCCTTAATAACCCTGAAATATCCGCTTTCCAAAATTGACGATCGCTCAGCCAAGCATAAACCACTGCATCCTGATATTCTGGCTCAAAACTGTACTCCTCCCAAAACATAAATCGCAACGGCTTGGGGTGGTAGCGTTTTGCCTTTTCTACCCAAGTCGAACTCAAAAACTGATACCGTCCCGCCGCCGTACTACATCGCCCCTGGTTCGGGCCAGCGGTAATTCTCACACACCGATTCGGATGGTGGCTTAAATCCGAGACATACTCTCCACCATAGACCACAAAGTAAGGTTCAGAAACATTCGACTCACTCGCCGAGATGGTTCGCATCAACGTCCGAATATAAGGATCGCCGCCTTTCATCACCAAGGGGGGCCATTGACGTTCAACCGTTGACTCTTGCTGCAATTCCCCAGTACCGTGCCAACTCAGAAGTAAGAATGCGAGAAGAAGGACACTAAAGCCACCTAAGACGAGGCGTTTAAGAATTTGAATCTCCGATCGCCGCAGTAAACCCGCTTTTTTCCGGTGGATCGCCCTAGCTGTAACTCTGACCATCTCTACTTCCTCTGGTTTCAGGTACACCTGAAAAACACTCAAGTCCTGAAGGAAAACAGGTTGTTCGCCAGCACTTGAATGCTCTCAGATCTGCTTATTAAAAGATTACTCTCTTACTACAAATACTTGTAAGTGAGTTCCTGATTCGCACTTCAGAGCGATCGCCTCAGGAAACCATCCTCAACGCTCGGAGGACATCAAACAACGACGGGGAAACTGCCTCACGATCTAGAGTTAGGGATCAGGGCAGTTATTCTCACCCCAAACCCCAACCCCGAAACCTATTTTTAACTTAAGCAACACCAGCAAACAACTGCTCAAAATTCTTCTGAGGTGCTTGCGCCTTCGCCACCACTTCCACCACTTGATTGCGAGCCGCTGGTTGAAACAGCGCTTCTACGCAGACTTGAGCGACTTTAGTGCGAGGAATACTACCGTCAAACAGTTTATCCGCCGACTCCATCACGATCGCATCGGTGTTGTCCTCATTTTTGAGACCACCTGGCCGGACAATCGTATAAGTCAAACCGCTTTGTTGTAGGTACTCCTCTGCTTGCTTCTTCCACACCAAAATCAGCCAGAACAAATTCAGTGGGTGGAAAAAATTAGACACGCACAAAGAAGACACCAACACAAAATGCTCAATCCCCTTCGCTTTGGCAGCATCCACTAAATTCTTAGTCCCTTCATAATCCACCTGATAGGGCCCTGTGGGATTCAAGCTAGGGGCGGCCCCTGTGGCGCACAGTAACACCGTGCTATCTGCGATCGCTGTTGCCAAACCCTGGCGATTCAACACATCCCCCGCCACTAACTCCACCTGCGGAGGCAGAATCTCCCGTGCCGTCTGCACATTCCGCACCAAGGCGCGGACCGGAATATTGCGGTTGACCAATTCTTGTACAATTCGGCGGCCGGTTTGACCCGTTGCCCCTGCTACAAATGCTTTCATATCTCGCGCTATGCTGAGTGAAGGTCAAATTTTGAGTGCAAAATGCAAATTTCCACCTACTTAATTGTATGGATTAAACCCCTCTAACAGCAGCTTTAACAACATCGACAAACCGCATCTATGACAGGAGAGCACATTATGCAGCAGGATTCCCCTGAACATCAAGCTCTGGACATTTCTGAAGAAGTTTGGGAAGACGCATCCGCTCTCCCCGAAGCGGAAGGTGCAGAGGCAGATGTCCTAGAGGAAGCTGAGCAAACTTGGTTTCGCTGTCATTTTGAAGACAGCATGGAAATGTATGCGGATGCTCAGACGGTGGCTCAGCATTTGAATAACCACCGCGCTTGGTTCACTCATTGTGCGCTCCCGATGAAGGCAGAGCCCCTTGGAGAAAATGGCTACGATCTATTAATTGGTCGTTTTGGCTCGTTTGGCTATCTAGTGGAAGTAAGAATTGGGTTAGAGTTGTTACCACCTGACGAACAAGGGTTCTACCAGATCAGAACGATTCCGATACCCAACTATACCGCCCCTGGCTATGAGGTAGATTTTCGATCAACGATGAAATTAGTGGAAGTACCTCTGGAAGAGTTTACGACTGAACTATCGCCATTCGAGCGGTCTCAGCTGCCTGCGACGATCACAAGTGCTCAGTGGCACTTAGATTTAGCGGTAGGACTTTATTTTCCGAAGTTTATTCGGCGAGCTTTGTCTAAGTCTATGATTCAGAAGACCGGCGATAGTCTATTAACGAAAATTGTGCGTCAAGTGAACCGTCGCTTGACTTACAAAACTCAGCTTGCCTTTCACGACTCCTTAGGCATCCCTTTCCCAAAAAAGATTCATAAAAAATAGGGATTTTAGGGTACTTTGGAACAGGGAATAGTAAAGGGTAAAAAAGAGCAGGGCTGTTTCATAACTGTGCTTTCCCATTTGGGAATTAATTCCTTGTGAAAGCAGTTGTCTTCCGATCGCTCACAAGCGCAGCCTCGTTCTATTTAGAAGAATTTTAAACCCCTGTCGGGTTTGAGGAGTCTGAATCAGTTCTGCCTTTTCCCCTTTTCCTACCTCCAGAGGAACCGTCTGTTATCAATTACCAGTGATTATGAGTGCAAAAGTTTGTATTGTTTCGACGGTGAGAGACCCAGGAAATACCATTGAGTCTTTTATTCGCTACCATCTCAAAATTGGCATTGCTCATATTTTTCTTTTTTTCGATCTTCCTGACGATCCAGCGCTAAAAATTGCTCAAAAATTTCCGAATGTTAGTGCAATTCCTTGCGATGAATCGTTACGATTTCAGCAAAAGGACAATCAACTCTACGACAATCTGTCTCAACACGCCTCTCAGGAAGTTATGGCGAGACAAATTCTCAATGCTGAAACTGCCATTAACTTAGCATTAGCAATGGGGATGGATTGGATCGTTCACATTGACGGGGATGAGCTATTTTATACCCAGGAATCAGTGGCTGAACACTTTGATTTTATTCCCTATAGCGTGGGTCAAGTCATTTATCGGAATTTTGAAGGAGTTCCCGAAACTTTTGAAATTAAAGATTATTTTAAAGAAGTAACATTATTTAAGAAGCATGGCCATTTGTTGCCTTATCCATTACCAGAGGAATACTACAAATTTTCTCAGAGACAGGGTTATTTTTTAGGTTACGGAAATGGTAAAGCAGCGGCGCGGGTTGTGCCTGGGTTACTACCGAGTGGTGTTCACGAGTTTGCGAAAGTTGAGTCTCACCCCGACACGCTGCACAGCACGAGTTGCCCTGTAATCCTTCATTATATTAATTGTGGGTTTGGATTTTATTACCGCAAGTATGAGCAGCTGGGTCGCTTTTCAGATTACTGGTTTGGAGAAACTAAAATCCCGGTGACGTTTCATACAAAGTCAAGAGATATTTTTTGCTCAGGAGGGGCTGAAAAACTGGGAGAGTTTTATCGGGAGCAGATTATGTTTAGCAACCCAGAGGAAATAGAATTTCTGCTAAAAAAAAGGATTTTAGCTCGGATATGGAAACCAGCAGCCTTGCTTTCTCCTGTAATTATTTAGCATCAAGGCTGGGAAATTAGCTGGTAGTACGATTGATGCAACTCACTAATTCCCCATTCCCTAATTCCTACATTTTGCTGATAATGCGTTGTAGAATTTCTACTCCTGTCACTGCTTGCCAGAGGAAGAGTCCGATCAGAATAACATTGAGCACAATATGACTCACTCTCGCCCAATCTTGACCTTTCTGCATATAAGGAGAAAGGGCAGCAGCGCTAGCAATGATTCCTGTCATCCCTAATCCGGCGAGGAGGTGGGGAGCAACGAAGAGCTTGCCGTTGTTGAGATAGGTAACGCCCAGGCCGATTAAGGTGTTGATTACCATTACAGCTAACAAAATGGAGCCAATTTGATAGTGCTTAATGTTGAACTTGCCTTTAATCAGCTCTTTCTTGAGCTCGCCCTGGGCGTTTCTCGTCCGCTGGACTTGGATGCCGAGATAGAGAGCATAAAATGCGACCGCTAGCAGTACCCACATCAAAGCTGGGTGGACGAATTGGAGCCAAACTTTAACTGACTCCGGAATTGCGAGACTCGTCATGGTTCTGAGGATTGGCAAAAAACTTCATAAAACTTAGCATAGCAGTCAGGCAGTCTCAAGGGATGGTACAAACAAGACGGGATGAGACGGGATATGAGGGAATTATGGGTTCTGCAAAACAAGATGCTTTGTTAATCCAGGCCGCGAAGAGTGGCAGTATCATGAATGTGCAAGCCTTACTCGCTAAAGGCCTCAATGCCAATGCCAAAGACTCAAACGGCACGACAGCATTGATGTTTGCGGCCCAGAAAGGATATACCGAAATTGTACGCCTGCTCCTTGATAAAGGTGCCGATCCCAATCTAGCCCGCAAGCAATTCGGGGTGACGGCGCTGATGCTGGCGGCGGCTCACAAGCAAGTGGATACAGTACGACTGTTGATTCATCGGGGGGCTGAGATTAATGCTCAGAATGATGATGGCAGTACGGCACTGATGGTGGCGGCTCTCAAGGGTGAGGTGGCGATCGCGCGACTGTTGCTGGAAGCAGGTGCCGATCCCAATGCCAAAGATCGAGATGGAGATACAGCTCTCAAGGTCGCCTCGTTACAAGGTCATACTAGCGTGATGGAAGCGTTGCTAGAAGCAGGAGCAACGGCCGATAATACAGCCCTCGTGCTCGCCGTTGGTCAAGGACACGCTGAAATTGTCCGAGTGTTACTCGCTTGCGGTGCTGATGCCAAGGTGAAAAATCTCGATGGTCGAACCTTGTTAATGCAGGCGGCGAGGTCTGGATATTTGGAAGTCGTGCAGGCCTTATTAGCCGCTGGCGCAGAGATTAATGCTCGCGACAAAGAAGGTGAAACGGCCTTAACGTTGGCGGCAGATTTTGGTCATCTGGAAATTGTGCAAACGTTGATCGGCGCTGGTGCAGAGGTGAATGCGAAAAACCGGGAGGGTAGTACCGCTTTAATGGCGGCGACGGCGGGGGGAAATGGGGCGATCGCCTCTCTCTTACTTGACGCTGGTGCTGATATTAATGCCAAAGATAAAGATAATGAGACTGCCTTAAACTTGGCCGTGGTTGAAGGCTATACCGATGTGGTGACGATGCTGCTTAATCGCGGCGCGAACATCCAAGCTCGAAACCGATTAGGAGATACACCTTTATTAGTTGCTGCGATTCACGGTCACAGTGCTATTGTTGCAGCTTTGCTACAGAAAATAGCACCTGAAAATCTGGCAACATTCATCAACGCGAAAAACTTTAATGAAACAGCTCTGACTTTAGCAACTGCCCAAGGACATAGCGAAACGGTCAAAATTTTGCTGGATGCGGGAGCCGATCCTAATATCCCTGGAGAAAAAGGAAAAACCGCTTTGATGAAAGCGGCCGAGCGTGGTTATATTCCCCTGATGCAACTCTTATTAAAAAAGGGAGCGAATCCAGATTTAGCGAATCAAGAAGGAGATACTGCTCTCACTGTTGCAGCGTTTGAAGGCTATAGCGAACTGGTGAAGACATTGCTGGATGCGGGAGCCGATCCCAATGTTCCTGCTGCCAGAGGAAAAACCGCTTTGATGAAAGCAGCCGATCGCGGTTATCGTGGCATCCTGCAACTGTTATTAAATCAGGGAGCAAATCCCAATTTACAAGATGAAGTTGGTTCAACTGCATTAATGTGGGCGGCTCATCGGGGGCACGTTCATTGTCTCCAAATGTTAATTGAGGCAGGTGCCGATCTCCATCAGAAAAATCAAGGCGGTTATACTGCTTTGATGTTTGCTGAAGTGAATGATTACTCCGATATAGTACAACTGCTGCAACAAGCAGGAGCCATTGAGTAAGATTGATGGGAAAGAGAAAAGGGGACAGTTAAGCATAACAGTTGGAAAAAACTGATTCAGACTCCTACCACTCTGAGATTAGCAATTAAGTCTCTAACGGGTTTCTTTGCCCTTCATACTTGCCGATCAGATTAAATAAAAAGTCTTGATAAATTTTGCACCCCTCTCGATTTAAATGCACGCCATCATTCGTAAAGTCATACTTTAAAACTTTGTCATGGTAGAGTGCTAAAAGCCCTTCCGATTCCCAAGGCAAATTTTCGAGTCGAGCGACTTGCTCAAGTAAGTGATTAATTTCTATCACTCGTTTCAACGGAGCGGCTTGCAAAGGATTGATGCTGGCAGCAAGGCTTGAATAAAAAGCAGGAATTAAAATGATTTCGGCAGTTCCCTTGATTCGTAAAAGCGTAATAATTTCTTTCATTAAAGCCAGAAAATTCTCATCACTAATTCCATACCAAGCATCATTAGTCCCCATTGCAATAATGGCTCGCTCCCATCGAACCTTAACTTGGTTTAAGGCTTTTAGTTGCGCTCGGAGAGAGACTAAACTCATCCCACTAATGGCAAAATTAAAGAAGTCTTTTCCATAACAGTTGCCAATTTGAGCTGAAATTGAATCGCCGAATAAAGCCCATTGATAGTGTTTATTTTTAACCATTTGACTTTGCAAGAAAACCATCATTCGCCACCAAGGTGTAGAACTCAGGTTGTCTTCAGGAGGGAGGAGTTGGGAACCAGTATAAAGTGCAAGGACGATTCTTTCTATCCAGAATTGGAGATAAATAACTAACATTTAGGTAAGCTTTAAACTCAGTGTAGGATGAAGGATAATTTACACTTGTGGCAGTTCTGATTTCTTGAACTAATTCTTGATTAAATTGACTTTCAGCAAAGATTGGAGAAGGGCAAGCGAGTGGCAAAGCTTCCTGGCAGTATTGACTTAAAAAAATACGATCTTGTTGGTGTGAGGAACTACAGTTTTAAAAGAGTTTGTTTGAACAGAATCGACTCTTTGCACCCTGAGAGTCGGTTTAGTTGAGAGAGGAACGAAGTCTTGGCTCAACTCGCAAAAAGTAGTACACCCTGGATTCAAAGAAATTTGAAATCACCTGGTAAACCCACCATTTTGATGCTGTGAGCGCTCAACGACAGCGGTGCGTTGCAACGAAAATGCTAGGGCGTACTGAGCCCTTCCTGAAAGGAGAATTTTAATTTTGACAGTGCTCAGAATTTGAGGGGATAACCCGTTATGGTTTCAAGCTACAGAAACTGAGGTTTGGTACTAATCTAAGCGACGTACCCAACCATTAATTGTAAAGCGACTGTCGGCAAACGCTTTGGAAGGACACCTAACGGGTAAGACTTCGTGCATATAGCGGCTGAGGAAAAAGATCACGCTATTGTTACGAGGTTCAATATCTCTAAAGGTTTCAGCGGCAACATAGTAGTTGTTTTCGATTTTGGTGTCATAAAGTCGAAGTTCACCCCCAGAAAATCCTTTGGGTTCTCGGTAAAAATAGTAAACATAGGTGAAGAAGCGGTTAGCGGTGTCAGGAGAACCATTATCATTATGAAGTCTGTAATAATTCCCATCATTGTGCATGGTGAGCTGTGCTTCAATGTCGCCGACGCGAAAGGTAGGTAGGTTTAATTTCGCTAGGGCTTCAGGGAGCACTGCTTTAACGCGATCGAGCATCAAGTCTGAGAATTCAGGGAAGGAATGGAGTACCATTGAACGGCGATAGCTACTATCATTCGTTGAGGTACTAGTTGGTACAAAAGCTGATTCTTGCTCGAAGACGTAGTCAAGCAGTCGTTTGAGTTCTGCTTGGGTAAGGAAGTTGTCTATTTGAGCATAGCTAGAGATTAATTCATTCTGAGGATTGGGAGGTGCGGGAGTTTTGATCGCGGGTGGCATGTCCCTGGGAGTTTCGACGATCGCAGGTTGGGTTTCCTGGGGAACTTCTACCGGTGATTTTGCTTCCTGTTGCTGTACGTAAATCGGGGGATCGGTGACGATGCCAATGAGCTGATCGCTGGGAAAACAGAGCGTAGAATGGCCGTCGTCTATGGGAATTTGAAAGAGGGTAGAAAAAGTTGGTGTTTGCTGAGTTCGTACTACTAAAACTTTTAACAGGTTCAGGAGTAGGGGTGAATTGGAAGGAAGCGTCAGGGTATAGTGATGCCCTCCACTCAGGAGGACTTTTACTTTTACCTCTTTTGCCTGAAGTTGTTGGGGAGTAGATACCATAAGCATTTATTGAGGGGTTGCTAGGGGGTGGTTAGTTGCTAATTGCTAATGCTTTTTAGGAGGCAATTAGCAATTAGCGGGGTGACTTAATGTAAGAAGTGGCGGATGTCGGTTAATACCATTACCAGTCCTAGTTCATTGGCAGCTTTGATGGAATCTTGATCGCGCATACTGCCTCCGGGTTGGGCGATCGCGACAATTCCTGCGGCTGCGGCTGTCCTGACTGAGTCATCGAAGGGGAAGAAACCGTCACTGGCAAGCACTGCACCCTTGCTGTTTTCGCCGGCTTGTTCCAAGGCAATTTTCACCGAACCAACGCGATTCATTTGCCCTGCACCAATGCCTAAGGTGGTGCGATTGCGCGTCACGACAATGGCATTGGATTTAACGTGCTTAGCGACTTTCCAGGCAAATAACAGCTCTTCTAACTGTTCCGGTGAGGGTTGCTTCTCCGTGACAATTCGCCATTGATTCGTTGCTTCTACTACATCATCTGATTGTTGGATCAGAAAGCCACCTGCAATTACTTTAACAGTTTGTTGCGGTCCAGTGCTTAAATCTGGCAGAGTCAAAACCCGTACTTTTGATTTGGTTTTGAGAATTTCTTGGGCTTCTGGTTCACAATCAGGAGCGACAACGCATTCTAGAAAGGTCTTCGTTAAGGCGGTGGCGGTGGCTGCATCAATGGGGCGACTCAGGGCAACAATCCCACCAAAGGCAGAAACTGAGTCGGCATCAAAGGCTTTTTGATACGCTTCGGACAGGGTGGCTCCTAAGGCTACGCCGCAGGGATTTGTATGTTTAATAATGGCTGCTGCGGGAGTATCTGCAAATTCAACAATAAGCCGCCGAGCTGCTTCTAAATCCACTAAGTTGTTGTAACTTAATTCTTTTCCTTGGAGAATCTTACTAACAGCCCAGCCACTAGGAGTTGCTCCTGTTTGATACCAGCCGGCTGGTTGGTGAGGATTTTCGCCGTAGCGGAGAGATTGCAATTGCTGACCTGAGAGGAGGAACTGTTGTGGTAAGGTTGCTTCGCTGCTGGTTTCTCCCGCAGATTGTTGACTGAGATAGGTCGCGATCGCGCGATCGTAGGTTGCCGTATGATTGAAAGCAGCCAGAGCACAAGTTTGGCGAAACGCTAAGGTTGCTTCTCCCCCATGCTGCCGCAATTCCTGCAAGTAATCATCGTACTGAGCTGGGTTGCACAGAACGGTCAAGTGAGCATAGTTTTTAGCAGAAGCTCTGAGCATTGCGGGACCGCCGATGTCGATCTGCTCGATCGCATCTGCCAGTGTCACCCCTGGTTTAGCAATGGTTTGCTCGAATGGATAAAGGTTGACAACCACTAAATCGATGGGGCGAATTCCCTGCTCTGTTAAATCTGTGACATCTTGGGGGACATCTCGACGTGCGAGAATGCCACCGTGAATTCGTGGGTGCAGGGTTTTCACTCGTCCCCCCAAAATTTCTGGGGAGCCAGTGTAGTCAGCAACTTTGGTGACTGGCAGTCCAGCATTTTTGAGGGCTTGTGCAGTCCCGCCACTACTAATGAGGTCAAATTGAAATTCTTCTACCAGGCTGCGAGCTAAGTCAATGAGCCCGGTTTTATCGGAGGTGCTTAGCAGTGCCAGACGCGCCATGCTTGGAAATCCTGATCGCAAAAAGAAACAATTTATATTTTAGGCAGCGATCCTTTCCGTCAATGACTTGCTGAGGGAAATTCTTAAGGTTTTGCCACTCACCTCGTGATTGCCTGGAGTTGGGAAAGTTGGGAGGCTGGGAAGCAATGACAACATTTGAGTGGGGTTTGTGAGTGGGGACGGTTTCTCGTGACCTTGATTATACTTATTTATCAATTGTTCTATTTTAATCAGGATGATGAGTGTTGGTGCTGCACGGATGTTATTAATTTGACCTTTAGCTTGCTTAGCTGTCCTTACCCAAGGATTAATTTTAGCGGTTATTAAAATTTTAATAAAAACTTATGATTTTGTCTTTTCAGCCAGTGTTAGCATCTGTGGGAAAGATGCCACACCCAAAAACCGACTCAGGTTTTTTTGGGCCGATCAGCTTAGACTGATTTAGTGAGGAGAGTGTAATGATGTTTGTTCCTAATGCTGACTTAGATCTGAGCAACAATCCCAACCCTTTAAAACAAAGGGCGGGAAAAAAGATCGGTTCTCAACCAATCAGTCAAGAATTACCCTTTTCTCTCCCCAAGGATGTGTCAGAGAGCTACCCCCCAGTCTCCTACCTTTCTCATCAGCGAGAATGGCATCAGATGCAAGGGGCAATAGAACAGCTTAAACAGGAACTCAAAGCCAGTGAAGCTCGCTTTCACAACGTGATTGCCAAGAATGCGGACGGGATAGTGATTGTCAATCAACAAGGAATTGTTTGCTTTGCTAATCCCGCCGCCGAATCACTGTTTAATTGCAAAGCTGAGGAGCTGATCGGTAAAGAATTTTTTGGCTCTTTAGTTGTAGAAGGAACCGCTTGTGAACTAGAGGTAGACACAGAAATTCTGCCGACAGTGGGAGAAACAGACGCAGCGGGAAGGCGAGTTGTGCAAACAGAAGTGGCTGCACTCCGTGGCGAGCAAGATCATGCAATTGTAGAAATGCGGGTGGTGGAAACAGAATGGGAAGGAGAAATTGCTTACCTAGCTTCGCTACGAGATATTACTGAACGTAAGCAGGCAGAAGAAACCTTATGGCTCTATAATCGGGCGATGGCAGCAACTAGCACGGGAATTGTCATTGCTGACGCGATGCAAGCGGAACAAGCCATCATTTATTGCAATCCGGCCTTTGAGAACATGACGGGTTATTCACGGGAGGAAATTATTGGGCGCAACTGCCGATTTTTGCAGGGAGTCGATACCGATCCCAAGGCGGTCGAAAAAATCCGACAAGCTTTACAAACCCATAGTGGCTGTAGAGTTGTGTTAAAGAATTATCGGAAGGATGGAACTGCTTTTTGGAATGAATTGTCAATTTCTCCGGTCTGCGACCGCGCTGGCAAATTGACTCATTACATCGGTGTGCAGATTGATATGACCGAACACAAAGAAGCAGAGGAGGCGTTAGAGCGATCGGAAGCGATCAGTCGAGAGCAAACGGTTAAACTCGAAGATACTCTCCATGAGTTGCAACAAACTCATACTCAACTGGTTCAGAGCGAGAAAATGTCGAGTTTAGGGTTGCTGGTTGCAGGGGTCGCTCATGAAATCAATAATCCTGTCAGTTTTATTAATGGCAATCTCAATCATTTAGGTCATTATACTGACGATTTGTTAGACCTACTCAAGCTATATCAACAGCATTATCCCCAGCCAGTTAGAGAAATTGAAGAGAAAATGGAGGCGATCGAATTAGATTTTTTGATTGAAGATTTAACCAAAATTCTCGGTTCCATGAATGTGGGAGTTGAACGCATTTGTCAGATCGTTCAATCCTTGCGAAACTTCTCGAGACAGGATGAATTAGAGGTCAAGCAGGTCAATCTTCACGAAGGGATAGATAGCACGCTGTTAATTCTCAATCACCGTCTGAAAGCGAAGGGAGGCAGGCCTGGCATTGAAATTGTGAAAGAGTACGGGAATCTGCCACTGGTAGGGTGCTACCCTGGACCCATGAACCAGGTGTTTATGAATATTTTCAGCAATGCGATTGATGCCTTAGAGGATGGCAAGCGCCATCATCCGAGTCAGATCCGGATTCGCACGAAACTGTGCGACCGCGATGATGTGGAAATCAGAATTGCTGACAATGGCCCTGGGATGCCAGAGGAGGTGAAGCAACGAATTTTTGATGCTTTTTTTACGACAAAGCCGGTCGGCAAAGGAACCGGAATGGGGCTATCAATTAGCTATCAAATTATTGTAGAGAAGCACAAAGGTGAATTGCAATGTGTTTCTGAAGAGGGAAGCGGTACAGAGTTTATCCTTAAAATCCCCATTCAGCATTAACTGGCACTTGTAGGAGCAACCGTTTAAAGGATGGAGGATACAACGGTTAGTTAAGTCTTTTAAGAATCTAAAGTTAAACAATTTCGTCCCAAGTCTTTACTTTTATACATCTGTCGATCGGCTCTATTGATGAGAGACTCAACCGAGTCTTCTTTCCTGGCGATCGTACCGCCGATAGAGACAGTCACGCTGATGATTTCTCCCTCAAGGGTGAACCAGCTTTTCTCAATACAGACTCTAACTCTGGTTCCGATTCTAGCTAAAATTTCGAGGTCAACATTATTGACAACAATTAAAAACTCTTCTCCTCCCCACCTGCAAACGACATCTAAGCCACGCAAAACATTCGAGATAGTTTTTGCGACCATGATTAAGATGCGATCGCCAACCAGATGACCATAAGTATCATTAAAATTTTTAAAATAATCGATGTCTAAAAACAGGAGACCAAAAGGAATATTATAAGTAACTAATTGTTTCAGACTATTTTCTAATTTGAAATAAGCAAACTTGCGGTTTCCTACCTGGGTTAGTGCGTCCAGAAACACTTCTTGGCGAAGTTTTTCAAGTTCTTGTCTGGTACTGAGATTTTGAGAATTATCTGAAAAAACTTCAACGGCACCAATTAAGTGACCTCGGTCATCAAGCATGGGTGAGATTCTCACTGATACCGGCACGCGATGGCCCTCTTTATGATGTAAATAAACATCAACTTCTCGAATTTTGCAATCGATGAGTGTTTGACTCAAGGGACAACCTAACAGACAAAGTTCATGACCCTGTTCATCAATATGTTTCAAAATATTATCAGCGCAGCAAGAACCCATGACTTCATCCTTTGTATAGCCTGTGATTCTTTCAGCACCTTTACTCCAAAAAGTAATGATTTTCTGCCGATCGACAAAATAAATCCCATCTAGGATATTATCGATTAAATTTTGGTAAAAATCTTTGCTCATCTTTTTGATAAAATTTAAGGCGGTTGCTTGCCCTTAGAAAAATTGGGAAAGCATTCACGGTGAAATGAGGAACAGTTTGTGTAGGGTTGGCTCTAAATTTTACTCGGTCCTATCCCGAAATTGAGGATAGATCGATCGGGTGGGCTTTGCCCACCCTACCCTTAGAATACTTCTACTCCTTCTATTTTTTTTGTAGTCTCAACTTTGGCATTTGCTGCTTCTCCGCAAGTTTTTGGCGTGGGAAAGAGCTTGCCAGGATTTGCTAGACCCTTAGGATTAAACACCTGTCGCACCCACTGCATTGTCTCTAAATCAACTTCATTGAACATCTCCGGCATATAGCATTTTTTATCAGCTCCAATGCCGTGTTCTCCAGAGAGACTCCCGCCGACTTGCACGCAAAGCTTTAGGATTTCTCCGCCCAATTCTTCCACTTTCTCCAAGGCTCCTTCAACGGAGTTATCATAAAGAATGAGCGGGTGTAAATTGCCATCTCCTGCATGGAAGACATTGGCGATGCGATAGCCATATTTAGCACTCAGCGCTTCCATTTCTTTCAAAACATAAACCATTTGTGTGCGGGGAATGACGCCGTCTTGTACGTAATAATCTGGGCTTAAATGACCAGCAGCAGCAAAGGCTGCTTTCCGCCCTTTCCAGATTTTTAAACGGGTTTCTAAATCCTTGGCACTGGTGAGATTTCGCGCTCCATTTTGTTGACAAATTTCAGCAATCCGCTGCTTATTATGAGCAACTTCTACTTCTAAACCATCAATTTCAACTAACAAAATTGCGCCGGCATCCCGGGGATAACAACCAGTTGCAACTACATCTTCAACTGCATTGATGCTAAGGTTGTCCATGATTTCCATGCCCCCAGGAATAATGCCAGCACCGATAATATCAGAGACTGATTCGCCAGCTTGTTCAATGGTGGGGAAATCTGCTAAGAGGACACAAATTGATTCTGGGTATTTAAGAATTCGCAGAGTTACTTCTGTGGCAATACCCAGCGTTCCTTCGGAACCGACAAATAAACCAGTTAAATCATAACCAGGCATTTCAGGAATTTGTCCGCCGACATCCAGAATGGAGCCATCGGGCAGCACTAATTTTAACCCAAGAACGTGATTGGTTGTTACTCCATATTTAAGGCAATGAACGCCCCCTGAATTTTCAGCGACATTGCCACCAATGGAGCAGATGATCTGGCTGGAGGGATCGGGAGCATAGTAGAAGCCTGCACCGCTAACTGCTTGCGTGACCCAGTTATTAATCACGCCTGGTTGAACAACGACGAGCTGATTTTCTAAGTCGATTTTGAGGATTTTCCGCATTAAGGCAGTGACGATCAAGACACAGTTTTCGACGGGTAAAGCGCCGCCGGACAAACCGGTCCCTGCACCCCTGGCAACCCAAGGAACGGAGTAGCGATCGCAGATTTTCACTGCCTCAGCCACTTCCTCTGTCGTTCGAGGCAATACCACTACTGCTGGCCGCTGGCGATAACTGGTGAGTCCGTCACATTCATAAACGAGAATTTCTTCGCGACGCTGTACCACACCATTTTTGCCAACTACAGCTTCCAATTCTTTAATGATGGGTTTCCAATTGCGTTGGGTCTCTAGGGCGAGCATGGGTAACTCCAATAAATTAATTTCAAGAATATAATGGTAAAATTTTCCTGTTTCATGACAAGTCGTCACATAATAAATATAGCAGAAAAAGTAGGGATTATTTTCACGAGTGAGTTATTGTATCAACCCAAAATGCCTTAATCGCAACAATCCGGAGCAGTTAGAGCTTTGCCAGAGTTGCGGTTCTAGCTTATTGATTAATGGTCGTTATCGAGTGGTTGAATGTTTGCGGGAATCTAACCCTGCTTACCCGACTGATATATTTGTTGTGAAAGATTTTAGCTGTGAAGAAGCGAATTGGGGAACTCTGAAAGTTTTGAAGGTTTTGAAAGCAAGTCGTCATCCAGAGTGGTTACGCTTATTTAAGGAAGCAGCCCGTGCTTTAATTTGGTTGAGGCATCCGGGAATTCCCAGAGTAGAGCCTGACGGCTATTTTCAATTTTTTACTCATCAAAATTTCCAGAAATTGCACTGCTTAGTAATGGAGAGGGTCGCAGGAATTAACTTAAATGACTGGCTGAAAACTAACCAAATCGACTCCCAAGATTTAATAATTGAATGGTTGGAGCAACTGACGGATTTGTTGGCGTATCTCCATAAATTTCAGATAATCCATCGGGATATTAAACCCTCTAATTTAATTTTGAGGTCTAATAATCAATTAGCTTTGATTGACTTTGGGACGGTTGCGATCGCGCAGTCGGATCGAGTAAAAGTTGGTACAATCGGATACGCAGCCCCAGAGCAAATAGAAGGTCAAGCGGTGTTGCAATCAGATTTTTTTGCTCTCGGACGCACCTTTGTGCATTTACTAACAGGAACGCATCCGAATTTATTAGCAACTCATGCTAAAACGGGTCAGCTTATGTGGCGAGCGTCTGCACCTCAAATTTCAGAACCGTTAGCAGAGCTTATCGATCAATTGATGGAGCTATTGCCAGAAAACCGCCCTAAAAATATACACAGTCTTCGGAAGCGCTTAGCACAATTACGCTAGTATGACTTTTCTAGTTAGGACTTGCTGAACAAAGCTAAAACCTGCATTCATCAAGGGTCCTTACGGTCTGAAAAGTCCTCTCAAGCGCTCCTAAATCTGGTGCTAGACCTCAAAACGTTTGCACTTTTTGTCCCTCTTCTCCTTTCCCCCTTTTACCCCTTTCCCCCCTTTCCCCCTTTTCCCCCTTTTTCAGCAAACCCTAGTTAGGGGTTGCAATATTCGCAGAGAGAAGGGTCGGCGGTTGCTTTGCCATCTGGGAACAATTCTTCTTGACTAAAGCCACATTTTTTACATTGATAAAGAAGCGATCGCGTCAGGGGAGTCGGGAATGAACAAAGACCACAAGGCAATCCCCTTTTCCGTTCTACCACATCAAATCCGGGCCAAGTACAGTCTGGGCAAAGTTGGTTAATTTTCTGAATTAAGTTAAGAGTGGCATTTGCTATATTTTTCATCCGAGTTGGGTTGTACATAGCCCGCATATCTGTCTCGATATGAATTTTACCAGTTAGTGACTGCTTCAGGCCTTTTCTGACGGCCTCTGTCAATTGTTTTTCGGTGGTAATGCCTTTAATAATTTCGCATTGACTTTCGGCTTTATCTCCAAAAATTATCACGAGAGCGTGTTCAGGAAACCCGACTGTTTTAGCAAAATCATTAGCTTCATCAAGACTAGAAACTAGCTGGTGGCTATAGTTCGTTTCAGTCGAAAATGATTCGCCAATAATTTCTAGATGGTTGGCTCGATCTAATAAAAGAACAATTTCTCGGTTTGAGGGAAGATAGGGGATAGCCGGATGAGGGCCAAATGTCCCTTCACTGGCTAAGGCTAGGGTTTCACCGGTAAGTTCTATTGCTTTTTCTGCTTTTAATCGAGCAGCTTCGATCTGAGTACCAAGGCGTTTTACTTCTCTCGTGAAGGTGCCGAAAATATCAGTATTAAAATCGGGCGGAACTCGAATTTTTATGCCTAACTCTGCTTCCAAAATCGGAGCGATCGCTCGTTCTTTTTGGTGCATGGTAGCAAGGACAGCAGTGCGATTGTGCCAGAGTTGGGGTGGGTTCATAAGCAAGGAGAGATGGAGGGGTACTATTGAGCGTTATCACAGAGAGCCAATTATAAAAAAGCTAAAAACTACTACCACCCATACGGTCTAATATGGTTAAAATTTATAGCATCAATCCCTAATTTTTGAAGATAATTCGCCAACCTAAAATCATCAGTCATTACTAGATACCCTTGCCTTCCTAAATAGATAATCCCCGAATCAGTCAAGCCAAATGTTGTAAATTTATCGACTTGCACAGCTATAACACTTTCAATATAGATTTCGGTGAGTCTTTGAATTGATTTTGCAAATATTTCCAAGCATTGAGAACGTTCAGGCTCTCCTATTTGATTGATTAAACTATTCACTTCCGTTAAAATATTAGCAGTTGTGATTACCTTACCAAAAAGATATAATATTCTCACTAATAAATCATAATCCTCTGGGGAAAACTTCTCTGTACGGTTAAATCGAGAGATACGAGCTGGATTAAGACTTCCTACGAACCACAAAAGTAAAATATTTGTATCGACTAAAACTCCCTTGTTTTTATATTTATTAAGAAGCTCATTAATACCTCCTTTCATACTTCTCGAATTTTCATAGATTCTACTTCACCTGTTTGTGCATTGACTTTGAAAATTTTGTACTCTCGTTCATTGATGTATCTACTTCCCATTGGATGTTCTTCTGCAAACGTCTTACCCTCAAAGCTTATGGTAATTAACCAAAATTTTCTATCATCTGAAAGCTCAACTTCTTCCAGCCTGATGTCGTTGCTAGAGAGGCGAATCAAGTCTTGTATTGCTTGGCAATAATCCTTAACTGCGGAGACAGCAGCACGCACATCTATTCTCTTGCTTTGTTCAACTATTTCCATAGATATGTTTCCTATTTTATTAAAAAAGATTAACATAGAATCTGGAAAAAATACAAGCTTTACCGTTTTACCTATAAGTTTTCCCAGCTTAATGAATTAACTTAACTCCCTACCAAATTGCCGCTAAATTCAATACAAAACCCGGAAGCACCGACTCCCCTGATACCTGAACAAGATTGTCCAACACCTCCACCTCTACACCCGGCCGATAAATCTCAACTTGCCGAGTTTTCCGATTAATTAACCAACCCAAACGAATCCCATTCTCTAAATACTCCTGCATTTTTTCCTGAGTGTCTTTCAAGCTATCACTCGGTGACAGTAACTCTACAACAAAATCAGGGCACAAAGGAGGAAATCGCCTTTGTTCTTCAGCAGTTAAAGCATCCCAACGTTCTAATTTTACCCAAGCAGCATCAGGGGAGCGATCGGCCCCATTAGGGAGTTTGAACCCTGTTGAGGAATCAAAGGCAATGCCTGTACCATCTGTATCCGCCCAGTTAAATAATTGCTGTGTTAATCTCCCATTCCGGTTTCCGGTTTCTCCCCCTGCGGGCGGCATGATAATTAATTCTCCCTTGGCTGTACGTTCTAATCTAATATTTTCATTCTCCTGGCAGAGTTGGAAAAACTGCTCGTCTGTTAGCTTAATAATCGGGTTAAGGTTGAGGATTAGAGCATTCATACAGGTATTTTATTCTAAGTTCAACTAGGCAAATATCAAGCGGTCTTTCGGTTGAGGAATAGGGCGGTTTAGTTCCTTAGCTGTCTGAAGCCACTCCTGCATCATGACTTCCACATTTTGCAGAGCTTCTTGATAAGTCTCTCCATCGGCCGCACATCCGGGCAATTCAGGGACTTCGGCAATAAATGCTTGGTCTTCTTCGCTCCAGTCAATAATTACTTCATACTTCATCATTAGCTCGATTATAACTAAAAAAATGGTGGCAGGGGCTATCTAACCCCTACCACCATTTTAAACTAAGGAGATTTACTCTACCCCTTCAATCCGGTCTTCCACCTCCTGATACAACTCCCGCAAACGATCCAAATTACTATCCGAAGTTTCCCAATAACCCCGGCCATTCACTTCTAACAAAGTGCTGACAATTTTGCGGAATGAATGAGGATTTAAGTTAAGCAAACGCTTCTGCATTTCCTCATCCTTGATAAACGTGGTGTTGACATCCTCATACACCCAGTTATCCACTGCACCCGCCGTCGCACTCCATCCCATCGTATTGACGAGGCGCTTTGATAACTCACGCACGCCTTCATATCCGTGCGAAAGCATCCCCTCATACCACTTGGGATTTAACATCTTCGTCCGCGCATCCAAACGCACCGTTTCTGATAGCGTCCGTACCTGTGCATTCGCCGTCGTTGTATCCGCAATAAACGCGGCCGGTGCCTTGCCATCTCCCCGCAACGTCGCGACAACCTTAGTCGGATCGGAGTCGAAATAGTGGGAGACATCCGTTAAACTAATCTCCGAAGAATCCAAGTTTTGGAACGTCACTTCAGCGGTTTTCAACGCCGATTCAAAAATCTTGCGATCCTGTTCCATCGTGCCCGGATTATCCGAAGAAAAGGCAAAGGATTTGCGAGTCAAGTACATCTCCTGTAACTCAGACTCATTCTCCCAGGTGCTATTTTCCACCGCCAAGTTGACGTTAGAAGAATAGGAACCCGACGCATTGGAAAATACGCGAGTTGCCGCTTGCCGCAGGTTAATTCCCATTTCCTCCGCTTGCTTTAAAGCGTGTTTGCGGACAAAGTTCATTTCTAACGGTTCATCCGCTTCCGCCGCCATCTTC
This sequence comes from Actinomycetota bacterium, assembly GCA_050262755.1. Lineage (GTDB taxonomy): Bacteria > Cyanobacteriota > Cyanobacteriia > Cyanobacteriales > Microcoleaceae > JBLNEP01. Next base: position 20,893 of record JBLNEP010000039.1, on the reverse strand, counting down.
ACCGCTTTATCTAACAAATTCATCTGATTGATGAACAAGTCGCGGAACACGCCAGAACAGTTAATTACGACATCAATGCGCGGCCGTCCTAACTCTTCTAAAGACAGCAATTCCAGCTTATTCACCCGTCCCAAAGCATCAGGAACCGGTTTGACTCCCACCATCCACATAATCTGGGCGAGGGATTCACCATAGGTCTTGATGTTGTCAGTTCCCCACAACACGCAAGCAATGGTTTCGGGATAGTTGCCACCGTTATCAAGGCGCTGCCGTTCTAACAGGCGATCGACGACAATTTTGGCAGATTTTACTGCCGCTGCGGTCGGAATAGACTGCGGATCGAGGGCGTGCATATTCTTACCAGTTGGCAAGACATCCGGGTTACGAATTGGATCGCCACCAGGTCCTGGTAAAATATATTCCCCTTCTAAGGCGCGCAATAAAGCACCTAATTCATTATCAGCACAAACCTGCTGCAAGCAGAATTCCAAATACTCAAACAGCGGTTTAATGGGTTCCGGGTCAACTTTTTTATAACCCGCTTCGTGCAATGCTTCAATCCAGGGTTCTTTCTTACCCATATTGAAGAAATTGAGCCGAGAAACCAGGGAAACTCGCCCTTCTGCATCGGTTTGTTCCTTCACCAAGGCAGCGACAGCGACACGAGTGGCCAGGGTGATGTTTTGCAGCAATTCCACATCTTCTAAAACGCCTTTGTCACTGTTTGAGTAAATCTCGTTGATTTCTCGCCCTATGCTGTTGGCAATAATCCGAGGTAAGCTGATAATTCCCTCTTCTTCCCGGTCTAAATTGGCAATATTGACCAAGGTGGCGATCGCTTCTTCGGCGGTGGGAGGTTTGCCAATGACGTGCAACCCACAAGGCAACAAACGCGACTCGATCTCCATCAATTTGCGGTACACCAACCCGACAATTCGATCCCGTTCCTCCGCAGACATTTCTCCGGCATCTTGTTCCGGCAAAGAGATATCCTTGTCCAAATTCACCAATCGGCATTTATCCATGATGGTGTTGACAATTGGCACGCACCGCCCGGTATCTTTCAGGGTTTGGTAAGAACTAATTAACTCGCTGAGTTCTTTTAAACCTTTGTACAAACCTGCATTTTCCGCAGGGGGTGTTAGGTAAGAAATCGTTTCTGCGTAGCTGCGACGCTTGGCAATGGTTGCCTCACTGGGGTTATTCGCCGCGTAGTAATAAAGATTAGGAATCTTACCAATCAAACTGTCGGGGTAGCAATCCCCAGACATTCCCATTTGCTTGCCTGGCATGAATTCCAGCGATCCATGAGTTCCAAAGTGCAGCACGGCATCTGCACCCCAAACGCGCTCTAAATAGGTGTAGTACGCCGCAAATCCGTGATGAGGACTGGCGGAACGAGAGAATAGCAAGCGCATCGGATCGCCTTCATAGCCAAAGGTTGGCTGAACGCCGATAAACACATTGCCGAATGCTTTTCCGTAAATCAGCAAATTCTGCCCGTCACTGTTTAAATGCCCCGGAGGGGGTCCCCAATTTTCATGGAGGCGTTCCGAGTAGGGGGTTAATTCTTCATACTCTGGAACGGACATCCGGTAAGCAATATTGAGTTCGGGGCTGCTATATTGGGCTGTGGCGTCGTGGATGACTTCTTGCATCAGTTTCTCAGGTGAATCTGGCAAGCTTTGCACATCGTAACCATTGCCTTTTAAAGCTTTGACCACTTCATAAATTGAACCGAAAACATCCAGGTAAGCAGCAGTTCCCACATTCCCTTTATCGGGCGGGAAACTAAAAATTGTGATGGCAATTTTCTTATCTAATTTGGGTTTGCGACGCAAAGAGGCCCACTTCATGGCCCGCTGTGCGATCGCTTCGATCCGGTCTTGCAGCGCGATCGCTTTCCCAGTGGCACCATCCCGACCCGATACAATAATCGGTTCGATCGCCCCATCTAACTCAGGAATGGCAATTTGCAGCGCCACTTGAATCGGGTGCAGCCCTAAATCGCTATTTTCCCACTCTTCCGTGGTTTGGAACACCAGTGGCAATGCCACCATGTAAGGGCGATTTAACCGCTTCAGGGATTCGATCGCCTTCGGGTGATCTTGTCGGGCCGGACCCCCCACCAGCGCAAAACCAGTCAGAGACACCACCGCATCCACGATCGGCAACGGTGCCACTCCTTTCGGCCCCGCTTCCCAGAAGAAAGTATCCACCGGTTTCGAGAAGTCCAAACCGCCTGCAAAAATGGGTACAACCCGCGCCCCCATTACTTCCAATTCCTGCACCATTGCTACATAGTGAGCGTCGTCACCCGTCACTAAGTGAGTGCGCTGCAACACCAAACCAATGCAGGGTGCAAGCGGATCTTTGAGATCGGCAGAAATATCTTTGCGGGAGTTATACCAAGTGAAGTAATCCTTCACCTCTTCAAACATCTTCGGCGCCATCGGATGCCAGATCCCCATCTCGGGATAAACCACTGGTTCTTGGTATTGCAGAGACTGTGACTGCGCCTTGTCTCCCTTAAAAACGTACTTATCTGCCAGCATCAGCAGGAAGTTTTCCAAGTTATCTTGGGAACCCCCTAACCAATACTGAAAGCTCAGCATGAAGTTGCGGGCATCCTGTGCTTTATCAATGGGCAGGTATTTCAGGACTTTTGGTAAAGTTTGCAGCAGCTTCAGCATTCCATCTTGGAAAGAACCGCCGGACTTTTCTCGACGCTTCTTCATAAAGTCCCCGATCGCGCTTTTGCTTTGCCCCAGTTGCGCCATCGAGAAGCTACCCATTTTATTCAGGCGCATCACTTGTGGCATCGAGGGGAAGACAACAGCGACATCCAGGCGATCGCGCACTGGTTCCACTGCCGCAACCACCTTGTCTGCTAAGTCTTCAATGAAAATTAGCGACGCGATGAATACGTTGGCAGAAGCAACATCCTGCTTAAAGGCCTCGTAATTTTCAGGACTGCGGAGTTCCTCGATCAGGTAGCCGCTGATCTCAATGGCCAAATTCGGGTGGTTCTGGTTGATCGATCGCACGGCCGCTGACAACGCACTCTGATATTGCGGCTCTAGCACGACATAGACCACCTTGAGGAGCCCTCGCCCCTGCAAGTTTTCCGGCACAATGTGGCGAATGGTGGGCTTGACGTGAGTGAACATCCAGTTTAGGCTCCTTTAGATGTTGAATGATTGAGGAATGATTGCATCGGGTTGGGCATTGGGCAATGGGTACAGGGGGGAGCAGGAAAGGTACATAGAGCACCCTTCGCCGCCCCGCAATGACGATCGCCAATCCCCGATTTCCACATTGCTCATCGCTTACCCCATGAGCATTTTTACCAGAAAATGCTTGCACTGAGCAGGTTTTAGCCTTCTTCGATACAATTCGCAAAAACAATTGTAATTTTTATTTACATTTCTTGACAAAATTACCCAATTGTTGTTTAATTATTCATCTGCTTGAGTAATGCTTGACAAGTAGGAAGAGAAGTGTTGAAAAGTTGGGTGAGCATCAGCAGAGCGATCGCCCCTCTGAAAATCCTTCTCGGCTGAAACGCTCTAAAATGACTTGAGTGAGAGCTTTAATCGAACTTTTCCTTGAGCAAAGTTTGAACCGTAAAAGCAAGTTGCGAATATCAATAGCTTTTTTCCCAAAAAATCCCGCACCCTGATTTAGGCGTTGGTAAAACGAATAAATTCCATCCCGAGATGAGTTAATTCCAACGATTGACTCGTTTCCGATAGAGAAGAGCGTGGAGGCTATCATGAACTATGACATCTTTGACGAAAATTACTACCTCCTCAAATATCCCTTCCTCAAAGAAGCAATTACAGCCGGACTCATCAAATCTGGTTTAGACCACTTTCAAAAATATGGTCAAAAATTAGGCTTAACCGAAGTCTCCCGCTATTATAACGAAAGTTATTACCTAGAGCAAAATCCTTTCGTTGCCACTGCGGTCAAAAACGGAGTCTTTGCGTCAGGACTCGACTACTTCATCCAATACGGCTATGAGCAAGGGGGTGCAAATACCACATCTGACTATGATGAAACTTTCTATCTACAACGCCACCCAGAAATCATTCCTTTTATCCAAAATGGTGCTTTTAAATCAGGGTTTCAGCACTTCATCAAATTCGGCCAAAAAGAAGGACGCTATGCCACTAACTTCTTTGAACCGCGTTACTTGCGAGACAACCCAGGAGTCGCGGACGCCGTCAGTGCCGGAGTGTTTAAAACAGGTCGAGAACATTATGTAAAATATGGACAATTTGAACCTGCTCGCTCCGCCGTTTTTACAGGAACGAATGGCAATGATAGTGTGACTGGCTTTGGAGTCGGAAAACATCAAATTACTGGGCTTCAGGTTGCTTTAGCCACAACCAGTCCAGAGGTGGGAATTAATCTCAACACCTATGAAACCTTGAAACCAGGGGACTCAGGCTATCACTCGATTTTTATTTCTACCCATGAATTTGATACGCTGATTGGAACTCCCGGTAGTGATTATTTTGTCCTGGGCGATGTTTTCTTCAACCATCGCCCTGGTCTTCTCGGCAGAATTACATTTTATACAGGAATTGGTGAGGCAACGATTGTCAACTTTGAAGCAGGGAAAGATTATATACAGCTCGCAGAACCCTTGGATCAATTTAATATATTTCCCTCCGGCTCAGACTTATTAATTCAACTCAAATCAGGAGATACAATTGGCAGAATTCAGGGGGGAGCTAATCTCAATCTCAAGCAAATTGCAGCCGCAAATCCCTTCAATACTCCTTACATCAGTTACACATTACTTGGCTAAAAAGTAAAACTGACCAACACAATTTTATCTTTATAAGAGTAAAATTAACTGTTCCTCACCAACTTAGGACAGATGCAGCGGGTTTGCGTTTGGGTTTCATTGATAACTTGCCCCGTCATAATAGCTGTGGCAGCAGTTGGGGGCAAAATTGATTCTATAATTTTAATTAAACTTAACTATTAATTGGCAGCGATCGAGCTAAAATACTTAGAGCAATAGAAAACTATGTTTAATGGGTAAGTAGCCGCTACAGTCAAAGATTCAATCAATAGCAACGGATGCGTCTAATGCCTGCGCTGGCTGATATTGAAAAGCTCTTTTTCAGTGAATTTAGGCGCTCGCTCACCTCAAATTCAGCCCAATCGAGATGGGAAAAAAGGATTGAGTTAGAGCCAACTATTGACTGTGAAAAAATAGAAATAGCTTGAAGTTGAGTCGTTGGAAATAGAACACTTGCCGCTCATGGTCAAACTTTCTTTCAATGCTTTACTTGCCAAACTAACTGGCAAATTTCCCCTACAACTCACCCTGAGCATACCCTTTGTCTTACAAATTTTTGCAGCCGTGGGACTGGTGGGATACCTTTCTTTTAAAAGTGGTCAAGAGGATGTCAATGAAGTAGCGACTCAACTGCGGATAGAAATTAGCGACCGGATTCGGCAATACCTCGATAGTTATCTAAAAATTCCCCATCAAATCAACCAGCTCAATGCCAATTCCATTCGCCTAGGAGAGTTTAATTTAGACGATTTACCCAGTTTAAAACAGCACCTCTGGCATCAGATGCAAGTATTTGATTCCGTCACACAAATTCAATTTGGCACTGAGAAAGGAGAATATATCAGCATTGAGCGAGTCGATAAAAAGTTCAGGCTAAAAGCTGCCAGTGAGTTAACAGACTCTGTCATTCGTGTTTATACCCTTGATGAACAAGGCAATTTTCTTCAAGTGGTGAGGAGCCGCCCCGACTACGATGTCCACAATCGACCCTGGTACAAAGTAGCTGTTAACAAAGGGAAAGCTAGCTGGAGCGAAATCTATTCTTTATTTACCTTCCCGAAGTTATCAATTGCCGGTGTTTTGCCAATTTATGACGAACAACACCAACTCATTGGTGTTGCCGACGTCGATCTATTGCTGTCAGATATTAACGATTTCTTACGGAGTTTAACCATCGGTAGAACCGGACAGACTTTCATTATTGAACGTTCAGGAATGCTCGTCGCTACTTCAACGCCAGAGAAGCCATTTACTGTAGAGAACAACATCGCTAAACAGCTAAAAGCCACTGATAGCAGCAATTTAATTACTCAGCAAGCGACCCGATTTCTCGTCAATAAGTTTGGAAACCTCGGTAAAATCGTGCGCGGCGAACAGCTCGATTTTATGATTGAGGGACAGCGCTACTTTTTAGGAGTTTTGCCTCTGCGAGATAGCAAGGGTTTAGATTGGTTGATTGTGGTTGTTGTTCCGGAAACAGACTTTATGGAACGCATGCAAGCTAACAAGCGCCACACGATTTTGTTATGTTTGGCAGCTTTGGCAATCGCCACTGCGATCGGTATTCTGACTGCTCGCTGGATTGCTCGACCCATTCAACAATTAAGTGCTGCCTCGCAAGCGATCGCTACTGGCGACTTAAACCAACACGTAGCAGTCAAAGGCAGTCATGAGTTAAGAACGTTAGCTCAATCTTTCAATCAAATGGCTCAGCAATTGCGCGAGTCATTTCACGCTCTAGAAATAGTGAATTCAGAGTTAGAAAATCGTGTTGAACGAAGGACAGGAGAACTACAAGTAGCCAATCAAGAAATTACAGCTCTCAACCAGCGCCTCAAAGCAGAAAATCGCCGCATGAGCACCGAATTAGAAATTACGCGCCAACTGCAACATATGATTTTGCCTAAAGAGGAAGAACTCAAGGCAGTTCCTGGGTTAGATATTGCTGGATTTATGCAGCCTGCGGAAGAAGTGGGTGGCGACTATTACGACGTGCTACAGGAGAACGGTCGAGTAAAAATTGGCATTGGAGATGTGACGGGACATGGCTTAGAGAGTGGTGTTTTGATGATTATGGTGCAGACGGCAGTGCGAGCTCTCACTAGCAATCGTGAAACCGATTCCGTAAAATTTTTAAGTGCGCTCAACCGGACAATTTATAATAACGTGCAGCGGATGAACAGCGACAAAAATCTCTCACTTCTCCTCTTAGAATATGAAGATGGGGAGTTAAAATTTACTGGACAGCATGAAGAAATTATTGTTGTGCGGACCGATGGTTTAGTGGAACTAATTGATACCAGAGATTTAGGCTTCCCCATTGGTCTCGAAGCGAATATTACCGATTTTATAGGAGAAAATCAAGTACAGTTATACTCTGGTGATGTCGTGGTACTCTACACCGACGGGATTACAGAGGCAGAAAATATTGAGCGTAAGCGCTACGGCTTAAATCGACTGATTGAGGTGGTTAGACTAAATTTAAAGCGTTCTGCCACAGAGATTAGGCAAGTAGTCATTGAAGAGGTGCGAGCTTACATCGGCACGCAAAAAGTGTATGATGATATTACGCTCGTTATCCTCAAGAAAAAATGAATTTCGCCTAGCCTTTAAGACCGACTCAGCCTCTACGAAGCGAGCAACTTTAAACGGTTGATGTTAGTCGCTAGTAATAGGGGGAAATTGGGAAGAAAATTTTGATTTTTGTTACTCATAGGAGTCTCCTCTGAGGAAGAGAGTTTAACATGAGTTGGTAAGCAGGGTTCGGATTAAACTCTATCTTAATCATTAATCAACCGATTAATCCGTTGCAACTAAAAACCCGGTTTTTCACACAAACCGGGTTCTGAAACCTTAAGCAGGATCTCGATATTTTTTAATCAATTCAGCTACCTCTGTATGATTCTCTGAAGACGCCCAAATAAAAGCCGTCCAAGTATTATTATCTTTCGCTTTAAGATCGGCTCCTTGCTCAAGCAAAAGCTGCACGACTTGAGCATGACCACTCCCTGCCGCACTCATCAGAGCCGTCAAACCAAAATTAGTTTTAGCATTAACCTCGGCTCCCGCCTCTAACAAAATTTTGACAATCTCTAAATGTCCCGCTGCGGAAGCACCCATTAACGCTGTCCAACCATCATGATCGCTACCATTGACATCAGCACCAGCAGCTAATAACTTTTGCACAATCTCAAGATGACCAGCTTCAGCCACAACCGCCAAAGCGGTCAATCCCTCCTCATCCTTGGCATTGACATTTACACACTGTTCGATCAAAGCTTCTACAGTAGAAACATCACCCTTTTTCGCGGCATTGATTAAGTCTGTCATTTTTTTCCTCTGTCTCCTCTGTGCCTTTGTAGTTAATTTCTTTTGTCAATCTGAATCACATGGCAGTAGATATTTTAATCCTCTCCAATGGCCCTGGAGAATTAACGACCTGGGTTCGTCCCACAGTACAAGCGTTACGGCAGCAGTTGGGGGGTAACTCTTCCCAAGTTCGCATCTCAGTGGTATTATCCCCCTGTCCCAACGCTACAGGTTCGGAAGCTGCGATCGCTCTCTCCTATCCCGAAATTGACCGAGTCCAAGCGGCCGAGCATTTTTTCCCCTTTTTATGGTCAGGGAAAACCGCCGATCGCTGGGATTGGCGGGAAAAAGGTCTTGTCCTCTTCCTGGGTGGCGATCAATTTTTTACCGTTGTTATTGGCAAGCGTTTAAACTATCGCACGGTTGTCTATGCAGAGTGGGACGCTAGGTGGTATCCCTGGATCGATCGCTTTGGGGTGATGAAACCCGGTCTGATTGCTAAAGCTCCCCAAAAATATGCCCATAAATTAACAGTGGTGGGTGATTTAATGGCTGATGTTGCAACAGGTCTAGAAGAAACCAATAACCGATTATTAAGGAGCAATGAACAAACAGAATTAATTGGGCTATTACCCGGTTCTAAACCAGGCAAATTAAGGCAAGGAGTGCCACTAAGTTTGGCGATCGCCGAAGCAATTCACCAACAACGCCCTCAAACTCGTTTTGTGATTCCCGTTGCTCCTACCTTAACGTTACAAACCTTAGCTCGCTTTGCCGATCCTCAACAAAATTCAATTGCTCAGCTCTTTGGCAATATTTCCGCCAAACTCCATTTAGAAGATTCTCCCTTTTTACAGACAACCACCGGAGTCAGGATCGAGTTGTGGACGCGATCGCCTGCCTATGATTTGCTCGCTCAATGCCACCTTTGCTTAACAACCATTGGAGCCAATACAGCAGAATTAGGTTCTTTAGCAGTGCCGATGATTGTGTTGCTTCCCACTCAACAAATGGATGCAATGAAAGCCTGGGATGGCCTGCCAGGACTACTAGCAAATCTCCCGATTGTTGGTTCAGCGTTTGCCACTGCAATTAACTGGAGCGTGTTACAATTAAGCAAAGGAAAACTCTATGCTTGGCCGAATATTTGGGCAAAAGCAGAGATTGTCCCGGAATTAGTGGGAAAGCTGCAACCGCAAGATTTAGCTGAATTAGTCATCGACTATTTAAGCCACCCAGAAAAGTTAGAAAAAATGCGCGATCGCCTGCATTCAGTTCGAGGCGCATCAGGAGCTGCTCAAAAACTCGCTCAAATTGTTTGTGAAGAAATTGCCCTCATAACCTCTACTTCTTACCAAATAAAAGGCACTACTAATTAACCGATGCAAGTTGTTTGTTTATCGATTGAGCGAAAACAGTAACCAGCAACCTCCATTCAGTAACACCGTCAGCACTGCACAGATGATGACTCCTTTCATCACTCCCCATCGCTCTTGCTTCTTGAACAACACAATGAGAGGAAGAACATAAAAAAGTTGCCACAAACCAATGAAAGCAGGAATAAAAAAAACATTATAACCTTCATTAAAATAAGGTAAATAAGGAGACAAAACTAGCAGTAAGACCAGAGCAAAGATATGTAGAACAAGCGTCAGCAAAAAACCTAAAATCATTCCTATTTCTTGTCTAGGTATCATAATTATTTAAAGTTGTTAAGGTCAAACAATGCGAGTAGCCGCAAACTTAGCATCTATTATTCTAGCTCTAGCTGGATAATAGCCCGAAATAATTAACGCTGCAATCGCAGGAGTTAACAGCTATTTGACAGAAGAGACCACTAATAACCAACAACCGCCATTCAGGAACGCCGTAAGTACAGCGCCGATAATCACCCCTTTCACCATCCCCCACCGCCTCTGGCGATAGAGCCTAATGATTGCTGGAATCACGTAAAGCAATTGACCTAAACCTATGCCCGCCAAAAAAAATGATATAATGAGACTTCCTTGAGCAAAAATTCCTCCTATCGTTATTAATAGAACTGCGAGCAAGCTGCTGAGCACTGCGGCTGCAATGTGCATCAATATAACTAAACCAATACCGCCTAAAATCGAGCCAAGTTCACTCATAATTCCTGACATAAACTTTCATTTTTTTACTTAAACTATCCGGTTATTAACCAAGTGATAACCTGCACTTCCCTCTCGGTAAAACAGATTAAACGTATCAAATGGAATCATTCGCCCGTCTGGATGGACAATATGAATACAAGAGCGTTTCACAGAGCGCACATCAAAATTATAGGGATCGAGGAACTGAACAATCATCACCCGAAACACATTTTCATAGGTAATTCCTTCCGGTACAGCCATCAGTGGTAAACAGCAGAGGAGCTGTTTTAAAGAAGTTGCGGCTGACTTGGGAGAATGACTGGTAGAAAATAACTCGAATACCTTCTGCTTCAATGCTTCATTCTGTTCATAAAGCACGCTATTAGGCATGATTTTGACAAACGCATCCGGCTCAATCATTCCCGTTAAAGGTATCACTTCACCCTTAATTTTCAGAGCATAAGCCATTGCTAAACAGTCAGGATGGCAAGGAACCGGGATAATATCTTCTGGTTTGAAATAGGGACTCTGCTGCAAAATTGAGCGACGAACTTCTGTCAGCGTGTATCGATCTCGTTTAGGATCAAATTGTTCTAATCTTCCCGCTACCTGTATCGGTTGAAAGGTAACACCCCGGACGCATTTCTGCTGCAAGGCATAGTCGATAATTTTACCAATTTCGCCGTCATTTAACCCTTTTTTAAGAGTCACAACTAAAGTTGTAGAAATATTGTACTCATTCAAATGAGCAATTGCTTGTTGTCTCACCTCCCTTAAATCAACTCCCCGCAACTCCTCTAAGGCAGCTCGTTCAAAGCTATCAAACTGCAAATAAACTTCAATTCCTGGTTTATAGTGAGAGAGACGCTCACAAAACTTTCGGTCTTTCGCAATTTTTACCCCATTCGTATTAATCATTAAGTGTTTAATGGGTTTACTTTTTACCAAATCGATCGCCCTAAAAAACTCAGGATGAAGGGTGGGTTCCCCACCGCTAAGCTGTACAATTTGCGGTTCTCCTTCATTCGCGACTACCGCATCTAACATCCGTTCAATTTCTGCTAAACTGCGGTGACGTCGGGGTTGATGACTATTGGCTGAAATTTCCTCCACTCCTGAATCAGCATAACAAATAGGGCAGGAAAGATTGCAGCGATCGGTCAATTCCACCAAAGTTAAACAGCTATGTTGTTCGTGATCGGGGCAAAGTCCACAGTCATAGGGACAACCATATTGAATGGGTGTATTAAATTTAAGAGGCATATCCCCTGGCTTGATAAATTCCTGAGATAATTTATAATAGTTAATATCATCCGCAATCAACACTTCTTCAAGACCGTGAGTCGGGCAGTGTTTGACCAGGTAAACGCAACCATCTCGAAAGATAATTTTTGCCTCAACTTTAGTCAGGCATTTCGAGCAAACGCTGTTTGTCAACGCATAAAATAAGTAAGGTCTAGTCGGCATAGCTCTTAAAGTTTTGCTCAATTTTTGGGGAAGGTTAGCTGGGGCGGGTTCGCAACTTAAATCAGTCAAGCTGTATCAATTTTATTAGATTAGCACCTCAATTTTAGCTCGACAGCAGAGTGAACCTGAAACTTACAAGTTGCTTTACTTGTCCCCATGCTCGCACTTTTTACGCGCATCATTTACCATGAACTCCGTTCAGGATTCATTTTACTCTAAACTCTCGCCTTCATAAACCCCAAGTTAAAAAATCCCTATTTTAACAAGTTAAATATTTCACAACTGGCAATTGCTAAAGATAACAACACGGGACAAATTATTGCCACTAGCATGGGATGTTAACCAAGTTAGACCTGCTCATTTTACAGTGATTTGAGTCGGTCTCAGAACTGATTGGCCGCTGACACCGTTGCCTCAGCATTTTTTGAATTATCAAGAGGGTGGCGGCGGAACTGAATTTAACCTTTCAAACCTCCACATTTTCTGGAAACTATAACGATAGTACCCTAAACCTAAGAGACAAGCAACCTGAATCGCACTCAACCCTAGAAAGGGGTGAAAATCTGGTTTTAGAAAATCAATCCAAAACCGAAAGCTTAGGTAAGAAATCATATAAAATTTAAATAAATCTCCTGATTGTAATTGGTAGCGCGATCGCAGGCGTAAAAATAGCATCAAAATTATTAAAAAGGCAATTTCATATAATTGAGTTGGGTGTCTAGAAACTCCATCTCCAAAATCAACCCCCCAAGGTAAATGAGTTGCAATGCCATAGGTGCGATCGCTCAATCCGGTCAAGAAACAACCAACCCGACCGATCGCAGTTCCTACAATTAATGGCTCAACAAAAACATCACCAGTTGAACAGGTGACGCCAATCATTTTTTTAGTTAGTTCTACCCCGATTAAACCACCTAGAAGCGCACCCACCACTGTTTTCCCTTGCACAAAAAGCCAAGCCCATAACTGCCAATTTTGCCACAATAAATCAAGATGTTGTAGTAAAACTAAAGCTTTAGCTCCCACTAAAGCACCAAGCATACCACCAACAATAACAGAACTTCGCTGAGAGGAATTTAGGGGATCTTTGCGACCGTTATGGAGGGTGAGACGAAAAGCGATTGCATAAGCTAAGGATTCAAATAAAAGGTGCGGGTGGATGGGGAACGACCCAAACCAGAAATACAAAGGAAACATGAAAATTGGGGCTTGGTAAGAGATGATTTGTGAGGGGATAAGGTGGGAATTGCCCACCTTACAATCAGGAAGCCTTCATCCTTTTTTTGAGGATTCACCATCACGGCGACCGAGCTCATAAACACCACCGCTGATACAAGCAATCAAACCGATACTAATTGCCCAACTCTGACCTAAACCCATTTCAACACCCCAGTTGCAAAAGCCACCTGCTACTAAAAAAGGAACAATACTTAATAGCGAAGCAAAAAAGAGATTCTGGGCTTCTCGACCCCGCCTTGTCCTCTCAAATTCTGCTTCCGAAGTATAGAGCGATCGCTCAGCAAAATTCATCCACCGAGAGAGCTGATCGATCGCCCATTCACTCACCGGTGATAATCCCCAATATAATGCCAAAGACCACAGAGATGCACCCGCGATCGCAGTTGCATCGATGACGAACCGAAACGGAAAAATTTCAGTCAGCATGGGCAATATCAATTTTAATGTTTAGATTGTAGATTTTAGACTGAATCTAAAATCGCTGAACTTCCTCTAGTATGAAGCAAAGTTCCGCTCAAATTCTACCGGGATGGTTGACATGAGCGCCGCATAGAGTAAGATACTCCGGTGTAAACTGATTCAGAATCTGCTGCTGAGCCAGCTAATCGCATGGTGAATTGGTATCACACACAACTAACCGTAAATTTAATGAATGATTGAGGAGTGAGAAAAATCGTGCAAGACTCGACCCCGCTACTGAGAGCCAAGCGCTTGATCCGCTCTAAACCACTGCTGTTACTGACAGGTTTGCTCAGCTTAGGTTTGGTGGGGATCGGATTGAAGCAAGAGTTAGTGGAAGCTGGAGAATCTGCTGTTGAACAAGTTGCTACTGCTCAGACCACTTGGCAAGCTGCTTCTTTCCCAGTAGAAAATTTTGAGGGCTATACTTCTCCCTTTGGCCCTCGTGGTGGAGATTTTCATTACGGATTAGATGTAGCTGCCCCTGAAGGCAGCTACATTCGTAATTGGTGGGCTGGTCAGGTAGCGGAAGTTTGGCAAGATGGCCGATGTGGCACTGGCATTGTGATTCGTTCCGGTCCCTGGGAACACATTTATTGCCACCTCAGAGGTCGTGTGGAAACGGCAAATGGAGGCCGCTACTACATCGATCGCGAAGGGGGTCTACAAGTTTGGCAAGGTCAAATGGTTGCAGCCGGTGCTCGCATTGCCAGAGTCGGGATGACTGGCAACACCACCGGCCCTCACCTGCACTGGGGTCTGAAATATGCAGGTCAGTGGGTCGATCCGGCGGTGGTACTCCGAGAAATGTACGCTCAACAAACCACGGGTCACTTCTCTCGCCTCTCTGAGTCGTCACCGGAGCAAGGTCAAGGATACTAATGCCACCGACACTGACCAGGGTGCTTGTCTGGAAGAATTAAAAATTAAACCGGGAAACTTCCTTTCAGCCTTCTTGACGTTTAATTTTTAATTCTTCAATTTCAGCGTCTAACGACCGGGCGAGGTCAACTGTCTTTCTGGTAAGGGCGTGTACTGAGCAACGATTTGCCGGAATTCATCACCTTCGATAGTTTCCTTATCTAAGAGTGCTTCTACCAGGCGGTCTACTAACGCTCGATTTTCGCGGATGATGCGACGAGCTTCTTCATAGCAGTGCAGCGCAATTTCCCGGACTTGTCGGTCAATTTTCGCCGCCATCTCTTCTGAATACTCGGCTCGCGCCATCCAGTCCCGGCCCAAGAACACTTCATTATTCGGGCTTTCTAAGGCGACTGGCCCCAAGTCAGACATTCCGTAGAGCGTGACCATTTCTCTGGCAAGGTTGGTTACCTTTCTAATATCGCTGCCGGCTCCGGTATCAATTTCATCTTCTCCGTAGATTTCTGCCTCCGCCGCGCGACCTCCAAGAGCGATGGTAATTCGGTTTAAGAGTAAAGAGCGACTCCGCAGGCCTTCGGTGTCGAGCATTTCATCATCGAGGGTGAAGCTGGTAAAGCCTTCCACGCCACCGGAACGGGGGATGATCGTCACTTTTTCCACCGGATCGGCGTTTTTGATCAAGGTTGCGACCAAGGCGTGTCCTACTTCGTGGTAAGCAGTCATCCACTTTTTCTTGCTATCCAGTAGGGGGTTGAGCTTGAGACCGATGGTAACGCGGTCGATCGCATCGTTAATTTCTAAGTTGGCGATCGCATCTTTGCGCCGTCGCGCCGTGAGAATGGCCGCTTCGTTGAGCAGATTCGCCAAGTCTGCGCCGGAAAATCCCGGGGTGCGGCGAGCGATCGTTTCCAGAGAGACTTCTGGGGCTAGCTTTTTATTGCGAGCGTGAACTTGCAAAATCCCCAGTCGCCCTTTAAAGCTGGGTAAATCTACCGTTACCTGGCGGTCAAATCGACCTGGACGCAGCAAGGCGGTATCCAAGACATCGGGACGGTTGGTAGCTGCGATGATAATCACGCCGTTGTTGCCTTCAAAACCGTCCATTTCCGTGAGCAACTGGTTGAGGGTTTGTTCTCGCTCGTCGTTACCGCCGCCAATTCCTGCGCCTCGCTGGCGACCTACTGCGTCGATTTCATCGATGAAGACGATACAAGGAGCGTGTTCTTTGGCTTTTCGGAACAAGTCGCGCACCCGCGACGCGCCAACGCCAACGAACATTTCTACGAATTCCGAGCCGGAAATGCTGAAGAAGGGAACGGCGGCTTCGCCTGCGATCGCTTTTGCTAACAGGGTTTTACCGGTGCCAGGAGGACCGACAAGCAGCACGCCTCGGGGAATTTTCGCACCGATGGCAGTGAAACGTTCCGGCTTTTTCAAAAAGGTGACGACTTCTTGCAGCTCTTCTTTCGCTTCTTCAATGCCCGCAACATCGTCAAACATGATGCCAGTTTTCGCTTCCATTTGGAATCGAGCTCTGGATTTACCAAAGTTCATCGCATTACCCTGCGCTTGAGTGGAGCGACGCAGGATCATCATCAACACTGCCAGCACCACAAAAATGACCATCAAGTTGATCACCAGTCCCATCGCAGCGCTGTTGTCTGCCGTGGGTTTGACTTCAAAGTCGATTTTTTTGGCTCGAATTTGTTCTAGCAGTTCTGGGTTGTACTCAAACAAAGTGACTAATTGTGGAGCATCAGAGGGTTTTTGTCCGTTGATTCTGACCTTCGCCACTCTCTGGGCCGGATCGACCTCAATTTTACTAACTTTACCCTGCTCGATTTTATGCAGCAGATCGCTGTAACTAATGTTGTTGGTTGTCGTGTCGGCAAAGGCTGGGGTTCCTAGCAAAACTCCTTGGGAAATCACCCAACTAGCTAGGATGCGCCAAAGCTGTTGCCCAGCCTTTGCTTTTGTTGGACAAGCCTCCCGCTTGTCTCCCGTTGCAGCTAGATGCCCCCTCCATGCGTGTTTCCAGGAACCTTTCATATTGCGATAGCCCTTTTGAGTACAGCCTTAGATCCCTATTTTAGTTTAATCTCCAATGGGTCTAGTACCTCTGCCTTCTGCCTGATGCCCCTTTTTCTTGGACCGATTTACCGTGAGGGTAGGTTGACATCCTAGGGTTGAATCCGTTACCTTAAATGTAGCCGTAATGAGTCCGAGTTATAAACGTCCTTATTTTTCCAACCTCCTATGAAAATTATTGGAATTGGCGGAAGTTTACGAGCTGGCTCCTATAGCCAGGTGGCGTTAAAAGTCGCAGCACAGCGAGTTGCAGATTTGGGAGCTGAGGTCGAGATTTTGGATCTGCGATCGCTCCATCTTCCCTTCTGCAACGGTGAAGATGAATATCCCAACTACCCGGACGTAGAACGGCTAAAAACTACGGTGAAAGCAGCAGACGGCTTGATTTTAGCGACACCGGAGTATCACGGCAGCATTAGCGGCGTCCTCAAGAATGCCCTAGATTTAATGAGTTTTGAGCAGTTAGATGGGAAAGTCGCAGGTTTGATTAGCGTTTTAGGAGGACAATCCAATAGTAACGCTCTCAACGATTTGCGGGTGATTATGAGATGGGTTCACGGTTGGGTCATTCCTGAGCAAATTGCCATTGGTCAAGCTTGGAAAGCATTTAATGCTGAAGGGGAATTGTTGGATGAAAATGTATCTAAGCGCTTCGATCAATTTGCTAAGAGTTTAGTCGAGAATACTGCCAAGCTGCGAGGGATTCCCCAGCCGGAAATTGCCCAGCTACAACAGCTCGCAAGTTAAAACCGACATTGACCGCAGCCTACCTACACGGGTTTTTAGAAGTAGAAATCCCTGCCATTTGTGGTTTGAAGCTTTCGGGAGCCAGAATTCCACAGCAAAGCTTCTATTTCTGCCCTCGCAGGACCTGGTACTTGTGTCGCTCGACGCAGTTCTGGATTTTTGACTTCCCCTGAGGTTTTCGGCTCATAACATCTAGTGCCGATGCGACACTTGAGCGATCTTTTTGCTGATTTTAATTGCTAAGTGACCCAGAGGGAAAAGGAGGCATCAGCAGGGTGGGGAGCAACCGATTAACAAAGATCATAAGAGCTTTGCGCTCCCCGCTCGAGCGGGTTGGTTGCTAGAGTGCACTTTCAACCAACCAGATGTCACCACTGGTCTGCAACCCATGTTCAGGATGGAAGGGTCTACGCTCTTGCTGCTGCCTGCTGTCCCAGGGTGTTGTCAGCCCCAGCAGTCACAGGCGCTTGCGTGCATCTTCTTTTCGGACGCGCGATCGCACCCCACATTCCTTAAGTTGACACCAATACCACTGTACTAATGGATTCATCCCAGATGTGCGATTCGTTGGGTAGAAACTAACCCTGAAATGGGTGGAGGATTACCCGCAAGTAACATAAGAACCTTGACAATTTGATAGTCATACGGGTGAGGTCAGTATCCTAGAACGCCAAGTCCCGTCCTCCAAGTGCAGGAGTGAAAGCACACACAACGCAGTGAAAAACTGCGTCCCCCAGGTTCGCGACTAGCCATCAAAGCCTGAAGCGGGGGTGAAAGGTGACAATGCTAGAAGCCGAGTCTGGCACTCATCGAGCAAGAGTTCATGAGTAGGAATACGAAGGTATGTTTGAACCATCGTCAGGAATAACCAGCGAAACGGCTAATACGCTGGGAGACCCAAAAGGGCAAGGATAATGGGGAGTTGGCATGGACCTGGATGACCAACAAGCACTTCCTCAAAACCCGGTGGATAGTACCGCTCTAAAAACTCAAACCATGACTATCAGAAACGAAGTAACCACTCGTTTGTTCTCAGCCTCCAAAGGTTGAGTAGGCGCTAGCTAGATACAACGAGATGGAGAGATTGATTCAAAAGCGAATGCCTCTGTGTAATGGAGAGGATATGCAGACAGAATCACGGTGACTTGGAAGATAAAAGTTTCCAGTAGCAGTCAATATGTCTAAAACGAGTTTCAAGACTACGGTGGAATGGCACGAGAGCAACTGGCGTAAGCTAGAACGTCGAGTGTATAAGCTGCAAAAGAGAATTTATCGAGCCTCTCAACGTGGCGATGTAAAAGCAGTTCGCAGACTCCAAAAAATACTGATGAATTCCTGGTCAGCAAGAACCGCTTCGGTTCGTAGAGTTACCCAGGACAACTGCGGGAGAAAGACAGCAGGTGTGGATGGTGTGAAATCACTAACCCCAAAACAGCGTCTAGCCCTTGTCAGTCAATTGAAGCTGGGTTCTAAGGTCAGCCCGACCAGAAGAGTTTGGATTCCCAAACCAGGAAAGGAAGAGAAGCGACCTTTAGGTATACCTACAATCAAAGACCGAGCCTTGCAAGCACTTGTCAAACTGGTTCTTGAACCAGAATGGGAAGCGCGATTTGAAGCTAACTCATACGGCTTCAGGGTAGGAAGATCCTGTCATGATGCGATTGAAGCCATCTTCAATGAAATCCGGTACAAACCCAAATTTGTTCTGGATGCCGACATCGCGCGATGTTTCGATTGCATCAACCATCAAGCACTGTTGACTAAGCTCAATACATCCCCTACTATCCGCCGACAAATTCGAGCCTGGTTAAAAGCGGGAGTAATGGACGCAAAGCAGTTGTTTCCAACATCTGAGGGAACTCCTCAAGGTGGCACAATCAGCCCACTTTTGGCGAATATTGCCCTCCACGGTATGGAAAACCGAATCAAACAAGCCTTTCCAAAACGCACGCTCGTTAAGAAGGGTAAGTATGCAGGCTACCAAGCAAGAGCAGCCCTAATTCGATTTGCCGATGACTTCGTGATTCTCCATGAAGACATCACCGTTGTTCAAAGATGCCGAGAAATTATCTCGGAATGGTTAAAAGACATGGGTTTGGAATTGAAGCCTAGCAAAACTAGACTGGCGCACACACTATCAAATGTGGAAAAGGAAAAACCAGGATTTGACTTTCTGGGGTTCACTATTCGCCAGTTCCCTACTGGAAAACACCACAGTGGAAAAAATACCCAAGGGATGAATCTAGGGTTCAAAACCATCATCACGCCAAGTCAGAAAAGCATCAAGGTACACTATGACCACCTGGCAAAGGAAATTGATGCTCACAAAGCAGCACCACAAGCGGCGCTGATTAAACGACTGAACCCTATCATCCGGGGTTGGGCCAACTACTTTGCGACGGTCATAAGTAAAGAAATTTATTCAGAATTGGATGATCGGGTGTACCGAAAATTGGTGACTTGGGCGCAATTTCGCCATCCCAAGAAAGGTAAAGGCTGGGTGTCAAAGAAATATTGGCACACAGTAGATGGCGATAACTGGGTATTCGCAACGAAGGAGGATGGTAAAAACTCGCTCAGACTACTTGACCACACGCGCATCAAAATCGCACGGCACATTAAAGTCAAAGGCGAAGCATCTCCTTACGACGGAAACCTAGTGTATTGGAGTACAAGAATGGGAAGCAACCCCGAAATGCCAAAAAGAGTGGCAGCACTCTTGAAAAAACAACAGGGAAAATGCACCCACTGTAGACTGTTCTTTCGTGAGAACGATGTGATAGAAATTGACCACATCATCCCGAAATCAAAAGGTGGAAAGGATGAGTACCAAAACTGGCAACTTCTACACAGGCATTGCCACGATACAAAGACTACTATCGATGGTAGTTCTGGCAAACAATCTGGCTGCAATAGTGCCGAGCCTAAGCCCACCAGAAGACTAGAAAAAGTCGAGGATAAATGGGTAATGAGGTATGCGTGACAAGCACCAAGACACTGAGGAGCCGTGTGAATCTAAAGGTTCATGCACGGTTTTGAAGACCAGCGGGGTTGGTGACAGCCTCGCTGAGTTTACTAGGTCATGCCAGGATGCAATCAAGCACATCAAGAACTGTATCCAAACTAAGGCTAAATATGTCTTCGATGCGGATATATCTCAATGTTTTGATTGTATCAATCATAAAGAACTCCTCCGAAAATTAAACACTTTCCCAGGACTCAGGCGACAAATCAAAGCCTGGTTAAAGTCGGGAGTGATAGATAAAGGAGTTTGGGATGCCACATCCAGCGGTACGCCACAAGGTGGTATTATATCGCCACTCTTGGCGAATATCGCCTTACACGGACTAGAAACGGTCGTTAAAAATTACGTGGAAAGCTTAACTATTCCCAAGTTAAGTAAAAAGGAAAAACGCCGTTCTCTTGGTGTCATCCGCTATGCAGATGATTTCGTACTTTTGCACGAAAACAAGTCCGTAATTTCTGGGTGTATTGCTGTAATTTCTGAGTGGTTAGCTGGCATTGGCTTACAATTAAAACCTTCCAAAACCCGATTAGCTCATACACTCGACCCCAATTTAAGTGAAGATGGAAGTGCTGGATTTGACTTTCTGGGTCATCACATCCAACAATTCCCTAGGGGGAAATATCGTAGTGATGAAGATAATCACGGTCGAAAATTAGGTTTTGACACACTCATCACCCCATCAAAGAAGGCAATCCTGACGCATCAGCGGGAAATATCTCGCATTATTAAGATGCACAGATTATC
>JBLNEP010000038.1:0-18380 GCA_050262755.1 Actinomycetota bacterium | reverse complement strand
TGCTCAGCTTGCACTGTCTTTCCTTGAGCCAAAAGATCCTCTCGCAATATTTTTAGAATTAACTGAGCTTCATTGTGTTTTCCTTGCATCGTCAACGCGATCGCCAGATGAGAATGAGCGTCGATGTTATGCGGGTTGAGACGAATTTTCTCCCGGTACTTTGCGACCGCTTGATCTCGCTGGAGAGCAATCCTCAACGTCATGCTCAAAAATTTCAGGAAATTCAAACCCACCTTAGAAATGGAGGCGCTCTCCGACCACTCTAGTCCTAAAAACGTGCAGATGGTTTGAGCAGTGGATTCTTTATCGCGATAGCCCGAACTGTGGTAAGTCTCGAAGGGGATTAATTCTCCAGAGGTCAGTACGAAATTGAGTTGATAAGTATTATTGTTCTTACTGCTTGGTGACTCTAGAATTCGCATCCCTTGAATGTGCTGGAGTGGATGCTTAATCACTGTCTGGTGTAGGAGGCCTCGGCGTTTAAGCGTGAATTGTCCGCTTAACTTATCCAATTCGCAGGTGGTAATGCAACCCAGAAATACAATCATGAGCAGACCAACCCCGCTAACACTTCCCATAACGAGCAGCACCGACCCATTGATATTTTGTACGACTCGCAGTGTAGGCTGTTGCGGATTTTGAAGAAAGGTATTAATTTGAGACGCTTGCTCTGAATGATTCGTCAGACCGGAACTAAAGTTATTTAGCGGCACTGACTGTTGCTTGATTAGCAACACAACTCGCTGCATTTTTTTACGGCCGCTGGAAGATTCTACCTCTGCTCGCTGAAGGTCGCTCAAAGCGAAGGATTGAGTGGTTTTATCCCAAAAAGTACCACCCTCTAACTGACAGCGACCGGATACAGAACCTCCAGCCGTCTCGCTGGCAGATACTCTGCGATCGCAAGTCAGGGTTTGACTGTCGAAGGCCGGATTGCCCATAACACCTATTGCGGTAAATAGAACCCCAAATATCCAGCTCAACCAAGGATACGATCGCAGAATTAGCCGATTGGAGGTTTGCTCAACAATTTGCATTATGAGATTTCTCAGCAGTAACTCTACAGTTAAACTTCCCAGAGGCGCTACTCCCTTCCGCAAACGCTTTACTGAAATGTTCGGAGATGGGGATAAAGGGGGAAAAACCCATTTAGATTTTGTCAAGAATGGCTTGAGCAGCAGCTTCGTCAGTAATCAGTCCCGTAATCAACTTACCACGCAGAGCAGCCAAAATTGCTTCTGCTTTTTTTACGCCGCCTACTACACCGACGATCGGCTGTTGAGCGGGTTGTTAGGGGGACGCTGGTGACGCGCGCGTTCGTTCTGTTTGCAGGAAAGCTCCCCGGTTGCAAAAAGCCTAACCTGCGATTTCTCCTACTGCTCCCAATTCAATTAATTCAGCTACTTCATTAACGACTGGATAGCAAGCCATGACATCTAGCAGTCTAAATCCAAAAGAGCTACCTTCTGTAACTATGCCAACAAGTTGCTGTGATAGCATCTCCCTCATTCGAGAGATGAACAAAATCCTGGTTACGAATAAAAGTGATGACAAGTCCCTGTGCAATGAATCAGAACTTAAGGTATTCAAGGATGGATAAGTTTCTTGGGAAATACTCACCGTACCTCTACATCATTACCTCTAGTTAGTTTAATTCGAGCAGTTGGAGGGTGAACTGATGGAGACTTCTAAAATTAATCATCCTGCTCCAAAAAAGCGATCGGGATGGCAGAATCTATGGATTGGGTTAGGGCTGGGCATAGTCTTGACCCTGGGCGGGATGATGCTGTTATCTCGTTTCCCGATTCGGCGTTCAGCGACCTCCAATCAGACTACAACCGCAGCCAATGCGAAAAACTCAGCATTGCCAGTGAAAGTTCAGAAAGTTGGCATCAGCACCACCGAAGAAAGTTCTGATTTTGTCGGAACGTTAGAGGCCCAACAAAAAGTCACGCTACAGCCACAAATTCAGGGTCGAATTGAAGCAATTCTCGTGTCTAGTGGTCAGCGCATCGAGAAAGGAACGCCGATCGCATCGTTGAGTTTAGATCAGACTCAGGCCAATGTCGCAAGTTCGATCGCCGCAACCAATGCCGCCCAAGCCGGGTTAAGAACGGCTCAAGCCCAGCGTCAACAAGCCGAGGCGCAGCGAACTAGGGCAGCCGCTAATGTCCGGCTGCAACAGGTACAGTTTAATCGCACCCAACTCTTAGTAACCCAGGGAGCACTGGCTAGACAGCAGTTAGATATTGCCAGAAATAATTTACAAACTGCGAGCGCAGATTTGCAAGCCGCAGAAAAAGAAGTGGCTGCATCCAGTGCAGCTATTGGGCAAGCACAAGCAAATGTGCGCCAAGCCCAAGCAGGTACGGCTGCGGCCCAAGTGAATGTCAATCTCAAACGGGTGGTCGCACCGATCGCGGGTGTGGTGGGTGAATTTCCCGTCAAAGTTGGAGATTATGTCAACACCGGACAAACGATCACCACCATCACGCAAAACGATGCGCTGGATCTCAATCTTTTCGTACCCTCCAATCGATTGAACCAACTGCGAAAGGGATTACCCGCTCAGTTGTTCGATCCCACCACGCACAAATTGATTGGCACAGGCGAAATTAGCTACATTTCTCCCACCGTAAATGCGAATCAACAGTCAATTTTGAGCAAGGCACGCTTTGCTAATTCCCAAGGGCAACTGCGTGATGGGCAATATGTTCAAGCTCGCGTAATTTGGAATCAACAACCAGGAATCTTAATTCCCACCGTCGCCATTTCTCGGATTGGCGGACAAAGTTTTGTATTTGTCACCGAAAATACAACCGTCAACGGCAAACCACAGCTAATTGTGCATCAGCGTTTAGTACATCTCGGTGACATTCAAGGCTCAAATTATCAAGTCCTTGATGGACTTAAACCGGGCGAAACGATCGTCACCTCTGGCATTCTCAAACTGAGAGAAGGCACCCCCATTCAACCGCAATCCCAAAACCAATCAACCCTATGATTTTGTCGATCGCGAACACCTTCATCAAACGCCCGGTGTTAGCTACCGTTTGTACCCTACTAATTCTAATTGTGGGGGCTGTTTGTATTCCGCTGCTACCACTCAATTATTTGCCAGATATTGCGCCGATTCGTGTTCAGATCTCAGCTTCCTATACTGGGGCGGATGTGGAAACCGTGGAAACGGCAGTGACGACTACGCTGGAGCGACAAATTAATGGGGTTGAGGGATTGCAATACATGACCTCAAACAGTGGAGCAGGCAGTAGTCAAATTTCCGTGTATTTCGGAGCGCAAACCGATAAAAATATCGACCAAGTCAACGTGCAGAACCGTATTGCCCGGGCAACGCCTCGTTTACCAACAACGGTGCAGCAATTAGGCGTAACCGCGCAAACGGCGTCTACCAGTATTTTATTGGTCTATACATTTTATGCTGAAAATAATGAGTATGACCCGCTGTTTATTAGTAATTATATTGACCTGAATTTAAGAGATCAACTGTTAAGAACACCGGGAGTTGGCGACCTGACAATTTTTGGTGAAAGACGGTATGCAATGCGGCTGTGGCTCGATCCCAATGCCTTGGCAAGTCGGCAATTAACCGTAGCAGATGTGGCGACAGCCCTGCGGTCGCAAAACATTCTGGCAGGAGCCGGAACCTTAGGTCAACAGCCGGTCCCTTCCGGTCAAAGCTATGAAATTCCCCTGCGAGTGAACGGTCAATTTCGAGATGCTTCGGAGTTTGAGAATCTGGCGATCAAAGTCGGGAGTGATGGGAACTTAACCAAACTCCGAGATGTGGGTCGTGCCGAACTTGGGAGCGAAACTTATGGCAGTAATGCCAGAAATAATGGCAAACCTGCGATCGGCATGGCAATTTATCAGTCACCAGGCAGTAATGCGTTGGATGTGGCGAGAAACATTCAGGCGCAGATGAACGATTTGAGCAAAGACTTTCCGCCGGGATTAAAAACTCAAATTGTTTACGATACGGTTGGGTTTGTGCAAGCATCGCTCGAAGAAGTTTTGAAAACCTTAGTTGAAGCGATCGCGCTCGTTGTCTTGGTAATTTTTCTGTTTTTACAAGACTGGCGAGCCACCATTATTCCCCTGGTTGCCATTCCTGTTTCCCTCATCGGCGCCTTAGCCTTTGCTTATATCTTTAGATTTTCGCTGAACAATTTAACCTTATTTGGGCTCATCTTAGCGACCGGATTAGTCGTGGATGACGCCATTATCGTTGTGGAGGCGATCGCTGGCAAAATTCAACAGGGAGTGCGACCGTATCAAGCATCGGTTGAGGCAATGGATGAACTGAGTGGGGCCGTTGTTTCCACCTCGCTGGTATTGATGGCAGTGTTTATTCCCGTGGCATTTTTTCCCGGTTCGACCGGAAAAATGTATCAGCAGTTCGCGTTAGTGATTGCCTTCTCGATCGCCATTTCCACCTTTAATGCGCTTTCGTTCAGTCCCAGTATGTCTGCGATTTTGCTGCGCCCGCCCAAACCTCGACGCGGTCCGCTGGGCTGGTTTTTTAACCGATTTAATCAGACCCTGGGATGGATTATTGAACGGTATCTCGCGATCGTTGGGTTTTTAATTCGCCTGCGTTATGGGGTTGCTGGATTATTTGTGGTTGGTTTAGCGGCAACCTACTTTATGTTCACCCAAGTTCCAACCGGGTTTGTTCCGAGTGAAGACCAGGGGATTGTGTTAGGAATTATTCAAGGTCCGGATGGCGTTTCTCTCAGCTATACCGATCGCGTGATTGGACAATTGGAACAAATTCTGCAAAAAGAACCAGAGATTGATAACGTGTTCGCGACTTCGGGATTTGGCTTTGCAGGCAGTGGCTCCAATCGAGGCGTATTCTTTGCTAAGCTCAAGCCGTGGGAAGAACGTACTAAACCTGACCAAAGTGCCTCGGCCATCTTAGGCCGCATTAATGGCGCCTTTCAAACCATTTCAGAAGCGATTATTACTGCCGTCAATCCCCCACCCATTCAAGGCTTTAGTACCTTAGGTGGTTTTGAGTTGCAGCTTGAAGACCGCACCAACGGGAGATTGACAATCGATGATTTTTTTGCAAACGCTCAAGCGGCGATCGCGCAAGCGAATCAAAAACCAGCCCTCAGGGGCAACGTGTTTACGCAGTTTACCGCGAGTAGTCCCCAGTTTGAAATTGACTTCGATCGCAATCGCCTCCAAGCGCTGAATGTCGATTTTCAGCAAGCAGTGAACACGCTGGGAGCCGCCATTGGCTCGCAGTATGTTAATGATTTTACCCTCGGACAACAGAGCTATCGCGTTTATGTCCAGGCAGCAGGGAACTATCGGCGATCGCCCGATGATATTCGTCAGCTTTATGTGCGTTCGGCAAACAACCAAATGGTGCGATTGAGTGAAGTTGCAACGCTTACGCCCATTACAGGGCCATCGGTTATCTCTCACTACAACGGCTTTCGCGCCATCAGTCTGCAAGGCAGAGAAGCACCGGGTTACAGCAGCGGACAAGCGATTCAAGCGATGCAGCAAGCGGTGAACGAAGCCGCCATACCTGGTGTTGGCAGCGACTGGATTGGCACCGCCCGCGAAGAATTAGCCGCCGGTAACTTAGGCCTTCTGATTTTTGGCTTTGGGATTATTATGGTGTTTCTCACGCTAGCTGCTCAGTATGAAAGTTATATTGACCCCACGATTATTTTGTTGACTGTACCGTTAGCCTTGTTGGGTGCGTTGAGTGCGCTGGCATTGCGCGGTTTAGTAAATGATGTCTACGCGAATGTGGCGTTAGTAATGTTGATTGGACTCGCCTCGAAAAACGCAATTTTGATTGTCGAGTTTGCAAATCAAGCCTTTGAACAAGGCATGACGATACCCAAGGCTGCGTTAACTGCCGCCCGAGAGCGGTTTCGACCGATTGTGATGACATCAAGTGCCTCGTTGCTCGGATTTTTCCCCCTCGTCATCGCCACGGGAGCGGGTTCTGCCTCGCGTTGGTCGTTGGGAACTGCATTATTTGGGGGGCTACTCGTCTCCACAATTTTGAGTTTGCTCATCGTTCCAGTGCTGTATGTAATCATTAAAAATTTGGAAGAACGCTTTCTCAAGCGCAAACCTTCTAATCGCTCTGGGCCCCCCTCTTCAGAGGACCATGAGGAAGCACAATCTCCAGCGCTGGCTCAGCAAAATTCGGCGACGGTTGGGAGACACTCTGGCGATGGCAACACCGCCCATGATTCACCCGAATGAATCATGGTAACAGGTGGATATTACAGGAGGTAAAGATTTAGCGACGACTTGGGAAAACGCTAAGACAATGAAAGGGTGTTCTCACAATCTAACAGGGGTCTTGAGTGTTGGAGGAAAGCAAATGAACACCAAGTTAATCATTTTCTCAGGCATCGTAACGGCATTTCTGGGTGCAGGAATTGGCTTTGTTACTGCTCAGTTATTTCCTTGTCCCTACACCAGCCAAATTTATAGAGATTTAGAGCAAAAATACGTCATCATTGGTGCAGTTGCGGGCTTACTGATTGGTTCGAGTCAGGAAATGATTCGAGAACTCAAGCAAGAGCGGGATGGGGAAGAAGACTTGTTGCGGAATCTAGACGAAGCGATTCGAGCTAGGAAAAAAGAAGGTAAAATGTAGTTAACATCCTGCTGTGTTGGGTTCTAAAACACTGCGACCGCAGAAATTGACAGCCGGGAAATTTTTGCTCGTTCCCACCGATGAATAACGAGCCAGTGCAACCGCTCTTAGCAAAAACAGCAGAAGCTGCTTCACGGTGAGTTTGAGCCATTTAAAACCTCATCCATTACAGCGCATTCAGCAGTTAATGTCAGCGCGACCAAAATCGATCGAATCGAGATTTTTAAGCGGTCGCAATACCCTGACCCAAATCGGATCGACTCGCTGTAGCATGGCTGTGTAAGGCATCCTCTAAAACGCACTATGGCCACCTGCATCCAGCACCTCATTGAACCCCACGTGCAAGACTTGGGAGGGTTCCAAGCTCGTCGGTTGTTACCCTCCCCTGTTTTGACTTTGGTAGGTCCCTTTATCTTTTTCGATCACCTGGGCCCAGCCGTTTTTCCACCGGGTCGCGGTGTGGATGTCAGACCCCATCCTCATATCAATTTAGCAACGGTCACTTATTTGTTTGAAGGAGTTTTACTGCACCGCGATAGTGTCGGCAGCGTTCAAGAAATTCGACCCGGTGCAGTGAACTGGATGACCGCAGGACGAGGCATTGTTCACTCGGAACGAACCCCTGACTATGTCAGAAGCAAGGAAGCAATTTTGCACGGCATTCAAACCTGGGTGGCACTGCCTGACGAACATGAGGAAACAGAACCTTGGTTCCGGCACCATCCAGCGAGCGAATTACCGACTTGGGTAGACTCTGGAGTTTCTTTGACCTTAATTGCAGGAGAAGTATCGGGTCGCAGGTCTCCCGTGCAGACGTTTTCTCCGATGATTTATTTGGATGTGCAACTTGCACCTGGTACAAGCTTTACTTTAAGGGGTGATTATCGCGAGCAAGCAATTTATAGCGTGACTGAAGGCCTCCAAATTGATAATCTACCACTCGAACAACATCGGTTAGCAGTTTTAACAAGTGGAGCGACGGTAGAGATTGCTGCTTCTAGTCCGGCTCGCTGTATTGTAGTGGGAGGTGAACCGGTGGGTGAGCGACATAAGTGGTGGAATTTTGTTTCTAGTCGTTGGGAGCGAATTGAGCAAGCAAAGCAGGATTGGCAAGCCGGACAGTTTGGACAGGTTCCCGAAGAAACCGAATTTATCCCACTGCCAGAAGAACCCCCTCGTCAACCAGAACAGCCTTTGTAGCAATCTTGTCAATGACTGCGCTCGAGGTACATTTTTCGTGGCTGTTATCAGCCTACTCCCTGTTGATTTCAGCTTCATTTTCTGTTATTTGAGCTGAAGCAATGAGGGTTTTTGAACCTGCTAAAGTCCGAAGTGTTTAAACTTACTGGGAAGTCCAGAAAAGGAGTGTGAGCAACGATGGGTAAAGGGAGGTTAGAAGCATTTAGCGATGGTGTCATTGCCATTATCATCACCATTATGGTGCTGGAATTGAAAGTCCCCCATGAAGCTAATTTAGCTGCGGTGCGTTCGCTCGTTCCCGTCTTTCTGAGCTATGTCCTGAGTTTTATTTATCTCGGAATTTACTGGAACAACCACCATCACTTGTTCCAGGCGGTTCGGCACGTTAATGGTAATATTTTGTGGGCTAATTTACATCTTTTGTTTTGGTTGTCGCTCATTCCCTTTGTGACGGGATGGACTGGTGAGAATCACTTCGCTGCCTTACCAGTGGCCTTTTATGGTACCGTGCTGTTGTTGGCTGCGATCGCTTACTTTATTCTGAGTCGGACCCTGATTGCTCACCACGGTCAAGATTCTACTTTGGCAATTGCACTGGGACGAGACTTGAAGGGTAAGGTATCTGTGGTGATTTATGCAGTGGCAATTTTGCTTGCTTTTGTGAACTCATGGTTGGCTTGTTTGCTATATGTTTTAGTGGCAGTCCTATGGCTGATCCCTGACCGTCGCATTGAGAGGGTTCTGACTTCCTCAAAGAATTAGGCTCCCATAACTCTCAATTCCGGCTGTGGTCATCTAGTGTCAGTGGCAGACAAGCGGTAGAATTCGCGGTCCATCCTCTTTGAGGAGTGCTGAGGGAGCGAGGTGGTTTAGGAACCTTTTCCAGGTTATAAAGAAGGAGCTTTCTGGTATTATCGTTTTTTGGTAGAAGGATTCTGACCAGCAGAGTCGCAGAATTAAACCTTGTGGTTTCAGCGTGAGAACAATGAGCGAAAGGGGGACTCGCCAATCTTTAAAAATTTAGCAACGATCGATAACTCATTATCAATAATTCAATGGCAAGTGTTCGGTTAGAAAATATTACCAAACGCTATAAAAGCGTGACGGCCATCGAAGGCATCAATTTAAAAATTGCTGATGGTGAATTCTGGGTTTTGGTGGGGCCATCAGGTTGCGGAAAATCTACCATTATGCGAACCATTGCAGGCCTGGAAACAGCAAGTTCTGGCAATGTTTATATCGGAGAAACCTTGGTGAATCATCTCCCACCGAGAGAACGAGATGTGGCGATGGTCTTTCAAAATTACGCACTTTATCCCCACCTTACGGTAGCGGAAAATCTAGCCTTTGGGTTGCGGATGCGGAAGGTAGCGCCTGCTAAAATTAGAGAACGGGTGGATGCTGTGGCGCGGTCGTTCTCCATTGACCACTTGCTCAACCGCAAACCAAAGCAGCTTTCCGGGGGACAGCAGCAACGGGTGGCCTTGGGAAGAGCGATCGCTCGCGAACCGCAAGTTTTCCTATTAGATGAACCCCTCTCAAACCTCGATGCTCAATTGCGAGATGATGCCAGAGCCGAACTCAAACAACTCCACCAACGACTTGGAATTACGACCATTTACGTCACCCATGACCAAGTAGAAGCCATGACTTTAGCCGATAAGATTGTCGTCTTAAGTCGGGGCAGAGTTCAACAAATTGGGACTCCTCAAACCGTTTATACAAAACCTATCAATCGGATGGTTGCTACCTTTTTAGGCAATCCTCCTATGAATATTTTACCAGCCATTTATACGGACGGTGCTTTTCAGCTCGGCAATCAATTTTTAGCTTGTCCGCCCTCAGTTCGGGAGAGACTACAACCCCGCGAAGGGCAAGGCTTTGAATTAGGGTTACGACCCGAACATATTACAATTTTTACGGGCTTTACCAGAGAGTTTGACGACTTAGAAAGGGACCTGTGGGCCTTAGAAAAAGTGCCTCTCGAAGTTGAGGTTAAAGTTGTAGAACCGCTGGGACGAGAAACCTTAATTCGGGTGAGCCTCCCAGACCTGAATACTGAGGATTTAGCAAACACTTTAATCCAGATGCAAGTCCCTGCTAGCGTGCGTTTGCGTCCGGGCGATCGCCTCTCTGTGCAACTCGATTTTAACTACTTATTTATCTTTGACCCCAGTACAGGCAATGCTCTGTATTCCTAGTAGGTCAGTTCGGTAAAATCGGTTATATTTCGAGAGGATAGTCAGAGCTGGGAGCGGCCGACCATTC
Source organism: Actinomycetota bacterium (assembly GCA_050262755.1). Classification (GTDB taxonomy): domain Bacteria; phylum Cyanobacteriota; class Cyanobacteriia; order Cyanobacteriales; family Microcoleaceae; genus JBLNEP01. Next base: position 8,254 of record JBLNEP010000038.1, on the reverse strand, counting down.
CCACATCGAACCCGCATAATTTTTAGCATGAAATCCCAACTGAGTCAACACAGAGGTTAGCCAGCCAGCGCGGACTCCCCCCGTGCAATAGTTAACAATTTCACTGGTTTGGGTAATTCCTTTCTGCTGCAAATGTGCGAAGATTTCCTCATCAGTCAGTAGCTTTCCTTCCTGGTCTATTAACTCTTTATAATAGAGGTGAACCGCCCCCGGAATGTGACCGCCTCGTTGTTCACCATAGGGAGTTTCTCCAGCATATTCGCGGGGTTCCCGAGTATCGATGAAGACGACATTTTCACGACCTAAATTTGCTTTAAGTTCATCCCGTTGAATTTCCCAAGTCGCTACCCGCGAAACCACAAAATTTCCTACAGGAGGGGTCTTCTTTCCGGTCAAAACCGTAGGAATACCTGCTTTCCCTAACGCTTGATAACCCCCATCTACTAACACTGCGTTGGGATGACCTAACGTGCGTAACATCCAAACAATGCGCCCGTCTTCACCCCACCCTTTGATCGGGTCAGCAAATACCACCACAGGTTGCTCTTTAAAAATCCCAACAGCCTGAAGTTTTTGCGTTAAAATTAAGTCATTCTCTAGCAATTTTCCCTGGTTCGGTGCATCCGAGCAGGAAAAGTCTTCCCAGGTGACCGGAATAGCTCCCTCCAGTGTTCCACACACCTTTAAGATTAACTCGCGAGCATCGAGAAAGGTAGCTCCCTGTTCTAATAATTGCTTGGCTGAGTTAGCACTGACGATCCAATTTTCTGCTAAATTAGCGCCCATAGATAACATTCTCTGACTGGATGAACGTTAACAGTTAAGAGTAAGAATCAGGAAATCGCGAGAGAGTGAGCTAAATGCTCGATCGAGCAGTCAGGACTTTAGTTTTTACCTGCAAACAGTTGAAGTGCTAAAGCCCCGACTCCCAACAGAAGTTAGACTAACTGCTTTGCTTTAAACTGTTTTAACTCACTGGGAGCTACGACGCCATACTCGGTAATAATGGCCGTGATTAATTCCGCCGGAGTCACATCAAAGGCGGGATTAAAAAACTCAACTCCCTCTGGACAAATTCGCGTCTCTCCTACTTGATAAATCTCCACTGGATCGCGCTCCTCAATGGGAATTTGGCTACCTTCTGCTAGCTCAAAATCAATGGTAGAGAGGGGAGCTGCCACCAAGAAGGGGATGTTATGAGCTTTAGATACCAGCGCCAAACTATAAGTCCCAATTTTATTGGCGGTATCGCCATTGGCTGTAATTCGATCGGCCCCGACAATGACCGAATGAATCAAGCCTTGTTTCATGCAATGAGCCGCCATATTGTCACTAATTAACGTGACGGGAATTCCTGCTTGGACGCATTCCCAAGTTGTTAATTTTGCACCTTGCAAGCGGGGTCTGGTTTCATCAGCATAAACTCTGGCTAATCTCCCCTCTCGCCAAGCTGAACGAATGACCCCTAAAGCAGTTCCGTAACCCGCTGTTGCTAAACCGCCTGCATTGCAGTGAGTCAGAATATTTAATTTTTCGGGCGTAGTCGGCAAAGCTGTTAAGCCATTGTCGCCAATATTTTGACAAGTCTGCAAATCTTCCGCTTGAATTGTTTGAGCGGTTGCTAACAACGCTTGTTGAATTTGTTCAACAGAACCACTGGTTTGATGAGCGATTTTGAGCATTCGGGAGATCGCCCAAAATAAATTAACCGCAGTGGGGCGAGTGGAACGCAAGAAATTGCCCACGTTTTCCAATTGAGCCAGAAATTCAGTGCGACCGCTCGCCTCAATTTCCCTAGCCCCTAGGTACATCCCGTAAGCTGCGGCCACCCCGATCGCTGGAGCGCCTCGAACGATCATGGTTTTAATCGCATTGCCCATCTCTTCGCAACGGCTAATTTCTACCACTGCGTACTCTTTCGGCAACCGAGTTTGGTCGATTAGCAGCACGCGGTCTTGATTCCAGACGACAGGGTAAAATTCAGTGGTCATAGTAATAATTTGGAACCGATCGGTAGAACGACATTAATAGGGAGTGTTGAGGTGAGGCAGAGGGCTGTTGTGCTGAGGGCAAGAGAGTTTGAGTTTCTTAACACCTGACAGACCCTCGTTAATGGTTGCCTACCTACCGATCATGCCATAGGAGTGGCTATCATCTCCGATTGTGGGCGATAGATCGGATCAACTCTGTAGCGGTCTGAGCCAAGCGGGAAATTGAGTGTTATACCATTTCACGAATTTTGCTCAGTTATTTGATAATTTTTCCTAACATCTTCTGGTCTGTTGAGTTGATACCAGAAATAAGACTGTAGCTCACTAAAAGAGTTGTTGATGATTAACGATGAGCAACGCTTGTGAATTATTCTTGTGGTTGTCAATCAGTCAGCGTTCAAAGGAGCATCAATTCCGGTCTGTAATGCTAAAGTTAGCAAAATCTATAGCATTGCTCATATTAATGAGGTACAGCCATTTTTCCCTTTTTCCCCCTTGCCCCCTTTTTCTCCTTTCAGGTATGTACCTCAACTCTTTGAGAAACGCTATATCTGTAAAGTCGTTGACCTTTCAGTCGCAAGTCCGAGGGTGGTGACAAAGGAAGTTTAGGAAAGTCTCTAGGGGATGATGTTGCTGGCTCATCTATCCTCTGAGTCGAGGGACTCTGGTCAAATTTGAGGGGCTGGTCTGCGATCGCATCTGCTACTCAACGAGCAAGCGGGTGGCTCCTTGGGAGACTGCCAGCCTATTGATGATATACTGAATCTGCCCTTGGCTCTGCTAACCAATATCGATCGCCCTAGAGGAAACGCCGAACCCAATGAAGTTAAAAATCCGGCGGCTAAATGAATTAGCCGTTCTCCCTCAATATGCCCATGTCAATGATGCGGGGCTGGACTTATTTTCTATAGATGAACTAGAAATTGCTGCGGGTGAAAGTAAATTAATTCCTACAGGAATCTCGATCGAGTTACCCCCCGGAACTGAGGCACAAATCCGCCCTAGGAGTGGTTTAGCTCTTAAGCACCAAATTACAGTTCTGAATGCGCCTGGTACCATCGATGAAGGGTATCGAGGTGAAATTGGGGTGATTTTAATCAATCACGGAAACAAGACCTTTCAAGTGACAAAAGGCATGAAAATTGCCCAAATGGTGATCGCGCCTGTCCTTCATGTTGAAGTAGAAGAAGTTAAAATATTAAGTAATACCTGTCGGGGAGAAAATGGGTTTGGCTCCACAGGAATGCTCTCCCCATAAATCGTCCTCATCGTCTATTATCTTTTCCTGCCACACTTGAATGGACAATACACCTCTGAACTCCAAAGAATCTGAAAGGCCGACATGGAATGAATATTTTCTCATGTTAGCAAAACTCACCGCCACACGCTCTACTTGCCTTGCCTTTCCGGTAGGGGCAGTGATTGTTAAAGACCGACAAGTTCTAGCCACCGGTTACAATGGTTCCCCCACCGGAACTGTTCACTGCACCGCTCAAGGGTTCTGCTATCCAGGATTGAGTAGTTGTGATGCCAGTGCGGTCTTACCATCCCGCGCGATTCACGCCGAGGCCAATGCGATCGCTCAAGCGGCCAAGCACGGCATTACTACCTCTGGAGCTAGTATTTATGTCACGCTAGAACCTTGCATTTCTTGTTTGAAATTAATTATTTCAGCCGGAATTCGCGAAGTATTTTATGAAACCGTCTTCAATAGTGGAGAAAAAGCTCTGTTGAGAGATTCCTTCATCAAAGATGGCTTAGTGACTTTGACACAAATTCAGCTCTCAGAAGTAACAGCCCAAAGAGCCTCTTTATTTCTGCTACATCCCACCTCTGTCCCCAAACGTTCTTTAACAGAAGTTAGCGATCTTTCAACCGTCATTCATACGACAAATAAATAGCCGGACAAGATGAAATTAGAGGGTTAGGAACAGATATCCGCCTCCCTGGATGACAGCAATAGTCCTCATTCAATCCAATCTGGTCATCGGAATTGTCAAGGAAAGATCGGAGCTTGAATCATGCCTAGAAGAAAATTATCATTTCCCCCTTGCCCCTCAAACTGATGTAACCAGAATGAAGATGAGCCGCTCAATTAACTCCCTCGGTTGCTATTCGCAGGAGGGAGCAGGATTGAGCAGCAAGCTCTGTTAAGACTGGTGATTTCGACGAACTTCTGTGACTTGATCGGCGAGTTCTAAAAGCGTGGCTGGCATCTCTGGTCCAGTCAAAATCAAGTCAACCTGGCGGGGTCGCTTTTCTAGGAGTGCTAACACTTCTGTTTCTGGAATTAAGCCAAAATTAATGGCTAAGCTTAATTCATCAAGAACTACTAAGGAGTATTGGCCTTGGGTGACAGCCTCTTGAGTATAGTCCCACAACTGCCGCAGCGATCGCGCTTCCACCTCATCTAACTGAGCTGTATCAATGCAGCGAGGCAAATCGCAGCGCACCCAATCTAAATTTTGCCCCAACCGCACTGGATGTTCGTGCCCCTGGCGAATTCCTCCCTTGAGAAATTGAACCACCAACACTGGCGTTCCCTGTCCTGCACTTCTGAGCGCTTGCGCCATAACGCTGGTAAACAAGGTGCGGTGGGGGCCTGTGAACACTTGCACCTGTCCTTCAACGGTGTAAGGGAAGCTGCTTGGTAAATTCAGGGAAGGGGTGTCTAGCTGGGCAATCATAGGGCTATCTTGAAATATGCAACGACTCTTGAGCGCGTCTCCGCTCTTGGTTGCTGAGTGGCGCTCCTTAACAATATCTAGTGTACTTGCTTGAGTGTAACCGCAATTAAACACTAAATGTATATCAAGTCAAAGAGCGGTGGTAGCGGTAGTAGCAGCCTGTTCCCCAATCGGTACGAATCAGAGGTACACTTTGTCAAGTAAATTTTTTTTATGTTACAGGAGTAGGAGCAGGGTGCTGTGAGATTGGTAATTCTGGGAGGGCCAGGAGCAGGCAAGGGAACTCAAGCTGGACAACTGTGCAGCTACCTGAGCATCCCCTGTATTGCCACAGGGGAGATCCTACGAGCTGCGATCGCGATCGCCACCGACTTAGGGAAGAAAGCGGAACCCTATGTCGAGAAAGGAGAGTTAGTCCCCGACGAAACCATGATCGAATTTATCCGCCAGCGACTTTTGATGCCGGATGTTACCAAGGGTTGGCTACTGGATGGCTATCCCCGCACAGCATTTCAAGCGGAGGAGCTAGATTTTTTACTCGATGAGTTGGAGCAAAAATTAGATTGGGCAATTTATTTGAACGTCTCTGAGTCTATTTTAAAGAGCCGTTCGGCTGAGCGGTCGCGCCCCGACGATTTACCAAAAATTGTAGAGCGTCGCCTCGAATTATTTCGCCAGCGCACTATCCCCATTTTAGAATATTATGACCGTCGCCAGCGGCTCTTAACCGTTAACGGTGACCGCTCCCCAGAACAAGTGCAACAGGATATTTTAACCAGGCTCATCACTCCTCATTAATCGCAACGTTTCCATCGTTAATGGTCATTGTCAGTGGTTCGCTGTACACTGCCATTAGTGATGACTCCTTACCAATCACCCCTTACTAAATCCTATGTCTTGGCAGCGTCCCGACGGCAGACAATCAAACCAACTCCGCCCCATCATTTTTGAGCGAGAGTTTACTAAATTTGCATCTGGGTCAGTGCTAGCTAAAAGCGGAGAAACTCAGGTGCTTTGCACCGTGAGCATCCAACCGGGAGTCCCTAAATTTTTAGAATATTCCGGTCAAGGTTGGCTGACTGCCGAGTATCGAATGCTACCAGGGGCGACCCCGCAGCGACAAGAGCGAGAATTTCTGAAGTTATCAGGGCGCACTCAAGAAATTCAGCGCTTGATTGGGCGGAGTTTGCGGTCTTGTTTAGATATGCAGTTATTAGGGCCACGCACTATTATGATTGATGCTGATGTTTTGCAAGCAGATGCTGGCACTCGGACTACTGCAATTACAGGTGGGTTTGTGGCCCTAACGGATGCACTGAATAAGCTGATTCAGAACGGAGAATTAGAGCGATCGCCGATTCTTCACCAAGTTGCAGCCGTTTCAGTTGGCTTGTTGGAAGGAGAAGCGCTTTTAGATTTAAATTATCAGGAAGATGTGAGGGCTGATATTGATTGCAATATTGTCATGAATGAACATCTGGAAATTATTGAAATTCAGGGGACAGCCGAGGCAAGAAGCTTTAATCGTCACCAGCTTAATCAAATCTTGAATTTAGCAGAAAAAGGGATTCAAGAATTACTAGAGGTACAGCGACAAGCTTTACAAGCGTAGAGTCTCTGAAGACGGGTCGCGTGAGGAGTTAAATTGGATTGACCCGAAATCATGGATGAGGAATCAAGCGGTTGTACTGGCGGTAAAAACTATTTCTGATTCATTCATTAATTGTCATAAACTCCTCCTGATGAGGGCAGTTTATAAAGTTGAGTAACAGAACGCTTGACTTTAAAATTTAATTGTGCATCGATGCAATTGAATACGAAAAGTGACAAAAAATTAAGAATAATTAAACTAAAACAATCTTCATGTTGTTTTAGTTTTAAGCTAAATTCCTAGTAGCAAGAGCTTTTCAGCACTTGCTGCGGTCTCGAACCCTCAGAAGTGTCTGCACCAAGGGCCTTCAAGTGGTGAGAAAATCAAAAACGACTTCACAAATCAGCAATCGTCGCCCGCTTGGGCAATTCTTAAAACAGCACAAGGGAGAACACTCTATGAAATTGGCTTACTGGATGTATGCAGGCCCGGCCCACATTGGCACCCTCCGCATTGCCAGTTCTTTTAAGAACGTCCATGCCATCATGCACGCGCCACTAGGCGATGACTATTTCAACGTCATGCGATCGATGCTGGAACGGGAGCGGGACTTTACCCCGGTAACAACCAGCGTCGTTGACAGAAATGTTCTCGCGCGTGGTTCTCAAGAAAAAGTGGTGGATAACATTGTCCGCAAGGATAGCGAGGAGCGCCCTGATTTAATCGTCCTCACTCCCACTTGCACCTCTAGCATCCTGCAAGAAGATTTACACAACTTTGTCGAACGTGCTCAACTGGAAGCGAAAGGTGACGTGATGCTGGCGGATGTGAATCACTACCGCTTCAATGAACTGCAAGCAGCCGATCGCACCCTGAATCAAATTGTCGAATATTACATCAACAAAGCTCGCAAGAAAGGCAATTTGCCAGAAGGCAAAACCGCCAAGCCTTCTGTTAACATCCTCGGCATTTCCACCCTCGGCTTCCACAACCAGCATGACTGTACCGAACTCAAGCGGTTGATGGCTGACTTAGGCATTGAAGTCAACGAAGTGATTCCCGAAGGCGCTTCTGTTCATAATTTGAAGAACTTGCCTCGTGCTTGGTTTAACTTGGTTCCCTACCGCGAATTAGGGTTAATGGCTGCTAAGTATTTAGAGCAAGAATTCGGGATGCCTTACATCGATATCACCCCGATGGGTGTGGTAGAAACGGCACGCTGCATTCGCAAGATTCAACAAACGATCAATGCTCAGGGCGCTGAGGTTGATTATGAAGATTACATCAACGAGCAAACCCTACACGTTTCCCAAGCAGCTTGGTTCTCGCGTTCCATTGACTGCCAGAATTTAACGGGTAAAAAAGCGGTGGTATTTGGTGATAATACCCATGCCGCAGCAATGACCAAGATATTGGCTCGCGAGATGGGAATTCATGTGGTTTGGGCGGGGACTTACTGCAAGTATGATGCGGATTGGTTCCGGGAACAGGTGAGCGAGTATTGTGATGAGGTGATTATCACAGACGATCACGGGGCGATTGGGGATGCGATCGCGAAAGCAGAACCTTCGGCCATTTTTGGAACGCAAATGGAGCGACACGTTGGTAAGCGCTTAGATATTCCTTGTGGGGTGATTGCGGCTCCGATTCACATTCAGAATTTCCCGATTGGTTATAAGCCATTTTTGGGCTATGAAGGCACAAATCAGTGTGTTGATTTGGTGTATAATTCCTTTACTTTGGGCATGGAAGACCACCTGTTAGAAATCTTTGGCGGTCATGATACCAAGGAAGTGATTCATAAGGGAATTTCGGCTGATTCTGATATGAGTTGGACGAAGGAAGCTCAAAGCGAATTGAATAAGGTGCCTGGGTTTGTGCGCGGTAAGGTGAAGCGGAATACTGAGAAGTTCGCGCGGGAGCGAAATATCGGGCAGATTACCGTTGAAGTAATGTACGCGGCGAAGGAAGCTGTGGGGGCTTAA
>JBLNEP010000037.1:0-12479 GCA_050262755.1 Actinomycetota bacterium | reverse complement strand
AAGAATTGCGAGCCGCTGAAGATCCGGAGTTTGAAACGTTCTACACTAAGAACATTCTGCTCAATGAGGGCATCCGGGCTTGGATGTCTCCTCAAGACCAGCCGCATGAGAACTTCGTCTTCCCTGAGGAAGTCCTACCTCGCGGCAATGCTCTGTAATATTTGGGATTTGGATTTCAGAACGCTTTAAAATCTGAAATCCATACTCCAAAATCAAACATCAACAATTGATGGAGGTTCTACCGCGTGGTAACGCTCTCTAACACTTATGTGAGCGGTCGCGACCAAGATTCCACTGGGTTTGCTTGGTGGTCTGGCAACGCTCGATTAATCAACCTGTCTGGTAAGTTACTGGGCGCTCACGTTGCTCACGCTGGCCTGATTGTCTTCTGGGCCGGAGCCATGACCCTGTTTGAAGTCGCTCACTTCATTCCTGAAAAGCCCATGTACGAACAGGGCTTTATCCTCCTACCTCACCTCGCTACTCTGGGTTGGGGTGTTGGTCCTGGTGGTGAAGTGATTGATGTCTTCCCCTACTTTGTGATCGGTGTCCTCCACCTGGTTTCATCGGCTGTCCTCGGTTTGGGCGGTATCTATCATGCGGTTCGTGGCCCGGAAACTCTGGAAGAATACTCTTCTTTCTTCGGCTACGACTGGAAAGATAAGAACCAGATGACCAACATCATCGGTTATCACCTAATCCTCTTAGGCTCGGGTGCGTTGCTGCTGGTTGCTAAAGCCATGTTCTTCGGTGGCGTTTACGACACCTGGGCTCCTGGTGGTGGTGATGTGCGGGTGATTACCAACCCAACTCTGAACCCGGCAATTATCTTCGGCTACCTACTGAAATCACCTTTCGGTGGCGAAGGTTGGATTGTCGGCGTCAATAACATGGAAGACGTGATCGGCGGTCACATCTGGATTGGTTTGATCTGCATCGCTGGCGGTATCTACCACATCCTGACCAAGCCTTTCGGCTGGGCTCGCCGCGCTTTCATTTGGTCTGGTGAAGCTTACCTTTCCTACAGCTTGGGTGCTTTATCCCTGATGGGCTTTATCGCCTCTTGCTTTGTCTGGTTTAATAACACCGTTTATCCAAGCGAATTCTACGGTCCCACCAACGCAGAATCGTCTCAGGCTCAAGCTTTCACCTTCTTGGTGCGCGACCAACGCCTGGGCGCTAACGTTGGTTCTGCTCAAGGTCCTACCGGTCTGGGTAAATACCTGATGCGCTCTCCGACTGGGGAAATTATCTTCGGTGGTGAAACGATGCGCTTCTGGGACTTCCAAGGTCCTTGGTTGGAGCCCCTGCGTGGAACGAACGGCCTTGACTTGAACAAGATCAAAAACGACGTTCAGCCTTGGCAAATTCGTCGCGCTGCTGAGTATATGACCCATGCTCCTAACGGTTCGATCAACTCTGTGGGCGGACTGATTACGGAAGTTAATGGCTTTAACTACGTTAACCCCCGTGCTTGGCTATCGGCCTCTCACTTCATTCTGGCTTTCTTCTTCTTAGTAGGTCACCTGTGGCACGCGGGTCGCGCTCGTGCTGCTGCGGCTGGTTTTGAGAAGGGAATTGACCGCGAGAATGAACCAGTCTTATCGATGCCTAACCTTGACTAGGTTTCTAGTTTTGTTTTTGCTCTGATTGCTTGATTCATTAATAAGGCTCCTACTATTTAGTGGGAGCTTTATTTATAGCGTTTCTCAAAGAGTTGAGGTACATACATGAAAAGGGAAAAAGGGGAAAAGGGGAAAAGGGGGAAAGGGGAAAAAAGGAAAAATGGCTGTACTTCATTAATCTGAGAAATGCTATATCTCTAAATTTGTGAAGGATATGCGGTAAAGATACTAGCGTTTGGTAGTTGGGAGGGAATTTTGCCAAGATAGTGTTAAGAAATTAACGATCGTAAGACGCAACCAGTAGCTATTCTTTCCGAGAGGTTGAAAGGCTCTGTCCTTGATTGATTCTACGTAGGTTTTGACTCTTGTTGTTACCCCGTCAAGTACAACGCACTCATCAATTTAAGTTGATTTACTCTAGAGGGTTAAGTTTTATGTTGACAACAATGTTGACCAGCTTTTCTCAAGGTTTTCAAGCAACCAAGGAGTTTTTGACTAACACCGTCGAAAACACGATTAACTCTAGTTCTGAAGCTACAGCACAAGCAAAAACTTCTTTATTGGAAACAGCGAGTAGTGCAAAAGAGACTTTCAATCAAGCTGCAAATCAAGCTTTGGGGAGGATAGTAGAAGCTCAAAATTCTCTTTCTGAAGCTGCTAGTCAAGCCACTACAAAACTCAGCGAAACAACGAATAAAGCAGTTGAAGCTGTTTCTCTCTCTGCTGAAACTGCTAAAGATAGCCTCACTCAAACGACAACCCAGGCTGTTAATACGGTGAATCAAGCTACTAGCCAAGCTGTGAGTAAGGTGACTGAAGCAAGTTCTCAGGCTCAGGCTGCTTTACAAGATACAATTCGGGAGGCGGGAACTCTCAGCGATGCTGCTTCTACTGCTTTGCAAAATGCGATGAGTGCTACTGTAAAAGAGTGGGTACAGTCTCATCCGTTCGTATTTTGGTTGGTGACTCATCCGGTAGTAGCGATCGCACTCTTTTTTGTCTTCACTCTTCTGCTTTTAGGTTTATTGCAAGCTGTAGGGAGTTTGGTTAAAGATCTTTGGTTGGTTATTCTCAAAAGCCCTGTTAAAATTATTAGTTCTATCTTTAACTTTGGTTCGCAGCCTCCAAGGGGAATATCAGGATTTGCTCTTAAAAAAAATGCAGGCTCTGGAGTTGAGTCTATGAGTTTGGAGAGTCAGGAACGCTTAGCTAAGATCTTGAATCGCTTAGAGGCGCTCCGACAAGAGCAGAACCAACTTTTACAAGAAGCATCAGCAATTTTGGGGACATCCTTAAAAGTATAATGACTCAAAAAATCGGGAGCGATGGGATAGAAAGGAGCTAAACAAGAGGCATTCTGGTTCCAGCCAATCTGCGTGACTCAATTTGGAATCGATATTATATAATAAAATCATAAAAATGTAAATAATCGAGCGCTAAATTGTTGCTGAACCCTGAAGCGGACACTGGGCTCAGCAACGGAGAAGATCCTTAACCCCACTCCCCAGTCATGGTAAGTTAAAAAAATAATCAAACCCTGACCAATCGCTCCTAAAGCTTGAATTTGCTATGTCCGATGCCAACTTCACCGATGAATTAAAATGGACGCCTGAAGCGAAGGCGAAGCTGAAAAATATTCCCTATTTCGTCCGTGCTCAAGCACGCCAACGAATTGAGCATTTAACCCGCGAGGCGGATTTAGATGTGGTGACGGCTGAAATCGTTGAGCAGGCGCGGGTAGAATTTGGTCAGTAAGCCAATTTCAATTTAACTTAACACTGATTAAAAACTTCTGGAAATGCCTCACATTCAAGTTCGTGGTGTCAATCATTATTACGAGTGGATCGCTGCATCCGAGGATCATCAACCCTCTGGCAAACCTGTGATGGTTTTTCTGCATGGTTGGGCTGGTTCAGCTCGCTACTGGGAAAGCACAGCTCGCGCGATCGCTGATACTTTTGACTGTTTGCTCTACGATATGAGGGGATTTGGTCGTTCCCGTTTGCCACAAACACCTGTTGGGTTACCCTACGAAATGGAAACCTATGCAGAGGATCTAGCAGCGCTTTTAGAAGCTCTAAATTTAAACCGTGTTTATGTCAACGGTCACTCAATGGGGGCCTCTGTTGCCACTCTTTTCCTAAATCTTTATCCTGAAAAAGTAGAGCGGGCAATTCTGACTTGCAGCGGCATTTTTGAATATGATGAAAAAGCCTTTTCTGCTTTCCATAAATTCGGCGGTTATGTGGTCAAATTCCGCCCGCCTTGGTTAGCTTATATTCCCTTTGCTAATCAGCTTTTCATTGCTAGATTTTTGCACAAATCCCTTCCTAATGCAATCAGTCGTGCTTTCTTGGAAGATTTTTTAATGGCAGACTACGAAGCTGCTTTAGGAACTATTTTTACTTCAGTTAGCAAGCAAGCGGCGGAAGTGATGCCCCAGGAATTTGCTAAGCTGAAAGTTCCTACTCTGTTAGTGGCAGGGGAATACGATCAGATCATTCCTGCCACAATGGGAAAACAGGCGGCTGATCTCAATGATGCCGTTGAATTTTCTCTGATTCCCAATACAGCTCATTTTCCGATGTTGGAAGATGCTGCAACTTATTTGCAGCGAGTGCGAGACTTTCTGGAAAGTTCGTAAAAGTTGGCGGGGGTGACCGATCGCTAGAAGGGGGGAAAAGGGGAAAGAGAGGAGGGACAAAACGTGCAAACGTAGGTCTAACACCAGATTTGGGAGCGCTTGACAGGACTTTTCAGGCCGTAAGAACCCTTGCTGAATGCAGGTTTTCGCTGGTTTCAGCAAGTCCTAATTATCTTCAACCAATCCCCGATTCCCAGTGACTTTTGCTGTTCCCAATCTCTTTAAGATTCCTCCGAGATAAGTTGGGTTTCATGCCTCAACCCAACCTACCCAGTCTGGATCATTTATGCTTCAATCACAACCCGTAAATTGCCTCGCTTTTTCGTAACGCGACAGGCAGTTGTTCCCCCAGCTCGCTCGAATTCTAAATCTAAAATCGTCGAACCAATCCTTAAATTATGGAGGGAGAGATGCGGGATAGATTCTGGCAAAGCCGGATCGATAATTCGGAGGTAATTGCTAGGAGCATCCGGCACCAAATTAATCATCATTTTGACCAGTTGAAAAATGCTACCTGTCGCCCAAGCTTGTGGCGTACAAGCAACCGGATATTGAACGGGGCGACCGTCAGCACCGCGTTCATAACCACAAAAGAGTTCTGGAGGTCGCTGATAAGGTTGCAGCAAAGTCATATCAATTAAACCCTGTGCAACTTCTAAAGCTTGGTCAATTAAACCTAGCGATCGCAGCCCCAAAGCAATTAAAGCATTATCGTGGGGCCACACCGAACCGGTATGATACCCCATTGGATTGTAAGCAGGAGAATGACTGCTCAGCGTGCGAATTCCCCAGCCGTTAAACAGATCGGGTGCTTGCAGGCGTTCCGCTACGCTGTAAGCTTTTTCTGGGAACAAAATCCCTAAATTTAAACAGTGACCGGGGTTGGACGTGATGCTGTCTACCGGCTTACCTTCACCATCCAAGGCTAAGGCACAAAAATCCAAATCTTCCAGCCAAAAATCCCGGTTAAATCGGACTTTGAGATCCCTGGCGTCTTCTTCCCAGCGATCGGCTAAGTCGAGGCGCTTCTTCAGTCTGGCAATTTCTGCGAGGCGGACTTTGGCAGCATAGACGTAAGCTTGAACTTCACACAGTGCGATCGCACCCGTGGCCAGTTCCCCGTTGCGGTTGACAATGCAATCCCCTGAATCTTTCCACCCCTGATTAACTAAACCCCGCGAGGATTTGAGGTAATAGCTGAGATAACCAGTCTCTTTGCAATTGCGATCGATCCACTCCATCGCCGCCAAGGCATTGGGCCACAGTCGCTCTAAGGTTTCTTTGTCGTTTGTCCAGGCATAATATTCACAATAAAGCATCAACCACAAAGGCGTTGCATCTACTGTGCCATAGTAAGGAGTGTGGGGAATTTCCTGACAGCGAGCCATTTCTCCTAAGCGGAGTTCGTGCAGAATTTTTCCGGGTTGTTCGTCACGCCAATCATTATCTGCTTTCCCCTGGTAGTGAGCCAAAATCGTCAGAGTTTCCCGTGCAATGGTGGAATCAAGAATTAAAGTTTGGGAAGCTGCAATAATCGCATCACGACCAAATAAAGTAGAGAACCAAGGAACGCCGGCTGAGAGGGCCTTGCTTTTGCCAAAGGTTTGCCGGAGCAAATAAATATCTTGTTCTGCCCGTTGCAGCAGTCGATTAAAGGTATTCTTGTCGGAAGTAATGCGGCTGGCTTGGCTCAACCAATTTTGCTCTTCCATCATCTCAGCAGCTTTTGCTTGCGCCAAGGTGACCGGTGTGCTAACCGTGGAGATGGGTTGATTGTTAATCAACATCAGCAACCGATAGCCCAACTTTAGACTTTCGTGGGATTCTAAATTAATCTGCCAAACAGCAGTATTTCCCCTTAAATAATTGGGCAATTCATGACAAAATTCAATGCGAGATTCCATCACCGCACCATCTAAACCTTGGTAAGCTAAGATGATTTCTGGAATGGCACAGGATGGGAGCGGTCCTTCTGGATTAGAGAGGGTCAAAGGGACAAGCTGGGGTGAAGTTTCAGGGGCTTCATCCGCTGCTGAAATTTCAGATTCAGCGGTGGCATTTTCCTGGCCTTCTTTGCCATCCCCGTTGTTGATTTCGTATCCCTTGGGCGCAAGGCGTAACAGTCGCCCGCGCGCTTGTCGCCCAAAGCCACGAATTTCAAATAAATCAACAAAATCCGCGTCAAAACTGAGGCTGAGTTCAAAACTAACTGGGCGAGTGGTGTAGTTAGTGACTTCTATTTCTTCAAACAAAGCACCGTTGAGGACCATCTCTCGCTTCAGACCGATGGTTTCCGCTTTCAGGTGGTCTTCAATGCGCGGGTTGGCGCATAAAATCGTCAGGCTAAAGCCTTCTTCAGCATCACTACTCAGGAGAATCGGCGATCGCCGCTCAATCTGTAGCTCTAGGCGGCTGAGGAACCGAGTATCGTGGCAGAATAAGCCCATGCTGGCTTTGCGGTCATCTTCTAAATAGCCAGCAATATTGCCCAAAGTATCGGTAATCAGAAATAAGTCATCGTCTTTTAGCGTGATGGTCGGGTGTGGCCGTTCGGTGAGAACACAAGGCCATTCCGGAAGAGGCAATTGTTCAGCAGGAACGAAGGCTCTACCTTCAAGCTCAAGAATATCTGGCATTCTTCTACAACAGGTTGAGGATTGAGTGGAATTGCTTTGGATTGTTTACATTTTAGAGATCAATTCCAGCAAAAGGGGGTGGGTTGGGAGGCTGAAATCGTTCTCATAACCCTTTCCCCACCCAACCCTGAGGATGCAATGCAGAAACAGCCTTAAGGGCGGGCTAACTCGGTTAAGCTGCGGAGGTGGCCGTTATTTGCGAAGCGAGCGGCGATCAGGTCGCGATAGACTGCTTCGTAACCATCCACCATGGTTTTGACGCTAAAGTTGTCGAGAACTTGTTGGCGACAGTCATAGCGGTTTAAGTTGCCAACTTTGCCGATCGCTGCGACCGCTTCCTCAACGCTATTACAGAGGAACCCAGTTTTGCCGTGGACGATCACTTCTGATGCGGAACCCAAGTTAATGGCGATCACCGGCGTTCCCACCGCCATTGACTCGATCATCACCAACCCAAAAGGTTCGCGCCAAGTGATAGGAAATAAAGTCGCAACGGCATTTCCCATCAAGACTGTTTTTTGAGCGTGGTTTGCTTCCCCTAAGAATTGAATTTGTTTGCCATCAATCTGTGGCTCAATTTCTTGCTCAAAAAATTCGTGATCGACCCGATCGATTTTACCGGCCATTTTTAAGGTCCAACCGGTGCGTTTGGCAATTTCGATCGCTAGGTGCGGCCCTTTTTCTGGAGAGAAGCGGCCTAAAAATGCCAGGTAAGGGGGGTTTTGTGGCTGAGGATAAAACTCGTAAATTTTGGGGTCTAAGCCGTTGTAAACAGTGGCTACACAGTTGAGGTTTAGCCTAGGATCTCGCTGCGAATTGGAAATACTGACGTAGGGTTGATTTCGAGCGTACTGAAATAGCTTTTCGTTATCTGGGGTAAAAATGCCGTGTAGGGTGTGGACGGTTGGGGTTTTAACTAAGCTGGCGTAGGGGAGTGATAGGCAACCAACATGGGAGTGAATGATATCGAATTCATCGGCGCGGTCGTAAATTTTTGCCAGTTGCAGCATGTCGTAAATCCCGTATTCTTTAACACTGGGATCGTGGCGTAGCGCTCGCGGATGAACGGATTCTAATTTAGCCAGCGTCACCGAATCACCGGACGCAAATAACGTTACATCATGACCTCGTCGGACTAATTCATCACATAAAAGACCGACAATTCGTTCTGTTCCTCCATAGGCGGGAGGGGGAACTCGCTCTACTAAAGGAGAAATTTGTGCAATTTTCATCTCTAACCTTCTATTTGTATAAATTGAGGCTAAGATTAGAACAAAACAAATCTTTTTCATGCTGGTTACAGCTTCAGCATGAGTGTTCTTAAATCTCGAGAGCCTGTATTAGTTGTAATAAAGCATAGAGATATTTATATCGGCCCCAAGGATGATATCTCATCCTTATTCATCTATACTAAGGTAGAACCAAAGTGAAATCCATGCGAATAATCCATACAGCAGACTGGCATTTAGGGCGACGTTTTAGAGGGATTGACCGCACGCCGGAAATTGCTCTAGCATTAGAGCAGTTGCTCAAGCAAGCCAAATCTTTAGAGGTAGATGCAGTTCTGATCGCTGGGGATATTTTTGACATCCCCAACCCCCCCGCCTATGCAGAACGAATTGCCTACCAGTTTTTCTGCGGGTTACAAGATGCTGGAATTCCTGCCATTGCGATCGCCGGAAATCATGACTCAGCATCGCGCCTCGATAGCGTTTCTCAACTACTCTCTTTAGCCGGTGTTCGTGCGTTAGGGAAACCCCGCCTCGCGAGTGAAGGTGGTAGCATCACTCTCAACACCAACAGCGGTAAACTCTGTGTGGGTGCCTTACCTTTTGCATCAGAACAGCGACTTTTAGATAGCAATACCCTTTGGCAAAAGGATGACAGCGAACGGCGACAAAATTATCGAGAAATAGTCGCTTATTTATTTGAAGATTTAGCTAGGGATTTCCGAGACAATTCTGTCAATCTCTTGATGGGACACCTCAGTATTGAGGGTGCAAGGCTCGCTCAATCTGAAGTGTTCTACTATACGCGAGATAAATATCTTGTTTCCTCACAAATCCTGCCAGAATCAGCTCAATATATTGCCCTCGGACATATCCATATTCACCAGCGAGCGAGCAAAAAATTACCAGCTTATTACTCCGGTTCCTTAATTCAGTTAGACTTTGGAGAAGCTGGACAAGAAAAGGGATTTTGCTTGATTACTGCCGAGCCAGGAAGTCCAGCCCAGGTTGAATTCATTCCTTTAGTTTGCCAGAAACCCTTAAAAGTGATTCAATGCCAAATTGACAACCTAGAGGAAACCTTAGAAATTCATCAATATTACCCAGGTTTCTTGAAAGTCATTGTTGAACTAGAAAGTCCTGTTTTAGGACTAGCGGATCGAGTCCGACAAATTTGTTCCCAAGCTGTGCTGATCGAACCGCGCTACCCAGAAAAACTGGAAGTCAACGTGAAACAAACAGCAACTCTCGATCCAAATCACTTCGATCCCGTCACCGAGTTTAAGAACTATTATCAACATCGCTTAGGAATGACGCCAAAACCGTCAGTTATCGAAGAATTTGAGAAGCTGTATAAACAATTAAAAGAGGAGGAACAGGTGAAAGCTGACAAACGCTAAATTCCGATCTTTTAATCCCAGAAGAAGCTCAATTCCCTGAATCTGCTCTCAAACTCAACATCAATTATGCGCCCCCTTGAACTATCCCTCGAAGGATTTACCAGTTTCCGCCGTCCCCAAACCCTGAATTTTTCAGAACTCGATTTATTTGCGATCGCTGGCGCCACGGGTGCTGGCAAATCTTCCCTATTAGATGCAATTACTTATGCACTTTATGGGACGACAATCCGCAGCGGCAGACAAATCAGTGAATTAGTGAGTCAGGGAAGCCAAAATTTAAAAGTGCAGTTACGATTTGCCGTAGGTTCGGCACAGTATCGAGTGACGCGACGCTGGCGTTACCGCCCCAAATCTCCAGAGAATAAAGTATTACTCGAAGTGTGGCAACATGGAGATTGGGACACTCTAGGAACCAGCAGTACCGCTGTCCAAAACTCCCTCGAACAGATTTTAGGGATGGACTTTGACACCTTCACGCGGGCGATCGTTTTACCCCAAGGCAAATTTGACGAATTTCTCAAAGGAGAAACTTCTAAACGCCGGGAAATTTTACGACAATTGGCAGGGTTTGAAATTTTCGAGCGGATGCGGAAGGAAGCCAGTGATTTGGCAAAACTGCTCAAGTCTGAGCGGGAAAATGTGGAGCGACAATTAGCAGAATTAAGTGCACCAACCGCAGCAGAAATTGAGGAACAAAAATCGCTGCTGGCTAGCTTAGAGGCAGAATTACCCAAGCTCAACGCAGCCGTTTTAACAGCTCAAAAAACGTTAACAGATGAGGAACAATTATTTCAGCAACTGGCGAATCTCAGACAACTGCAACAGCAATTGCATCAAATCGAGCTGCGATCGCCTGAAATCAACGCGATCGCCCATCAATTAGAGCGCTCCCTCATTGCCAACCAACTTCAGGGAGATTGGGCCCTGCTGCGAGACGCCAGAAAGCAATGCCAAACGGCTCAAAATGCTGCCGCCACTGCACAAGTGCGGTTAAAACAAGCTCAAACACAATTAGCAACTCAACAGCAACAACTCGCCGCCGCCCAAGCAACGCGAGACTTAATGGCCCCCCAACTCAAAGCACGGGAAGATGCCTTGGCGGCGGCTAAAATTTACGAAGAACAGCGCCAGCAGTTGCAAACCGAAGTGGCGATCGCTCAAAGTACCCGACAGGCAAAACAACGCCAACGGCAAGCCGCCGAGCGCGACTGCAAAGCCGCAGAGACGAAACTTCAAAATGCCAGTGCTAGAGTTGCAGCAGTCACCACACTGCTGGCGAAACACTTGCCAGGCGGCGATCGCTTGGCACAATTAAACCGCTGTGCCACCTTATTCGTCGAATATCAACTCGTTGAACAGCAAGTTCAAGAGCAACAAAAACAGCTCAAGCAAGTTGTTCAAGACGAGCGAACTGCCGAGGATACTTACAGCGTTGCCACTCTCAAACTCAAACAAACTGAAATTTTACTCCAAGAAGTTCGCACCGCCTTAGAAACGGCAACAGCGGCGAATGCCGAAGCAGCAAAACTCAATCACGTCGCTGCTTTGCGGGAAACGTTGCAAGCAGGAGATATTTGTCCGTTATGTGGCGGGGTACACCCGGAGCGCGATCGCTTGCCACCCTTGCCCACAACTGAGACGATTAATCTCGAACCTTTGCGATCGCGCTTAGCAGCAGCAACCCAAAAATTGCAAGAAGCTCAACGAACTACGAGCAAAGCCGAAGCTTCAGTTTTCAGCTATCAGCAACAACAGAGAGAATTGAAGCAGCAGTTAACCGCAGTACAGGGAAGACTGACCGAAATTCAACAGCAGATTAGTCAGGAATTAAATACTTCTGAATGGCAAGTGCAAGCGCTGGAAACCGAACGTCAAACTCTCACCCTCAGTGATGCTAAATATCGGGAAGCCGAGCAACAATTGCAACAAGCATCAGGAGAGCATGAAAAAGCACAACTCGCCTTAGAATTTGCCCAACAAACTCGCGCAGCAGCAGCAATTGAAGCTGAAAATGCCAGCACTGAATGCCAGCGCCGGGAACAACAACTCTCGGAAGTTGTGGCTACCCTCTCTCAAATTACAGGCAATCAATCCTATGAGCAACTCGCAGCCGCTTTAGAGACAGAGAAGCAAGCGTTAGCCACTCAGGTACAAGCAGCAGAAACCGCAGAGAGAAACGCTCAAAATCAAGCGATTCAGGCTCAAGAAGCAGATAAACAAGCCAGAGAAAATGCAGCCGCAGCTTTGGCTAAAAAAGAGGGTCTTGATGCTGCTTGGATTGCCCAGCTTGCTGCTGTTAATTTTACCGAAGAAACCTTTGTTGCTGCCACTGCTTCTGCCCAGAAACAATCTCAGTGGGAAACAGCCATTCGCGAGCATCGGGAGGCAAAAATTCAGCTAACAACCAGGGTGAATGCGTTACAAGAAGCCATCGGAGAAAAAATAACCGATCCGGCAAAGATTGCACAGTGTCGCCGAGACTTAGAAACCGCTTCTGAAACCTTTCAACAGGCAAATAACCGCCGTGCCAAACTTTTAGCAGAGATCCAAATCGCAGAACAGAACTATGAACAAGCAGAAAGGCTCTTGAGCCAACATTCAACCTTAGCAGCCAATGAAGAAACCTATCATCTCTTATCCCAAAATCTGAAATCGAATGAATTTCAAGCTTACATTTTAGAGCATTTAGAAGCTCAATTAGTTGAAAACGCCACCTTAATTTTGCGAGAACTCACCGATCATCGCTATGCTTTAAAAATTCAAGAAGGGGAATATTGGGTAGAAGATAATTGGAATGGTGGCGAACTCAGACGAGTCCGAACACTTTCTGGCGGCGAAACCTTTGCGACTTCCCTATCAATGGCTCTCGCGCTCTCAGAAAAGTTATCGCAAGGCGCTCAATTAGGCAGCTTATTTTTAGATGAAGGATTTGGAACCTTAGATGC
>JBLNEP010000036.1:0-11940 GCA_050262755.1 Actinomycetota bacterium | reverse complement strand
CCTTCACCTATGTTGCGTTCAAAAAGTTCGACTTTTCCATAAATGCGGCGGAAGTCTCTTTTGTCGCGATCATTCTCGATATCTAATTCGTTACGGAGATCAAGTAGAGGCTGCATCCATTCTTTTTCTGCATCATTCAGGATCATCGCTTCCATAGATTTATCTTTACTAACCATTGTGCAAACCCAACAGCCAAAACGAGAATCCCCACAGCTAGGAGTAGAAGTATCAATAACGAGAGGGCATTCACTATCTGCTGTTGCACCTCGATACATGGTAAGTAAATCTTTATTATTACCCCAAGGACTCTCATACTGCATTAGAAATAGCCAAACTTCATCAGTTCGCCAATCTTCGATAGGTAGGTAAATGTAAGAGTTAGGACGACTAGGATTAGCATTTAGGCGATCGCTTACCCGCCATTCTCTATGCCTAGCCATATTTGCAGCCCGTTGCACACTTTCAGTTTTCCGGGTTCCTAAAACTAGAATTACTTCACCACTAGTTCTAATTATTTCCCGAATGAATGAACCAGTAGGTTGAATTTTTAAGCGTTCAGTACACCATCTAAATCGGTTTCTAGGTGATGGATAACCCTTCCCGATTAAACAAGCCCAAAAAGTTTCCTGAATTGCTGGATGAGTCAGATGAGTTTGAATCGGCATCTGCTGTTCTATTGCAGCAATTTTCATGTGTTCTAGGGATTTACGCACCCAAGCAGAAACTATAGGATTTTCTACGAGTGTATCGTTAGTAATCACATGAATTGTTTTTATTCGTTTTTCTACTGGTAAAGCTGCGATCGCATACCATACAAGTTGTAGTACAGTTGTACTATCCTTTCCCCCCGACCAGCCAATTACAAATGGAATTTCATCTTGACAATATAACTCTTGAATTTCTTTGATGAGAATTTTAATTTCTTCTAACAAACCTTGGGCAGTACGTTGTGGAAAAATTGACAGTTGTTGCACTTCTTCAGTCATTTTTAAACCTCTCAATAATTAGGCTTTAAATACATTTTTTCTATGCCACTGTATTGCTTCAATTCTGGGGAAATATTGTTCAGAAATTGGCAATAGAATAAATTCTCCATGAAACTCTCTCATTGATCGATTGTGGGGTGACTCCTCTTGTAAATCGCTAGCAATTATGATTTTATACTCGTTGTCGATAGTAAACCAGCCTTTATCGAAAGCCCAATGATGGTTTTTACAGAGTGAAAGCCCGTTGTTAACTTGACTATCATAAAATTCTGAAAATGGCTTGATGTGGGCCCCATCAACAATACTTTGCTTAAGTGTTCTAGTGACTTTTAATCGACAAAAAGCACATCGATAATCATACAAATGTACGATGGTTTTCCGAAAAAAAGCCTCTCTTACAAAAGATTTTTTTAAATATATTTTTGGTTGTTGCGTTGCATTAGCTGATTCTAGAGTTTCTGATTCCTCTGATATGTAATCTTGCAAAGACTGATTTATATTCAAGATATCTTCTAGTTGTTTTTGGCTTGATGAAAACCAAGCTGTAATTAGGGCATCAATCAACTCTCTTCTTGCATCTGTATCTTTCAATAAATAGAACAATTCATCATCTAATTTTGCATGATCAACGGCTTCTTTTAAAGTATTGATTGTTTGGGGACGACCCCCATCATATTGTTCACTAAATTTGAGATGCCAAAATTTAGGCTTCCTGTTTTTTAAGTGAAAAAACGGTAAAGCAAAATCACTATTTTCAAAGGGATCTGAAGTTAGGAGACGCCAATATTTTTTAAAGGCATTTATTAATTCTTCAGAAATAGGAATAAAATTAGTTTGTATCAAACCTTGTGTTATTAAATCAATAACAGATAGTAGCAAAACTGGCTGGTTTAAAGCTTCTCCTCCTCGTTTTTGATTCTTATATACCTTCATTTGAGAAAAGCAATCAGAATAGTATGCTAAGTTTTTGTTAGCTGGCTGTTGTCCTGTACTCATTGGTTCTTTCCTAACTATTCAACAATAATCAAAAAGAGTCTTGGGTAAAAAAAAGCAAAAAATACACCGAGTAATCCTATCATTATCCCCTTCATCTGCTCCTTAAAAACCCAATCGTTTTTTCAAATACTCCCTCATCCAACCCACACTCGCCTTAGACTTAGAAACCCCACCCTTACAAAGAATATGCCCTCGCCAATCAGGATTAGACATCGACCAATCAACCTCTGACAAACCCGCCAAACGTTCCGGCCAATTCTCCCGATCAACAGTTAATAAATCCGACCCGATCGCTGCTAAACCTAAAAGTGCGATTGCATGACCATGAACAAAATTTTGCCGCACTTCAGTCGCCGCCATTCGCCCCTGCAAAACCAACTGCCATTCAAGCATCAAACTGCTAACAAGATTCCAGAAATCTGCCGCCAGTTGTACTTGCCGTTCCATTTCTGCACCCGTAACATTGCCCCATAAACTTAGGGTAGCATGAGAGATGCTGCTAAGCGTAAATAGCTTCGGAGATTTTGTTGATAATGTCCCCCGTTCCAGGTCGGTTAGACATCGAAAAACCTCAACTCGCTGGACAACCGCCCTCACCCATTTTGCCTGAATTTCTCTGTGTTCATAAAGAATCTCTAAAGAATCATCAATCGGCACTTGAGAACGGTTAAAATCCACAAACCTTTGCTGCGATCGTTTTAATCCCAAATCTAAGTATAAAATCAAAGCAACGGTTTCATACCCCAACTCAGGATTTGCTTTTAATGCCATTTCATAGGCCGCCCGCCGATGGAGACCATCATTAATCGTAAAAGTTGCATCCATTGGCACTCGCAAGCGTCCAATTTTACCTGCTTCCGCCTCCGTCCCCATCGGTTCAAAGGTAATTTTAGCATCAATCGAAGCTGCGATCGCGCCCAAATGATAATCCCTGGGATTGTTAACAATATAATTACTCATTTCCGGGATGCGATCGCGATTTAAGGTGCGAGTGACCCGCCGTTCTGGTGGCAATTCCTCGCGACTTAAAGGGAACAATTTCGGCAGAAACCGCACAGGACACATGGATACATAATATTCGCGTCCTGCTTGAATTCCTCGGATGACGGGTAACACATATTCAAAGGAAGGAGACATAAGTCAGGATGGCAGATGGTTGGTTATTAGTAATGGGTGGTTGGGGCGGGTTTTGTTTAAAATTGAGCGCTGGAAATGCCAGATTTATGAGCTGAAATTGCCCCTAAAACCCTGCCTTAAATCATTAATTGCAAACATTGGCACTATTTCCCCCACTCTACTTGACTTTTTTAGAATTATGTGATATATAGTACAGCTTTTCGCTGTCCCTAGTATTGCACAAAAGGTTTTTAAAAACAAAACTTTTCCTAAAAAACTTTACGTGATACTTTTTTAAAAGGCTATAAATCCATTTAAAAACTCAATCCATGACCAGCGCCCCCGATTCAACGGTAGACCTCGCTAGCCAAATCCTCGAACAGGAAAAGCGGGAACGAGAAGCGATCGCCTTCCTCCTCGACAAATACCTCGGTCGCGACGACCGCCTCCTCGTCCAAAAAACCCAGATGGGGAGTACCGAGGCCTACGTGGGCTCCGTCACCCTGGAATGGCTTGACAGCAAAGTCCGCTTTGCCTCACAACTACCCCTGTTCCGCCAGAAATTCGACCCCCAAACCAACAACGTCATCCGCGACGAAGAAACCATCGACGAGATCCAACAACGACCCCTCGACTGGTCGCGACAAGGGCCCCTCGCGCAATACCTCGCCGCCCGCAAAACCCACAAATTCCCCGCTGTTTTAGTGGTGCAAAGCCTCCCCTGGGTTGACGATCCCAAAGCGCCCGAATGGGACGAAAACGGCCGCGCCCGCAAATCTTCCGCCGACTTCATGGCGATCGATCAAAACGAAACCGTCGGCTTTTTAAACCTCAAAGATGTTTCTGTTTTCGCCCTTGATGGACAACACCGACTCATGGGAATTCAAGGCTTAATGAGCCTGATTAAAACCGGCCGTCTCCAGCCCTTCAACAAATATAAAAAACCGGTTGGCGAACCGATCCTCGTTGACGATTTAATCGATGAATATCAAATCGACCTCACTTATTTACAAAGCCTATCCCAAGAAAAAATCGGCATTGAATTCATCCCCGCCGTTGTCAAAGGAGAAACCCACCAAGAGGCGCGCTGGCGAGTCAGGTCTATTTTTGTCCATGTCAATTTAATGGCAGTCAAATTAAGCCAAGGACAACTTGCCCTCTTGAATGAAGATGATGGCTTTTCCATTGTTGCCCGTAAAGTTGCCGTGACTCACCCCTTGTTAAAAGAAGTCGAAGGTCGCAACCCCCGCGTTAATTGGGACAGTGCCACCGTCGCCGCTAAATCGACGGTTCTAACCACCTTGCAAGCGCTGCAAGATATGTCTGAACGCTACTTGCGCTATAAATTCCACCACTGGAAACCGTCCGATAAAGGATTAATTGCCATGCGGCCCGATGACGAAGAATTAGAAGAGGGAATTCATGAATTTAATGCACTTTTTGATGGGTTGGCAACTTTACCAAGTTATTGTGAGTTAGAGAATGGCTTAGAAACGCCAGAAATGAGGCGATTTAGTTTTGAGAAACCGGGAGGAGATGGTAACATTTTATTCCGCCCCATCGGTCAAGTTGCTTTAGCTCAGGCTTTAGGAAATTTAGTGTTTAGAAAGAAGTTTTCTGTTAAAGAAATCTTCAAAAAATTGCGTAAATATGACACCGATGGCGGGTTTAGTCACATGGAGTCTCCAGAGTCGCTGTGGTACGGAATTCTGTATGACCCGAATAAGAAACGGGTGTTAGTTTCTGGGAAAGATTTAGCGGCGAAATTGCTCATGTATCTCTTGGGTGGGGTGCAGGATGATATGGAAAAAGCAGAATTGCGGCAGGCGGTGGCGGCGGCGAGGACAGTGGAAAATCGAGCGATTAATTTTCAGGGTAAATTCGTGCAGCCGCGGGAGGTTGGGTTGCCACCCATTTTGACTTGATTTTGGAGAAATCGCAGATAGACCCAGTTATGAGAATTTTAGCTGGGTTGATCTGCGGTTTTTACGGTTTTAAATTGCTTAGGCAGCGAGCGTATTGCCGAAGGAAAGTTTCAATGGAAGTGGGGCGGTCGCTAAAATTTTCGCACAAAACATCAAAGCCACCGTGAGCATATTGATTCATTAATTTTACCCCCTCATTTGATAAATCAGAGGGTGAATTTGGATCGACGAGTTCCGCGACTCGGCGGTACACATCATCGCGTTCATCTAAATCGATCCCTAAACGAGATAATTCGGTATGAATTAATAGCCCCACTAATAGCCGCCCGCGAGGGCGAAATTCACCCGGAAAATTTTCCACTAAACTATCAACAGCTTCGGAACTAATTTCAGTATTCCTGCGACGTTCGGCAAAACCGGCCATTAAGCAAAGATAGTAGAGATCGAAAAAAGTTGGATAGTGCTTTTCAATGTCTTTAAACCACCGCCGTGCATCTTTTCGTAATTGAAAGTCCATCTGGGTTACACCTCATCATCTAAATCGAAGCTGTCAAAAAATTCTTTACCTTTAACCGTGACTCCATCTACTGTTTCTGTAAGCAATTCTGGGGAGATATTCTGCCAAAGAGCGTCCATTCTAGAAGTTTTGCGAAAAATGGTGAGATATTGTACCTGTTGGTTGGCAGCTTGATGTAAAATCTCAACAAAATTTTGCCGTTCGCTGGAGATCGTGAAAGCGATAAATTGCTCAGAAAGAGAAGGAATTAACCGGGCTACTTCGGGACGCACTTTTAAATCAAGAGCGCCAGCGGGACTATCAACGATGAAAGGTAATTGATGTTCGCTACGGTTAAAAAGAGTTGCTAGAAACGCATAACTAACTGATAGCGTTTGACCGACACTGGCTCCGCTTTGCCCACGCAGTTGCAGCGAGTCTTGAATATCTTGTAGTTTGACTGGATCTCCAGAAAGAAGTTGAAGAATGCGCTGATTTGTTTCCCCTAAAATGACTGTTCGCAGTTCTTCCTGCGCTTGCTCATGGGCTTCATTAAGAATGCGAATAATAATTTCAGTTTTCCGTTTGAGAGTTAACGTTTCGGTAGCTTCAGCGACATCATCTTCTGCTTTCTTAATCAGCTTGTCTAATTCTTTGAGGCAGTCTGTCTCTTCGCTGGGTTTGCTGCTAGGCGATCGCTCAATTTCTTGGAGGCGTTCAGTGCAGCGGTGGAGTTCTTTTTGCAAGTCATCCCGCTGTTTCTTTTTTGCTTCTAAGTCAGAGTCTCCCTGGGCCAGTCGTGCCTCTTCAAAAGACCGGAGTTCGGTTTTGAACTCATCTCGTTTTCTAATTAACTTACCGAAACTTTCTAAGTCTCGTTGAAATTCTTGGTAGTAACTGGCGGGTTCACCACTGCAATAGGTGGCGATATCTGATTTAATGCGATTGAGGACTCCCACTTCATCTTCTGCCAGGTAGTTGAGGGCGCGATCGCGCACTGCTTGGCGAGTTGCATCATCCATTGTGCGACCACAAACGCACTCGTGAGCTTCCGCCAATTCCTCAAAAAATTCCCGCGAGGTGGAGGTAGGTAATTTTAGGCGGTCTAAGTTGGCTTTGAGTTCTTGCAGGGCGGTGGCAAATTGAGGGAGGAGTCTTTGGGGGTCTCGCATTTTGGCGATCGCAATTTCCACCTCGCGAGCAACCGCTTTCTCAGCATTATCGAGCTGAATTTTCACCTCTTGTAACTGATTTCCAATATTTTTGTCTTTGCTCAAAGCTGCTTCATACTCTTTTTCCGCCTCTTGTAGTTCTAATGTCCAGCGAGACTTGTCTACCTTCAGCCTTTGTTGTTCTCTCTTAATGTGTTCTCGTTTCTTTTTGAAACGTTCAAGCTTATTTTTCCGTTGGTTTAAACCTTTAGCAGTTTTTGTGCTAGCAAACTCGGCGTGCTTTTCCCAATTTGCCCCGACCGTTTTGATGACGTCTTTCAGTAAAGATAATTGAAATAAAGAATCAATAGCTTGCCGAGCTTTTGTCTGCTTTGCATCTAGCAAATTACTTGCCAGTTCTCCATCAAATACGAATAAATTAATAAAATCAGAATTGAGAAATTTTATAATTTTAGGTGGTGGAGAAAAGCCATCCTTAATACCAGTACCGTAACTGGTTCTATAATCCGCTCTTCCTTGATTAAAGTTAAGTGTTAGTTCAAAGGTGAGGGGGTTGCCATTCAGCATTAAATTGACAACAAACAGACCTGTTTTAGTTGAATGACCACTCCGCCGAAATTCGTTTATTTTTTGTAAATTCCACTGCTTTGCTGACCCCGAAAGAGTAGCACGGAGCATATTTAAAGTCGTTGTTTTACCCGTACCGTTAGGCATTTGCACCAGCGTTACCGGATAAGGTCGATCGCTATCTGGCAAGGACAAGTGTACTTCATGATCGGGACACCGTAAACCTGAAGCAGACCAGCCTAAAAGTGTAAATTGTTGACTCATTGTTAGTCCTCATCATCCTCTTGAGAATTATCTGTTTGAATTGCCTCTAAAATGGTATTTAAGGAAGCTCGAATATCATCCTGGCTCAATAAAGTTGCAGTCCCATCTGATAACTGCTCTAACCACTGCATCATTCTTTTTGCAACCTTTTCCGGTTGACCATTGTTTCTCGTGGTTTCGTAAATTGCCTCATATACTTTTTTATCGAGTCCCATCTTTAATTGACCTCACACTGAATTTTAGACAAACTTGTTAGCCATTCTTTCCGCAATTGATCGGCGTTTAACTCCTCATTATTTTGGTCT
Organism: Actinomycetota bacterium; assembly: GCA_050262755.1. Classification (GTDB taxonomy): domain Bacteria; phylum Cyanobacteriota; class Cyanobacteriia; order Cyanobacteriales; family Microcoleaceae; genus JBLNEP01. The sequence continues at coordinate 4,113 of JBLNEP010000036.1, read as the reverse complement.
TTAACTCTGATAAAATCAACCACCGATGCCCGTTTTTTAGCATTTTTTGGATCGCGTCGCAAGCACCGACCCATTCTCTGAATATTCTCTAATTTTGCCCGTGCTGATGAAAATAAAATCACCGAACGGAGGGACTGAATATCAATGCCTTGAGAGAGGCGATGACAGGTAATTAAACAAGAAATTTTCCCGTTAGCAAAATCGACTAACTTCTGCTGGTCATCTTCAGCATAATAGGTATGAAAATCATATCGGTAGCGGTGAATCATATCCAATACTTGTTCTCCATATTGACGGTCTTCCACAAAAACAATACATCTATCTAAAATTTCTGATTGGCGCGAGAGAAACATTTCAAAATAAGGTAACTTACTTCGAGAAGTTTTATAAACTCGTGCTAAGGCTGTCCAAAATTCCTCCTCAGACATGGGTTTTCCTTCAGCTTTTCTAGCTGCTTTTTGGCTGTAAACATTTCTAATTCGCTGTTTGTCTTCATCAGATAGCTCATACTCAATAGGATAGTAATCGAACTCACATAATACGCCTTTGCGAATCGCATCTTCTAAACTAAACCGATAGATAACGGGTCCGACATTACTTTCAATAAACTCAGTTCCTTCTCGGTCATACTCGCGTTCAGGAGTGGCACTTAAACCCAGTCGGTAGGCAATACCTTCTGATAGCCCTTCTAGGTCTTCAATATTGGCAGGACTCCCTAAGCCGTGAACTTCATCGTGAATGATAAGCAGGCGACTTCTGGCGGTACGGTTGAGGGCTCGAAGTACATTTCTCAGTGCATTCCTGGATACCACTAACACGCTATCTTGGGGGTCTAATTCATATTCGTCTTTTTGGTGGTATTCTCCATAATGTTGCAGAACGCGAAACTTAGGGTTTAAATGACTAGCAACGCTGTACAACTGTTTAACCCATTGCTCCAGTAAATCAGTTCCAATGGCTGTGATAATAACGGAATTAATGGCTTTAATTGCTACTAATTCCTGAAAAATTCCTAAAGCGGTGCGAGTCTTCCCTGTTCCCGTTGCCATTTCTAAAATCCCCCATTTATGCTGCAAGAAAGAGGCGACTGCTTCCCTCTGATGCGACCATAAACCATCGGTTTTTGCACCCTGAGTTTTATAGCTTCCCTTCTCCTCAGAAACCGAGGATGATTTTGAAACGGGTAGTCCCGGTTCCCAGGCTGGTGCTTGCTCAGGGGAAAGTCGCAGCAAAGCTCTCTTAGCAGCTTCTGGAAACTCAATAATTTCTACATTGGCTGTCTCATTTTTCCACAATCTTTGAAAGTTTTCTGCTTTCCGCCTTGCTCTTTCTCCAACCCCAGGATGCCAAGAACAGAAGACATCAATACACTCAAAGTTATCCATAAAAGCGGTAGAACTTTCATTGGCTGAGCCTGTAAAAGCAACGATATTATTCTCAGCATCAGCAAATATTCCTAATTTTTCATGATAGATACCGTGTTGACGAATATTCTTAGCAATGGCAAGCTTAATGTCTAGCACTCCCTGACTCAAGAGCCAAGCTAAACAAGCAAATCGGTCCTGAACAATGTGCTCAAATTCTTGGTTTAATTCTCGTAAAATTTCACTCGCAATCACTTCCTCTCTTTGCCTTAACCCTGTGGCGATCGCCTCTGCGTCTTCCGGGGACAACTGCGGAGAGGCGATCAGTTGCATTTTTCCGCCACTACGAATTAATGCCGTCAGTCCTTTCGCAGCAACGGCGATCGCAGTGCTGGAGAAAAAACCGACGGCCCGACTGTAAATAGCACTATTTTCTAAACAAGGAACATAAAAATTTTGGATTAAATTACTGCGATCGCTCCGGTACTCATCCTGAATAAGCAAATCTTTTAAGCCCACCCCCACCCCTCCTCAGCGCCACCCTTTTTTCAGTATAATTTATTGTTAGGCTCGATATCAACTCTAACTTTGCGGTTACGAAGAGGTACGGCTTGATACTTCAGCACAGGCCTTAAAATACCATCTCAAATCTGATTCAGAGCTGTAGGATACTTTATCACTTCCTATCTTATTTGAGAATTGTTTTCACAAAAATCGCCTTAAATCAAAACTTTGGTTCGTAGATTCTTCCTTGAATCTTTCTGCAATTAACATCAATAAAAGCTGGTCTAAATAATCTCCGGCTCCCCGCAATTCTTCTCGCAGAATTTCTAACCCACCATTGGCATACTCTTCAAACAGTGTGAGTCGCTGTTCTTCAGCATTGGCGTCGCTAGTGGAGAGAATTTTTGCATCTTTTGTTTCTGCGACTGCAATCAGCTTGATGACGCTATCGTAGCCCCTCGACACAAAAATTTCTAATCCAATGGGTGCCGGTTCTCTCTTAGAACTTTCTTTCACGGGAACCCGTTTTTTGCGCTTAACTCCTAAAGTGGCAGCAAACACCATGACATCGGCATAGGTCTGGAAAGGGCCCAATTTTCCATCTGTAACTGTTAAAGCTTTCACTAACTCAGCTTTATCTTTAGCGACATTAATCCGATTCATGGTTCGAGTGTAAATGGGTAAGTAATGACTAATTCAATTGCAATTTGAAAATTTTTAAATCTTTACTGAAGGGGGTTTAAAATGTATCCAACTTTGCCTCCTTTCAAGACTTTGACATACTCAGCAGGCGAGCCAGATCCATCATTTCCTCTCCCTTCTGTCACCCATTGACCACCAACTCTAACTGCTGCTAACCCTTCTGAAAATTCGCCAGCTTCATCAAATTGAGGTTGAACGATCCACTTTCCCTCTCGATCGACATAGCCCCATTGTTCGCCCATCGCTGAGGGTTTAAGCGCGGGAGTTGATGGCTGAATCTCTCCCGGTGATTGGTTGACAAAGTTACCTGTCTTGTCAATAAAACCGCGTGTATCGCCCCGCCGAACTGAGGCTAACCCCTGGGAAAAAGCACCCGCTTCATCAAATTGAGGTGCGATCGCAAGTTTACCAGTTTTATCAATAAACCCCCACTTGGAATCGATCTCACCTGTGAGTAGTACCGCTGCGAGTCCTTCTGAAAAGGGCCGCGCCAGATAAAATTGCGGTTGAATCACAAAGTTACCTGTCTTGTCAATAAACCCCCAGCTATCGTTCCGCATCACGGGTGCAAGTTCTTCGGCAAACCCTTCTGCATAAATAAATTCAGGCGCAATGATGAAGTTACCACGGGTGTCAATAAAGCCCCATTTTTGATTGACATTGGCAGGGGCGCATCCTTCCTGAAATTTCAGCGCCGCATCAAACTGGGGTGCGATCGCATAGAGTTTATTTTTCGCTAAATACTGCGGGGGGATAACATTGGTAATCTCTAATACTTGGCAGAGAGACGCTGCGAGTTCTCCTCTCGTTGCACTTTTATTCGGTTGTAACTGACGACTATTTGGGTAGCTAACTACCAAGAATCCCGTGCTAGCAGCGGCGATCGTATTGCGAGCATATTGGGGAATGGAGGCTGCATCGTCAAAATATTGAGGGAGGAGTTCTGCCGGATTTTCAGGAACTTTAAGCTTAAGCTGTGCTGCTAAAGCAATGAAAGCTTGCACGCGGGGAATAAGCTGTTCGGGTTTAAAGGTTTTGTCAGGATACCCCGCTAGAAACCCCTTGGCAGAAGCCGTTTGAATATCTTTATAGGCCCAGTGATTTTTAGGAACATCTTGAAAGGAAATGGGAGCCTGCACAGCGGGAGCACGATTGAAGATATTCCCCATCAGCACAGCAAATTCAGCGCGGGTTAGGGGTGCATTGGGGCGAAAGGTGCGATCGGGATAGCCACTGACTAAATTGCGTTGAGCTAGCTCAAGAATACACTTTTTTGACCAGTGATTCTCTATATCAGTAAACATCTAAATCCCTCATTCGTTGAGATTTTTTTGCAACTCCGTCCACAATAACATAATTTTTTGATTAAACCCACCTCGTTCTTCCCGGCGACGTTGTTGTTCTCGGAGTACCGACTCACGGGCAGGGTAAACGCATCTAAATAAACTTGACAAAAATTGATAATTGTGAATAATGAATAATCGGAAAAAAGCATTCTTAAAACTCTTAATTATTACCCAATTAGGCGAATTAAATCTTAGCT
>JBLNEP010000035.1:0-6503 GCA_050262755.1 Actinomycetota bacterium | reverse complement strand
TCTGGGGCATCGAGCCAGGGAAGTTGCATCGGATCTACAACCCCCTTTCCAGCTTTCTGAGTGTTGCTCCCTTCCCCGATCTTCCCGACTACTCAGGCACGATCGACCGTTGGCAGCGTTCCAGATAAATATAGGCAACTCTATCCTTTGGGTTAACCTGAAGGCACTGCTCTAACAGGGGCGATGCTTGGTCATATTTCCCCATATAATACAAAAATAGCGCTTCTTCAAAAGCCGATTTTGTGATTAACTTCCCTTGTTTAATTTCTGGGGGATCGGCATCAAATACTTCAAAAATTGAGACATTTTGTGATTTCCCCTTCACTTTTACTTTCGCCACAAAACGAACTGCATACTGAGTCCCATCCTGCAACCTGGCTAACGTATGGTGAGAAATCAACATCGACACGCCATATTCCTTAGTTAACCCCTCAATCCGAGACGCTAAATTCACCGCATCGCTAATCACAGTTCCATTCATGCGATTCTGTCCCCCGACAGTCCCCAACATCAACAAACCTGTATTAATCCCAATCCCAATTTGCATTTTAGGCCGGCCTGGTCTGCCTCTGGTTGTATTGTATTCGGCCAACCGTTGCAGCATCGCAATCCCGGCTCTGACCGCATTATCCGCCCCGCCCCCAAACAAAGCCATGATCGCATCTCCGATATATTTATCAATAAATCCATCATGGTCAATAATCGCCGGCTCCATCCGGGATAAATAAGCATTAATAAATTTAAAATTATCTTCAGGATTCATACTTTCGCTTAAACTCGTGAAGTCGCGAATATCCGAAAATAAAATCGACATTTCCTGCTGAACTGCATCCCCTAATTGCACATCCACAATACTTTCATAGCCGAGCAACGCTAAAAATTGGTGAGGGACAAAGCGGCCATAGGCATCGGTCAGCTTTAATTCAGATTCCAGCGCTAATTCCAAATCACAATTCAGTTTAAACAGTTCATCGATAAAGTTAGCTCGCTCTTCTTCCGCTTTTCTGCGTTCAGTCACGTCAGCAAAAGCTGCGATCGCATAGGCAATATTTCCAAATTCATCATACACAGGAGTTCCCATACTCTCCACAGGCGTCACCATCCCTCCTTGGCGGATTTCCAGATCGTCAGCTTTTGCCTGTTCGCCGTTCAGGGCCCGGACAATGGGTAAATTTTCATTCGGATAAGGTTGCTCGGTACCCGCGATATAAAAGTGATACACTTCAGTCAGTTTTTCCGTCGTCGCATCCGGCACGACTCCTTTACCCAGTAACTTTTGGGCGGCGTGGTTGGCGTAGTAGAGTTGACCTTTGGCATCGAGTACCGCGACTCCAACCGGTACTGCTTCTAGAAATTGTGCCAGCCGTCGGTTACTCTCGCGCTGCAACCCCCGGCTGTAGTACCCTGCGATCGCAATTGCCGATCCGGTAAAAGCAACCAGAGAGGGGATCACCGGTATCCACCAACTTTGCAGAAACGCGACATAGCTGAATGCGAGCAACAGACTACCCGTCAGCAAGATGGTACTACCTTGGAGAAACCATCGCAGATAAACCCTCTTTCTCAATAACTTGGTCTGTAACAAGGTCCAAGTTTCCGCTGCCCCAATAATAGACCAGAGTAAAACCCAGCTCCACTTGGCTGGTTCTGACCAACTTCGGATTAAAGGCCGCCCATCCAAGGCGGCGCTTAAAATTTGACTGGTTAAATTGGCATGGATCACCACTCCCGGCGTTCGTTCAGGAACACTAGCCTCAGCTTTCCAAGGAGTGAAATTTCCAGACAGGGGAGTGAGAAATAAATCGTTGAGGCTTTGTCCAGTCACGCCCATGAAAACAATGCGACCGCGCACTTGTTCTGGCGATACTTGGTTTTTGAGAATAGCCTGTAAGGATAGGGTGTGAAAGTTAGCCTTTGACCCCCGGTAGTTGAGCAAAATCTGATAACCACCTGTGTCGGCTTGGACATAGCCTCCTTCATTCCCTGTTAGGGGAGTAAAAACCGCTTTGCCTAACCCCAATTGTTTCTTGTTGGGGTCAAGCATTTCCAGGTTAATCCCCTCTGCTTCCAGATACATCAGCGCCAAGCGCACCCCTAGACTTAATTGGGTCGGTTCGTTTTCGTTGGGTTTAGCGGATAGCAGCCCCCGCCGTACTTTTCCATCGGCATCTAGTACCAGATCGGCCATCCCTACTTGATCCAATTCGTGCAGGGTGGGTGGTGGTCCAACGGCATTTCCTGCTACTTTCTCAACACCGATCAGGTTGGGAGTGGACTTAAAGAGTTGTACTAATGTTTGGTGACCGGGTTCTGTTGGTAAATTGCGATAGAGATCCAGACCAATGGCTCTTGGCTGCATTGCTTTGACCTTCTCCAGCAATTGAGCGAGGATGGCGTCTGAGAGTGGCCAGTGACCTAGATAATTGATATCTGATTCATCAATGGTAACGATAACGATGCGGGCATCCGGTGGTTCTTGGGGACGCAGACGAAAAAATTGATCGAGAGTAGCCCATTCTAGAAGCTGGAATAACCCGGCAGATCCGGCAGCAATAACCAGTACAGCCACACTGGAGGCTGAGATTGTGACTCCCCGCCACTTCCCAATTCGCTTTCTGAGCTTTGGCCACATGGATCGCTGGCATCAAGTATTGCATTCACATTCTAAGAAATATGGGACAGCAGCACACTGCTGAGATTAATTTGCAATTAAGGGAGAGAAGGAAGGGAAAAGGGAAAGGAAAAAAAGGAAAGGGGAATTGAAAGCTGCATCTTCTGCGGTTAATCACTCCTGGATTGTTGAGAGGAAATTCACAATTTGTAGGGACTTTTCAGGAATTGTCCACTCTCAAAATTAACCTTGAGAATCTGAACAAATTGTTTACTTAAAATATAGGTAGGACATGACGCACACGCCCTACCTAAAACTTTACTAATTCATGCCTTCATTTGCATTTCCCGGACAGATTCTTCATCTTCCTAGGATGAAACTACTGCAATAACGGTTTATTCGCGACCGCATCAAGTCCCACAGAAGTTAATAACTCTTGCCAGTTGGTTGCCAGGCTACTATCGCTGGGTTGTGACTGCCTCACCATCGCTAGACTTTCTAAAGCATCAAACCAAAGCCCTTGCTGACCATACAATGCTGCACGTTCTAGCAAGGTTGCCTGCTCTAACTGATTCTTGAGAGTCGCGTTGAGTTCAACTCGTCGCACCCATCCCTGCACCGCTGGACTGTCTGGTCTCAGTCCTTGAGAGCCAATGACAATGAGCGACCACTGATAATTCTTACCGATTTCTAGCGCTGGTGCGTCTGCGGGGAGTTTAAAGCTGACGATGCCTCCTGTGGCCTGAAGGGGCATTTTTGTCTGGTATACAGTGTTTTTGCTTTCATCGACCAGACTAAAAAATACTTGCTTCGCATCTGTTTTAGGCAGATAAGCGAAAAATGCTGGGCGATCGGCTACAGTTAAGCCTTCTTGGGTCGTAGGCACTAGCAGGGTCACGCACCCACCCAGAGAAGCTTGTTCTTGGGGACATTGAACACCACGGGAGGCTCCCCCTGCCGTTTCTCGTGGTTTCCCGCTTCCGGGCGGGTCGAAGGTAACGCGGACGTTGGCCCTTGTCGATGTCGTTGGATTACTGCTACCTGGCTTTGATTGAGCTTGTGCCTGGATTGGCAAGCTAGAGACCAAAGCAAGTTCTAAGGAGAGGGCGACAGAGAACAGTGTGAGAGGGTTGAAAAGTTGTTTCCTAGCCATAAGTCAATTAACCTGTGTAGGGGATATTTTGTGCAACCCTGATGCCACAAAACCCTTTTTATTTTATGATAACCTCTTTGTTCCCGCTCCGTGTAAATTTTTTGTGAAGCTTTCATGATGTAAAAGCAATCACAAAGAAGCAGAGACGTACTTTTCCTACTTTTAATACTCACTCTCATCCCGATCGTGAGGAAATTTGAGGAGAAAACTGAGTCCGGAAGCATAGCCCTCTCTCACCTGATATCTGTTCTTTTGTTAACGGTTAACTGTCACCTGTTAACCGTCAACCATCCATTATTAATCAAGTTCTTGCAAGAGCCAAAATCCTGCAAAAGATTCCGATTTAGGATTAGACTGAACGGCAAAAAAATGAACGTGTTTCGCTTTTTGCTTAGCAGCCTCAAATCCTTTCGCTTCTGTTTGAGTCGCTGCATCTCTAAAGCTAGCGAGGAGCCAGCGGTCGCTCGCTCCCGCCTCCAAGATCAACCTCGCAGGGGGACCGGCTTCAAACTTGAGAAATGCCAATTCTAAACCCGACATCCACGCTGACAAAGCCGTTGCCCTCGATGAGTACACGATCACCCCAGGAATTCGGGTTTGGGGGTCAAGTCCGAGTGCAGACAAGCTAAAGGCTTCCCCAAATTCAATCTCCCACTCCGACATTTCTGCAAAGGCGCTCGCTTCCAGGGTGACAAACGCCCACTTTTCACCCACCAAGGCATCTGGGAGTGCTTCCGGCGTTTCCGCCACGTACTGCACTGAAGGATTATCACTTGGCTGATAGCCAGGGTAAGAGGGATAAACCTCCTGCATCCGCTCTGCAAGCCACTGGTGAAGTGCAAAGGTACGACGGCTGGGGACTGCTGGAATGTCTAACTCGCTGCAAGCTTTGGTAATCATGTTAGACATTTGACGGCGGAAGAAACGAATTTTTTTAGGAGGTGTTGGCGCTTGTGCGATCGCTTCCTGAATTGCTTTAGCCAGCCACAGAGAATTAACCGTTGAACTGGGGCACATCTGTGAGTAGCGAAACAAAGATTCTGGCTGATCGCCGATCTCGATCGGGCTCTCGCAAATCAAGACTTCCCAAAGTTTTTTCTGTTGCTCGTCCAGAATGGGACGGCTGTAATAATCGAGTTCCCAAATAGTTGCCATGCCATACCACAAAAATCAATCGCATCCATTCATGATAGGGGCTAATCTAGCGGTTTTCACGGAGAGTTGGTCTAGGCTGAGAATCAAATGGGGGAATGAGAAATAGGGGATCGTTTCAGCTCCAGCGATCGCTGGGACCTTGCGACCTGCAAACTCTGAGGAGAGGTTAGTTTGGGACTGCTTCCAGGATACTGACTGCTGACTGGGTTGGGACGATCCGAACCAGTTCAAAGTTTGTGGATGCCAGCAGCGCTTGATATTCAGCCTGGGTGCGCTCGCGACCTCCTGCTACAATTGCTAGCATCTCCAGATCGAGCAATTTGCCGAGAGATGGTTCATTCCCAGGCGCAATGACTGCTTCTACCAGTAATAATCTGCTCTTGTCTGCCATGACGGTGCGACAGTTGGTGAGAATTTTGGCGCAGTCAGCATCGCCCCAGTCGTGGATAATATGCTTGAGCAGGTAAGCATCTCCTCCCGTCGGTACTGACTCGAAGAAATTGCCCCCTATTAGAGATAAGCGATCGCTGAACCCTGCTGCCATTGGGGTTGGGTTTTGCTGGACGCCCTCAATGACTGCTGGTTGATCGAAGAGAATGCCTTGCAGATGAGGATAGGCTTGTAGGATGGGAAACAGCAGGCCACCTCGCCCCCCACCGACATCTACGAGTTTACTGAAGCCTGAGAAGTCGTAGGCGCTGATAATGGCTTGACTTAAGTCCCTAGAGAGGTTGAGCATAGCAGCGTCAAAAGTTGCGCTAGCATCGGGGTTTTGGCTAAAGTAGGTCCACAAATCGATACCGAACTGGTGATTAAAGCCAGGCTGACCGGTTTGCACGCTGTGCAGTAGGTGTCCCCAGGCTTGATAATTGTGTTGACCACAGAGGATCGCCCAGTGGCGGAGCGAATGGGGAACGTCGGTTTGTAAGCATTCGGCGATCGGGGTTAGGCTAAACCAACCTGGTTCGGTTTCAGCAAATATTCCCAAACTAGCGAGTGCTCGCAACAAGCGATAGAGGGAGTCAGTATGGGTATTCGTGGCGATCGCAAGTTCTGCGGCTGTTTTAGGGTGTTCTTTCAGCAAGTCAGCAATACCAAGTTTGGCAGCCACATAGATAGACTGAGTGAGCCAGTAGCCAGTCGTCATCTGTAAGAGAGCTTGTTGGGGGGAAATTTCACTCATGGTCTAGAAATTCTCGATTTTTGGTATTAATTACTGTAGCTGACGCGCTAAATTGGAAACATGAGCGAAAAGAGTGATGGATACAAAATAGTCAGCGATAACCGCCAAGCTCGCTATCTCTACGAGATTTTAGAGACATATCAGGCGGGGATTGAGCTGAAGGGGACGGAAGTGAAGTCGATCCGCCAAGGCAAGGCTAATTTGCGGGACGGCTATGCTTTGATTCGTAATGGCGAAGCATGGTTGATTAATGTCCACATTTCACCCTGGGGAACGGCCAGCGATTATTTTAACCACGATCCCCGCCGCACCCGCAAGTTATTGTTGCACAAGGAAGAGATCCGCAAATTGATCGGGAAGGTGGAGGAGAAGGGGTTAACTTTGGTGCCACTGAAGATGTA
>JBLNEP010000034.1:0-6119 GCA_050262755.1 Actinomycetota bacterium | reverse complement strand
GAGCATGGAAGAGGTTTCGCTGTAGCCGATTCTTTCCTGCCTTTCGTACCACCCCTGTGTTCTGGCGACGAGGGCGCGGTTGTAGACAAGACGCACACATCCCAGAGTTCGCCTCAAGAGCGACTCCTGCTCAGACGTGGGGTAGAATCGATAGCTAAACGATTTTTCCATGTTTACATTCTAATATTAAAGTCTGAAGTGTAAAGCCGTCCTTAAGGACGGGGTTTCAGACCCATTAGTTTCGATGAACAGTTACTATTCCAGTTATACTGTTTTAGCACGGACTGCGAAATTGTGTTATAATCTGAGCCGACAAGTCGAAGCTGGCGAGCGAACCAATCTAAAACAGCGAGAAAGGTAATGTCGCTGCTCAAACTCAGATACTGCTCCTGAGAATATCTACTAATAAAAAATTGGATTCTGAGAAATAGTGGCAATCCTGTAGCAGTGGAAGGCTTCTCTCCCTCCCTTGCTTACAGGATTAGACGCAGAGGTAGGCGGGTTGGAGCGGTTGGATTCCAGCCGGATTGCTAAAGGCTTAAAATTTTTTTTACAAAATCTTCTTGGTGATTTCGAGCCTCCCGCGCTAAAATATAAACGGTGTTATGCGCCCTTGGCCGATTGGGGAGGCAGCGAACTCATAATTCGCCTTCAGACTGGTTCGATTCCAGTAGGGCGCACTGCTAGCTCTGAGGTTTGTCAGTAATGGGGGAAAAGTGCGACCGCGCTGAGTTTCTCCCCAGAGTTCGGGGCAGGTTTCCCTACCCCCGCCACCTCCGTAGTTACTGGCCCCCTGGTGGCAGAGAGACATTACTGGGAGGAAGCGTCATCACCGAGGTACTGAAGGGATTGGCCAAATCAGGGACCCGAATAATGGGGTCGCTCGACACTTGCTGCTGCATGATCTCCCGATAAAGTCCGTGAATGCTGCTGGCATCTCGCTCAATTTCTCTCTCTGGAAAAGCCAACCCCCCCCGCCGGGAACCTATCCCCAAAAAGTCGGCGGCCGGTCGTAAGGGACTGGTTGCGTTGATATAGTCTCCAGAGTTACTAAAGAAAGCTTCGTTAAATTGATCCGAAATGGGGTGATAGGTGAAAGGTTCTGCTTGTGCAACTTTAGCAGAGACCAAAACCGTAGAGGCGACAGCGACAGCCAACACACCACTTAGGCTTTTCAATTTTATGCCCATGATATTTAGCCTCAAGATGAAATCCTTTCTAATATAAACTAATTATCGGCTCTCTATTGGCCTTCTCAACATGAAGAAGGCGGTTCACGTCATGGATAAAATGCTCTCCCAGACTGGGTTTACTCTATCCGATCCCGCTGCTGGGTTACAAGTGCTGCGCGAGCAGCTTCTCGATCTGCTGTGCGAATTTGCCTACCGGGAAGGGGACTTCGTACTCTCTTCGGGCCAGCGTAGTTCCTATTACATTAACTGTAAACCGGTGACGCTCCACCCCCAAGGTGCTTTAACAGTAGGGCGCTTGTTGTTGTCAGCCTTACCAGCAGATACAGAGGCGGTAGCGGGTTTAACGTTAGGTGCTGACCCGATTGTAACAGCAGTGAGTGTGGTTTCCGCTTATGAAAATTGCCCAATTCCAGCTTTGATCGTGCGGAAAGAAGCGAAAGGACATGGGACAATGGCGTATCTTGAAGGCCCGCAACTACCAGCAGGAGCGAAGGTGGTTGTGTTAGAAGATGTGGTAACGACGGGTGCTTCAGCAATGAAAGCAGTGGAACGCTTACAGGGAGCGGGTTATACCGTAGAACGGGTAATCGCGATCGTCGATCGCCAGCAAGGCGGCGCGGAGTTATATCGTTCTGCTGGGTTGGAGTTTGAGGCATTGTTTGCGATCGCGGATCTTCAGCAGTGGCGGAGGAACAAGCAGTCTGGTTCCCCAAGTGAGGCGATCGAGGAGTCGCGCTAACTTCCACGAGAGCTACGATCGAGGAGTTGGGTTTGCTGTCCTTCACCCAACTTACAAGCTGGACAAGCAAGCGAACTGGTATGCAAACAATCCGGTTTGTTGACTTATTCTCAGGGATTGGTGGCATGAGGCTAGCATTTGAACAAGCCGCTCAATCCTTGAATTTAAAAGTTGAATGCGTCCTCAGTAGCGAAATTAATCCCGAAGCTCAATGGGTTTATTCTCACAATTTTGGCGAGCAACCGTTAGGCGATATCCGGGCAATTGCCCAACTCCCAGAGCATGAGATTTTATTAGCTGGTTTTCCCTGCCAAACCTTCTCCTATGCTGGAAAAAAAGCTGGATTTGGTGACACGAGGGGAACCTTATTTTTTGAAATTATGCGGCTGATGGATAGCAATCAACCACAAGCTTTTATTTTTGAAAATGTACGTGGACTTGTTACCCATGACGGAGGCAGAACTTTAGAAACAATTAAACACGAAATTAAGCGCCGAGGTTATAGCTTCGATTATTTTCTGCTCAATAGTGCTAATTTTGGTTTGCCTCAGAACCGAGTTCGTATTTATCTAGTAGGAGTTTTGAATGCAAGTCCCAGATTTAGCTTAATTTCCGATTTAGGACCAAAGGACTCCCATTCCTACCATCACCAACAGCTATCCTTATTTTCCCCCTTGAGCAAACCTACAGCAGTTGCCGATATTTTGGAAGATCGCCCTGCATCTAAATATGATTGTTCGCCAGAATTTGTCAGCGCTTTAAAACAAATTGTTAACAATGATTTGAGTCGCCTGCACGGAATGCGACTGATTGACTATCGCGGTGGCAATTCCATTCATTCTTGGGAAATGGGATTGCGAGGCGAGTGCAGTTTAGAAGAAATTGAGTTAATGAATCGGTTTATTTTGAAGCGGCGTCATAAAGAATTTGGAAGTCATCAAGATGGCAAGCTATTAACTAAAGAGCAAATTGCTAGTTTTTTTGCTCACCCTCAACTCGATCGCTTGCTTGAGTCCCTAGTTGCTAAAAAATACCTACAACTGATCGAGAATCAATATAAACCTGTTTCAGGTAACTTTTCCTTTGAGGTGTATAAATTCCTAGATCCGAATAAAATTTCTGTAACCTTGGTTGCCAGCGATGCTAATAGACTGGGTGTTTACCACCGTCATCGAGTCCGTCGAATTACTCCGCGAGAAGCAGCACGGTTACAGGGTTTTCCTGATAATTTTATCCTCCATCCTAATGATGATAAAGCTTACTATCAATTGGGGAATAGCGTGAGTATTAATGTTGTGCAAGCGGTGGCAAAAGAAATGATAATCTCGCTCTGATTGGTATTTCATCAACGTGGAATCTCCTAAAAATCCCCGCGAATACAAGACCGGGGAGAAGTTAAGGCTATATTCTGATAGGGAACGGTAGTTGCGAAGCCCAGAGTCCGTCAATCTTGGCAATCAATTCATTACCTGACCAGAGAAAGGTTTGAGTAATCAGGTTTTGTGCCTCAATATTCACGCCACCCAAAATTACATCAGTTGCTGGATTGAAGTTAACAATGTAGGCGTAATCATTCCCACCATTGAGTGAGTACCAATTTGTTTTTCTGTCGCCAACATAAAATGTGTTTTGTCTGGCGTTACTGTTGCCAATTAAAGTATCTACCTCATCAATCAACATCGTGTTGGTATCTGTACCTTTGAGTAAGTTGAGACCCGTACCACCTTCGAGAACATCGTTTCCAGAACCACCAAATAACCTATTAGTGCCGTTTCCACCAGTCAGATAATCATTGCCCTCCTCGCCATAAATGTCATTAGTCCCATCTCCGGCATGAATGATGTCAATTCCAGCCCCACCGTAGATAGTGTCATTACCTGTGCCAGCATTGATAATATCATTACCCTCCTCACCAAATATCAGATTATTCCCATTTCCGCCATCAATATCGTCATTTCCCAACCCGCCGTGGATGGTGTCATTACCTGTGCCAGCATTGATAATATCATTACCCTCCTCACCAAATATCAGATTATTCCCATTCCCGCCATCTACGGTGTCATCTCCAGCCCCACCGTAGATGGTGTCATTACCTGTGCCAGCAGCAACAATGTCGTCCCCATTCCCTAAATAATAAGTATGGTTGCCGTTGTTGTTGTAATATTTCCCAAAAGTCCCAGTTCCTCTTAATTCGTCGTTTGTGTTAGTCCCATAGATAATTCGGTCATCGGTTCCGCCATTCAGCTTCGCAGCAACGAGAAATAAAGGATTATTTTGATCGTCAACGGAAATCACGCCTTCATGCACTTGCAGAGAATTAGGAGAAGCCCCCTTGTAGAAGTTTGGTCGAAATTGATGATCGGCCTGCGTGTCATTCAGACCCAGAATATTGGTGGCTAAACGAGAATTGCCTGCTGCATCAGTTTTCACTAAATTTGTGTAGGCGGTGACGATATCCTCATGTTGATTAGTCGAAGCAGTACCGAAGTCAACCAGGAAAGATTCCTTGGCAGTTCCCGCTTGAGCTTCATTTCCTGCGACACTACTGATGCCATTAAAACTTCTTGAAGTCGCCGCACCAAGGTCTAAGCGTTTGATGGGGTCTGCAATTCCTCCTTTTTTATCTAATACGTATCCATTTGATAAGTCAGTATCGAAGCCATTAATTTTATCGTATGGACTCAGACCTTTTGCGCTATTTGACGCTGGGTCAAGCGCTGTTACCGAACCAACTTGACTACCGAATGTAGTGAAACTGGCGGCAAGTTCGCTGGCAAGGTGAGCGCCCAGACTATGACCCACAATATTGAGTGCTGCGGCTGGCATTCCCCACTCCACAAGTTTGTCTCGGACTGCATTTGCTACTGGGGTAATCCATGAACCAGACCTGTAAAGGTCTCCTATTGCGATCCCTGCTAGTGAATTATTTGTCGGCGTGTCGCTCACTTGAGTCCAGTCAAGGGCTAACACCGCATCATTTGGGTGAGCATTCTTAATGGCTGGTGCCAGAGTTGCGTCATAATAATCGTTGGGTTCTGTGAAACCCGGAAGCAGCAGCCATACTTTTTGACCGCTCCATTGGTCGGCAGAGGTAATACCCAAGGGCGCAATAATATTTATTTCACGCTGACTTGGATTAACATTGTTGGGTGGCCTCTTAGTTTCGCCACCTGTCACCGTAAACGAAGTACCGATTACTGCCATTGTTCATTCCTCTCAAGTTATGTTGCTAAAGATGATTAGTTGTTTCCCTTTCTCGACTTTTTCCACAAGTGAGTTGCACCCAAGCCCAAGAAAGCTAACAATGAAGTCAATGGGGAGGCGTTCTCCGGTACAGTTGGAGGAGGGGATTCGTTAATTTCTAAGGTCACAAGCCCCTGACCTGTAACAGCTCCATCTCGCAAGACGAACTGAAATATCCCGGGATCTCCAAACATAAATCTGTTATTTCCATCCCAAACTCCACTATTTCCATGCCAAACTCCACCATCATTGCTCGGAAAAACTTGGAAGCTAAATTGAGAGGGAAGTCCGTTCTCAAAATACAAAAGAGGGTTGTCTGGGAAGTTTACATCATCACTGGCCGTATATATGACAGGAGTTAAGCCTGTAGCAAAATCCAGGAATCTAAAGTTAAAAGATTGTAGTCCTGATATAATTCCATTTCCATCACCACCATTGATGGTCATGAACTCCGAGCCGACTTTGGTCAGATGGGTATCGTCGTAGGAAAAGTCACCCGTGTAGACACCCGCGAATTTGGGATCGTTGACGTACTGGGCCTCGATTTTGACTTTGATTGTGCCTGTGATTATAGCCGCCATAGCTGGAGATACTCCTAGTGTGAAGAGCAAATATGTCCCCAGGATAGCGGGTAGCGCACATTTTAGTGTGTTCATTAAACTTTGCTATTACTTAATGTAAGTGAGTTATACTCAGACTGAAATTAACATGAAATAATTTCAAGGTCTACAGTAAAACTTGGGATTTAATATTATTTTTATTTATAGATAAAATATTTATTTAAAATAATTAGTTATCAAATTAAGTTGCTAAAGATGATTAATTGTTTCCCTTTCTCGACTTTTTCCACAAGTGAGCTGCACCCAAGCCCAAAAAAGCCAGTAATGAGGCTAATGGGGAGCCGTTCTCCGGTACAGTTGGAGGAGGAGACTCGTTAATTTCTA
>JBLNEP010000033.1:0-17066 GCA_050262755.1 Actinomycetota bacterium | reverse complement strand
TCCATCCAAGCCATGAAGTCATCATAGGTTTGAATTTCTTCATAACGTTCTAAGGAACATCCCAGCCAAACTGGTTCTAACCAATTGGTTTTGAAGTATTCTAAAATTGACCAAGCGCGAGTAACATCTGTTAAGGTAGGGGCGCACATAACGCCACCAGGAACCATGTAGCTAGAATGGGGCCATTGACCGCCTAATAAAGCATAAATTTCTACAGGTTTGCCAGAAATAGTGACCCCTATTTCGTAAGATTTCCCTGTGAAAGCAGCGAACCGTTTTACAGCTTCTTCATAAAACGGGCTATGTTGGTAATTTTTATGAGTTAAGTCAATCGCAAATAGCCCATAAAAGTAGCGAGGAATGCTTTGGATCGTTTCCACGATTTGACCCAAATTTCTAGCTAAAATAGCGTTACGTGGGACTTCAGTTTTCCAAGCAGTATCTAACGCCCAAGAGGCGGAACTCAGGTGAGAAGCGCCACAGATTCCACAGACGCGAGGAGTGACAATTAATCCGGCTTGGGGGTCTTTACCACGGAGGATAATTTCAAAGCCGCGGAAGAGTTCGGCATGAGTCCAAGCGTTAGTGACGTGACCGTCTTCAATATCAACTCGGACATCTAAATCGCCTTCAACTCTTCCCACTGGGGAAATGTCGAGTGTTTGAACAGCCATTCTAATTTTTTATGAGTAAGGTGGGTAATGGGCGCTTGACCATCGGCAATGAAGTTGTGATGAACGGATTGCTTTTTGGTCAAAGGGAAAGGCTAAAGCTTAGACGGTAAAAATGTCTTCTTCGGCCCAAGCTGGGGTTGCATCTTTTGCGACAATGGTGAGCAATGCGTAGTCTTTTTTGTTCATTCCTGTGGGCAATTCTTTGGGAACTCCCATGATTGTTTGAGTTTTAAAGACGGTTCCTGGTTTCAAATCATGGAAGGGAAATTCAGGTTCTGTACATCCTAAACAAGGCATACCGGCGCGGGTTTTTGAAGAGACGCGGTTCCACAAAATTCGATTGCAGGAAGAGTGAGTCATTGGCCCGCGACAGCCTAAATCATAGAATAAACAGCCTTTGCGCTGGCCAAATTGAGCGGTTGATGCTTTGTAAGCAAAGTGCACATTTCTGGTGCAACCGGTTTGGGTAAAGCTACGGAAAAAGGTTTGGGGTCGCTGTAATTCGTCCAGAGTGATGTCGCTAATTCTGCCAGTGGCAACGGCTACTAAGATTTGGGTAATCCAGTCGGGATGCGCTGGACAACCGGGGATATTAATGACAGGTAATCCTGATTTGGCACGGTAATCTTTGCCGAGAAATCCACCTTCTTTGCGCTTGAGAAATTGCAAACCTTGGGAGTCGCTGGGGTTGGGTGCCATTGCGGGAATTCCTCCCCAGGTGGCGCAATCTCCCACTGCTACGACGAAGCTGGCAACTTTTGATAAATCACTTAACCAGTCTTTCATGGGGCGGCCTGCGAAGCGGTTCCATTCGCCGGTGCCATTCGGGGCATTAATGACGCTCCCTTCAAAGACGAGGATATCGAGGGGAATTTTACCTTTAGTACAATCCCACAGTAATTTTTGTAAGTTGTCGCCGAGTTCCAGTCCGAGAGACGGATGCCAAAGGACGTGAATGCCAAAATCTGCAATTAAGTCGCAGACGGTGGGTTCTTCGGCGTTGAGAAATGACATGGTGTTGCCGGAACAGGCACCACCTTGCAACCAGATTACATTGGTCATAGGCTTCTTTTTTTGTGATTTCAATGCCTGAGTTTGGCGACGATTGTGACCGCCACCAGTGGTTACTAGACAGGTTAATCCTATTATCATCAGGCCTTTTTTGAGGCACTCTCCAATTATGTAATAAAAATTAAATGTTGGATTATTTCTTGTAATTCAATCTAAAAAATTGCTAAAAAAGTATTGTTAGATACTGACATTTTTTTGCAATTATTCAAGAGAAAGCCAGGAGGAAGAATCATCGAGTTAAACAACTAAATGATTGCTAAAGTACAGTAGTTTCAAGTAAAAGCTTATCGTTTCCTGGAAGCTAAAAAACCCTGTAAAGATTTGCTAAAAAAGAGTCGTTTTTTTAGAAAGAATAGTGTTTGATAATTAAAGATCCGTGGAAACAGGAAGAAAGGGCTGCTGATAATACTTACTGGGGAGGGAAGCAGTGACGCCTAGCATTACAGCATCAGCAGTGAAGGCTGCGATCGCAGCCATTGAGTCGGAATCAGCAACGGTTGAAGAAAAAATCGAGATGCTGATCGAGATGGCGACTGGGTTTCAGCAAAAGCCGAAAAGCTGGCAACAGTTGCAGGATGCGGTGACGCTTTACCAGTATGCGATCGCGTTGTGTGCGGGGGGACATCCCTTGCTGAAGGCGCGGGCAATGGTAGGGATGGGAACGGCACTGCGGGCGATTCCTGGCGAGGGGCCGGACTTGCTGCTGCAAGCCCAGACCGCTTACGAGACGGCGCTGCCGATTCTGCAAGAGTTTGCTTCTCCGGAGGAAGTGGCAGAAGTCAAGCTGAATTTGGGGCTGGTTTTGCAATCATTGGTGCCGTTTCAGTTGGCAAAGATGGGCGACAGCATCCAATTGTACCAGCAGGCCTTGCGGGTGTTTACCTGGCAGGCTTACCCGCAGGAATACGCGATTTTACATAACAATATCGCGATCGCTTACCTATCCATGCCGTTGGCTTCGGATCGAGAATCTTTACGCCAAGGCTTAGCAGTACAGTCCTTTGAAGAGGCATTAAAGCATATTAGTTTAATCGAGCACCCAAGTGAATATGCAATGTTGCAAAACAACTTGGGGAATGCTTTGCAATATCTGCCCAGTTCTCATCCTGTAGAAAATAATTTACGGGCGATTGCTGCCTATGACGAAGCCCTAAAAGTTCGCAATTCTAAAGATACCCCCCTCGAATATGCTCACACAATTTCTAATAAAGCCAACGCTTTATTTAATGTACCAGATGACCCGGAAAACCCGGACGCTGGCAATCCTCAAAATCTCTTGTTAGCACAGACCTACTACCAAGAAGCCGAGGAAATTTTTATCCGTTTCGGACAGCAAGAACAAGCTCAAATGGTTAGGCAGGTTTTACAAGAAATTGAGGAAGAACTGATGCATCATTCACCTGGGATTCAGTAATTCATGATTCCCTCTTCACACACTTACCAATTCAGGAGGAACAAAGATAATGGGAGACATTTTAACTTACGTTAATTTTAATGACTTTCTAAATGGTCTGGTCGCGGGCGAGCTGAATTTCATCACAGGATTGGCTTGGTTAGCGATCGCAGGTACTTTTTCCATCGTGGGTGGGGCGATTGGTGGCATTCTGATCGGTGGAAAAGATTTAGGGTATCAACTTGCTGCCATGATTGGTGGCTTATTTGGTCCAGCAGCCGTACTCCCAGCAGTGCTATTAGGATTACTGATCTTGAGATTGACATAAAGAAGAACCTACTGCTAGATTTCAAGATAGAGCTGTCATCCAATTAACCGTTCCAACCATTCATAAAAAAAGGAGGAATTATGTTAGAAGTCGGCTGGTTTTCAACAAAATTACTACTTAAAGGTAAGTTACTCCGCAATCCGTTGTATTTTTACCAACAAACGGCGATCGGCGTAGCAGTTGCTGTAGTATTACTGCTAGGAATTGCAAAAATTCAAGGTGATTTGTGGCTAGCAATCATCTTATCTAGCTTAGCAACTGGGATACTCATGCCCACTCTACTCAAAGATATTAGAATGAAATAATCAGTTTGTAGTAAGTGCGAAATGTGCTTACTACAAATACTGTTAAAGGAGAAGAATGAATGACTCAGGCTAACGCTACATCATCGGAGGAGCAAACCCCAACGCTGGAAGAATTAGTAGCAGAAATCAGTCGCTTTGAGGCTATCATCGCAGAGTGGGATGAGAGTCAGCGGTGTGTAGTTGCAGGTCTGAAACGAGCGATCGAAGAGTTACATAAAGAAGCACTCACTCGTTTAATTCGCAGCGTTAAGCAAGAGTCGATGTCAGCTTTACGCCAAGCTGTTGAAGATGAAGTTGTCTATGGTTTGCTGCGGTATCACGAATTAATCAAACCGCCAACACCCCCCTTAGAAGTGCGCCTGAAATTAGCACTAGAAGAAGTCCGGCCTAGTTTACAAAGCCATAGTGGAGATGTAGAGTTAGTCGCAATTAAGCTGCCAGATACAGTTGAAGTTAAGCTAGTAGGAACTTGCAGCAATTGCCCAGCTGCAACGCTGACTTTATCGGATGGAGTGGAACAGACAATTAAGCGATATTGCCCTGAAATTACTAAAGTAATTGCAGTCAATCACAGTCCTGTTGCCATCTCTCCTGATGCCTCAGTTTTAAGGGAGCGTTTAGAGAAATGGGTAGAAGTGGCAACAGCTAATCACATCCCAGAGGGCTTAATTTTACCAGTCGAATTAGAAGGAACTTCGCTAATTTTATGGCGGAGTGGGGATGAGATTAAGTGCTATCACAATTCCTGCACGCACTTAGCTTACCCTCTAGATATGGGGAAAGTGAATGATGGGATTATTACCTGCCCATTCCACCGTTTTCAGTATCGGTTAGAGACAGGTGAATGTTTGACCGTACCGGAACTTCCCTTGGAAGCTTATCCGGTAAAAATTGAAGAGAATCGGCTATTTGTACGGCTATCTCACTAACAATCAGTGTTAACCAGCCAGGACATAATTTTCTGGCTCAAATCATGAATCCTAAAAACACAATGAGTCCACTTCCCCCAACTTTACCCCTTTCTCGTCAAGGTGCTGAGGTAATTCTGGGTGATAGTAGAGAAATTAATCAATTGGCAGTTCCTTTAGCTGTAACTGCTACCACTATGTTTGGTCCTCGTAGCGCCTGTTTAATCTCAGAAAATGGGCCTCTTTGGGTATCAGATACAGGCCATCATCGATTATTAGGATGGCGTCAACGACCTCAAATCGATAACCAACCCGCTGACTGGGTGATTGGACAACCAGATTTTAATTCTGAGGGGAAAAATGCTAAAGGGGCACCCGGTCCCGCAACTGTTAGCGTACCAACAGGAATTGGTATTTGTGGGGAAGGATTAGCTGTAGCTGATGCTTGGAATCATCGAGTTTTGATTTGGAAAAAAGTCCCTAAAGACCATAATGTTCCTGCTGATTTAGTTTTGGGTCAAGCTGATTTTACTCAGAATCAACCAAACCGTGGCAGTTTAGAGGCAGCAGCGAATACAATGCACTGGCCTTACGGATTTTTGTTTTACCAAGGTCAGCTAATGGTGGCAGATACAGGAAATCGGCGGGTCTTAATTTGGTATCAATTGCCACAAGAGAACGGTCAACCCGCTGATTTAGTCTTGGGTCAACCTGATTTGATTTCCCGTAACGAAAACGGAGGGGCTGCTGCCTCAGCTTCTTCTATGCGTTGGCCCCATGCGATCGCAGTTTGGGGAGAGCACCTCGTCGTTGCGGATGCTGGCAACAACCGCCTGATGATTTGGCAGGGAATACCCACTGAAAACAATGCAGCTTGTGCAGTAGTTCTAGGACAAAACAGTTTTAATGAAGTAGAATTAAATCAGGGAGTTTATTGGCCGAGCGCTAGCAGCTTGAGTATGCCTTATGGTGTTGCCGTCAAGGATGATTGGTTAGTGGTAGCTGATACAGCAAATTCTCGCTTGTTGGGATGGCAGCGACGAAGTAATGAAGTGCTAACGAAAAACTTAATGGGTGCGATCGCCGATGCCTTAACAGGTCAGTTAAACTTTCAAAGCAAGGGTGAAAACCGATTTTTTGGATTCCCCGAACGAGATAGTTTATGCTGGCCTTATGCCATCCAAATTTGCCAGAATACAGCTGTCATCGCTGACTCTGGAAATAACCGAATTTTACTGTGGCAATGGCAATCTTAGCGAGAACTTACCGCGTCGAGTTGTCAAGTTTTAATTTTCTAAAAAAACTGGGCGTTTTTTTCAGATGAGGCAAGAAGAAATCAGGGTTCGGGGTACAGTTCAAGGAGTAGGATTTCGCCCGACAGTTTACCGCCTTGCTAAAGCTTGCGGACTTAAAGGCAATGTCTGCAATGATGGGGAAGGCGTGTTAATTCGCGTTGCGGGTCAGGCTGAATCAATCGAAGTATTTGTGCAACAATTACAAAAAGAATGCCCTCCTTTAGCCAGAATAGAAGAAGTCATTCGTTGCCTTGATTTAAACCCTTTAAATTTAGAAGATTTTGTAATTACTTCTAGCATTAATAGTGCCGTTCATACCTCAATTGCTGCCGACGCTGCTACTTGTCCGCAATGTCAACAAGAAACCCTCAATCCGTTTGAACGTTGGTATCGCTATCCCTTCACCAATTGTACTCATTGTGGTCCGCGTTTAAGTATTGTCCGTGCCGTTCCTTACGACCGCATTAACACCAGCATGGCACAATTTCCCATGTGTCCAGACTGTGCAAAGGAATACGAAAGAGTTGAAAATCGTCGCTTCCATGCCCAACCAGTTGCCTGCCATGCTTGCGGACCCAAAGCATGGTTAGAACGTACTGATGGTCAACCAATTACTGCTTCTATGTTTTCAATGTTAGATGATGTAGATGCAGTTTGTACGCTGCTACAAAAGGGATTTATTGTAGGGATTAAAGGGATCGGAGGTATTCATTTAGCCTGTGATGCTACCAACGAAACAGCGGTGCAAATGTTGCGAAACCGTAAGCAGCGCTATCATAAACCCTTTGCTTTAATGGCGCGGGATCTACAAGTAATTGAGGAGTATTGCACCCCGAATTCTCAAGAACAACAACTCTTGGCAAGTCCCATTGCACCGATTGTATTAATGGAAAGTAGTGGAAAAAAACAAATTGCTCCCTCCGTAGCACCAGGGCAAAAAACTTTGGGGTTTATGTTGCCTTACACTCCTTTACACCACCTCATTCTGAAGCGAATGAATCGCCCGATTGTGTTAACCAGTGGGAATCTTTCCGATGAACCTCAGTGTATTGACAACGATGAAGCACGGGAAAAATTAGGAAAAATTGCTGATTATTTCTTATTACACAACCGGGATATTGTTAACAGAGTGGATGATTCTGTGGCGCGAGTTGTAGCAGGAAAAATACAAGTGCTGCGTCGTGCCAGAGGCATGGCCCCAACCCCCATTCGTTTACCCTCTGGATTTAAGAACGCTCCTCAGATTTTAGCAATGGGTGGCGAATTGAAAAATACTTTTTGTTTACTGCGGGATGGACAAGCAATTTTATCTCAGCATTTGGGTGACTTAGAAAATGCTGCTGCCTTTCAGGCTTACCAGGAGACGCTGAATTTATATTTAAATTTATTTGCCCACAAACCAGAAGCAATTGCCCTCGATTTACATCCAGAATACCTATCCACTAAATTTGGCAAGGAACTTGCTGCTGCTAATCAATTAACATCCTATAATATTCAGCACCATCACGCCCACATTGCCGCTTGTATGGCAGAAAATGGAATTCCTTTAAATTCCTCTTCCTTGCTGTTAGGAGTTGCTTTAGATGGCTTAGGATATGGTGATGATGCGACCCTCTGGGGAGGAGAGTTTTTATTGGCGGATTACCGCAAATTTAAACGGTTAGCTACTTTTAAACCTGTGGCGATGATCGGTGGAGAACAAGCAATTTATCAACCTTGGCGCAATACTTATGCTCAATTAAATGCTAGCTTTGATTGGAAATACTTAGAGAAAAAATATGGAGAATTAGAATTCATAAAATTTTTGAACAAAAAGCCTCGAAATCTCCTCAATCAAATGCTCGATCGAGGGATTAACTCCCCCCTCAGCTCCTCTTGTGGTCGTTTATTTGATGCAGTCGCGGCTGCTATTGACATTTGTCGGGAAGAGTGCAGCTATGAAGGGCAAGCGGCTATTGAAATGGAAGCGATCGTTGATATTAACATCTTAAATAATGATGAAGAAACGTTAGCTTATCCCTTCCAAATTGTTACTCTAGAGAAGAGTAGAGAGTTTGTCCTGTGTAGAGATGTTGCATCTAACATCTCTACATTTTACATAGAACCACAACTAATGTGGGAAGCATTGCTAGCAGACTTACAGCAAAAAATCCCTCAATCAATCATAGCAGCTAAATTTCACAAAGGTTTAGCAAAGGCGATCGCTGCAATGGTTAATCAACTCTGTTCCCATCTGGGCATCCATCAAGTTGTCCTTACAGGAGGGGTCTTTCAAAATCGGATTTTGCTAGAACAAGTCAGCGGTTACTTACAAGCATCAGAATTGACGGTATTGACTCACAGCTTAGTGCCTCCTAATGATGGAGGAATTTCTCTCGGGCAAGCTGTGATTGCTGCTGCTCAAATGATTCATTAGTTGCCTTCAGTCAATCAGAGGTGGGAGGATACTTTAATGCAGGTTTCTCAAGAAGAAAAATATTCATGGTGCGAGGTTCCAGAAACAGTTAAAAACTTATTAGCCTTAGCAACTCAACACTGGGAAAATACGGCTGAAGCTGAGAACTATATCAACCAAGCTTTGGCACAAGCTGAAGATCATCCGGATGTTTTGATTGCTGCCTATCGATTTTTCTTCTATAAAAATAAGCCGACGCAGGCCCTCGCCATTGCTGAAAAAGTAATCAGTAACATTAAAAAATCTGAAAACTTACCTGACGATTGGGAAACACTGAAAATTATTTTAGTGAGCCGCAAAGATGACCCCCAAATCAGGCTTTACTTAAATGCTTATGCAGCCTCTGGTTTTGTTTTGGCAAAGCTAGGACAACTCGAAAAAGCAAAAGAAGTAACAGGTCGAGTGAAAGAAATTGATGAAAGAAGAGAATTTGGAGGTGGCTCAACCGTATTTGATGTTTTAACCAAACCGGCAGAAGACGAAGACGATTAAAGGAGGAATTAAGCATGTGTTTAGGAATTCCCGGTCAAATTGTAGAAGTCACTGATATTGAACGAAAATTAGCGGTGGTGAATGTGAGTGGAGTGAAACGGCAAGTCAATATTGCTTGTATCGTTGATGAAGCACACCCTGCCGAATCTTGTGTCGGAGATTGGGTCTTGGTTCATGTCGGTTTTGCGATGAATCGTATTGATGAAGAAGAAGCCACCGAAACCTTAAAAATCCTGAGTGAAATTGCCAGGGTCAATGGGTAATAGAGTGAGCAAAATCAATCCTCAAGTAAAACTTTAGCGGAAGCAGTTTGACCCTCTATCAATTATCTCTTACCAATTCCCCATGAAATACGTTAATGAATTCCGCGATCCGCAAAAAGCCCAAGCTTTATTGCAGGAAATCCAACAGTTAGCAGCACAACTAGGTCGGAGTACCAGCAACCCACTCAAATTAATGGAAGTATGCGGTGGCCACACCCATTCGATTTTTAAATATGGTTTAGAAGAACTTCTCCCAGCCACCATCGAATTAATTCATGGACCAGGTTGTCCTGTGTGTGTGATGCCAAAAGGGAGATTAGACGATGCGATCGCCCTCGCCCAAACTCCTAATGTCATCTTCGCGACTTTTGGCGACGCGATGCGCGTTCCTGGTTCCAAATATAGCTTATTGCAAGCCAAGGCCCAAGGCGCAGACATCCGCATGGTTTACTCTCCCTTAGATTGTCTGCAAATTGCCAAAGAAAACCCCAATCAAGAAGTTATCTTCTTCGGGATTGGCTTTGAAACAACCGCCCCTAGCACCGCTTTAACCATCTTACAAGCTGAAGCAGAAAAAATTAATAACTTTAGCCTCTTTGCCAATCATGTTCTGGTCATTCCTGCCCTACAAGCACTGTTAGAAAATCCCGATTTACAACTCGACGGATTTATTGGACCTGGTCACGTCAGCACTGTAATTGGTTATCAGCCCTATCAATTTATTTCTGAATTCTACCACCTCCCTTTAGTTGTATCAGGATTTGAACCAAACGACATCCTCCAATCAATTTGGATGCTGTTAAAACAAATGGTAGCAGGGCGCTGTCAAGTAGAAAATCAATACAGCCGATTAGTGCAGGCACAGGGAAATCCTGTTGCTCTCAATGCCATTCATCAAGTCTTTGAAGTACGTGAAACTTTTGCATGGCGTGGCTTAGGGGATATCCCCAATTCTGGCTTAAAAATTCGCCCTAAATATGCCCAATTTGATGCTGAAGCTAAATTTACTCTGCCTAACTTGAAAGTGGCCGATCATAAAGCTTGTCAATGCGGAGAGATTCTCAAAGGTGTTTTAAAACCTTGGCAGTGTAAAGTTTTCGGCACCGCTTGCACCCCGGAAACACCCATCGGAACTTGCATGGTTTCTTCTGAAGGTGCTTGTGCAGCTTATTACAAATATGGGCGACTTTCCACAGTTGCTAAATTAGCAAAACTGAAGACAGAACCAGCAACCATCAGTGGATAAATTTCGGAGTTGAGTGCAGGTTTGGGTTCTTTATACTAAACTAACGGGTAGAGTGCATGAGTAAACCCTACCAAAATCTCTCTCGAACACAGCCATGAATGAACAACCTGTACTCGGCTCTATTAGTCCTCTGATTCCGGCTGGTAATGATTTTGAAGTAGCAGTTCTCTCCTACCAGCAACAGCTTGGGTTTATCACCTTTCCTACAGCAGGTGAACCCTAAAAAGTTACCCTGGTTAAACCTGACTCCACAGCAATCTTTCTCCTGAGGAATGAAGATAAACAGCTAAAGGAACAGCCCTCCGCTTCCATCGTTACTCCCATTGAATCCCTGTATAAAAAGTTTCAAAAAACTCTAGCAAAACTTTACTGAAATTAAAACAGGAAATTTCATGAACGAAGATGTAATCAAAACCGATCAGAATTCACTCTTTCAAAAAATAGAACAGATCAGAAAACGCCGCAACAAAGTGCGCGATACCACCATTACTCTAGCTCACGGTAGTGGTGGTAAAGCGATGCGAGATTTAATCGACGATCTCTTTGTCAATACCTTTGACAATCCTATTTTATCCCAGCTCGAAGACCAAGCTAGTTTTAATTTAGCAACCCTACTACAACAGGGAGATCGACTTGCTTTTACAACCGATTCCTATGTTGTTACTCCACTATTTTTTCCGGGGAGTGATATCGGTGCATTAGCTGTTAATGGTACTGTCAACGATCTCGCTGTCAGCGGTGCAAAACCTTTATACCTCAGCTGTAGCGTAATTTTAGAAGAAGGTTTGCCAGTGGAAACTTTGCGACGAGTTGCAGCCAGTATGAAAGCAGCCGCTGAATTGGCTGGCGTGCAAATTGTCACGGGTGACACCAAAGTTGTACACCGGGGCGCCGCCGATCAATTGTTTATTAATACGGCTGGGATTGGGGCGATCAGAACTGGCGTTTCTATCTCAGCTAAAAACCTACAACCAGGAGATATCATTATCCTGAATGGTTATCTTGGCGATCATGGGACGGCCATTTTAATTGCCAGGGGAGAACTCGCCTTAGAAACTGAAATTGAAAGCGACTGTCAGCCGTTAAATAGCTTAGTAGAAACCATCCTCGACGTTTGTCCCCAAGTGCGTGCGATGCGAGACGCAACTCGGGGCGGATTAGCCACTGTTTTAAATGAATTTGCCCAGAGTTCTAATGTGGGAATTCGCCTCTATGAAACGTCAATTCCTGTACGTGAAGAAGTCAGGGGTGTCTGCGAAATTCTGGGTTTAGATCCGTTGTATTTAGCGAATGAAGGCAAATTAGTGACAGTGGTGCCGCGATCGCACTCCGAAACCGTTCTCAAGGTTATGAAGTCTCACCCCGCTGGTAAAGATGCCTGCATTGTAGGAGAAGTCATTGCCTCACCCTCAGGCATCCTGTTGCTACAGACCCCTTTCGGGGCAGAACGAATTGTTGATATGCTAGTAGGAGACCAGCTACCGAGGATTTGCTGAAATTCTGGGTCAGCAGTGCCACCTTCTCTACTCAACTACGGCGATGAATAATCCTTCTCTTCCTGAAGATGATTTGCCACCTTCAGAACTAAAATTAGTTGACAGGATACTACAACAGCAACTCGAAAAAAGTATTGGCAACCACTTTTATCAAACTTGCGATCGCACGATCCAAGCTTTGCTATCCAAGTGCCAGTGGTACGTTACCACCAACGCCAGTACCGCCATCGTTACCATTGAATGTCCCCATGCCTCCCTCAACTGGCAGGTGTTAAAAAATCTCACCAAACTCGCCAGTTACTTAGAAAACTTTCCCCGCGCTAAAATCCGCGTTTGTCCACCTCCCGGCACCGGAACACCCTTTGAAATGCGAGTAGACGAAATTTCTGTCTATCGAGACTCGCTTTAAAGGAAAATTGCCATTCAAATTTAACCACTGGCATATTTTCCGATTATTTCTGGTGAAAATATGCCAAACTTAACCTGTATGCACGAATTAGGCATCACTCAAAATATAGTAGCGATTGCTACGGAACACGCCCAAGGTCATCGCGTCAAAAGTATTACCCTGGAAATCGGTCAACTCTCAGCAATTATGCCCGATGCGGTGCGTTTTTGTTTCGATGTATGCAGTCAAGGCACTCTCTTAGAAGGCGCTTTATTAGACATTATTGAGATTCCCGGTAAAGGAAAATGCCGCCATTGTGGCACAGAAGTTGCGTTAGACTTCCCTTTTGGCATCTGTGAATGTGGCAGCACCCAACTAGATCTGATTTCTGGCCAAGAACTAAAAATAAAAGAAATGGAGATATAACTTATGTGTGTCACTTGCGGTTGTTCAGACCAAGCTGAAACCACCCTCACCAATCCTGAAACCGGTGAAGTTGTCAATATCAGCGACAATCCTACTTCCTACCTTCATACTCATACTTTACCAGATGGAACTGTCATTACTCACAGCCACGACTTAGACCCTCCCCATCACCACCATCACACTTTAGTCGATCAACTCGCGATTAATCACTCTCACAAATTAGACCCCTCTCATAACCATCACCATACTTTAGCAGACGGTACAATTATCACTCCCTCTTCCAACTCCAGCGATTCCAGTCACCATCGCCATACTCTTGTAGATGGAACCGTAATTACTCATTCCCATAGCCCCGAAACACCCGAAATTCATGCAAAAATTCACGGCACAACCATCTCGATTGAACAAGATCTTTTAGCAAAAAATAACCTCCTAGCTGCACAAAATCGAGGCTGGTTTAAAGGCAGAAATATCCTGGCTTTAAATCTAGTCAGTTCTCCTGGGGCGGGCAAAACCACATTACTAACTCGCACGATTCAGGATTTAAAAGATCGATTACCCATTCATGTCATTGAAGGCGATCAAGAAACAGCAAATGATGCCAAACGCATCCGAGAAACAGGCTGCCAAGTGGTACAAATTAATACGGGGACTGGCTGCCACTTAGAAGCCTTGATGATCGAAAAAGGGTTAGAACAACTCAATCCTCCCATGAATTCTGTGCTGATGATCGAAAATGTCGGCAACCTTGTTTGTCCGGCTTTATTTGACTTGGGAGAACGAGCTAAAGTTGTGATTTTATCAGTAACAGAAGGGGAAGACAAACCGATTAAATATCCTCATATGTTCCGCGCTAGCGAAATCATGATTTTGAATAAAATTGACTTGCTGCCTTATGTGCAATTTGATGTAGAGCGATGTATCGAGTATGCTAAACAAGTGAATCCTCAGATTCGCATTTTTCAAGTTTCAGCCACAACGGGAACAGGTTTAGAAGCGTGGTATCAGTGGCTCATTGAACAAGTTCCCTCTACGGCTTTACCGACATAACCCTAAGCAAAAAATAGAAAAAGGACAGATCGTTTTTCTATTTTAAAACAGTTAAAATGAGTGGCTGGGGAATTGAAGGGGAAACTTGTCACTGTTGACCTCATCTCCCATTCAGTCGCACCGGAACGATCGAGGAACGGGAAGATAAGAGCAAAGCTGGGGTCAACCAATGAGAAAACGATCGTTTCCCCTTTCCCCAGAGAATTATGACCTCGTCCGGTTGAAATTCCTGCCTCCCAACGAAACTTTTATCAAAGAAGACTCTTGATAATTCACCGTTGAATTGTCTTGAGACTTCAGTTTTTGATGGGTTTCTACCTGCCTGTTTCCCTCCCTAAACATCCGTAGGATGCCACTGGAATAACTCTCTATCTGGCTGCAAAACCTGCATCAAATTACGCCAACTTTCCTTGAAACCGAATCGACTGAAAACCAATTCCAGGCGCATCACTCGCGCGATCGCACTCCCAACCATTCCCCTCAACCCTCACCTCGCTACCATCCACCCAAGCTTGTTCCACCTCAAACCCATAGAGGCAAACCTGCACCCTCCCATACTGAGAAATAAAATTCCCCTCCGACTCACAACTGAGTTCCAACTCATTCTGATTCCTAACAACCCGGAACCGATCCACTCGCCATTCTCCGTATCCATCTCCCGCATCGCTGTAAAGGCAACTTTCACTCCTCCCCTCCACCGGTGCGTAAACCTGGAGAATTAATTGCCCCTCTGCTTCTATTGGCAAAATACTCCCCGCCTTAACTAACACCGGAATCCGTTCTAAAGCAGCTTCTAACTGAACTTTTCTCTCAGCTTCTACCAGTTCCTGAGTCCAAAAATCGTACCATCGTCCCTGCGGTAAGAACACCTCCCGCGGTCGCATCCCCTCCTCAACAATGGGACACACCAATAAAGCATCCCCTAACAAAAACGCATCATCTACCCCCCAAAGCACGCGATCGCACTCATCGGCCCAAAACACAGGCCGGACTGGCGGATAACCTTTTTGAGTCGCCTCCCAAGCTAAGGTATAAAAATAAGGCAATAGTCGGTAGCGTAAGTGCAAAAATTCCCGCATGATGCTCAAATAAGGCTCTCCATAAGTCCAAGGAGCTCGGTACTCCACATTATTTGCACAGTGCGACCGATAAAACGTGAGGAAAGTCGCCATCTGGAACCACCGCAAATACAGTTCCGCTGGTGGGTTCCCCTGAAACCCGCCAATATCTGGACCACTATAAGGAATTCCCGACAGTCCCAAACCCACCACCGTTGCCACCGTCATCCGCAACGCCGCCCAGGTACATTCAATGTCCCCTGTCCAAGTCCAAGCATAGCGCTGGAGTCCCGCCCACCCAGCGCGGGAGACAATAAACGGCCGTTGATGCGATCGATGGCGACGCAAACTTTCATACCCCGCTTCCGCTTGCAGCAACCCATAGACATTATGAGCTTCGCGGTGATCGCCCCCCCTCCCTTCCATAAAATGTTGAGTTACTTTTGGGAGTGAGCGATCGCCCCACAAAATAAACGCCGCCGGTTCATTCATATCGTGCCAAAATCCTGTCACCCCCACATCCAGCAAGTATTCGTACTGGCGACTCCACCACTGACGCACCTTGGAGTTGGTAAAATCTGGGAATACGCACCAACCCGGCCACACTGGGGCAACAACGAGTTGACCATCAGGATATCGACAAAATGCACCTAACAGTTGACCTTCCAGGAATAAGTTACTGTGGCGACTATACTTAATTCCCGGATTCATAATCGCGATAAACTGTACCCCTTGTGCCGCCAGTTCTTGGCAAAAACCTGGTAAGTTGGGGAAGCGATCGGGGTCAATGGTAAAAGCTCGGTATCCAACTTGCACATCAATGTCTAGGTGAATAGCACTCAGAGGCAAGTTATAAGCTTTAAAGTCCTGAACCGTTTGCCGTACCGCCTCCTCAGTGCGATATCCCCAGCGAGACTGATGATAGCCTAAGGCCCAACGAGGGGGCAGTGGTGGCCGTCCGGTTAAATCGGTGTAGCGCTCTAGCAATTGTGGGGGAGTCCCGAAGGTGATGTAATAGCGGAGTGAACCTCCCTCAAAGTCTGCGACCGCCTTCTCCCTGAAGGTGAAATGAGCATCAAAAGAATTTTCATAGAAAATTAGGTAGCTGCCTTGCTGGTGGATGCCGAGATACACCGGAATGGAAATATACATCGGGTCAGATCCGGGACCATACATTCCCGCCGCATCATAGTTCCACATTCGGTATTTGCCCTCTACCTTACCGTCTTGGGGACGACGGAGGTTTAGGGGGCCTGCTTTTTCGCCAAGGCCATACAGACTTTCTTCGGTTCGCAGCTTAGCTTGGTGAATCCACCCTTCTGGTTTTCGTTGGGGGGGTTGTTCTTCCCGTTGCACCGTTCCGGTTGAGTTACAGAATTGCAGGCTACCATCTGCGGCCACCACAATTTTGTAAGTCGCGCTGGATACTGTCCAGCGATCGTCGGTTGCCTCTAACTGGGTTTCTACCTCTGGCCACTCGTGGCGAGCAATTCCATAAGGAATCGGAGGAATTCCCGGTTGCCAGTTAATTCGGATCAAATCGGGAGTGAGAAAAGAAATATCTAGTTCTGCTTGCTCGAAGTAGAAATGAGCGCCTCTGGCAGTGGGTTCTGCTTGGATGAGTTTGCCGGGATAATCGAAGGCTTCTCCAGTTGGCGGCTTGAACATCTGGCGCTCAATGCGATCGCGCTGTCGTGAGTAGAGCCATGCTTTTGGCGCATAGCTCAAGTAGAAGAGTGACCCTAGAAAAAAACGTATTTTCAGCGAGAGTTGCTTAAACATAGTCATGAGGTGAAGCTCCAGGCTAGGGCCATTGTTCTAGTTGCTGAAGTTAACTTTTTTTTCATTATTGGTGGGGTTGAGGGCTAAAAAAAATCAGTCCTTAGTGGGATTTTTGAGCGATTGAGCGAGAAGGTTAGCGGTGAACTAGAAGAACTTTTGTGATTAGCTCTGATGTAGTCGCTCGCTGTAATTACCTAATTATAAGCATTTCATCGGTTTTTTCTATTTTTAGGATTTAAGCGATATTAATTACTTCCTGAGGAACTTAAATTTATTTCATTATAAAATAAAATTGTTTTTTGTAATTTATTACATTTTAAGCAATAATGTTTAATTTCTAAATTTAAAATAATAACAGCTATCACAAAAACCATCAAGATATTTCATTGGTGAATATCAGAATATTTAACTATAATTTCGATAAAAATCAAATTTT
>JBLNEP010000032.1:0-15588 GCA_050262755.1 Actinomycetota bacterium | reverse complement strand
ACCCCTGTGTTCTGGCGGCGAGGGCGCGGTTGTAGACAAGACGTACAGATCCCAGAGTTCGCCTCAAGAGCGACTCCTGCTCGGATGTGGGATAGAATCGATAGCTAAACGATTTTTCCATGTTCACATTCTAATGGCTAGGATGTGAAGTGTAAAGCCGTCCTTAAGGACGGGGTTTCAGACCCATTAATTTCGATGAAAATGCTTGCTACTGAGTCCGAACTCCTTCCCTTAGCGGATTGGAATCTCAATTAAAAACTCAGAACCCTGACCCAATTCCGAAATACAAGTCAGCCGACCGCCATGTTTTTCTACAATAATTGAGTGAGAAATTGACAATCCTAAACCAGTGCCTTTTCCCACTGGTTTTGTCGTAAAGAAAGGGTCAAATAAGCGAGACCGGACTGATTCTTGAATCCCAGTCCCATTATCGGCTAGCGAAATTGCCACCCATCCGGGAGCTGATAAAAATGTGCGGATTGTAATGACACTGGGATTGCGAATTTGCTCTGCCTTTGTCTGCGCTCGGTCGCGCTCTTCCAAAGCATCAATGGCATTGGCTAAAATATTCATAAACACCTGATTCAAGGGACCCGCATAACATTCAACTTTTGGCAATTCCTCATCATACTTTTTCACCACTTGAATTGCTGGATGGTCGCCACTTGCTTTCAGGCGGTGCTGCAAAATCATTAACGTGCTTTCAATCCCTTCATGGATATCAATAAACTTCATCTCCGCTTCATCAAGGCGAGAGAAATTGCGGAGCGACTTGACGATCTCTCGAATGCGATCGGCTCCAACTTTCATCGAATTAAACAACTTCGGTAAATCTTCAGCCAGATACTCTAAATCTATGGAAGTAATCGCCTGAGCGATGTCAGAACTCGGTTGAGGATAATGCTGCTGATAAAGTCTGACTAGCTTCAATAAATCAAAACTATAATCGCGGGCTGGTGATAAATTTCCATAAATAAAATTAACAGGGTTATTAATTTCGTGGGCAACCCCTGCCACCAACTGACCTAAACTGACCATTTTTTCATTTTGAATTAATTGAGCTTGAGTATTTTTTAACTTTTGGAGCGTAATTTCAAGCTGAAGCGCTTTTGAGCGTTCTCGCGCTTCCGAATCCCGTAAAGCCAGTTCTGCTTGCCTGCGTTCATTCAATTCATTTTTAGCTTGTTCAAATAAGCTTGACTGCTGAATCGCGATCGCTAACTGCACGCTAATTTGCCTCAGACACTCGATCTCAGAGGTCTGCCAGTCACGCGGTCCGCTACAGTGATGAGCGATCAACAATCCCCAGAGTTTTTCCCCGCACAAAATGGGTGCAACTAAATTCGCTTTTACCTGCAACTGTACCAAAACATTTTGATGACACTCATTCAAGCCTGCCTGATGAATATCTGCGACAGCGCACACCCGGCCTTTCTGGTAAAGCGGCACATAAGTATCCGTAAAGCAACGATCCTGAATATCAATGCCGATAATCGGCATCCATCCCTTCTCAACAGATTCCACTACCACCGAGCCATTCCAGTCAGGATGAAAGCGGTAAATCACGGTGCGATCCGTCTGCAAAAACTGTCGCACCTCTCCGACGGCTGTGTTGAGAACATCCTCCAAATTCAAGGAAGAACGCAAACGCTCTAACACAGTCCCCACCAATTGTTCCCGCTTTAATTGCTGCTGTAAGGCAACCTCCACTTGTTTGCGTTCCGTAATGTCAAGCCAACAACCCACGCATTCAATGGGGTCTCCCTCTTCATCGCGCACGACTTTCAGTTCATCACGCACCCAACGGTAATGGCCCTCAGCATTCAGGAAACGGTATTCATAAAAGTGGTAGCCAGTCTCAAACAAGTGTGGGAGTCCCGCAAAGACTAACTCCACATCTTCCGGGTGAATGTGACGGCTCCAAAAGCCAGGATCTGCGAGAAAATCTGGCACCTCATAGCCGAAGGTGGCGCTGACATTATCGCTGATGAAGGTGATGGCATAATCCCCAGATGCCTTGCAACTATAAATCACAGCAGGACTGTAGTCGAGCAAGTGTTGCAAGCGAGCACGAGCCGATCGCAGTTCTGCTTCTGCCTGTTTGCGGTCGCTAATTTCCACTACCACCCCTCCGAGGTGAGAGGGTCGATCGCCTTCCCCAATAATGGGAAAGTAAGACATCAGCCAATATCCCTGACTCCCTGGTTGATTGGGTTTTTCCCCACTGACTTCCCAATTGAGCAACGGCAGACCGGTCTTCAACACCTGTTGATAAATCGGTTCGACCTGAGCCGCCAGATCCGGCAATAGTTCGCCGACGGATTTGCCAAGGTGATTGGCTACCGCGATGCCATTCATTTGCGCTAGGACTTCGTTCACCTGCACAAACCGCAATTGAGTGTCCAAGATGGTTAAACCGACTGGAGCGCAGGCAAAAAAAGCGTTGAGTCGATTTTCCCGCAATGCCACTTCTCGTTCCAGTGCTTTGCGATCGCTAACGTCTTCGACAATTTTGACGAAATATTTCGGTTCTCCCGAACGCGGCTCCCGCACCAACGAGACGCTGATATGGGTCCAGATGGGTTCCCCATTCGCACGGATAAACCGCTTCTCGATCGCATAACTCTGAATCTCCCCCAGCAGTAATAAACGTTGCTGTTCCAGATCCGCGGCTAAATCCTCCGGGTGAGAAATCTCCAAAAAAGTGTGCTGTCTGAGTTCCGACTCTGTATATCCCAAAATCTGACACAGACCGGAGTTGACTTTCAAGAATTGACCATCGGGCCAGACTTGAGCGATGCCGATCGCCGCACTTTCAAAGATGGCGCGGAACCGTTGCTCACTTTCAGCTACCGCTTGTTCTGCGAACTTGCGATCGCTAATATCCATCACCGTACCGAATAAACGCAGGACTTGTCCCGCTTCATTTTTCAGCGCTTGTCCTTTGGCATTGATAAATCGAATCTCTCCAGAAGGTAGACAGATGCGGTGGTCAAGGTTGTAAGGAATGCCTAGCGTCTTGGCTCGTTCCACCACTCTCACAAACGCCTGCCGATCCTCTGGGTAAATCTGCTCGACCAGTTCCTCAAACTCAGGCACTGCATCCATTTCCCGCTCGTAAATTTGGAACATTTGCTCAGACCAAATCTGAGTTCCTGACACCGCATCCCATTCCCAGTTACCAATTCGAGCGATTCGCTGTGCTTCCTGCAACTGTCCAGCGAGTTGCTGCAAAGATGCGATTAAGTGGGTTTTTTCGGCTTCGGCGGCTTGGCGGTGGCTAATATCTTTGTGAGTTCCTACCATTCGCAGCGGCGAACCCCACTCATCCCGTTCCACCACCTGGCCCACCGCTAAAATCCACTGCCAAGTTCCAGCTTTGCTCAGCATCTGAAATTCGATTTCGTAAACAGTGGTGCGACCTTCCAGATAGGCTTTTAATGCTGCCAATACCTTGGGTAGATCCGCTGGGTAGATCAACCGCTCCCAA
Organism: Actinomycetota bacterium; assembly: GCA_050262755.1. GTDB lineage: Bacteria > Cyanobacteriota > Cyanobacteriia > Cyanobacteriales > Microcoleaceae > JBLNEP01. The sequence goes on along the minus strand of JBLNEP010000032.1, from coordinate 12,098 downwards.
GCTTGGTAGTTGTTCTCAACTTCCTCGACTTCATAGCCGAGCATTTTCTTCCATTGGGGATCGAAATAAGTTTCTCCGCTGCTGATATTCCAATCCCACATCCCTAAAGCGCTACCTTCGAGGGCCATCTGCAATCGTTGCTGACTGAGTCGCAGTGCTGATTCTGTTTGCTTGAGTTCTGTGAGGTCGGTAATGACGGCCATCATGCCGATGGGGTAGCCTGCGGGGTCGAGAATGCAGTCAGCTCGCACCTGAGCCTGTACAATTTCTCCTGACTTGGCTTTGAGTTGGACTTCGCCATGCCAAGGTTTTCCTTGTCGCAAGGTTTTAAAGAGCTGTCGTAAGACTTTCTGTTTGGCGTATAAAGCGGTGGGTCCGCCGAGGGTGTTGAGTTCCTCGACGGTGTAGCCGTAGCGGGTGATAAAGGTTTGGTTGTGATAGATGGAGTTACCGTCTCCGTCGGTAATGGCGATCGCGTCGCTGGCGCTTTCGACGGCTTGGGTGACTCGCAACAAGGCAAGTTCTGCTTGTTTACGAGCGCTGATGTCAAATATCATGCCGTCGAGCCAGAGCACGTCTCCACTGGCACTGTAGGCGGCTCTGCCTTGTTCTGCAATCCACCGCACGGTGCGATCGGCGTCGATCAGGCGATATTCCAGATTGTAGGGTTGTCGTAAAGCTAAGGCTGTTTGGAGTTGGCGTTCTACTAGGGGCGCATCTTCTGGGTGGACAAGCTGGGCCACACTCAAGCGTTGATTGCCAATAAAGTCGCTGGCGGCATAGCCACTGATGGTTTGAATTTCGTCGCTGATAAAGTCTGCGGTGCGAGTGGCATCGTTTTGACAGCGATAGATGGCACCGGGAAGGTTTTCTACGAGCGATCGGAATCTTTCTTCGCTTTGTCTGAGTGCTTCTTCAGCTTGTTTGCGCTGAATATGCCAACCCAGTTGAGTGGCGATCGCTCGCACTAGTTCGAGGAAATGTAGCGTTTGTGGCATCCTCGCTCGTTTAAAGAATACCATCACGGCTAATACTTGACCTTGAGCCACAATTGGTAAGCCAAAACCTGCTTTGAAGCCATTGGCCCTTGCGAGTGGCGATCGCAGGAAGGTTACAGAGGGGACGGTGGTGAGGTCTTCAATCCATTCTGGCTGACCGGTCGCCCAAATTCGACCGGGTAACCCTTCGCCTTTGGCAAAGGTGAGTTGTTGACTCTGGTGGCGGAATGGCTCTAGAGCTGGATCGCTGGCATACCAACCGCCACTACATTCTAAGACTAAGCTACTGGTTGCGGGAATCCAGGCTTCGGCAAAATCCCACCCGATCGCCTCGCACAGTAAGCGTAGGGTGGCGGCGAGAGCAGCGTCAAAGTCGGGGGATTGACTAATGGCTTGAGTGGCGGCTAGCAACAGGTGGATTTCTAATTCTGCTTGCTTGCGTTCGGTGATATTGCTGGCAATTGCCATAAATCCCGTAATGGTGTCCTGCCGATCTCGCACTGGCGAGACTGAGAGTAAGACGGGTACCTGGGAGCTATCTTTGCGGATATAAGTCCATTCTCCTTCTTCGATTTCGCCTCGCTGTGCTTTGGCTACTAATGCTGAAAATCCTGGCTTTAGCTTGGCTCCTAGTTGGACTGACAATTTTTGAGTGTGTTGAGCAATTTCTATGGGATCGTGAAAGAGGGTAGAAGTCGCAACACCAACGACTTCTGACGCGGTATATCCTAATAAATGTTCGGCGGCTGCATTGAAGGTCCGAATCGTGCCGTCAATGGCGGTGGAAATAATGGCATAGTTGGCGCTATTTAAGAGTGCTTGCTGAAACTGGGTGAGTTCTTCGAGCTGCTGTCGCGCTAATGTTTCTTCAGTAACATCTCGCAGGGTCCCCGTAATGCCAGCGACTTGGCGATCGGCAGTCCACATTAAGCGAGCCTGCATTTCCAGCCAACGACTGGCTCTTTTTTGGGTCACAAAGCGAATTTTGATGCGACAAGTCTCTTGCTTTTTTTTGAGAATTTTGTCGATATTTTGACTGGTTTCTACTCGGTCTTCGGGAGTGATATAAGTTAAGAAGGGTACGCCTAAACTTTCGCTCACCGTGAATCCAGTAATTTCAGTCCAAGCGGGATTGAGAAAGAGCCAATTACCCGCTACATCTGTTTGAAAAATCACTTCGCTAATGCTCTCTACCACGGAGCGATATTTTTCTTCACTCTGCTGTAATGCTTTTTGACTTTGGTGGCGCTCGATCGCATACCGCAGACAGCGAATTAATGTAGAGCTATCGATTCTTCTTTTTACTAAATAATCTTGGGCACCTGCTTGGATCGATTGTACCGCTAGTTCTTCATCATTATGGGATGTGAGAACTACAATCGGAGTCTGAGCGCTATACTCAGATACTTGGGTAATTGTCTCTATTCCTTGGCTATCTGGTAAGTCTAAGTCTAACAGCATCACATCAAAACTTTCTTGTTGCAAAAGTTCGATGGCTTCTTTGACACGGACAGCAGTCGTCAACTCTAGCTCTTGCTTAGACTTAGTTGTGAATAGCAATTCTTCGATCAGTTCCACATCATCTTGATGATCCTCTATCAACAGGATGCTTAAGCTACGGTCAAGAATTGATTGAATAGCTGCTGTCATTTTGCGATGCTTCTATCAAGAGTATAGGAATTGCTGGGGGCTACTGTGAACTAGCTAACCACTAATCATTCTCACTATCTACCCCAGATAGTGGGATTCACCTTGATGGATGGATGAGGATCTAAGCTACTGATCCCTAGGAGGTATCACCTAGCACCAACCCTAAATAGTATATTCCTCACGATCGCAGGCTCGATCCGGTCGGCAGGGATCGTTTTGCACCCTGATGCTGAAGCCGCCCATTTTGCCCAGAATTTAGTAGCGCAGATACTGGACTTCTATATTAACATTGATTTCCTGGCTTGGGCAGCACTACTGTAAACATGCTTCCTTGACCCAGTTTACTATTGACAATAATTTCCCCACCAAATGGTTTTAAAAGTTCTAGACAAGTATAAAGTCCCAAACCAGTGCCAGTGGGTTCTCCTTCTTTTTTTTCTTCACCTTTAGCGGGTTTTGATGTATAGAAAGGATCGAAAATTTTTGATAAGTTTTCGGGAGCAATTCCACAGCCAGTATCTTGAATTTCTAGGTAGATTGTGGAAGGGGTTTGCCTGGTAATAATTGTCAATTCTTGTTTTTTACTGCCCCACATGGCAGCAATGGCATTATCAATTAAGTTATGAAAAACCTGTGAAATATAGGAAGAGATTAAAAGGAGATCGGGAATTGAATCGTCAAAGATATACTGCTTTTTTAGGCGATGTTTAAAATGTAAATTTGCCTCTAATAAGAGCAGTTCGCGGTTGATGAGTTCATTCAGGTTAACGAACTGCAACTCTCCCTTTTGATCTTTAATGCTTTTTAGCATCAATGTATCCATGATTTGATTGATCTTATTGAGAGCTTGCAAAATATACTGACTATAATTTAAAAAAGCAGGTTCCTGAAGCTTTTCTGCTTTTGTTTCAATCAAATCGACACTGGTTTGGATCGTTTGCAGGGGACTTTTTAAGTTATGAACCATGCCTTGAGTTAAGCGACCGATGGTGGCTGTTTTTTCCTGCTCGATGAGTTGTTTGGTTCTTTCTTCTACCAGCTTCTCTAGGTTTTGGTTAATACTCGCAAGTTCTCGATTTTTTTCCTGAAGCTTTTTTTGGAGGTTACAAATGGTCAAGTGAGTATTAATCCGACTGATCACTTCTTGGTATTGAAAGGGTTTAGTAATATAATCAACAGCTCCCATCTTAAAGCCCTTAACTTTATCAACGGTATCAGAAAGAGCGGTCATAAAAATGATGGGAATATCTTGCTTTTCTGGATCGGCTTTTAACCTGCGACAAGTTTCAAATCCATCGAAACCTGGCATCATAATGTCCAACAAAATGAGGTCGGGATGGATATACTCCAGTTGTTCGAGTGCGCTTTCTCCATCGATCGCGACTAAGACTTTGAAACCGTAATTTCTCAAGAGTTCAAAAAGTACGTCCAGATTGGTCTGGTTGTCATCGACAATTAGAATGATACTTCTTTCAGGAGTATTGCTGTCCATATTAATCTGTTTTGGTTAAATGCAACCCTAAAAAAAGAGGGAGAGTGAGCAAATTCGGTTGATGCTTTGTCGTTTCCAGGCATAGTTACTCGTACCGTTCCCTAAATCACTTTGAGGTAAATTTATTAGCTTTAGAAGTAGGCAAGACCCTGTTTTAACCCCGGTCATAAATATTGCTTTAAAAATTGGCGAATTTGCTTAAGTTGGAAGCTTTTAGCAAGTTGTCGTAGATGGTTAGCAAAGGGTTCTAACTGCTGGTTCAGCTTTTCCAGTTTAGCAATTTCCTCTAGGATTCCCTCAATGTCACCGATCGCGGTCAGTTTTAACAAGCTGGCGATCGACTCAGAATCTGGCGGAATCATCGCAGAGACAGTAGTACAATCAGCCGTTTGAGGCAGAGAGGAGGCTTTGTTTTTTTTGCCTTCACCCGCTTCTTGGTAAATCCATTCTAAGCCCATCAATACCCGCAATTGTTCTAATAGTTCCTTGCTTTCCAGGGGTTTGGGGAGAAAACTATTACAACCAGCGCGGATGCTTTCTTGCTGGGTTGCCTGAAAAACGCTAGCGGACAGAGCAATGACTATGACATTTTTTTGTTCTGGCAACTGTCGCAGTCGCTTGACTGTTTCAAAGCCATCCATCACAGGCATCAGTAAGTCCAGTAAGATGACCTCTGGTTGAAACGTGGTGACTTTGCGCAAGCACTCTTGGCCGTCTCCTGCCTCTTCGATGATAAAGCCAATGCGTGATAGTAACTTTTGTAACATGGCACGGTTGACTTCATTGTCATCAACGACTAGCACTTTACGCTTGGGGCCTTTAAAACCAATGATGCGGAGTTTTTCAGGCGGTCGCACGGGTGAGGGTACATTGTTGATGGAGGGTAACTCTAAATCTAGCCAGAAAAGGCTACCCCTCTCCAAGGTACTTTTGACGCAGATTTCGCCGCCCATCATTTTCACTAATTTCTGACTAATGGAGAGTCCTAAGCCTGTCCCTTCTGTGGCGCGGGCGCGATCGCCAGCTTGGTGGAATGGCAAAAAGATTTGTTCTAATTGGCTGGGTTCAATGCCGATGCCAGTATCTTCTACTTCAAAGCGAATTTTGGGGATGGGTGTGGCTTCTGGGTGAGGCTGGCTGGTTTGAGATAAGGCAGAATGGTTAAGGGTTTTTACTTTAAAGCTAACGCCACCGCTATTGGTAAACTTTACAGCATTACTGAGTAAATTAATTAAAATTTGTCGCAGGCGCTTTTCGTCGGTGTGGATATAATGAGGCAGTGTGGAAAGCTCTTCGTAAGTAAAGGCGACGCCTTTTTGAGCGGCTCGTAGTCGGAACAAATCGACAATACTTTTCAGGAAGTGAGGAAAATTGACCTCGGTGGGGGAGAGCTCCATTTTCCGAGCTTCGATTTTGGACAAATCTAAAACATCTTCAATCAAGGTCAACAGGTGGTCGCCACATTGTTGGATATTAGCTAAGCTTTCCTGCTGTTCGGCGGTTAAGTTATTGTCATTTTTAAGGAGTTGAACGTAGCCTAAGATTCCATTTAAGGGGGTTCGCAGTTCGTGGCTCATATTGGCCAGGAATTCGCTTTTGGCGCGGTTCGCGGCTTCGGCTGATTCTTTTGCTTGTTGGAGAGCGGCTTCTGCTTGTTTGCGCTCAGCAATTTCTGTTTGTGCCTGTTCAAATAAGGTGGACTGTTGAATGGCGATCGCGAGTTGCACGCACAACTGCCTGAGAGATTCGATCTCTGAGTCGTGCCAAGTGCGCGGAGCACTACAGTGGTGAGCAATTAGTAACCCCCATAATTTATTGGCTTGCAAGATCGGGACAACTAAGTTTGCTTTCACCTGAAATTGGCTCAGAAATTGTTGGTGACAGGCTTTGAGATCCTCGTTGGCAATATCTGCGACCGCGCGAATCCGACCTTGCTGGTAGAGAGAAATGTAAGTGTCAACGAAACACGGATCGTGAAACTGCATTCCTTGTATGGGTGTCCACTCACCACAGACTGCTTCTACCGCGACAACGCCACTCCAGTCTGGGTTAAAGCGGTAAATTAAAGTGCGGTCAGTTTGTAAGAACTGTCTGACTTCCTTCACGGCAATACTCAGAACTTCTTCCAAATTTAGAGAGGAGCGAATGCGCTCTAGCATCGCAACGACTAACTGTTCGCGCTTTAATTGCTGCCACAAAGCTGCTTCTGCCAGTTTGAGTTCTGTAATGTCTGTCAGCACCCCAATTAGCCCTATTTTATTACCAGCTTCATCTAGAATGCAGTCAGCTCGTACTAAAGTTTGTACGAGCTGACCCGTCTTAGTTTTCAGAACAACTTCACGACTCCAAGAATTGCCAGTGCGAATCGTTCTAAATATCTCTCTTAAAATTTGTGGCTTTGTGTACATCACCGCAGGACCACCGGCCGCGTTGAGTTCATCAACGGTATAGCCGTAGCGCTGGATAAATGCTTGATTGTGATAAATCGATTTGCCTTTCCAGTCTGTGATCCCGATCGCGTCGCTAGCGCTCTCTACGGCAGCTCTGACTTGAAGAAGAGCCAGTTCTGACTGTTTACGATCACTGATATCTGTCATTGATCCGACCATTCGTACTGGGTTTCCTGCCTTGTCCCATACTGCTAATCCCCGCTCCAGTACCCATTTGTAGCTTCCGCCTTTGCACTGCAAGCGATATTCTATATTGTAATGCCAGGTTTTCCGGGATAGGTAATCTTTTTGAGCTTGCATTACTCGCTCAAAATCGCTGGGATGGATGCGCTGTGTCCATTCGTTGTAGCTGTTGCCGATTTCGTTCTCTTCACAGCCCACTATTTCTTTCCAGCGTGCCGATCTCAGGACTTGATTACTGGGAATGTCCAAATCCCAAATGCCGTCATTATTCCCTTTGATCGCTAATTGCCAACGTTCTTCACTTTTTCTCAATTCTTCTTCTGCCCGCTTGCGCTGAATGTGAGTGCCGAGCTGAGTTGCGACTGCATTCACGAGTTCTACTAAATGTGGTTCTTTTGCCACCTTTGCTCGGCTTAAAAATACTAAAACTGCTAATACTTGCCCGTTCATGCAAATAGGGACCCCAAAACAAGCTTTTAAGCCAATGGCAGCAGCGGTTTGGGAGCCTAAAAAAACTGAGTTTTCTACTTGCGAAACATCTTCGATCCATTCTGGCTCTCCTGAGGCCCAAATTCGCCCCGGTAATCCCAAGCCAGTTCTCAGCTTTAATTGTTTCCTTTGCTGCCAGAATTCCTCTAGAATCAGGCTCTCTTGAGGGGAAACTTGGTCGAGCAATTCGCGTCGGTACCAGCCCTCGCTACATTCTAATAAAGTAGCGTCAGCCGTGGGAATCCAGGCTTCGGCGAAATCCCAGCCTATCGTGGTACAAAATAAGCGCAAAATTGCCAAATAAGCTTCATGAAAGTCTTGGGATTGACTAATTGCTTGGGTTGCAGCGAGCAACAAATGTACTCGAGCTTCGGCTTGCTTTTGCTCGGTGATGTCCATCACCAATCCATCCCAAATAATATCTCCGTTGGCTTGCAATTCTGGTCGCGCTCCTCCTTGCAACCACTTGAGCTTGCCAGAGGGCATGATTTGCCGCCATTGCTGTTGCCAAGGTTGGAGTGCTTGGGCGGAACTAGTTATAGATGCTTCTAGGGTACTCCGATCGTCGGGATGGACTCCTACAAAGGTGAGTGCTGCATCTTTTTGAAGTGCTTCTGGTTCAATTTCATAGAGTTGGCTGCTAACTGAAGAAACGTAGGTAAAGCTTTTTTCTCCCTGTTTTGAAATCCGATATTGATAAATCATGCCTGGGACATTGGCGGCTAACCTTTGAAAGCGAGCTTCACTTTCTTGCAGGGCTATTTGCTGGTGTTTTGCTTCTGTAACATCTCGAATGGTTCCCACTAAAATTTTACTCTGGTCTTCGTTTTCAAACCGAGTTCTTTTGGTAGAAATGATGTGAATTTTTCCTTGACTATCTGTTAATTGGTCTTCGCTTTCATTGGTTGTTCCTTCCCTTAAAACTTGGTCGTCTCGCTGCCAAAAAATGTCGGCTTCGGTTCGGGGTAAAAAATCATACTCTGATTTACCAAGCAGTTGCTCAGCCGGTTTTCCTAGTAATTGACAAAATGCTTCGTTAAAAATAATCCAGCGGTGCTGTTCATCTTTGACAAAAATGGGGTCGGCACTTGCATTAATAATATGATTTAAAAATTCTTTTGAAGCGTTTAGCTGTGATTCATGGCGGTAGCGGTCGCTGAGATCGAGAATGACTGCGACTAAGCGATTGATCGAATTATCCAAATTGCGAACGGGTCGCAATGAGACTCGTACATAGACTCCCTGACCGTCTTTTCGTAACAATTTTTGATCTAAAACGTAGCCTTCGCTTTCACAGGCTAAAACTTGTGATAACTGTTCGAGGTTGGCAGTATAATCATCGGGATGAATTAATTCTAACCAAGTTTTTTGGGTGAGTTCTGCTCGGGAATATCCTAGTAATTGGCACAAGGCTTCATTGACTTCGATCCAATTATAATTGTCTGGCTGGCGGGAGGGTAGGGTGACGATCGCAATGCCGACGAGGGAGGTTTTAACAACGGAGCGATATTTTTCTTCGCTTTGACGCAAGGCTTCTTGGCTGTGATGTCGCTCGATCGCATAATGCAGGGAACGCCACAAGCTTTCGCTATTGATGGTTGTTTTGAGTAGATAATCTTGAACTCCTGCTTGAATTAATTGAATGGCTAACTCTTCATCTTTACGGATGGTGAGGACAACAATGGGAGTATTGAGGCTATACTCTTGAACTTTCGCGACTGTATCAAATCCTTGGCTGTCGGGAAGATAAAGGTCGAGCAAGATGACATCAAATGTTTCTTGAACCAACCGCTGCTGGACGACACTGAGCCGATCGGCGTGCCTAACGGTCCATTGTTGACCCCCGCTGCTCTGCGATAATAATTCTTCAATCAGTTCTGCTTCTTCGGGTCGATCTTCTACCAGAAGAATTTTTAAAATTGTGCGATAATTAGTAGGAGTAAAAATTGACATTTTGGGAGTTTTTTTAATAAAAGGGAGGGTCAAGCGCCATTATATCTCATGGCTTATAGCGTGTAAACGCTAGGAGTGGCTGACAAATATAAAAAAATTGTAATTCCCTGCTCAACTTCGGCACCGGTTAGCAGCAGAAGTTGAGGGGGAAAGGCGACTCTATTCGAGATGTACTCTGGTTGACTGTTCCGGATCTAAATCTGTGAGTGAAAGGTACGAGAGGTGCTGCCTCTGACTCCGCGACTTGCTCCTCTGTTGTCTGGTTCAGAAGTTACATTCAGCTCGCTCAATACGATTTCTCCCTCGCGCTTTCGCTCGATAGAGAGCGCGATCCGCCCATTGAATCAGGGTTTCAGGGGAGCGGTCGCTACAAGGAATTGTGGAGGCAATTCCGCTGCTAACGGTAACGTATTGACTAATGGAAGATTGGGAATGGGAAAGCTGGAGCTTTGCAATTTGGTGGTGGATATTTTCCGTGACTAAGGTTGCGCCTAAGGTATCGGTATAGGGTAGGATGATTGCAAATTCTTCACCCCCATAACGAGCGACTAAATCAGCTGGTCGCTGCACTGCTGAGGCGATGGCGTTGGCTACTTTTTTCAAGCAGGTGTCGCCAGCAGGATGACCGTAGAAGTCGTTATAAATTTTGAAAAAGTCGATGTCACATAAGACTAAAGACAGGGCTGCTTGTTCCCGCGCCAAGCGCCGCCACTCGGAGTCTAGCGCTCGGTTGAATTGGCGGCGGTTGGCAATGCCTGTCAGTTCATCGGTTGTAGCAAGCAGCTTGAGTTTTTGGTTGGCGATTTCTAACTGACAGTAAAGTTCTGATTGCTGAATTGCGACCGCGACTTGATTCGCCAAGTGCTGCAAGAAATCGATCTCCCACTGCTGCCAAAGCCTTGCTGACTTGCAATGGTAAGCAGCGAGTATTCCCCAGAGAGTATTTTGATGGGGGAAGTGATGCGGGGAAAAAGAAAAGTCTGAGTAAATTCCTCTCTTGGAGCCCTTGCTTTGCCATTCCGACGTTTGCCAGATCGGTACAGTTAAAAATGCTTGAATCTGAGAATTTTTCAGTAAATCTCGATAGTCTGGATCGAGGGGAGTCGTCTGGATATCAGCCACAGCTTGAATGGTATCGGATTCTTTGAGCAACAGAGAAGACATTGCTAAGCCTGCATAAACTTCTTGGTTCCAGGTACAGCCCTCCAAGCACTCATCCATTGATACAATTAAGCCTTCTTGCTCATTTTTATCGAGTTCTAAAACAGAACCGCAGCGATAGATTAAAACCCGGTCAATTTTGAGAAATTGACGGACTTCTGCGGCTGTATTCCACAGAATATCTCTGAGGTCTATGGATGAACGGATGCGTTCGATCATGCGGCCGGAAAGGCGATCGCGCTCTGCTTGCTGTCGGAGTGCTTCTTCCGCTCGCTGTCGCTCGATCGCATACTGTACAGCACGAACCAGTAAACTCGCGTGCAAACGCCCTTTAACAAGATAATCCTGTGCTCCTCTACGCAAAGCAGCAAATGCTACATTTTCATCATTAAGAGCTGTCAAAACTACGATCGGTATCGTTGCAGCTTGCACTTTCATGTTGTTGACGGTATCAATTCCAAAACTGTCTGGTAGAGATAAATCTAATAAGATTGCGTCGAACTCCATCTCTCGCAAGCAATTTAAAGCTTCGCCAAGGCGAGCGACTGCTTTGAGGCGAAACTGAATGTTGCTGACAGAGGTTAAGAGTTCTTCTATCAGTTCAGCATCGGCGGGGTCATCCTCAACTAAGAGAATTTTAAGCGTGTAGTTTGAAGTCAGCACAGCTTTAGGGTTTCGATGGACTTGATGAGAGACTCTCACCCAATCTAGGTCTTGTTACCAGTCAGCAGGTCTATTGATCGCTAAGACTTAGAATACACCCGAATCCGAGAAGACCGATCAAAACTTAAAAAATATTAAATAAATCTTCATGACTCGCCTTTGTAAGTAGTGGCGACTAAAGGGGAGTTTTTTATAGTAAAAACTCCTAAGTTTTTGAGCAAATCCAAGACATTTACATCCTTTTTAGACCTTGTTAGTTCGGACAAAAATTCCTTCTTTCCCTCAACGTTATGATTCCTAGGGCAAAGCAGCTATTTCAAACCAAAAGTGACATAAACTCTGCATCGCTTCCACTAATTTATTAAAGGTTCTTGGTTGAGCAATGAAAGAATTTGCACCCAAGCGATAGCATTGCAGAATATCTCCGGGTTGATAAGAGGTCGTCAAAATAATAATCGGAATCTGAGCCAAACTGGGGTCGGATTTCACGATAGCTAGTGCTTCTCGCCCATCCAACCTCGGCATATTGATATCTAGTAAGATTAGGTGGGGACGTGGAGCCTTGTTTGCTTTAGCATAGTCACCTCGACGGTATAGATACTCTAAAAGTTGTTCTCCGTTGTCTAAAAAGTTGAGCCTGATTCCTAATTGAACTTCTTGCAAGGCTTCCTGCACCAGCAAGTGGACATCTTCGTTATCATTAACCATTAAAATTGTAAAAATCAAGTTCTCAATATTGCTACCCCTAATTCTTAAATTTGACTATTTCTGATTGCTAGTATGATTGATGATACTCCTCACCGCCCAAGATTAACCAAAATTCTACTAAGCCTGACAGGTTTTGCCAAAGGTGGTGTAGGGATCAACCCCTGCTGTGGTTCTCCCTTAAGATTAGGGACATACAGGGGGTCTCTCCCTATGAATCTATTTCCAACTGTTGCAGGGTAAACGCATCTTAAGCGTTACCCCAAATATGATATAATTAAAAATTAACCAACTCGCATAAGTGAGGGGTTGTCGTTTTTGAGTCCGAGCGATGGCAACAGGTTTTAATCCCAC
>JBLNEP010000031.1:0-46135 GCA_050262755.1 Actinomycetota bacterium | reverse complement strand
CTCTTGCTCACGCAAGAATGTAAGTTACTTCTGTTACAATAATTAGAAGCTGATAATCACTTGATAATAAACAACCATTAATATGGCATTACCTTATTCAAATTTACGCATTGAACTCGTAGAAACTAGCTTTGAAAAAATCAAACCTCGTGCAACTGAATTTGTCTCTAGTTTTTACCAAAATCTTTTGGCAGCTTATCCCGAGACTAAATATTTTTTTAGCAAGACTGATATGGGTAAGCAAGAGAAAAAACTACTGAATTCCCTCATTTTATTAGTAGAAGGCTTACGCACGCCCGAAGTGCTAGTTCCAGTTCTAAAAGATTTAGGTGCTAGACATAAAGGCTATGGCATCCTCACAGAACATTATCCTCTGGTTGGCGAAGTTTTACTAAAAACTTTCGCCGAGTATTTAGAAGAAGATTGGACTCCAGAAGTTACACAAGCTTGGCTGGATATTTACACAACAACCTCTCAATTAATGTTAGAAGGTGCTGGAGTCTATGTTGAGCCATTAAGAGTACAGTTAGAAGAAGAAAATCTCCAATCACCGCCTCAAGTATCAGTGTCCTTAGCAACAGAAGAAATCCCTCAATTATCCACCAATCAACAAATTGAACTCGTAGAAGCGAGCTTTGAAAAAATCAAACCTCGTGCAACTGAATTTGTCTCTAGTTTTTACCAAAATCTGTTTGCAGCTTATCCCGAAACTCAATATTTTTTTGGCAAAGCTGATATGGGTAAACAAGAGAAAAAACTACTGAATTCTCTCATTTTATTAGTAGAAGGCTTACGCACGCCCGAAGTGTTAGTTCCAGTTCTAAAAGATTTAGGTGCTAGACATAAAGGCTATGGCATCCTCGCAGAATATTATCCCCTAGTTGGTGAGAGTTTACTAAAAACTTTCGCGAATTATTTACAGGAAGATTGGACTCCTGAAGTGGCAAAAGCTTGGGGTGATACTTACACAAATATCGCTCAGTTAATGTTAGAAGGTGCTGGACTAAATCTCACGGCAAAAGAAGAAGTATCAGAAGTCAAAAACAATGAAGTTATAGAAGAAAAAATTCAGCAAGAAATATCTGGATCGAGCCCTTCGTCAAATCAATTAAAAACTCTAAAAAACAATAATTTGATTCAAGTAATTACAGCCAATTTAAACCCAATAGAATTTACCAAAAATAACTTACAAAAACTTCTTAAAAAATTCTGGGAAATACCAGCATGGTTGGTCGCTTTTTACAGTGTTCTTATTTTAGTTGTTTTAATAATTTTTATTCCTGAAGATTCGATTATATATAAAATTTTATCGGCTCTTGAGCCTATTAGCATAATAGTTATTTTAATTCTATACATTAAAGAAATTCCTGACAGAAAAAAAGAATTTCAGTATCAAGCTTGGAGTGTTATTAATGCTGCTCATAATGTAAAAGTTAGTCCTGCAAGAATTATTGCTTTACAAGATTTAAATGAAGATGGAGTGACTTTAAATAATTTAGATATAACCGGAGGAAAATTAGCTAGAATCAATCTTCCTAAAGCTGATTTAAGTGAAGCCAATTTAACTAAATCTGACATGAATCATGCCAACCTTGGGAATGCTAACCTTGGGAATGCTTTACTGGCTCGTGTAAACCTCACAGGGGCTAATTTGAGTCATGCCAACTTGGGTTTTGCTAAACTTAGTTATGCTAATCTGAGTAGTGCCGATCTGAGTGGTGCCAACCTGATTTGTGCTGATTTAAGAGATGCAAATCTGAGTGGTGCAAATCTCAGCGATGCGAATCTTAGTGGAGCAGATATGAAAAATGCTTATTTAACAGGTGCTAACCTCGAAGGTGCGAATGTCAGTGAGTACGATTTGCGTGGGGCTTATCTAAAAGGTGCTATAATGCCTGATGGCTCAAAACATCCCTGAGCTTAATACTACTGTCTAACCTCTTGTAGCTTAAACCTGTAAAAAAAGGAATAGATATTTATGGAATTTAATAAAAATGCCCTTGCTCAAACTATGGCGTTCTTACTCTCAATTCCTCCTGAAAGTAATTTAGCTAAGCTACTAAAATTGTGCTTGGTTACTCAATATAATGGAGAAAATTTAGGTCAAAGTGCTTTGGAAAAAAGTTATGAATTAATTCGTAACCCCTCTAACTTACCCTATTGGATACAAGAAGTAATTCAAAGCAATGAGAAAATTACACCTGAAGAATGGCAGGCTTTTGGAGAACTAAATTTAAAACAGACTCAGGATTTTATCAATACTCTATGGCAAGAATTAGATCGGTTAACATTGTAATTTAGGGTAACATTGATTAGGATTACAAAAAAGATGGGTTGAGATTCCAGCAAAAATATGGTGGAAGGATTTAGCGTTGGTAGAACTCCATATAATCGCTGTACTGCGTTCTTTGAAAATATGATAAAAATAGGAGAAAGTGGTCAGAAGGTTCATAAGGCTGATGCTGAGGTTTGTAGAGAGCAGCACTCTGCTACTTAAGAGGGTGCTATCTCATTGACAGCACCCCCTGCGAGCAACCATAAAAAATTCACTAAAAAGTTTCCAGTGATGCGGTAGGTGATGCAGACCCTCCAGAAACCCATGCAGTTACTTGCTGATTTCTGAGAAAGCCGATCGCAACTCCCAACAACCAGTATTTTAAGCGGCTACGGATTCAATTTTTTGTGGCTCTGGCTCGATCACAATCCATTTGCCTGTAACTGGGTCGCGCTCAGTGAGGAAGGGATTTTGTTTTAAGGGTTGTTTGCAAGGTTTGAGCATGGCATTCACTTCTGGCTAAATTTACTCAGCTCAGGTGAGCTTTCTATCTTTAATCATCAGGAATTTTCACTAAAATTCCGGTGACAGGTTTCGCCAAACTCTGTGATCTTTCTGAGGTTTGTTTGTGATCGGGTGAAAGGAATTCAGTGATAAAAATCACTGCTTGATATAGGGTTAAGTTACCAAGCAAAAATGGTCAAAAAAAGCACAGCTTGTAAAAGCTGTGCCAGAGAAAACCGTTGATTGAGATTAGGAGAAAACCAAGATTTAAGCGAAGTTATGATTCATTTTGAAGCGATGAACCTGATTGATTGACTAAATGAGTCGCATTAAAACTTCTAATAAACTGCTTTCGGTCGAGAGGTGATGGCGGACTTTGTTTTTGGCAACTGGAGTAGGCAGAGCGGGTGAGATGGGGGAGCAGTAGATGGTTAATTCCATGATGGCTGTGGCTGAACTCGATGTTTTAACTTTAGGAATTAATTGAGCAGCACAGACCGGTCAAGGTATCACTATCTTTATCTGTCTACTGTTTGTCTGGAGCAACAACGGGATCGACGAATCGCGCAAATCTAAATCCAGCAAGATGAGGCGGTCATTTTTTGAGTGAGGTAAAGGCTGTGGTCACTGTAGGACAGTTAAGCAATTGGCATGGCTAGTATCGTTTCTGTGGTGGTTGATACAAAACAGCTTGGGTCGTTCAGCGAGCAGCTTACAAACTGGTTGCTAGTCGAGTTCTCTTCCAGTCGGTTCGCGATCGCCTACAGCTGACCTACAGGGTGAGGGAAAGCTCATCGACGACGTGAATCCGACCCTTGACGAGGGAGCGAATCAAGCGATCGAGGGAGTGACGCTCTTCTTCAGTGAGGGACTCGTCCAGAATGGCGGCCATCAGTCCGTAGCGATCCGCTTTGGTGAGGCAGTGGCTATCGGCGGCGGAAGCGATTAATTCGTTGACGGCACCAGGAAGGAGGAGGAGGTTAACTGAAGGCATAGAACTTGTTTGAACTCGATATATTTATCATCCCTTACTGTTTATGAAGCACCAGTGATGGTTCTGGCATTAGTTCAGTGATAATACCGAAGAACTTTAGTGAGCAAAATCGGTCTCTAAGTGTGATCGAGGTCACGAGGCAACCACAGGCGCTCGCCACCGCAGTTGGTAATGGAGATAATGCTGCCAAGATTTAGACCACTTCGCTAAGCTTGATACAAATCAACGATTGGGAGAGAGGTGTGAGTCCCCTAAACCGCTTAGCAAATTACATCGATGGCTCTTGGCGTCCATCTACAGCCACTCATTACTTAGAAATTGTTAACCCAGCTACCACTGAACTGCTCGCTCAAGTCCCCCTATCGCCTGCTGCTGAGGTAGAACTCGCTGCACAAGCAGCAGCACAAGCTTTTAAAAGCTGGCGACAAACTCCGCCGCCCCAACGGGTGCAATATTTGTTTAAACTGAAAAACCTCTTAGAAGAAAACCTGGAAGATTTAGCGCGCACCATCACCCTGGAATGTGGCAAAACTCTGACCGAATCTCAGGGAGAGTTACGGCGGGCCATTGAAAATGTGGAAGTTGCCTGTGGCATTCCGATGTTAATGCAAGGCTATAACTTGGAAGATGTGGCTCGTGGCATCGACGAAATGATGATCAGGCAACCGCTGGGAGTCATCGCAATTATTGCTCCGTTTAATTTCCCTGCCATGATTCCTTTTTGGTTCTTACCCTACGCGATCGCCTGTGGCAACACAGCCATTGTGAAACCCTCTGAAAAAGTCCCGTTAACTCTGCAAAAACTCTTTCAATTGCTAGAGCAAACCGGGTTGCCAAAAGGCGTAGTAAATTTAGTCAATGGTACCAAAGAAGTCGTTGATACCCTTCTCGATCACCCCCTGATTCAAGCCATTAGCTTTGTCGGTTCAACCCCAGTCGCTCGTTATATTTACAGTCGAGCGGCTGCTAATGGCAAACGGGTCCAATGCCAAGGAGGCGCAAAAAATCCGATTATCGTGCTACCAGATGCTGACTTAGCAATGACGATTAATGTTGTCGCCGATAGCGCCTTTGGTTGTGCCGGTCAGCGTTGCCTCGCAGCTTCTGTAGCTGTTACAGTTGGGGCAGCTCGCGACAGTTTTACACCCGCTTTAGTAGAGGCAGCTCAAAATCGCGTGGTTGGTTATGGATTAGAGGCAGGCATCCAAATGGGACCTGTGATTACATCGGAAAGCAAAACTCGCATTGAAGGACTGATTCAAAAGGGAATTGATGAAGGTGCGACCGCATTAGTTGACGGTCGTTCTCCCAAAATTGCTGGTTATGAACAAGGCAATTTCATTCGCCCTACCCTTTTGCAAAATGTGAGTCCCAAGAGTGAATTAGCTCGGACAGAAATCTTCGGTCCTGTTTTAGGATTAATTCATTTAGACACCATCGAGCAAGCAATTGCTTTTGTCAATAGCGGTGAGTGGGGAAATATGGCTTGCTTGTTTACAACCAGTGGCGCCGCTGCTCGCAAATTCCGCTATGAAGCGGAGGCAGGAAATATTGGAATTAATATTGGGGTGGCGGCTCCCGTGGCTTTCTTTCCTTTTAGTGGTCAGAAAGCCAGTTTTTTCGGCGATCTTCACGCCCAGGGCCGCCATGCGGTGGAGTTTTTTACCCAAACCAAAGTGATTGTTGAACGGTGGTCTTTAGATTGGTCGCGCCAATTTTGAAAGGCTATTGTTGTCACCCGTTGCCAATAAAAAAAGTCTCTAATTTGTAGGTTGGCTTTATTAGATCAATCCAACCTACAAACCTCACTCAGTTCCCACAAACCTAAGCATCTTTAACAGGTCGCATGGTGGGGAACATCACCACATCACGGATGCTTTGAGTATTAGTCAATAGCATCACTACTCTGTCTATCCCGATCCCCATTCCGGCACAATTTGGCATTCCTAAAGATAATGCTTGGATAAATTCTTCATCCATTGGGTGCGCTTCTTCATCCCCAGCATTTTTCTGAGCCAACTGTTCCTCAAAGCGCTTTCTTTGCTCCTTCGGATCGTTCAACTCTGAAAAACCATTCGAGTATTCTGTACCGTTGATAAAAAGCTCGAATCGCTCAACAAATCCTGGTTTGCTGCGGTGTCCCTTGGCAAGGGGGCTGACTTCTACCGGAAAGTCGATAATAAAAGTGGGTTGAATTAAGTGGGGAGCCACTAACTTGTCAAAGACGGCATAAAGCACATAGCCTAAGCTTTGTTTTTCAAGATTCCCCAGATGCAATCCGAGATTTTCGGCTTTAGCGATCGCATCTTCTAAACCCAAATTATCAAAATCTAACCCGGTGTCATCTTTAACCGCTTCCACCATTGTTTTGACTTGCCAGTGCTTACCGCTGAAACCTGGATATTTATCTGTATAGTCGAACTTTCGCTCTAAACTAATAACTTGTCCCTGGTTTTCAATTTCCTTAGCATCGCCAAATACAGCTTGTGCTGCATCACAGATTACATCTTCGACGACTCCGAGAATGTCAAAGTAGTCAGCATAGGCTTGGTATACTTCCAAGGTGGTAAATTCTGGGTTATGGGTACTATCAATGCCTTCATTCCTAAAGACTCGTCCCAGTTCAAACACCCGCTCAAATCCGCCACAAATGGCTCGCTTGAGGAACAATTCCGGCGCGATGCGTAAGTATAAATCGACCTCAAGAGCATTGTGGTGGGTGATGAAAGGCCTGGCGGCCGCCCCACCGTAAATCGCTTGTAGGGTAGGCGTTTCGATTTCATAAAACCCGGTTTTCCAAAGATAGGAACGGATGCTTTGGACGATGCGACTACGGAGGATAAAACGACTCAGTGATTCTGCATTTCCTGCCAGATCCATTTCTCGGTGACGACGACAGATTTCTGGATCGTTGACGCCGTAATAAGCATCGGGAAAGGGAATGGTTGCTTTTGAGAGAAGTTTTAATTCTCGAACTAAAATAGAAAGTTCTCCGCGCGGGGTGCGGCAGCCAATTCCTTCCACTCCCACAAAATCTCCGACATCGAGGAGTTTCTGAACTTGTTTGAAGGACAACCCAGTTTCACCGGTGACTATTTTTTTCTCTATTTTGAGTTGAATTTTGTCTGTAGCATCTTTTAAGTCAATAAAGCAAATACTACCGCTATCACGCTTGGAAGTAATACGACCGCAAACTCGCAGAGAAACTTCTTCGGGGTCAGTTTCGCCGTTTTGCAGTTCTTTTCCTGGCTGACTAAATAATTCATGTACTTGCTTAGCGGTGTGCGACCGCACATAGGACTGGCTGGGATAGGGTTCTATCCCTTGCGATCGCAACTCGTTTACTTTTTGATTGCGAACTTCTGCTTCACTGAGAGTCATCCGTTGTCACCCTACAATATTTGGAGCATAAAATTATATCATTCTTGGCAAGTTTTTAGCTATAGCACTTCTGGCTTATTGTTCGGTTGGCAGTAATTCCAATCGATAGCGATAGAGAGCGACTGGTCGCCCCACTGTCGCAAAATAATTGGGGTCTTGGGGGGACAAATAAATCGCTGTCACTTGCTCGGCTTCTATTTTTTTGGGGAGGGAATCCGGGTCTTTTCCGCTGCTCAAAAAATGATAAGCCGTTGTGGTTTCTACCTCATTCAAATAGATTTGAGAGTTTCCTTGAAACACCTGTTGAGCAACTTCAGTCGCGATAAATTGATTGGGGTGAGGGGTCTCACTTCCCCGATTGGTAACAATAGAAACCAGTTGCTTGTCTCCGCTTAAAAAGGTAATCTGGCGATTCGGATTATTTGGATCCACTTTCACCGACAGAATGCCTTTCTCCCCCAAATACGCCTTGCCAATATTCAACCCATTAAAAGCGCGATCCGCGATGATTGGTTGATTTAAAAGTTTTGCTTCCCCCCCCATCGCAGGTGATAAAGCAGGGGAAGATGGGATGAGATTGCGGGTTTTTGGCTGAGCGCGATCGGCTTGAAATCGCACTTTAAACTGCACTGGCTGATTTAAATAACGGCGATTACTCGCAAACCCTGGCGTCACAATCTCTGGCGCTAGCGGTGCAACCATCTCTACCAGTACGCTGCTAACCTGCCAAGTGCCAGCGATCCAATCAGGATAAATCAAATCCCCCTGGGCGGCGGCGATCGGTGGTTTAGTGTTCCACTGGGGAAAGGTGGATAAGCGATCGCTCAAGATCCCTGCACGAACTTCTCCACCCCCCAGCCACAGCCAAATCAGGCAGAGTCCTAAAAGGATGCTGAAAAACTTATAACGCTTCCACGGGGGTGGGTTCCCAAACCTCGCCATATTTCTCCTTTAATTCCTGCCATGCTTCTACTTGTCCCGGTTCGTATTCTCCCGGTTTTCCCCACTGCAAAAATGCGCTCAAAGCAGGTTCTTCTTTTTCATCTAAAAAACGAATTGCATAGGTGGTAAAGTTTCCCCTTTTTGCCTCACCTGTCTCGAATTTGACCCGCTTAATGCTATCCATATTGAGGTGAAATTCAAACAAATCCTGGTGCATATTGGCATATTTGCCTTTAGGCAGTTCTGCATAGAATAGGTTTTGAATCTTGCTTCTGACTTCCAGCACTGCTGCACTGCTCGTCACGATGAGACGCAGGGTTCCCAGTGTTTCACAGGTTTCCAAAAATTCTTTCAGGTTTGGCATCAGGTGTGAGTGGTTAGTTGGGTCAAACATTAATTTCAACAAAGATACAGGGATGAAAATCAATTCCTTGATTTCCAGGTTGCCCTGGGTATCCCTGTCAGAGTTGCTGTGATTCTATTTTACTAACCACTGACCCTTAACACCTAAGCATTAACTATTTTTCGTACTGTTCGTAGGCATTGACAATCCGCTGCACTAGAGGGTGTCGTACTACATCCGCTTGAGAAAGTTCGCACAAGGCTATGCCATCAACGTGTCGCAGAATTCTCTGGGCCACCACTAAACCTGACTGTTGATTCGGTGACAAATCTGTTTGAGTGAGGTCGCCTGTGACTACCATCCGAGAACGGAATCCCAGACGGGTTAGCACCATTTTCATCTGACCCGGTGTGGTATTTTGTGCTTCATCGACAATCACAAAGGCGTTGTTGAGAGTACGACCCCGCATATAAGCTAAAGGTGCGACTTCGATGATGCCTCTGTCCATTAAATCGACCATTTTTTCGGGTTCGATCATTTCGTAGAGGGCATCATAGAGAGGGCGCAGATAAGGATTGACTTTCTGCTGCAAGTCTCCTGGCAGGAATCCAAGTTTTTCGCCGGCCTCAACGGCCGGTCTGGTGAGAATCAGGCGTTCATATTGTTTGTTTAACAAGGCTTGCACAGCGAGAATTGCTGCTAAAAATGTCTTGCCTGTCCCCGCCGGACCAATGCCAAAGATGAGGTCACGGGTACGGATTGCTTGGATATACTGTCGCTGACGAAAGGTTTTGGCTCGAATTTCTTCGCCCCGGCGGTTTTTGGCTATTACGTCTCGCTGTAAAGCTTGTAAATCGTCCTGCTGATCGGTATCCAAGGCGTGACGTGCTGTGAGGATATCGACCCCAGAAATGCTTTTGCCGGATTTCCAGAAGTCGGCAAGCGATCGCACTAATTTTTGGCACAATTCTATTTGATGCTCTGTCCCAGAAATCAATAGTTCTTGCCCGCGCATTACCACATTTGCGCCTGTTTGTCGAGCGAGAATCTTTAAATTTTCTTCCTGGTAGCCAGCGATGGCGATCGCGCTTTCAACGCTGGGCAACTGAATCGTTAATGTTTCTGTCATGCTGTCATAAGCTCCCTCCAAATATAATGCCTTACGAATCTGTGATTGCCATTAGCTCACCAACTTGCCGGTGGAGACCCCTATTGTAACGACCCTGCTAAACAAACGG
Source organism: Actinomycetota bacterium (assembly GCA_050262755.1). Taxonomy (GTDB): domain Bacteria; phylum Cyanobacteriota; class Cyanobacteriia; order Cyanobacteriales; family Microcoleaceae; genus JBLNEP01. Next base: position 36,458 of record JBLNEP010000031.1, on the reverse strand, counting down.
CATCTGTCTAACTCGCGATTCGGACTCGAAACTTAGGGCGATCGCTTGGTTGCGTTCCACTGGCCCATAAAAAAGAAGCTAGCGGCTTAGCGAAAGCCCTAGCATTGTGACGTTCTTCTCCCGTGAATAGGAGCTTCCCCGTCTCACGGACTGGGGCTTTTTGCGCTGTCTCCTTAGAACTGACAGACTTCACTAACTGGAAGTCCCTCCTCACAGAAGTCTCTCCAGTGAGTAGATACTCTCTCAATCTCTACCTAAAATCACCACTACCTTTCTTCGGTTTCAACCGAGAACCGGGCGAATGGCGAGGGAGGTCTCTGAGTGGTCTTCCTCCCAGAGAATCTCGGCTACGGGGTCGGCTATCGCGATCGCGCAGTGAGCGATCGCCACGGTCGTTCTTGGCAGAAGAGTAACGGGGTTCACTTTTCGCGGACGAATAGCGTTGCTCGCCTGCTTGAGCGTCATAAATATCTAAATAGATGGATTGACCTGCCGTTTTTGCTACTGCTTCGAGCACAGTCCGAATGGCGTGGATGTTGCGCCCGCCCCTTCCATACACACGCCCTTTGTCTGGGTCATCAAAGGCAAGGCGAATCCAAGCCCGCGCTTGGCGCGGGTGAATCTCACAATCGACTCGCAATGACCCAGGCGATTCTAAAAAAGGTTCGATTAAATACCGCACCAGCTCCACATAGTCGGGACTAGCTGGCGGTCGCTGCTGGATTGCTGGGCTCAAGGTTAGCTCCCGCTCGAACTTGTTCAAAGACATTCGCTTTTCTGAGGATGTCGCGCACCGTGTCAGTCGGTTGAGCGCCTTGTTGTAGGCGTCTGACGATCGCTGGGACATCCAGCTTGGTTTCATCTGTTCTGGGGTTGTAGAAGCCGAGTTCTTCTAGGGGACGGCCATCGCGACGGTCAGTGCTTTTCATCGCTACAATGCGGTAGCTAGCCTCCCGCTTTTTGCCGTATCGTTTTAATCGCAGTTTGATCATGTTCGTGCAGAATACTCCTCTTCGGATTGTACGCTATTTTGACAGTGGACTGATGATTGGGGATTGGGGATTGGGAGAGGGGATGTTTCCCCATCAAGACCCATCACTCACCGGTAGACAACTTCTCTAAAGCTGGCCAAACCCTTTTTTCTTCTTTTCCTTCTTCTTTTTCTTCGCTTGAGGGCCGCCACTGGGATAGCCCCGCCATCCGGGTGGTGTACCGCGACCCGGGCCCATACCGCCCATCCCTGGCATACCGCCCATCCCTGGCATACCTCCCATACCTGGAAAACCGCCTTGACCCATTTGCTGCATGAGCGATCGCATTTTCTGGAAATCGCTCACTAACTTCGTGACATCTTCCTCTCCATAGCCAGAACCTTTAGCAATTCTGCGCCGCCGACTCGGAGAACTCGCCAACAGTTCCGGGGTGCGTCGTTCCTCAAGTGTCATGGAATTAATCATTGCCTCAGTGCGCTTAAGCTGCACTTCTCCCTGTCGCATCTGATCGTCAGAAAGCTTATTCAACCCCGGAATCATCTTCAAAATCCCGCCGAGAGAACCCATGTTCTTCAGCAACCGCATTTGCTTGAGAAAATCTGTAAAGTCAAACTTAGCCGTGAGGATTTTCTCCTGCATCTTCTCCGCATCGGCGATGTCGATTTCCTCCTGTGCTTTTTCCACCAGCGTCAGGACATCCCCCATCCCCAAAATTCGAGAGGCCATGCGATCGGGATAAAACGGTTGTAGCGCTTCTACTTTCTCGCCAACGCCGACAAACTTAATCGGTGCACCAGAAATTCGTCGCACCGACAACGCCGCCCCGCCTCTACTATCACCGTCCAGTTTGGTGAGAACCGCCCCAGTAATACCAATTTGCTCATGGAACGTGCGCGTCAGGTTCGCCGCCTCTTGGCCAGTCATCGCATCCACCACCAACAGCGTTTCGTGCGGCTGTACCCTCTGTTTGATCCGGGCCAACTCTGCCATCATGTCTTGGTCAATTTGCAGGCGGCCCGCCGTATCGATAATGACAGTATCAACGCCCAGTTCTTTACCATGTTCTACCCCTTGGCGGGCGATTTCCACGGGGTCAACGCTAGTCCCTAATTCAAAGACAGGAACCCCGATTTGTTTACCCAGCGTCACTAATTGATCGATCGCCGCCGGTCGGTAGATGTCCGTTGCTACTAATAAGGTTGTTCGATTTTGCTTGCGGAGGTGCAGCGCTAATTTGGCGGAAGCGGTGGTTTTACCCGTCCCTTGCAAACCCGCCATCAGCACCAGAGTTGGCTTTTGGTCGGCGGTTACTAGGGGTACGTTGGTGTCTCCCATCACCCGTACCAGCTCGTCATGCACGATCTTGATAAACTGCTGGTCAGGTCGGACACCAGCAATCACTTGAACTCCCTCTGCCTTTGTCGCCACTTCCGCGACAAAATCTTTAACGACTTGGAGGTTGACATCCGCCTCCAGCAGGGCACGGCGGACTTCTCGTAAAGCTTCTTGGATATTGGATTCGGATATTTTATCCTGACCCCGTAGTTTTTTCCAAGTGGATTCTAGGCGCTCAGCTAGGGCTTCAAACATAAAAACGATTTTTGCTAGTCACTAATATTGATATATTTATCTTAAAGCCAGAACCAGGCAAGGGGTGAATTTTTGCGATTCGCCTCTTGCCTGGTTTGTATTACTCAGGGACTCATCGTTACCCTTGATTCAGAGATAGCTCTTTAGAAGGTGATAAAGTTATCCGCTAGAGTTAAGATGTTTCCTCTGATATTCGAGTTAGCGACTACCACACCGACGATCTGCTGAGTTCCCTGTAGTTTTAAGATAAAGTCGGGGACACCATCTCCATTGTTATCAATGGTGGGAGTGAAAGAACTTGGATCTAAGGTGAATGTTTTGGGAATAGCAATCTTATCGTTTTCAGTGTTGTCATTAAAATCAAGGATAATATCCGATAGATTCACGTTCCCGGTTAAATCCCCACGGTCTAATACGAAGGTATCATTCCCAAGACCACCTGTTAATGAGTCTACGCCTTGATCGCCTTTGAGGTAATCATTTCCAACCCCACCAAATAGTTGGTCTTTACCTTTACCACCTAAGAGCGTATCGTTGCCATCTTCACCTGATAGGAAATCAGCACCTGGACCCCCATGCAGGAAGTCGTTGCCACCAAAACCTGCAATATCGTCATCGCCTTTGCCACCCCAAGCAGTATCATTACCGTCATTGAGTCTTAAGATGTCACTCCCTGCACCCCCGTACACCAAATCAGGACCGCTAGTGCCTACCAAAGAATCATCTCCACCCAAAAGCCACACTCCGATCGCAGATGTTTGAGTGGTTGGTGTTAGTACAATCTGGTCTGCCTGTTGAGTTCCCACTAGCCGGGGTGGGTTGCTAGTTGTATCGAGTGTTAAACTGGTTGCCATTAATTTTTATGCGCTGCCTTACTTCCAAGTTATTTTTGACCGGAATGGGACTCATCATACCTGAAAGATAATTTTTTATACAATCCAATATAAATTTGAATCACTTATTTATTTGATGGTATTTTGATTTTTTTCCTATAGGAAATTCATGAGAAATGTTGCTCGCTTTACTTGACAAATAAATATTGGATATGGAATAATGCCTGTTCCTAGCAATTGGCTTTACTAGGAACTATGGCTATTATAGACAACAGCGGAAAAGAGCCCAGAGAAATTTATATTTTTCCTTTCCCTTTCTCGCTAAGGAAGGTAGGAAAATTGAGAGCCATTCAGTCCCAAGACAAATTGATTGGCTGGTTCAAAAGCGCCAGTGAGTTCAAAATTATCAGTATTTAAAACGATGCCAATGATTTGTCCGGTACTCTTCAAGCGGATTGGCATATCATTCACCTGACCATCACGGTCATAATCAATTCTGTCTGCATCATTAAATTGCAAATCAAGCTCAGTTAAGCCATCAGTTAATCCAATGCGATCGCCTTGATTGAAATTAAAATCAGTAATCACATCTGCTTGATTGATATTAAAAGTTGCTTCATCTCTGCGGAGGACAAAAGTATCTGCTCCTTCGCCACCGGTCAGGAAATCAACACCCCGATCGCCAACCAAGAAATCATTGCCCTCATTTCCTTGTAAGATATCATTCCCTTGACCGCCCCGCAAAACGTCATTGCCAGGACCTCCAAATAACAAATCATCACCAGAATCTCCCCTCACTAAATCGTTGCCTTCATTCCCATCCAGGCGGTCGTTCCCTTTGCCACCATAGAGGATATCATTGCCGTTTCCCCCCCCGATAACATCATCCCCATCATTCCCAAAAAGCCGTTCATTGGAGTCAGCAGAACCAATGATTGTATCATTTCCTCCGAGTCCCCATACTCCCCCTGGGTATGAAAGCAAATTCCCCGATCCGATTTGAATATCATCGGATGTTGCAAAAGCCAAAAAGCGGGGACCCCCACCATCTGATGCCGGAAAGCCAAATTGATCGGCAATCAGATTATTAATGAATAAAACCATAACTTTGCTCCTTAGAAATTGTTGCTTTAATTCAAGCTATAGCATTTTTATTGTTATGAAGCAAGCCCAAGAACATCGAGTTGAGCTATCTAGGGTTTGGTGAAGAAGGGGTACAAAGGGGGAAAGGGGGAAAAGGGGGGAAGGGGTAAAGGAGAGTCGGGACAAAAAGTGCAAACGTTTTGAGGTCAAGCACCAGATTTGGGAGCGAGTGACAGGACTTTTCATACTGAATGGACCCTGGATGAATGCAGGTTTTAGCTTTTTTCAGCAAGCCCTATCTAGGTTAATTAACTCTAATTTTTTATGATTAATTTGTTAATTTTAAATTCTAGCTTAATTTGCTCTTAACAAAAATTCCTAAAAGTGCTTCAACTTTACATCAATTCCTAGGAGTTCTCGGGTGGTTGTCTGCCACTTTCTACTCTCGGTAAAGGGTCGCCTCCTGTCGTTACCCTGAGACCTCCCATGAGCCTCCAGAAGCTGATTGAGACAGTCAATGCAACTTCCCCCATCCCCCCGAAAGATCTCTGAGGGGTTGGACCCCTGATGTGTTAAACAAATAACTATAGGGTGTGACCCTCTAGTTGCCCACAGGCGTCAAAACTGGATGGAGTGGCAACTCCTACAAACCGGAGCTCCTAGCTGAACGAGCGGTAACAGACACTCTTTGACATCCATTGCTTTCAGGTGCTTTCTCATGCCGATCCCCAAGTCAACTTCACATCCAGATCATAGCCACTCTCGTAAAGCGATGCTGCCAACAGAGGGCACTCCGAGTGAAGACGGTAACAGAAGTAACAAGGGTGAACTAACGATGGAACAGCTATTGCAAACTTTAGCGACCCAGGTACCGAGTCATTCTGCCGAAATTGAGCAATTAAAAGTTTGGAAACAAGATTTAGAGCAGATGTTCCAATTTCAACGCTCTAGTCGGATCTTGATCGCTGTCATGGAACCGGGGACTTTTACACTACGGTATGCAAATGCTGCTTTTTGTCGGTTGGCGGGTTTGGAAACTAGCTCTGAAAAGGTTGCAGGTGGCTTATTGGCGGGCCTTGGCATCGGGTTGCTGAACTTATTTGACGACTGGGAAGGCACGACGGCCGAGCAATTGTACCGACGCCATATTTTACACTGGGTATTCCAGCACTTTTATCAAATTAATCTTGAGGGTTTACGGGTGCTTGATGAACCCGTGATGGCTACGATTAAAAGTCCGTTGTACCGAGAGTCGCGCTTTGTGGAATTCTGGCTGGGTTCCGATCAGCTAAACATTACTCGTATTGATGCCAAGCTAGATGAATTTGCCGATCTGAATTTACACTTGATGCCAGTGTCGGAACGAGAAGCGTGGTTGATGCAACCCAATCAATTAGGAGCACTAGCCGATCGCTTGCAGTTGGAAAATTATCGCGTGGAAGGGTTGCTGCTGCTAGAAGGGTTTGATGTGACGGGACAAGAGCAAATTCGGCGTTTGACAAAGCTCTTAATTGACCGTGACTCGATCCTGCGACCGGAAAAGTTTAAGAAAATTGATAAGCGCTTGCGATCGCTCTTTCGAGCCGATGGCACAATTTTATTGCGGACTGACGGCGAACAAGCGCAGGTTTTTATCTGCAAAGATGGTGAAGACTCCCAACCCAGCGTTTATTCGATGCAGTCTCTGGCAAATTCTCACTTCTTGCAGGCGACGACGGCGAATCAAGTTTGGAATGTCCCCGACTTGCGACGAGAATGTGTCACGGAGTGCGAGCAACGGTTGCAGAAAATGGGGATTCGTTCTATGCTGCTGGTTCCTTTGGTGGTGAAGGGAAAAAACCGGGAGGTGGGTCAAGACCCGGTTTTGGGTGTGGTGGGGTTGACGAGCGATCGCGCCAATAACTTCAATGGCATTGATTGTCAGCACGCTCAAGAACTCATTCCCGCCTTTATCGCCGCTCTCCGCCAAGCCATTCATCAGCGTTTCACCCACATTCATAATATCCATCCTGCCGTGGAGTGGCGGTTTATTCAGGAAGCAGAGCGACGCAGTTGGGGGTTGCCGCCAGAAACGATTGTTTTTAACGATGTTTATCCCCTCTATGGCATTTCAGATATCCGCGGCTCCTCGGAAGAACGGAACCGCGCCATCCAAACGGATCTGCTGGCACAATTTCGCCTGGGTTTAGCGATCGTGGAGGCAGTCTGCAAAGAGCAAAGAACTCCCCTCGGCGAACAATTGCGGCTCGATCTCCTAGATTACATCGAACACTTGCAAGATAAAGTGACCGTTGATATGGAAGTGAGGGCCACTGAATATCTGAGCGATCGCCTGGAGGTTTACTTTGACTACTTTACCCAGTGCGGGTCAGAAGTTCAGGCGGCCGTTGAAGCTTACCATACCGCTTGCGCCAACGAACACAAGTGTGTTTATACCGACCGCCACCGCTACGACCAAATGCTGCATTTAGTTACGTCTCACTTACAAGAAACTTGGGGTCGTTGGCAAGAACGGATGCAGCAAATTCTCCCTCACTACTGCGACATTGAATGCACAGATGGCATGGATCACATGATCTATGTCGGCAAATCGATCGATACTCGATTTACTCCTTTTCACTTACACAGTTTGCGCTACGAACAGCTCAGGGCGCTCTGTGACTGCGCCCGGACAGTTTTTGACCTCAATGCTAGCGGTAAAATAAATTTAGAACTCGCTCACTTAGTTTTAGTGCAGAACACCAACATTAATATTTTCCACAATGAAAATACAGAAAAAATGTTTGATGTTCAAGGGACTCGTGATATTCGCTATGAATTAGTGAAAAAACGGATTGAAAAAGCGCTAGACAAAGATACCCAAGAGCGAATTACCCAAGCAGGAATGTTAACGATCGTCTATTCAACTGACGACGAGTGGCGGGAATATCGCCAATACCTCCGTTACCTCAGCCGTGAAGGCTGGGTAGACTCGAAAGTGCAAATGGGAATGGTGGAACCTCTACAAGGAGTCAGTGGTTTGAGATTTGGTCGTGTCCGGATTCTCCCAGAAATCAGCGCCCGTGAGGTCACGGATGCAGCCATCGACGAGATCAAACAGTCAGAAATTAATCTGTAAAACTCAAGCGATTCAACTGAAATGAATGATTCTTTTGTTATGATTCCAGGCTATCAGATCATGGAGCAAATCTACGCCGGAGGACGCACCCTTGTCTATCGTGGACTCCGAGATTCAGACCAAAAGTTAGTCGTGATTAAGTTGCTACGGAATCAGACTCCTAATTTCAGTGAATTAGTACAGTTTCGCCATCAATATATCATCACTAAAAATTTAAATATACCTGGGATTATTAAACCAACAGCTCTCTTAGATTATGGACATAGTTATGCGCTGGTGATGGAGGATTTTCGGGGCATTTCTTTGAAAGAATATATTGCTTCTCATCGCTTGAAGTTATCTCAATTTTTTCTAATTGCCATCCAACTGGTGATCGTTTTAGAAGATTTATACAGTCACCGTATTATTCACAAAGACCTAAAACCCGCTAATATTTTAATTAACCCCATCACTCTTGAAGTTAAGTTAATTGATTTTAGCATTTCCACCCTGCTGCCAAAAGAAACTCAAACTCTGAGCCTTTCCCATCTTTTAGAAGGAACTCTTGCTTATATTTCTCCAGAACAAACAGGGCGAATGAACCGAGGGATTGACTACCGGACTGATTTTTACTCATTGGGAATCATTTATTTTGAACTCCTCACCGGTCAGTTACCCTTTACATCCCATGACCCGCTCGAATTAATTCATTGTCATATCGCTCAGCAACCACCAACCGTTCATAGTATCAATCCTGAAATTCCCCCAATTCTTTCGGAAATTATCAACAAGTTGATGGCCAAAAATGTCGAAGACCGCTATCAGAGTAGCTTGGGGTTAAAGCATGACTTAGAGCGCTGTTGGCAGCAGTGGCTAAAACAGGGAAAGATTGACAGCTTTCCGTTGGGGAATCGAGATATTTCTGACCGATTTACAATTTCTGAAAAACTCTATGGACGAGAAGCAGAAGTTGCCACCCTCCTCGCTACCTTTAACCGGGTTTCGGGAAAAATTCACTCAGTATCAGAGTCAACCGAGACTGGCGTAGTTTCCCCGCTTTCTCTTTCCTATCCCCGCAGCGAAATGATGTTAGTTTCTGGTTTTTCTGGAATTGGAAAAACCGCCGTTGTGAATGAAGTACATAAACCGATTGTCCGGCAACGAGGTTACTTTATTAAGGGAAAATTTGACCAATTTCAGCGCAATATTCCTTTGAGTGGCTTTCTGCAAGCTTTCCAGGATTTAATGGGACAACTTTTAAGTGAAAGTGATGAAAAAATTGCTCATTGGCAAGACCAAATTCTTTCAGCTTTAGGAGAAAATGGGCAGTTAGTCATTGAACTTGTCCCCGAACTCGAAAGCATTATTGGCAAGCAATCACCAGTCCCTGACTTATCAGGAACCGCAGCTCAAAATCGATTTAATTTACTCTTCAAAAGATTTATTCAAGTTTTTACCACTCAAGAACATCCCCTCGTCATTTTTCTCGATGATTTACAATGGGCAGATGCTGCTTCCTTGAAATTAATTCAATTATTAATAGAGGATGTAGAGAGTGGCTACCTCTTACTAATTGGCGCCTATCGAGATCGTGAAGTTTCGGCGGCTCATCCCCTGATGTTGACTTTAAACGCAATTCGGGAAACAGCAGCCACGATTAATACCATTACTCTGGCTCCGCTCAAGCAAGCAGATTTAAATCATCTCATCGCTGACACGCTTCATTGTACTCCCCAATTAGCCTGGCCATTAACTCAATTAGTTTATCAAAAAACTAAAGGCAATCCCTTCTTTTCAACTCAATTCTTGAAAGCTTTATATGAAGACCGCTCGATTCAATTTAACTTTGAGTTCGGGTATTGGCAATGCGATATTGCCCAAGTTAGAGCCTTATCTCTAACCGACGATATTGTGGAATTCATGGCACTTCAGTTACAAAAGTTGCCAAAATCTACTCAAGATGCACTGAAATTAGCGGCTTGTCTGGGTAATTCCTTTGACTTAGAAACGCTGGCGGTTGTGCAGGAGCAACCTCCGACAGAAACAGCGGCTGCTTTGTGGCCAGCGTTGCAAGAAGGGTTAGTAATTCCGACTAGCGAGATCTATAAATTTTATCAGGAACCCTTAGCAGACAAGGTGCAAGCACTGACTGATAGCGCCGATCGAGCGGTTATCTATAAATTTCTACACGATCGCGTCCAACAAGCGGCTTATTTTCTAATTCCCGAAAACCAAAAACCCTTGACTCACTTAAAAATAGGTCAGCTTTTGTTGAGTAAAACCGTCGCAGCGGAACGGGAAGAAAAGATTTTTGAAATTGTGAACCAATTAAATGATGGCATGGAGTTACTGGCAGATCCAGCGGAGCGCTATGAACTGGCTCAGTTGAATCTTATGGCTGGTCGTAAAGCTAAAACAGCTACGGCTTATGCTGCTGTGGCTGGATATTTAGCAACGGGTCGAGCTCTATTAGCCCTCGATAGCTGGCAAACTCATTATGATTTAACCCTGGCTTTGTATGTAGAGGGGGCAGAAGCAGCTTATCTCACGGCGAATTTTGAGCAAATGGAAGAATTAGCAGCCATTGTATCACGAAATGCCAAAATTCTACTCGATCAAGTCAAGGTTTCTGAGGTCCAACTTTCTGCTTGTACGGCTCAGGTGAAACCGAAACAAGCGGTTGAAATGGGGATAGAAATGCTGAAACTTTTGGGCGTGAATTTTCCTGAGCAGCCGAGTCCTGCCGATATTCAGGAAAAGCTGGAAGCAACAGCACAACTTTTTACTGATAACCCGATTGGAAATTTAATCGATTTGCCAGAAATGGTCGAACTCAATCAGCAGGCTGCTTTGCGAATTTTGTCGGGTTTAGTGTCTCCGGCTTATATTACAGCTCCGGCATTTCTCCCCCTGATTATTTTGGAGATGGTGCAGTTATCAGTTCAGTATGGTAATGCACCCTTATCAGCGTTTGCTTATGGGTTATATGGCTTGATTTTAAGCGGAGTTCTGCAAGAAATTGAAACGGGTTATGAATTTGGAAAGCTGGCGTTAAATTTAGTAGATCGGTTCAATGCCAACTCCTTAAAAACTAAGATATTTTATACCGTTGCGGCTCACTTGCTGCATGGCAAACACCATTTAAAGGAAAGCTTGCCACTACTGCACGAGGGGTATGAAAGGGGGTTGGAAACAGGAGAGTTAGAGTTAGGCTATTCGGCAAAAGAGATTTCGCAATTTTCATATTTCATAGGTTTGGAATTACAGGGACTCGTGCAGGATGTCGCGAATTACAGTAAAGCTCTGGCTCACCTCAGGCAAGAAACTGCATTAAATTATAATCAAATTATCCATCAAACTCTCTTAAATTTGTTGGGACGCTCAGACCATCCCTGCTGTTTTTTGGGTGAAGCTTACAATGAAGAAAAAATGTTACCCTTGCACCGGGAGGCAAATGACCGCAACGGTCTGCATTATTTCCACTTCCACAAAATGATTCTTTGTTATCTCTTTGGGGACGTGAATCAAGCACTAGAAAATGCAGAAAAAGCGGAACAGTGTTTAGATGCAGTGACCGGAATGCTGAATGTACCTTTCTTTTACTTCTATGATTCTCTAATCAGATTAGCTGCGTATCAATCTGCTACAGAGTCGGAACGAGGGGAGTATTTAGGCAAGGTACACAGTAACCAGGAAAAGGTACAGAAATGGGCTCACCATGCTTCTATGAATTTCTCGCACAAGTTTTACCTGGTAGCTGCCGAAGAATACCGGATTCTCGGTCAAAATCTTGAGGCGATGGATGCCTATGAAAAAGCAATTCAGGAAGCGAAGAAAAATGAGTATGTGAATGAAGAAGCTTTAGCCAGCGAATTGGCTGGGAAGTTTTACCTAGCTTGGGGGAAAGAAATCATTGCTCAAACCTATCTAACTCATGCTTATTACTGTTACGCTCGTTGGGGAGCCAAGGCAAAGATTGAGGATTTAGAAAAGCGCTATCCGCAGTTATTGGCTCCCATGAGGGCGAGGGATCAAATCAGCTTGAATTCTCAAGAGACAGGTTCTCGGATGAATTTAGGGAAAGTGACTAACAGCAGTAGCAGCACTTCTCAGGCCCTCGATCTGGCTTCGGTACTGAAAGCGAGTCAAGCAATGTCAGGAGAAATTATTCTGGAGCAACTGCTTGCAACGGTGATGCGAATCGTAATTGAAAATGCGGGGGCATCCAAAGGTGTACTGATTTTGCAGCAAGCAGGTCGTTTAGTGGTGGCTGCGAGCGTAAGTAGTCCAGCAAAGGTGGCGGTGTTGCCTTTTATTCCTGTTGCTTCCAGTTCGGAGATTCCTGTCACGGTGATTAACTATGTCGATCGCACTGGGGAAACTTTAGCGATCGACGATGCGAACCGCCAAACGGCTTTTGCAGCAGACCCCTACCTTGCCGAGTACCAGCCAAAATCAATTTTGTGTCTGCCACTTCGGAATCAGGGTAAGCGGATCGGCCTTGTTTATTTGGAAAATCGCTTGACGGTTGGCGCTTTTACGCGCGATCGCCTGGAAATTCTGAGCCTGCTTTGTTTCCAAGCTGCGATTTCCCTAGAAAACGCCCTGTTATACGATAATTTAGAGCGAGCCAATCAACAGTTAGAAGAGTATTCTAATACCCTTGAAGCTAAAGTCAAAGAGAGAACCCTGGAACTAAAAGCTGCTCAAAAGCAGATGATTGCCCAAGAAAAGCTTGCTTCTCTCGGTACTTTAACGGCTGGCGTTGCTCACGAACTCAGAAATCCCCTCAATTTCGTCAACAACTATGCTGAAAGCTCGGTTGAATTAACAGAGGAACTCCTACAAGAAATTAAAAACCAAGCCACTCATTTAGATGCGGACACTGTTGGCTACTTGCAAGTCATCCTAGTAGATATTCGAGATAATGCCGCAGCGATTCACCAACACGGCGCTAGAGCAGAACGCATCATTGGTAGCATGATGCAACACGCCCGTACCGAAACCAGCAATCGTCAGTTGGTCGATCTCAATACCCTGCTGGAACAAGCAGTGCAGTTAGCTTATCACAGTCACCGAGCTAAGAATAGCGCCTTCAACACGACAATTTCTACAGACTATGACCGCTCAATCAGTCAACTCGAAGTAGTCTCTGGCGATCTCAACCGTGCTTTTATCAATATTATTGACAATGCTTGCTATGCTGTAGAAACAAAAGAAAAATTTACTCAAGCTCAGCCAGCAAACGAGGAAAAAGTTTTTAGCCCCACACTGTGGATAAAAACCAAAAACCTCGGACAGTCGGTAGAAATCCGTATCCGCGACAATGGGATCGGGATTCCCCCAGAACTAACAGAAAAAATCTTTGAACCCTTCTTTACTACTAAGTCAACGGGAGAAGGAACAGGTCTGGGGCTATCTTTAACTCACGACATTATTGTGGGTCAGCATAGGGGGACATTGAACGTGGAAAGCGAAGTGGGCGCTTACACGGAATTTATCATTACTTTGCCAATGGCTTTGTCTGCTTGAAGCTTTTCAGTGTAGTTTCTGTATAGCACTGAGGTTGTATTGTCAATGGTTGTGATACCAATTCTCGATTAAGCTGCACTCTTATCAGCCCCATCACCTACAGTCCTTTTCTTTAGTAAAGACAGCTTGGCAGGGGTTAATATTAAATGCAGAGTAATAGAGAAATGGCATTCGCTATTTGAGGAGCGGACTTTGCTAAAAAAGCATCCTAAGTCCTGTATCCTTAGATAGATTTTATTAGACCAGGAGTCAGCACTCAAGAATCAACTCTCCTGAACTCCACTCAAAATGCCTCCAGGGGACGACTTGATTGCCGAGCGCGACCCTACCACTTGCTATCTATACTAGGAGCCTTCGCTCGACTCACCGATCAAGTAGTCGTGCCACCCCTCATTTTAGTCACTCTTGGACAAAAACTATCAAACATGAGGCCAGCAAAAATCTTAGTTGTAGATGATGAAGTCGATCTAGAGCGCCTGATCAAACAGCGCTTTAGAAAAAAAATTGCAGCCAATGAACTTGATTTTATATTCGTTCACAATGGTGTAGAAGCGCTGAGTGTCTTACGAGCTAAGCACCAAATCGATATGATTTTAACCGATCTCAATATGCCAGAAATGGACGGCTTAACCCTCCTCAGTAAACTGCCAGAAATTGATCCTAATCTTAAAGCAGTGGTGGTGTCAGCTTACGGGGATCTGCCCAATATTAGAGCAGCCATGAACCAGGGAGCTTTTGACTTCCTCACCAAACCCATTGACTTTCAAGATTTGGCGATTACGATTGATAGAACGTTAAATTTTATCCACAAAATTAGAGAACAGAAGCAACAACTTCAGCAAGCTCTTGAACAGTTGCGATATCAGGCTTATTACGATTCACTAACTGGATTACCTAATTATAATTTTATTCTCTGCCGCATTCGTGAAGAAATCGAACAAGGACAGAGAATAAAACGTGGTTTCGCTGTTTTATCAATCAGCTTAGATTGCTGGAAAGCAGTTAAAGATGGTTTAGGTCAAGCCTTTAGCGACCGCTTGCTAATCGAGGTAGCTCGCCGTTTAGAAACCTGTGCAGAATCTGTGGATATTGTCGCTCGCATCGGCACCGATGAATTTGCAGTGTTGCTGAGTAACCTCCCAGACTCTAACGAAGCTCAAATTCAAGCTGATTTTCTCTACCAAATGCTCAAAACCCCCTTTAAACTCAATGGCTCAGTCGTGCCTTCTAATATTTATATTGGGATAGTCGATAGTAGCATTGGTTACGATCGAGCTGAAGATTTCCTGCAAGCTGCTGACATGGCGATGAATTATGCTAAAACTAAAACCAGAGTGAGTACAGCTTTCTTTGACCGGAGTATGCAAGCGAGAACCCTAGAGCGGCTCCAGCTTGAAGCGGACTTGCAAGAAGCGATAGAACGCCAAGAATTTTATTTAAACTATCAACCGATTATTTCCCTAGAAACTGGCAAAGTAATTAGTCTAGAAGCACTGGTGAGGTGGCAACATCCACAACAGGGATTCATTTCCCCTCTCAAGTTTATTCCAGTAGCAGAGGAAACGGGACTCATTATTCCGCTTGGTGAATGGGTTCTCTCAGAAGCTTGCCAGCAACTAAGTCTCTGGCAACAGCAATTTTCTCACCAAACCGCTCTCACGATGAGTGTCAACTTGTCAGGAATACAGCTTTGGAATTCAGAAGTGCTACAATCAATCGATAAGATTCTCAACTCAGTTTCTCTGAGTGGTTCCAGCTTAAAGCTAGAGATTACAGAGAGTATTTTGGTTGAGCATGGTTCGTCAGCAACAGCGCTCCTAGAACAATTAAAAGCAAGACAAATTCAATTGTCAATCGATGACTTTGGCACAGGATACTCTTCTTTAGCTTATCTGCAATCCTTTCCTATAGATGCGTTAAAAATTGACCGCTCTTTCATTAATGGTTTAGAAAGTAAGAAAAAAAATATAGATATTACTAAAGCAATTATCACCCTAGCTCACTCTCTAGGATTAGATGTAATTGCCGAAGGGGTAGAAACTGAAGAACAGTTAGAAATCCTGCGATCGCTTGGATGCGAAGGAGGACAGGGTTATTTATTTTCTCAACCTCTTGACGCAGAGGCTGTAGCAGTTTTTATGGCTCAGACTAATCTTTAATTTATTTAAAAATTACTCTATTTTTAAGAGACGAATCCTTAGAAATTAATTCATTATGACAATTGCGATTTTGAAGATTAAACCTGACTATCCAACTAAAGTTCCCCTTCGAGAAAGGCTATCCGCAACAATTGCATCAGGGGAAAGGGGGGAAATGGGGAAAGGGGGAAACGGGTGGGAAGCGTTTTCTATCATTGTCGCCAGGTGGTTGAAGCAGTCCACAGTGACCGTCTTGCTTACTCCTCGGTACTTGGAAAGGGAACCAAGCTGACGATCGCACTTTCTCTGGAACCAGATTGATTGGCTTTATATCATAAAATAAAAATTATGTCAAGAGTAAATTTCCTCTAAAATCGTCCACCGTTTACAGTCTAGATTTCGCTAGATGTAGTTAGATTGGGATCTAAATTGCGACTGTCGTTTCTAGGAGTGTTGAAGGTGAACGCCGCTGAACAAGCCAGAGATATTAAAGTTGCCAGCAAGATTGCTGCGGTTGTGAATTTATTTAAGGCAGAGTTTCCTGATGTCCGAGTCGATCTCAAACCTTGGACAAATGACCCAAGCACCCAGGAACTCGTCGATCCAGATTCCATTGACATTGGGTTTCACTTCCCCGGCAGAAGTCGCTTGCTGCAAAGTCGCAGCATCTTGATTCAGATTCGCTTTTATGAAGATCCGGTGGAAGGTAACCGACGCGCGATCGGAGTAGAGGCGGCTGGCTACGATCACGCAGGCCAACAGTGGCGATTGTCCACCGTAGACAATTGGAGGTTTGTGGGAGCGACGGAACCAGAACCGGAATCAGCAGAAAAGCTCAAACACTTTTGCAGACAAATATTTGAGCTGTTTAATCGATGATTGGGGACTGAGAACGGGGAATGCTAGAAACCCGCCAGGGACTTAAGTCCCTGTCTCAGAGCTGAAGTCGCCTTCAGACGACTCACAGAGTTATAGCCAGCCTTTCTCGACCCCATGGGGTACAGACTCCCATCACTAAATTCACATCTCCTGATTCCCCTTTTTCTTTCCCCTTCCCATCTCCCAGACTTGCCATAAGATCCGGTAGCGTCGTTTTACGGCCAGTATTCATCAACAAGAAGGTGTTGAGAAGCGACCATGAATGTTGATGAACTACTAAGGCTATACGCAACCGGAGAAAGAAATTTCAGCAGCGTTTACCTCCATGAGGTTTACCTCTACGAAGCTGAACTGATCGGAGCAAATTTCTATGAAGCCGACCTGATCGGCGCAAATCTGAGTAAAGCCAAACTCAACAGAGCTAACCTCAGCAAAGCCAACCTCAGCAAAATCAACCTCAGCCGGGCCGACCTCGGAGGAGCAGACTTAACAGAAGCTTTTTTGTTAGAGTCCTATCTGCACCAAGCAGACTTGATTAACACCAACCTCAGCAAAGCAGATCTGAGCGGAGCCAACCTGACTCAAGCGAATTTTGTCGGAGCGAATTTATCCAGATCCACACTGTGCAATGCAGACTTGCATGGAACCAACCTCTACGGAGTCAACCTGCGCCGCGCCATTCTCACCCATGCCGATCTAATTGGAGCGAACTTAAGCAGTGTAGACCTTAGTGGTGCGGATCTAATGGCAGCTAGCTTGATTCGAGCTGACCTCACCAATGCTATCCTCAGCGCTGCCGATCTGAGCGGAGCCAACTTGCTGGGAGCCAACCTAACTGGTGTCAGCCTCACCGGCGTTTTTCTCAAAGGTGCAACGATGCCTGACGGGACTATCCACGACTAATTCTGATTCTTAATTTTTCTATGCTGCATCCAAAGCGGCGATCGCTTGGCAATGAGTCAGGGGTTATTTCTGGACCCACAACCCCTGACTCATTGCCAACATTTGTAGGAGATTGATGGCACTGGTGAGCGATAAAGCTATTTTAGATAGTATCTTTTGGTTGAAGGGTCAAAATGAAACTAAACATCCTAGCGACCGTGGCATTGCTAACCGCGATCTACCCCGCTCCCGCATTTGCTGAGAATCTCGAACATATCCGACAGCTCCTCGCTACCCGACAATGCCAAAATTGTGACTTGAGCAATGCTGGTCTAGTATTGGCGAACCTCACCGGAGCCGATCTCAAAGGCGCGAACCTTGTCGGTGCTAACCTCAGCCGTGCCAACTTAGTGGGTGCTGACTTGACAGGAGCTAACCTGAGCGGGGCTAGCTTGTTTGGTGCCAACCTCAGTGGCGCGAACCTCACTGGTGCAAACCTCACCGGCGCAGACTTGAGAACTGCTTACCTCAGCAACGCTACTTTGCTGAATGTGAATTTATCCAATACCAATTTGATCGGAGTCCTGGGAATGCCAAGCAGCGCTGGCACTGCGGAAGACTTCTATCGGTTGGGAGTCTTAGAAGCAAAATCGGGTAATTACAGAAACGCGGTCGATCATTACAACCAAGCTTTATCCCTGAAATCTGATTTGGCAGTTGTTTATTTTGCTCGGAGTATGTCTCGCGCTGACCTCGGAGATTTCGGTGGAGCCATTCAGGATGCTCAGCTTGCTAATAAATTGTTTAATCAACAAGGAAACACGCAGGGTGAGGAATTATCGAAACAATTAGTGGCAGCCATTGAAGCACGTCAGAAACCGACAGAGGCCCAAGGAGGCGGGGGTGGCAACTTTATGAGTGTTCTCGGCTCTTTAAGTTCTTTGCTGCTGAAATTTCTGTTTTAAATGGGGAGGTGGTTGGAAGCATCCTAGAGTTGTCAACAGACCAGAGTGGTGCAGGTTTGAGAATCCTGGTAGATGGGCAACTTGCACCACAAACCATTTGGTTTTTTCTGAATTTGGGGCCAGCTAGCAGCTTAGACGTTTGGCAATTTCCTGACGCACGCTCATGAGAATATGACCTAAATGATTTTGCCCTGTTTTATTGCAGCCACAACCCCAGTAATAATCGGTGGGTGAATCTTCTACAATTAATTCTTCGCCAGTGGCTAACAGAATTGCTTGAATATCTGGATGCGTGAGGAATTTAGTTAAAACAGCTTCTCGCATTACGTGATTTTTGACTGCATCCCAGTCAGGGCGGAGTTGTCGTTGAGGGTCTCGACCTAATTTGGCTGCTTCGACTGGGGTTGGTGCAGCGTGAATTACAGCGACTAACCCTTGATCGACCGTACCTACAAATTTTTGAGCTTGGTAATAATGCTCAACGGTCTGCCAGTGTTGATTTTTTAGGTGAATGCTGTGGAGTGAAAAGTTAGAAAAGCAGCCATAGGGTTCCTCTACTTTGTAAAAGTAAATGGTCATGGGAAATGGGAGAGGGGATAGGGGCACAGACCAGTGAACAAAGAACAGACTGTTCACTGTTAAAGTTTAACTAACCTCTACCCGTAAAAAAGCTCCCAGTCAAGCGTTGCATGGCGCGGTTGGCGACATCTGCATAGTGCAGTTGACCGCAGAGAATTTTAGCCATCAACTCGGTTGCGATCGGCAGCTTGACGGCTGCTTTATAGGCAACTCCGGGAAAGCGGTAAAAAACTCCTGATAACCGACCGGCCCACACCATATCTACACCCCATTCTTCACTCATGGCTTGGGTATATTTTTCGAGGGCATCACCAACTCCGTCTAAGGCTTTGTGGATCGCCTCTGCGGCCTTTACCCCACTCAAAATAGCAGGACGAATCCCTTCGCCTAACAGGGGATCGGTCAAATTCGCTGCATCTCCGGTTAACAGGGCATTCTGGGCGTGGAGTTTGCGATCGCCATCCCACAAGCACATGGCGTGTTCGTAAATTTGGCTATTTTTGACATCCACCCCGCACTGAGTCGCGTAATCTGCCAAACTATTTTTTAAGTTTTTGACTTCGTCGCGAAAGGTAGCAATGCTAAACGAGGAACCACCTGCTTTCGGAAAACTCCAAATATAACCGGGTTTAATCGTCCCAAAATCAAAATTAGCGCTTTCTTTTCCAGTGAAGCTTGTTTCTAGAGAAAAGCTTTGACGCCGTTTTGGTTCTTTCAAACCCAGCCACTTTGCCATTGGCCCAAATGCACCGTCAGCAGCAATTAAATAGCGACCCACGACTGGTTCGCTGCTGGTGTTGACTTGCCAGCTCCCATTTTGAAATTTTATGCTGGTGACCGCAGTCCCGTCTCGAACTTCTGCACCGGTTTTTTGAGCTTGCTCGATGAGATAATGGTCAAATACATCGCGCCGCACCATCCACATCGGCATTTCTAGTTGCGCTTCCACTGGGTCTTCCCTCTTCCAAGTGTAGCGAATTTTGCTCACGGTTTGAGAAATAGTGGGAGTCAAGTCAAAATCAAACCATTGGGCAACGGCGGGAGAAACGCCACCACTACAGGGTTTATATCGAGGCAGAGAGTCTTTTTCCAGCACCAAAACCGAACGCCCGCGCTTAGCCAAGTGATAAGCTGCTGTGCTGCCCGCCGGGCCAGCGCCCACAATAATGCAATCAAACATTTTTGTTGTCAATTCGTGAAGTGTTAGTAGTTAGTAGTTAGTAGTTAGTAGTTGGCTGCCAGCGGTCTGAAATCTGTAGCCCTGAATTGTTCCATGCTTCCACTAACTACTAACCATTCCCTAAACAGTCGTAATATCTTTCTCTTTAGCTGCCAGCAATTCCTCTACTTTGGCAATGTACTTGTCCGTCAGCTTTTGCATTTTCTCCTGCAAATCCCGTGATTCATCTTTAGAAAGTTCGCTGCTCTTTTCCTGTTTACGAATGGAGTCAACGGCGTCACGGCGGATATTACGGATAGCGACTTTGCCTTCTTCGGCCATCTTGGCGGCCTGTTTTACCAGTTCTTGGCGACGTTCGCTCGTCAGTTGCGGAATGTTCAGGCGAATGACTGAACCGTCATTACTGGGAGTCAGTCCGATATCTGACTGCATAATGGCTTTCTCGATCGCAGCGAGACTAGAACGGTCATAGGGTTGGATGCTAATGGTCGTTGCATCCGGTGTACTAATATTGGCAACGCCTTTGATCGGAGTAGCGGCGCCGTAATAATCTACCATCACGCGGTCCAGCAGAGATGGGTTGGCGCGTCCCGTTCTGATGGTGTTAAAAGACCGTTGAGTAGACTCAACAGCCTTGTGCATATGATCTTCAGCTTCAGCTAACTTCACAAAAACCTCCCACAAGGGTTCCGACAGGTTCTCCCATCACGGCGCGACGGATATTTCCTCGTACTGTGAGGTCAAATACCATGATAGGAATATTATTTTCTTTACAAAGTGCGATCGCGGTACTGTCCATCACCCGCAAGTCTTGGGTCAAGACATGACCATAGGTGAGGGTTTGGTAGCGTCGTGCACTTGGGTTGAGATGCGGATCGGAATCATAGACTCCATCAACTTTAGTCGCTTTAAAAATCACCTCCGCATCAATTTCTGCGGCTCGCAACGCCGCAGTTGTATCTGTGGTAAAAAATGGATTGCCAGAACCAGCACCAAAAATCACCACCCGGTTTTTTTCGAGGTGGCGAATGGCGCGTCGCCGGATGTAAGGTTCAGCGACTTCCTGCATGGCGATCGCAGTTTGGACTCTGGTTGGCACTCCCGCTTGTTCGAGAGCATCTTGTAAGGTGATAGCATTCATCACCGTAGCAATCATTCCTACATAATCGGCTGTGGCTCGATCCATGCCTGCGGCCGCAGCTTTGACTCCCCGAAAAATATTGCCACCGCCGACTACGATCGCCATCTGGAGGCCGCAGGACACGACCTCGGCGACTTCCTGAGCGATATCCTGCACCACGATTGGATCGATGCCATAGCCTAGGCTACCCATTAAGGCTTCACCGCTCAGCTTTAGCAAAACTCGCCGATAAACTATCCCCATTCAGTGACTTTTTTCTAACTCTACTTGCCTCCCCCATAAGATAGCAGTTGAGTGGCACTTTGAACACCAATCTGTTGGTTGTTGACGGTTGATCGTTGATCGTTGATGGTGAGTGGTTACGAGCTTCTGGCGCTGGACGAGCCAACACCCCGCTTCTCCTGTTTACTGCCGCCACTTCACCGAACAGCCAATGGCTTCAGTCGTTGGTGGGTTTACAGGTTCACCCTTGAGCAATTGAGCGATCGCATTTCGCAAATAAGCAGCCTGCACTCCACCGGGATCGTTAGCATTATCATCCACCAACCCCCGATAACGCAGCTTACCTTCCCCATCCAGTAAGAACACTTCCGGTGTCCTAGAAGCTCCAAAGCTTTGAGCCACATCTTGAGTGACATCTCGGATGTAAGGGAAATTGAGCTGATGAGCCGCCGCAAACGTTTTCATATTCTCAAAGCTATCATCGGGATACTGCACCGCATCATTGGCATTAATCCCGATCAAGGTCACCCCTTGACTCTGAAAATCCTCTTGGAGTTGCTTGAGCCGATCGAGATACAGCCGCACATAAGGACAGTGATTACACATAAAGACCACAGCCACCACTCGGTACTTTTCCAGATACCGAGCTAAGTGGTGGACTTCATCGTCAATTCCCGGTAGTTCAAAATCGGGAGCGTAGGCGTCAATGGGAGTACCGGTTGTTTCCATTAGTAAACTCTTTTTCCCTGGATGTGAAGCACGATAACTAAGGTAAGGAACTAACTAGCGTGACCGAGATGCACCTCACCAGCCTTGAGCCAAAGCTTGATATCCAATTAGTTTATAAACCAATTTGGCGGCAGTAAATTCCGAAACAACAGAATCTACAACGGGGGCCAACTCCATAATGTCACAGCCGATGACCTGATGAGACTCAAAGATTCGTCGCAAAAAGGTGGTGAGCGAGTACCAGTTGAGGCCTCCCGGTTCCGGGGTCCCGACTCCTGGAATTAAGGTTGGATCGATACCATCTAAGTCAATGGTTAGGAACACCCGTTTCGTGGTAATGCTGGATAAGGCCCGTTCCATCCAGTCTGGTTGCGTGGCAATTTCCCTGGCTCGGAACACAGGAAGTTGTTTTTCTTTAATTAAGTCTGCTTCTTCTTTGCAAATGGCGCGAATCCCGATTTGCAAAGTTGGCAACCCCATATCAACGATCCGCCTCATCACGCAGGCGTGGTTATGAATTGAGCCTTCATATTCGTGTCGGAGATCGCCGTGAGCGTCTATTTGAATCACGGTAAAGGGTTCGTCTGAGTAAGCTTGTTGGTAAGCTGCGACAATGCCGGCCGTAATGCTGTGTTCTCCGCCTAAGGCAATCACAAATTTATCCTCGGCGATCAACTGCTGCACCGTTTTTTGGGTGACTTCCAGCATCTCTAAGGACGAAATTTTGTGACCGTTGCGAGTGTCGGCAATGGCAGGATTTGTATAAATTCCTACGTCGTAGCAGATTTCTCGGTCTAGCTCTTCGTCGTAGCACTCTAATTGATGGGAAGCCTCAAGGAGTGCTCCTGGCCCGTTTTCACACCCTCGGCGGTAGGTGGTCGTTGCTTCGTAGGGAATTGGTAAGATCGCAACCCGTGCCGAATCATAGTCTGGGACAATCTCAGAGCCTAGAAATGGCACAAAAGAAGTAGAAACGAGCGTTGGCATAACAGAAATTTTAGAGCGAGCCAGGTAAGCTAATTTTCACTTCTCATCCTGACACAGGATTGCTACCGACAGCAAAGCCAGCGCTGAGGAATTTTTGGGGGTGGCGGTCGCATTCTTTTGGGATTTTATTACAAAATGTAAAGGAAGATCGGCGTGTCTGGGAGTGCGATCGCGGATGCTCCGGTCAAATCTGTTACCAATCTCTTGCTTTTATGCGCCTCACAACTGCACCGACAACTCAAATTTGGATGTGGCAAGGTTTCCCCATCTGCTACCAAGCTCAAGGCGACTCCGGGCCTGCTGTAGTGTTCATTCATGGTTTTGGAGCCTCTGGGGGTCACTGGCGAAAAAATTTGTCGGTACTGGCGACTGACTGTCGCTGCTATGCCCTTGATTTGATTGGCTTTGGGGGGTCAGCAAAACCAGCGCCCAAAGTTGAGGTTGAGTACAGCTTTGAAACTTGGGGGCAGCAAATTGCTGATTTCTGCCGGGAAGTGGTGGGGGGTCCAGTCTTTTTGGTGGGGAATTCGATCGGTTGTGTCGCAGCGATGCAGGCGGCAGTCGATCGCCCAAGTCTCGCTTTGGGGGTAGCTTTGCTCAATTGTTCTCTGCGACTGCTGCACGACCGCAAGCGGGTAACTATGCCTTGGTATCGGCGAATGGGTGCACCCATCGCACAAAAAGTTTTATCAGTCAAGTGGATCGGTCAGTTATTTTTTCAGCAGTTAGCAACGCCAAAGACGGTGAAGAAGATATTGTTACAAGCCTATCGGCGCTCGGAAGCAGTCACAGATGAATTAGTGGAGATGATTTTAGCACCTGCTAAAGATAGCGGCGCCCTCGAAGTATTTGTCGCTTTTACCAGTTATTCCCAAGGACCTTTACCAGAGGATTTACTACCCAGATTACCCTGTCCAGCGTTAATATTATGGGGTACGGAGGATCCTTGGGAACCCATTGCCTTAGGGCGAGCCTTTGCAACGTTCCCGGCGGTGGAAAAGTTTATTGAGTTACCAGGGGTAGGCCATTGTCCGCAGGATGAAGCACCGGAGTTAGTTAATCCAATTTTATTAGAGTGGATTTTGCAACGGAACCCTGAATCTTAGTTAATAAGATTATCACGCTCATCCTAGGATTGAGAGTCTAACAACTTCCTATTCCCTAGGGCGATAAATTCTCTCCACAGCATGATTTTGATTAATTTCAACAACTAAATTGACCCATTCTGCATTATTAACTAATGGCTTCATAAATAACTCAGGATGTAACGCCTTCCAAAAATACTCCACAAATTGATTCACTTCTTCATCCGTCATCCCTGACCTACCTGTTGCCATCATTTCTTGTTCCGCCTGACAGCGCCATTGTTGAGAAAGGCGATAATCATGGGGATACAAAATCATCAATCGATCGCACCGCTCCCAAAGTGGCAAATAATCCCGTAATTTCGCATTGATATCGCGGGCAAATTGGCGGTCGGATTCGGTTAAAATGGGAGGCGGTGCAACCTGAAAACTCTCTGGATCGATCGGTCGAACTCCCACAAACCACCCCTCAAATAAAACAATCTCTATCTCATTCACTCTCTCTGGCGTCGTGCGATCGCCAGCGCCTCCCCAGGCTGATTTATCAAAGCGAGGAACCTCGATAAGGGGAGAATTTTTTAAGGTGTTTAAGTCCGCTATTTGACTCGATCGTCGTAATTCATCTAAAACTTTAATTCCTAACTCAATGTCATGAGTTCCAGGCGGTCCCCGCCAAATAAAACGAGGATCTTCCTCTCTCAACTGCTGACGTTCTGTATAAGTCTTATAAAGGTCATCCAAAGATAAGCTAAGAGTTTTGTGACCCAACTGAGCGAGAATCAGTTTTAAAACGGTTGCTAAAGTTGTTTTTCCTGTTCCTTGACCACCTAAAATTCCTTGCACGAAAGGACGCCTCAAGCGTTGCTTTTCAGTGGCTAATTGAAGGGATAAAGGTAACCAGAGCTTCCACAAACTCTCGATCAATGTTCTGGATCGATGAGATAAAGTTCCCTTTTCTTGCCATTGTAGCGGAAAAAAATCAAGAATTTTATCTACAAGTTTTGCCCATAGATTCGCTCTAACTATCAGCCTTTCTTCCACATTATCAGGCGTAATATCAAAAGCAATTGCTCGTTCTGTATCTGCTAATTCCCAAGCGATTAATGGCGATAATTCTGTTAAGTTGATTTGATTTTTCGCAATCCAACTTACTAAAATGTTGCTAGCCTTAATTTCTGTCTCTTGGTCCAACTCTTCCTGTCTTCTCCTCTTCAAGACCCCAATTTAAACGCTTCCACAAACAAGTTATAAGTGACACCGATTTTAAAACTATTTAACATCTCCACCCACAGCGATCGCGTCATTCGCGGGTTCCTCCCGTACACAATGCGGTTTGCCATTTCGATGAACAGCAACAACACCCCAGCCGCCACCACATCCCAGTCAGCCGCCTGTCCTGCGATCGTCGAAAGAGCTGTTCCCACAAACGTGCCAAACAGCAAGCTAATCAGTAATAGCGAGATTCGTCGCCAAGGGTTTTGTAACCATTGGTCTAGCTGTCCGCCAATAGTGTCAAAAAGTCGATTGAGTCGGGTGTTTTGCATAGACCGAGTGGCGATCGCAACGAGACAGTAGTCAGGAACTCTGCATCGTAAATCATCAATTTATAACGAGAGATAGATGACTCCCTATCTGTTGCATTTTCATTTCTCAATTGCCCTCCCCAAGTGTCAGAAATTTCCCCAAGAACCAGAACAGAGTTCTGCCTAGTCCCCCGATCGATCGCTGGCTCCTAGGAGAGATTTCACGATCGGTCCGCTTAAAAGCTGATTGAGAAGGGGATTAACAGTCAATAATGGGCATTAATATAGCACAGCTAGCTATCTTCAGCTAGCCAAACTTTGACCAATCGTAACAAGATCTGACTCAAAACGTTAGACTTGACTCTATTCTTCCCTAAAAATAAAAAGACCCTTAACATTAAAAATCTCAAATCAGAAGGTATCTCTGATTGCAGACCTGCTACCAGATCGGTCTACATTAAAGATAGATATAACTAACTAGGGTGTAGGGTCAACCCAATAACCGTAAACATTATGAAACTTAAAATCTACCCGGCAATGGTTATTGCCACAATCACCGCCCTTGCGGCGATAGCGTTGGCATGGCTCCAGGTTGCGATCTGGCTGAACTCAAGCAAACCAGAAGCTGACATGTCTTTAACCCGAGGAAATCTAACGAGTAAACTTTCCCTCCAGTCTCCACCTCCACTACCGCCAACTGTTTCCTTGACCCCCCAACCTACCAATTCTACAGAAGCTTTTTCGCCAGCACCTAACTCCCAAGCAACACCTACCCCGACAGCAGAGGTAGAAGCTAGCAACACCACCGCAAGTGCTCAAGCAGGGAGTCAGGGAGTGTTGCGGGTTAGCAACCGTACCGCTCATCCCGTGCGAGTTGCCATCCTGGCACGACATTCCGATCGCAAGTCAGAGGCGAAACCAGCTCATTGGGACTTTGCACCCGGAGAAGGTAGCCGCAAAGGACTACTCTTATCCCTACCAGGAACCAAACTTAAACTCAAACCCGGAGATATTCTCGTTGTTTTTGCCCAAGATGGGTCTCGTCGATACTGGGGACCCTACGTAGTTGGCGAGAGTGCGAGTCCGACCTGGAATGCTAAAGCGACTGAATGGCAATTGGTTTTAGAGCCATAACCAGCTAAATTAGGGTCTGGTGATCATACCCAGGCAGCAACCCACCCAACTGATGAAATTTAGGTTTGAGGAGTCTATCACTTCTTTGTTGAAACATCTCGACAAGCGTCCAGCCCTTGCAGGGGCGCTCGCAATTCTGTGGCTGGGCGCGCTCGGCTGGCTCGCCTTTTTGTGGAATTTAGGCAACATTGGTTTAGTGGATGAGACGGAACCACTCTTTGCTGAAGCCGCTCGCCAGATGGTGGTCACAGGAGATTGGATCACGCCTTATTGGAATGGTTTAACCCGCTTCGACAAACCGCCCTTGATCTATTGGCTGATGGCGATCGCCTATCACTTGATCGGTGTGAACGAATGGGCCGTCCGTCTCCCCTCAGCGATGGCTGCGATCGCGTTGACTGCCTTAGGCTTCTATGTGTTACTCAAATATGGGTCAGCGAGTTCGCGTGAGCCTTCCTCTCCCCTCAAACCTCGCTCGCAATTCCCCAGGCAATGGACTCCTTGGATCGGTTCTGCCTTAATTGCTTTAAATCCAGAAACGATTGCCTGGGGACGAACAGGCGTTTCCGATATGTTATTGGCAGGCTGTATGTGTTCTGCACTGCTAACCTTTTTTCTCGGCTACGCTCAAGCAGACAACTGTCAAAAGCCCAGCTACAAATGGCCCTTTGACTCTTTAATGCCCAATCGGTGGTATCTCGCTTTTTATATTTTGATTGCCTTAGCAATTCTTACCAAAGGACCCGTCGGACTGGTGTTACCAGGGATCATTATTGGCTGCTTTACCCTTTACCTGGGCAACTTCCGAGAAGTTTGCCAGGAAATGCGCTTAGGACGGGGTTTATTAATTATTTTAGCGGTCGCATTGCCTTGGTATATTTTAGTGACCCTTGCGAATGGTGATGCGTTTATTGGCAGCTTTTTCGGCTATCACAACTTTCAGCGCTTTACACAAGTCGTCAACCGCCACTCTGCTCCTGGGTATTTTTACTTTTTAGTTGTGCTGGTGGGGTTTTTCCCTTGGTCTATTTATTTGCCAGTTGCGATCGCTCAGTCGCGCTTTTGGCAGCGTACTTATTGGCGTCGCCAACCTCGTTCTGCTCATCTGGGTTTATTTGCTCTGTTGTGGTTTGCCTGTATCTTTGGTTTCTTTACCATTGCAGTGACCAAATTGCCCAGCTATGTACTTCCCTTGATGCCAGCCGCAGCAATTCTTGTGGCGTTGTTTTGGAATGAGCTACTGGAAAAAGCAACCTGGAACCAGGTAGGAAAGGGTCAAGCATTTTCCCCAGGAGAGAGCATCGTCGCAAACAGTGAGTCTCCCTACGATCGGGATGCACCCATCTCCTCCTCTGCTTCTGGAACCTCTCAGAAAACTCTGGGTTTACCTCTTCCCCTGTTCCTATCTTTCGCCTTCAATGCGCTGCTATTGCTGGTTGTTGCTGGCGTCGTTTTCTATAGTTTCCATTGGCTAGGAGATGATCCAGCCATGCCGAATTTACCTCAAGTCCTACAACAGTCCGGCTCACTGATACAGGGTGGCTTGATTTGGGGTCTAGCGGCTGTTGCGACCGCACTTCTCCTCTGGCGACGACGGGAACATTGGATTTTGAGCGTTAACTTGCTGGCCTTTATTGCCTTCATGGTCCTTTCAGTCAATCCTATCTATGCCTTAGTCGATCAAGAGCGACAGCTTCCCTTGCGCCAATTAGCTCAGATTGCGGTTCAGCAGAAGTTACCTGGGGAAGAACTCATGATGGTCGGTTTTCCCAAACCAAGCTTAGTGTTTTATACCCAAGAGCCAGTGATTTACCATCGATTAGTGAGAGGTGCGATCGAACATATTCAGGAAGCTCAAAACCGTCCCCCTGCTTCGATTCTGATTGTCGGTTACCCCTCTAAATTAACTGAACTGGGGTTAGAGTCTAATGAATATCAATCTTTAGGCAGTGCCGGAGCTTACCAACTCGCAAGAGTGCCTAAACAAGCATTAGCAAATAATGAAAGGTAAGGGGGAAATGGGAGCCGTAGGAGTCTTTAACTCGCTCGCGGGTGCCGGAAGTTCCCTGGTTTTTTTCTGGAGCAAAACAAACGATTTGTTAGTTGAGGGAGCAGCTTGTGAAGAAACAATCACCCAGCAACCGTTAATTCTCAACTTACTCTTTTAGTTCAGCCCCTTGAGAATTAGCCTAATTTCTTCTAATAATTCTGCCATCGACATCGAAGGAGGTAAAATTCTCGTTGCTATTTTCTGCAACAAAGACGTTAAGATTTCCCCTTCTCGGCACATTCTCTGGTCCAAAACTACAATTGGAGGTTTTGGCCCCATTCGTCCCAACGTTGAAAAAGCTTGCACGGCGGCGGCTGGCGTCGAGGGTTTCTGAACTTCACAGCGCGACATCACAGGGGAACCCCAGCTTTCGCCAGTAGAGATGCCTCTGCTCGCCTGTGACGCTGGCACTCCACCACCTGGGGAACCACTGGGGTCAGCCACCTGATCCCGTAAGTAAATCAACAGTAAGTCAACACTTTGATACTGTAACTGCTGCAAAACCTCGGCCCAAGAACGACCGATCAACCCTCGAAAGCCGGCTCTTTGGAGGTACTGAATCATGGGCGACAGGGGAAAAGGAGGGACCGCCCCCTCGCTCGGTTGCGGTAAATCCGGCAGTGTGGAAACATCAATGGCTAAAATCGTTGGCTTCCAAGTCATTCCCGCTGCTACTTGAATCACCTCTAACAAGGCGCTGGCGATCGGTTGAGTGCCTTCGCTGGCATCCCCCATTACTCCGGGTGTGCCGAGATAGGGAAACACGGAAAGTCCTTGGACTTGATTAGCCGCCTGAGTGGTTGCTGGATCTAAGGTAATTAAGGGGAGAGCCGCCAAGCTTGGACATTGGCTGAGTTCTTGTACAAAGGCTGTTGGTTCCAGCAGTTGACTACTACTCTCTAAAATCATCACGTCTGGCTGCCAGATGCGGGCGAGGAGTTCAGCTTGATTGAGGTCGTCCGCTTCTAAAACCCGACAATGGCAAGGAGGCATCATGAAGGAGGAGGGATTGATGAGATTGTCTATTTCTGCCTGCAATTGTGGGCTGAAGGCCGATCTCGCTTCACTAGGACCTTGGTGGCTGGCTTCTGGAGATTGCTTGATGCTACCTTTGGCGGGGCTTAACCATAAAATTGTCACGGATGCCTTCAAAGAAGCAGTGGTGGTGTCGGTAGAAACGACTATTAACTCATCAAGCTGCTGTCGTAAAGCAGTTTCCTTGACCGGTAAACTTAAAAACCCATCGGCTCGGTTGAGGGTGGCTCGCTCTTTATCTCCCCGAGTGGCTGTGATCACCACGGGAATATGGCGAGTGTCGGCATCAGTTTTCAGGAGGGTGAGTACATCCCAGCCAGAGAGGAGGGGCAGTAGCGGGTTGAGGAAAATTGTCTCTGGACTAAATCGACGGGCTTTTTCTAGGGCTTCGGTACCGGAACGGGCGATGACGACTCGATAGCCCAACCCAACCAGCAAATTGCTTAGATCTTCGATAAATTGAGGGGCGGCTTCAACAATCAAGACGAGGCGTGAGCGTGAATGAGGCCGGGGAAAGTCGCGATCGCTTCCTGCCCCACTCTCTGCGGTTGCTCCCACGGGGGGACTGGGTGGCAGCAGCAGAGTGAATTGACTGCCTTGGTCTTCTTTGGAGATAAAGGAAACATCTCCCCCATGCAGGCGAGCTAGCCGCTGAGTTAGCACCAGTCCTAGCCCTGTTCCTTGAAATCGACGGGTGAGGGGGCTTTCTAGCTGTTGGAATTTTTGGAAGATCAGGTGTTGTTTATCGGGGGGAATGCCAATCCCAGTATCCCAGACGGTAAAGGCAATCCAAGCTTCCCACTGACTAACTTTTAAGCCAATTTCTCCCCCTGATTCGGTAAATTTAAGGGCGTTGGACAGGAGGTTGACGAGCATTTGCCGGAGGCGCAATTCGTCGGCGACGATCTTGGTCAGGTTTGGTTCGATCTCGAGGGTAAATTGAGTTTTGATGAGGGGTTGAGCATCCTTGGATGAGGCGGACTGGGAGGTGCTGGTGGTCAGGGGTTTGTCGTCTTGGAACTGAAGTTGCTCGGCGATTTCAAAGGCACGCTCGCAGGCGGTGCGGATCTGTACGGGTTCTAGCAGCAGCTCTAATTGCCCGGTTTCCATGCGGGTGAGATCCAGAATGTCATTGACCACTGCCATGAGGTGACGGCCACTCTGGTGGATCAGTTTGGCGTAGCGGGCTTGGCGATCGCTGAGTTCTCCCAATACCCGTTCCTGTAATAAGCTGGATAGCCCAAGGATGGCGGTGAGGGGGGTTTTGAGTTCGTGGCTAATGCAGGCTAAAAATTCATCTTTGAGTCGGTTGAGCTGGATGAGGTCAGCATTTTTAGCAGCGAGTTCTTTGGCGACGAGTTCTTGCTCGGTGACATCCTGAGCGATGACCAGCCACAGATCGGTGGCTGAAGTACCTGAAAGATCGCCGATGTCGGCGATCTGGGTGAGGGGCTGTTCGATCAACTGCCAGACTCGCTCGGAACCAGTTTGGTGAGGATAGGTGCAAACATAGGTATTAGGTGTGGCTCCGGGTCTGCACCAGGGGGTTGAGGGGTTGGGTTCTCGGAGGGTTTCTGGGGCGGTTACTTCTCGTTTCGGGGGCTGGCGGCGAGTTGTCGCTGGGGCTGCATCCACGGTGAGGTGGCTGCTCTGGATGATGGGGTGGAGGGAATGGCTGTCTGGATGGACTTGAGACTGGGTGCAAGGGGTGTTGGCAGTGTGGCGTGACTGTTTGGCTAGCGGTGGCAATGGTGCAGGGTTAACGGAGAGGCGAGAGGGAGTGGCAAGGTCGCTGAGGAAGGTGGAATCTTGATGGGGCGTAGGGTCTGGGTTAGAGGGGGGAGTCGGCTGCCACCGCGCTCTGGTGGCGGCTTTGACTGCTTCTTTGGCGGGATCGGGACCTGTGCCCACTAAAGTGCGCCAGGCTTGGTTTTGGCTGATAATTTGTCCGGTACTTGTTTGCAATCTCAGGGGGACAGGCAGTTGCTCGAGTAGTTGTATGAGCAGGTGGAGCGATTTGATAGAATAAGCTGCGTCTGCGGTCGCAACCTCAGCGCCACTAGTGGAGCCTGAGCCTGTTAAGTGTCCGGAGTTACCCCTGGGTTTGGGGTTGGAGACAGGGGGTTTGACTGGGGTTTGACTGGGGCTTGACTGGGTTTGTCGGTGGGATTTTTTAGCCGATGAAGGCAAGTGGTTGAGGCTCGGCTTTCTGCCGTCAATGTCTAGGCTGGGAACTGAGCTGTCAGGAATTGGTGGTGTTTCTGTTCTCAAGTGACTGTTGCTGAATTCCTGAACTGCGAGGAATTGCAGCAGATGCAGGCTATCCAGTAGCCCTAAAAATTTACCACTGGGATCGACTACCGCGATGGGAATGGGAGGTGCAGGACGGGGGCGGGTTGAGTCGGGCTGTTGGCTGGCTGGCTCCCAGGCCGTTGCTTCTAAGTTGGGTTGGGGTTCGCTGGACTGGCTTGGGGAGAGACTGCTCTCTTGGGGGGCGGGTTCTTGCTCTCTTAGGTAAGCCCAAAAGTCTTGGAGGCTGAGGTTGGCTGATACGATCCTCAGGGGTTCGAGGCTGGGGAGGCTGAGTTCAGCGATGGGTTGCTGCCAATTCGGTTCCCAGTGGCTAGTCATGGTCAGCAGGAGCATGAAGCTGCGAAGGCTGATTAGTCCTAGGGGTTGTTGCTGTTCGTTAACCAGGACGAGGCAGTCGCGATTACTTTGACTCAAACGCGACCAAACCGTTGCCAGTGAGTCGGTCTGGACACAAACTGGCACTGATTCAATAAATTTTTGCAGGGGGATGGTTGACATGAAGGACTAGGCGCTCAGGCCTCGACTGAAATCGACAGTTTGAGGGACGCTCTAGGAGGCAATCCCGATCGGCTCTCTTCCTAAAAAGTCCGCCGGCTTTTGGAGGTTAAAGCTTGCAAGTTCCAGACCCAGAGGGATTGAATGCCACTAGTAACAAGTTTAAGACTGTAGTTAAGTGAGAAAATCGCCCCTAGTAGGGATGACTTAGTTAGGGATACTGTTAATTATCGCTCTCTCATCAGAATCTAACAGGCTATGCGGTTAAGATTGGTTACAATTAATGTGGTTTCTATGAAATCTTAACTCTTTCGTAAAGGAGATATGGACTCTGACCGATTCAGCACTTTCGGGTAACTTGGTTCCTTCATCCTCGACTGTTTGGCGTCCACAACTCTCGATCTGTATGTTTGTGGAATCTGAGGAGTTGGCTGCATCTGTCAGATCGCTTTTGGGGAGCGATCGCTATGTTGTCACTCAAATCAAGTCGGTTGAGGCTCTGTTTCCGTTTATTGAGCGAAATAGTCACCCAGATTGTCTGGTACTCCAGAATGATTCGGAGTTACTTCCTCTTGTCCGTCAGCTTCAAGCGCGATCGGCGTTTTTGCCCGCGGTAATTTTAGAAACAGAACCGCGCTCCGCGTTCTTGGCCACTGCGGCGGAACAGTCGGTAACTGAAACTGCTGATGACTCTCCCGCTGACGAACAAACTTTCATTTACCATCTGGCAGAAGTTAAACTGCTCCTGGTTGAACTCAATCAGATTAGTTCTTATATCGACCAGGCGATCACTCAATTTCTGAACCTGACGGCTACCGCTCGCCTAACGGACGCGGGTTCCCCTTCTGACCCGACTACGGAGTTGACCACTCAAAGTTCGCTCTACAGGCAGCAGCGCCGGCTCGCTGAAAAATTAAGAGAGCGATTAGGATACTTAGGTGTGTACTATAAAAGAAATCCCCAGATTTTCTTGCGGAATCTGCCTTCGGCAGAGCGGCAGAAGTTCTTGGAACAGCTCAAAGCTAATTATCGCCAAATAGTGTTGAGTTATTTTTCAAAAGACCCTACTCTGAATAATCAAATAGATGAGTTTGTAAATTTGGCATTTTTTGCGGATGTTCCTGTGACGCTTTTGGTCGAAATTCATATGGAATTAATGGATGATTTTTCTAAACAACTCCAATTAGAAGGTCGCAGCGAGGAAGTATTACTAGACTACCGCTTGACGTTAATTGATGTTATTGCTCATTTGTGCGAGATGTATCGGCGATCAATTCCTAGGGAGTCTTGAGTGAAGCAGGGGAAATGAAGCAGGAAAAGGATTCGGTTAGATGAGTTTTTGATGCAAAAGCGTCCCGACAGTGGAGGAGTTGCTATGATGGCAGCCCGCAGAGGATGAAAGTTTAATTGCTGCGCCACAGAGGAGGGGAGGAAGAATAAAAAATGTACTCTAAAATTTTCCCTCTACTCATTAGTATTTTTCAATGAGCCATTATCACCTTAAGTCTGATAAAATCTTTATGAGTTCTCTGAAGAAAACCTATGTCCTCAAACTCTACGTGGCTGGTAATACGCCTAACTCAGTACGGGCCTTAAAAACCCTGAAGGATATTTTGGAACAGGAGTTCCAAGGAGTCTACGCCTTAAAGGTGATAGATGTTCTCAAGAACCCTCAATTAGCTGAAGAAGACAAAATTTTAGCAACGCCGACTTTAGCTAAAATCCTACCGCCTCCCGTGCGGAAAATTATTGGTGACTTGTCAGACCGAGAAAAAGTGTTAATCGGCTTAGATTTACTTTATGAAGAACTGCGCGAAGAAGAAGAATATAACTTGTAGGATAGAATACAACTGTTATTGGTCAGGCTCATTGGAACAAAGAGAGGGCAGCACGGGTAGGAGTTAGGTTGGACTTCTATTTAAGTATTTTCCTCTATTTCTGACTATTTACAAACATTAAAGAACAGACAAAAGACAACGAATAAAAATCATGGATGAGATTAATCAAGTTACGCGGAAAG
This sequence comes from Actinomycetota bacterium, assembly GCA_050262755.1. Taxonomy (GTDB): domain Bacteria; phylum Cyanobacteriota; class Cyanobacteriia; order Cyanobacteriales; family Microcoleaceae; genus JBLNEP01. The sequence continues at coordinate 1,974 of JBLNEP010000031.1, read as the reverse complement.
AAGAAGTTATAAAGGGAGGTGTCCAAAAAATTCGCACGCTGATTGAGGGGTTTGACGACATCAGTCATGGTGGGATGCCGGTGGCTCGCACCACTCTCGTTAGCGGAACTTCCGGGACAGGAAAAACGTTGTTTGCCTTGCAGTTTCTCTACAACGGGATTCAAAACTTTGACGAAGCTGGAGTTTTTGTTACCTTTGAAGAATCTCCCACCGATATTATCAAAAATGCCTATAGTTTTGGTTGGGACTTACAGCGATTTATCGATCAAGGCAAGTTATTTATTCTAGACGCTTCTCCCGATCCAGAAGGGCAAGAAATTGTAGGAAATTTTGATTTATCTGCCTTGATTGAGCGGATTCAATATGCAATTCGTAAATATAAAGCCAAGCGAGTTTCGATTGATTCCGTCACGGCCGTTTTCCAGCAATATGATGCGGCTTCTGTGGTGCGTCGAGAAATTTTCCGCCTGGTAGCTAGGCTCAAACAAGTCGGCGCTACCACGATTATGACCACAGAACGGGTCGAAGAATATGGTCCTGTGGCACGATTTGGAGTGGAAGAATTTGTTTCAGATAATGTGGTAATTGTCCGCAACGTTTTAGAAGGAGAACGTCGCCGTCGCACGATTGAAATTTTGAAGCTGCGGGGGACGACTCACATGAAGGGTGAATATCCTTTTACAATCACGAGCGATGGTATTAATATTTTCCCGCTAGGAGCGATGCGCTTAACCCAGCGCTCTTCTAATGTTCGAGTTTCTTCAGGAGATAAAACTCTGGATGAAATGTGTGGAGGCGGTTTCTTCAAGGACTCGATTATTTTGGCAACCGGTGCAACGGGAACTGGCAAAACATTATTAGTGAGCAAATTTTTACAGAATGCTTGCTTAAATGGGGAACGGGCGATGTTATTTGCCTACGAAGAATCCCGAGCTCAATTATTCCGAAATGCCTATTCTTGGGGAATTGATTTTGAGGAGATGGAACTCAAAGGGTTGCTCCGAATTTTGTGTAGTTACCCAGAATCTGCTGGTTTGGAAGACCATTTGCAAAATATTAAATCAGAGATTGCAGAGTTTAAACCTTGTCGAATTGCGATTGATTCTCTTTCAGCTTTAGCAAGGGGAGTTAGTAATAATGCCTTCCGGCAATTTGTGATCGGAGTCACGGGGTTTGCTAAGCAGGAAGAAATTACGGGATTTTTCACGAATACGACAGATCAGTTTATGGGGTCTCATTCAATTACTGATTCCCATATCTCGACCATTACTGATACAATTATCATGCTTCAGTACGTAGAAATTAGAGGCGAAATGTCCCGTGCGATTAACGTCTTTAAAATGCGTGGTTCTTGGCATGATAAAGGAATTCGAGAATATACAATTACGGAAAGAGGACCAGAAATTAAAGATTCCTTCCGCAGTTACGAACGAATTATCAGTGGTTCACCCACTCGAATTGCTGTTAATGAAAAGACTGAACTGTCTCGAATTATTGAAGGGGTCAAAGGTCAGACGAAAAATGAAGGGGATTAGCTAAACATCGCTAGTTTGCTAACAATGAGCATGGGGAATAGGGCATTTCGTCGCTCAGCAAAGGGAAGCGACGAGATGCTCTGTTTTTGATTGATTAACGAGCACGGAGGGATTTGAACCCCCGACCCTCAGAACCGGAATCTGATGCTCTATCCACTGAGCTACGTGCCCTTAAGCTTGTTAAGATTGTAGCACTAATCCCTGTTAGCGGCAAGCGATCGCTTAAAAACCCAGCGTTCAAAGACTCTTGCCACTGAGTCAGGCGTATTCAAATAACAAGCGATTGACTCTCCTATGCGATACTGAGTAACAGGGTAGTTCATCGAAACTAATGGGTCTGAAACCCCGTCCTTAAGGACGGCTTTACACTTCACATCCTAGCCATTAGAATGTGAACATGGAAAAATCGTTTAGCTATCGATTCTATCCCACATCCGAG
>JBLNEP010000030.1:0-40440 GCA_050262755.1 Actinomycetota bacterium | reverse complement strand
GTCGATAGCGCGATCGCCATCCCTCCAATCATGACCCTGAATGGTGTTTTAAAGGGCATTTCCAGATACTCTTTTCATCACTTCTAGGAGACAAGTAGCCATTTGTAGGCTACCATATCGGAGGTTCGCTTTTGGAAAATCGTTGAGAACTGATATGACTTCATTAAGTGAGCTCCGAGTTCAAGCAGAGGTGCTAGGCATTACTGACGCTGAAGTGCAAAAATACGGTGACATTCGCCACAAACGCACCTGGTCTTTAGCGATCGAACACCATCAATTAACCATCGATTCCTCTCCTCAAATCGAGCCGTTCTCAACAGTTGCTTTTCCCCCAGATTTTGAGCTAATTCCAATTCAAGATGACTCCAGCACTCCACTCGCAGCAATTAACACAGCTTCCTCCTCCAATCAGCAAACAGAGTCCTCGACACAACTTAGCAGTAAAATTAGCAATCTAGCTAACCAACCCCAAGGCTGGTCACAAGTGGTTCAAAACCATCTCAAATCTTTGCAAACTCTGACACTCTCTCAGGCCAATCAGTCACGTCCGATTCGCAATTGGAGGTGTCCTGAGTGTCAAGGAAAAAGCGATTTTAACTGTTATTTATGTGGAGGAGCCGGTCATGTAGATGATACAGCAGCTACAGCTTGGACTCTAGCTTATATGGAATTGTTAGGCTGTTCTCCTGAAGAAATCCAGCCTTTACGGAACTCAGATTCTGGGAGCAATCCCTTACAGTTGAGTTTACAAGTCTGCCAAACCATTCAAGAAAGTGCGGTGCTTTTAGCGCGGACGGATAAGTGGTTAAAACCGAGAGCGCTGAGCGAAGAGAGGAACTGGAAGTTGGGAAATTAGAATGAAATTCTGCCCCAAAAAACTGTCTGTTTAGGGGTCACTTAGAAGTAAAATAAGATGGAAACAACAGAACCACCAGAGTTTCAACCCAACAATTCCCGATTCAATTGCGATCATGATGCTTAACCCCTTAGACTTACCACAACAACCGGTTCCTGAACGCAGGTTTCAGGTGGATTTCCTATCAGTGGAAGTGTACCATTCGGAAGCTGAATTAGCAAAAAGTGCTGCCTTATTTGCTCATACTTATTTACGGGAAACTCTGGCTCAAAAAGAAGGCGCAACAATCCTATTAGCGACCGGAAAATCCCAGCTCAAATTTCTCGATGAGCTTATAGCTTTAGGAGGAATTGATTGGCAAAAAATTACTTTCTTTCACCTGGATGAATATCTGGGAATTGAAGCTGAACACCCGGCCAGTTTCCGTCGCTATTTGCGGGAACGGGTAGAAAGTCGCGTCAAACCCAAGCAGTTTCACTACCTAGAAGGAGATGCCAGACAGCCACTTGATGAGTGCGACCGCTACGCTAATCTTTTGAAGGCCCAACCCATTGATTTGTGTTGCTTGGGTTTGGGAGAAAATGGTCATTTGGCTTTCAACGAACCCGAAGTTGCAGATTTTAACGATCCTCGCCTAGTGAAACTGGTTAAATTAGACCGAGTGACACAGCAGCAACAGGTTAATCAGGGATTATTCCCAACCGTTGCAGCAGTCCCGCAATACGCTTTTACCTTGACTCTACCTCTACTGGGTACTGCTAAAAAACTCCTTTGCCTCGCACCCGAAAAGCGCAAAGCAACGGCTGTCAAAAAAATGTTACAAGGAGCCGTGAGTGTGGAATGTCCTGCTTCTTTCCTACGAAGCCAAGCTCAAGCAATTTTATGGTTAGATGTAGATTCTGCCAGTTTACTCACTTGAAATTGATTGCCTAATTTTTGTGCAAAACTGCACAACTTGAAAGCAGAAGATTTATAATAAAATCATGTTAGAGTTGCATTGCCATACCACCTATTCAGACGGAACTCTTACGCCAGCAGAGCTTGTTGCCGCTGCCGCCAAGGCTGGGGTAAAAGCTTTAGCAATTACCGATCACGATACCGTGGCAGGAATTGATGAAGCGGTAGCAGCGGCGGTATCTTCCGCTGTGGAAATTGTACCAGGGTTAGAATTGAGTACCGTCCACAACAACCGTTCTTTACACATTTTAGGTTTTTATCCAGATGTGGAAAAATTGAGCGGGCCTCTGCGCGCTCGCACTGAAGGTAGGTTTCGTCGCGCTCAACGGATGGTAGAAAATTTAGCTCGGTTAGGATACCCCATCGAATTAGCTGTTTTAGGGGAAGGTAAGGCACCGGGACGGCCTCACATTGCTGCGGCATTGCTAAAAGCTGGTTACGTTCAATCTTCCCAAGAAGCCTTTGAACGGTGGTTAGGAGAGGATAAACCTGCTTACGTTCATTATGAAAAATTCTCCATTGTAGAAGGAGTTGAATTGTTACGAAGCAGTGGTGCCGTGCCAGTCTGGGCTCATCCTTATCTATTTCGGGGCGGGACAGTTGAGGAAGTTTTAAAGGAATTGGTGAATGCTGGTTTGATGGGTGTAGAAGTCTATCACCCGAGTCATAGTCCCTCGCAAGTTTTTAAGTTAAAAAATTTATGCCGTGAGTATGGGTTATTGATCACAGGAGGAAGTGACTATCACGGACCCCAGGCAGATTTTAAAGGAACAGATATCAGCCAACTAAATATGCTGCATTTGCCCGGGGAATTGCTCGCTCCCCTGAAAAAAACGGCCCAAACTTTGAAGCAAGCCTAAAGGTTTAAAACTCGCTTAAGAATCAGCGCCTGCTTTGCTTGCCCGCTCTTTTTTTAACTTTTTTCTGCGAGGGGTTGAATACAATCCGGTCGATCGAAGCTCGGATTGTTCACTCCCTGACTCACCGGATAAGTCTTCATTTTTTCAACGGGTTCTGGAACCAATAACGATAAAACTGCTTGGGGTTCCTTCAGGGATGGATCTAACCAAGCATCATAAGATTCCGGTGAAAGAATGACAGGCATCCGGTCATGAATAGGTTGCACCTTATCATTAGCAACAGTGGTAATCAGCGTGCAAGAAACAATCCTTTCATCCTCTGGTGATTGCCAAGTTTCCCATAATCCCGCAAAGGCAAACGGTTCTCCCTGATTCACTTGAAAGTAGTAGGGTTGTTTTTGTTTACCCTGTTGCTGCCATTCATAAAAACCATCGGCAAGAACCAAACACCGCCGTTGTTTGAGCGCATTGCGAAACGCGGGTTTTTCTGCAACTGTCTCCACCCTCGCATTAATCATACGGTTGCCAATTTTCGGGTCTTTTGCCCAACTAGGAATCAAACCCCACCGCATCCATTGAAATTGGCGATCGCATCCCGGTTGAGGCACAACGACTGTAGCCACCGACTGAGTCGGAGTCAGGTTATAGCGACGTTCAAAACTCGGAACCTCTGGCAATCGAAAAAATTTAGCCAGAGTTTGAGCTGAAACACTTAAACTAAATCTTCCACACATGATTAAATTTTATCATAATTTACTCAAATTGTCCAAGCGCTACACTGGTACAATCAATAATGATATCGCAACGAAAATTATCGACTAAATGAGTTAAAGTCTGGGCAAGACTTACCTCACTCTCAGGAATTTGCTCAATCAGTTTGAGAATCACGAAATCATCAACACAAAGAGCGGCGTGATGCAACTCCTTTAACCACTCCCTCGGCATCACCCTCAAATTTTCTACCGTTAACCGGTTAGTTAAAGCTGGCAGCAATGTAGAGGTTGATTCCGGCTCGGCTTCATATTGGTATCGTACCCCCAAGTATGATGCTATCTTCTCAAAAAGGATTTCTTCTCGGAAAGGTTTACACATAAAATCGTCACAACCCGCAGATAAAATTCTTTCTTGCTGCTCCTCAAAGGCACTAGCAGTCAGGGCAATAATCACCGTATCCTCTCCCTCAGGAGCTTGCTTAATCTGTCGAGTTGCCTCATTTCCATCCAGCACTGGCATCTGCATATCCATCAAAATTAGATGAGGTTTCCAACTTGACCATAGGGCAATTGCTTCTTCACCGTTCACCGCTTCGCGCACTTCAAACCCTACAGTTCCTAATAGTTTAAGTAACAGTTTACGGTTTTCGATTATATCTTCAACAACTAAGATGCGATAAGGGGGTTGCCCTGCTTCTAAACCAATAATTCGTTGAGCCGGACATGGCTCTTGTTTGTCTATTTCAGTTGCTAATGTTACCGGGATTTCAAACGAAAAAATTGTTCCCTGACCGAGTTGACTGTGTACTCCGATCCTCCCCCCCAGCATTTGCACAAACTTTTGGCTAATGGGCAATCCTAAGCCCGTTCCTTGCATAGATTTTCGCCCAGTTTCAGTTTGTACAAAAGGTTCAAATAAAATAGGAAGTTCTGAAGGAGAAATGCCAGGTCCAGTATCTGCAATTTCAAACTGAAGGGTGCAGGTAGAACTCTGGTTGAGAGTTTCTGGATGCACTCTGATCCGCCAAACCACGCTTCCTTTTTCGGTGAATTTGATGGCATTATCAAGCAAATTAATTAAGACTTGGCGTAATTTAGCCGCGTCACTTTTGATAAAGCAAGGAAGAGGGTTATTTTTTTCAAGATTAAAGCTCAAGTTTTTTGACTGAGCTTTAAGTTGTAAGATTTCTTGAATTGAAGTTAAGAACTGAGTTAAATCAAAACATTCTTCACTGAGGGTGAGCTGACCCGCTTCAATTTTAGACATGGAGAGTACATCATTAATCAGTGCTAGCAAATGTTCCCCACTACGGTTAATGATCTCTAAGTATTCTCTGTGTTCTGGCTGAATAGAAAAATCACGAGTCATCACTTGAGAAAAACCAAGAATTGCGTTGAGTGGCGTGCGGAGTTCATGGCTCATCGCAGCCAGAAATTGACTTTTGGCACGGTTGGCAACTTCGGCTGCTTCTTTGGCTTTTCTGAGTTCCGCTGACTGTCTTTGAGTATGGGCGAATAACTCAGCTTGCTGCACAGCTACCCCCAACTGAGTACCAACATGAACCGCGATGTTGATTTCTGCTTCACTCCACTGTCGGGGTGCAGAATTTTGATAAGAAGCTAGTAATCCCCAAAGTTTATTGCCACTAAAGATGGGAACAATAATATAAGCTTTGGCTTGAAGCTGTTCTAAAAGGTGGAGATAACAATCAGTAAAACCTTTTTGATAGATATCTTCAACGCAACGGTAGGTCATACTTTGGTTATAAATTCCACCACAGGTTTTTTGGAGATAAGTATCCTGCACAAAATGATCGGGGTGGCTCCATTGTCTGGCCCTACAAGTGGGTTCCTCCAGCATGGTAGCTTGGAGTTGCAGTAGGGTATGATTCCCCTCCACGAGAGGAACCCAACCCTCAGTAACCGACTCGGTGACAAAAGAGCCACTCCAATCAGGGTGGAAGTGGTAGATAGCGACGCGATCGCAGTTGAGCGCTTGTCGTAGTTCCGAAGTGGTGTTACAGAAAATTGTTTCTAAATCTAATGTTTGACGCATTTTTTCGAGGGTTCTCGCAATTGCTCTCTCCCGAAAAGCACTCTCTTGCAACCTCGATTCAGCTTTTTTACGCTCTGTGATATCTACTACCACGGCGGCGCCGCCAATCACATTGCCTTGGTCGTCGATGATAGCAGTATTATACCATTCACAGGTAATAATTCTACCATCTTTTCTCAGATTTTCATTAATATAGTGAGTTCTGCCCCGTTGGCCGTGTAAATCAGTGACTACTTGATTAATTTCTGCTTGCAAGCACTCAGCAACCAGGAGTTCCATCGCATTGTGACCCATGATTTCTGAGGCGCTATAGCCAAAAATTTTTTCTGCGGCTGGATTCCAAGCAATAATTTCTAGATTTGTATTCCATTCAATCATTGCTAAAGGCGTTTGCTGAACTAAAAATGATAACCTTTGCTGGGAAGCTCTCAACTCTTCCTCAGCTTTTTTGCGAGTGCTAATATCACTGGCATTCCCAATAATTTGAATTGGCTCTCCCTCAGCATTTCTCGTAAAGACAGTAGCCCAGCTATGCAGCCAGTGCCATTCCCCATTTTTGTGCTTAACTCGGTACTCAGACTCGAGAATCTCTGCATTTTTAGCGGTATAAAACTGTTGATAGTATTGACGGACTCCCTCTAAATCGTCGGGATGTAGTAAATTTAAGATTTCTTCGGAAGGTAGCGCTAGCAGCTCTTGCGGTTCATAGCCGAGGATATGACTAATTTTTTGATTCGTATAGATAGGGCGTTTTTCAATTAAGTCGTACACATAGAGTAAGTTAGGGTTAGCATCAGCAATTGCTTGAATCAAGCGTTGACTTTCTTGTAATGCTTGTTCAGCATGAAGGCGGATGCTGATTTCTGTCTGTAGCTGTTGATTCTGGCGGTCAAGTTCTAGACGCTGTTCTTTCTCTTGTTCTAACAATTTAGCTTGAGCGGTCGCAATTCCCACTTGAGCCGCGATGGCTTCTAATAATTCTATTTCTTCTAGCTCCCACTGACGGTAGCGGTCGCACTGGTGCAGGCAGATTGCTCCATTTGGCTCCCCATGATAAGAGGTGCGAATTGCTAACATAGATTTTAATTTTATTTGAGAGCAAAGAGGTTGAGCCATCTGCAACAAGGAATCTGAGTAAACGTTTGGGGAGGAAATCGCCTGGTCTTGAGCGATCATTAATTCAGCATGGGGATTACCAACTACAGGAATTAATAAATTGCCAAGGGAACTCCAGTCCCCTTGGAGATACTCGGCCACTAAGGGAATCTGAGGTTGAGGTTTGCTAATGTAGGTATGAATTAAACAGCGACTGACACCAAAGGCTTGGCCGATTTGAATCGTTGCAATTTTAAAGATTTGTTCTGGCTGTAAGCTGGAACGAATTTCTTGAGTGATTTGGCTGAGCAGTAAGGCTCGCTGAATCTGCTTTTCGAGAGCAACTTTTGCTTGATTGCGTTCGATTTCGTGACCAAGCCACTGAGCCATAAATTTCAACATTTCCTGGTCTTTGGCTTCTTGATAGAGCCGCTGTTGATTTAAATTCAAAAAAATCAGAATTGCATAGTTTTCACCCCCCACTTTTACGTGGATATTTACGTGAGTTTTAGCCTGAAGAACGAATTTCGGCTCAGGCGATTCCCGATCGGGGGTGGTCAATAAATTGATAGTTGAATGCCTTTGAGGGCTAGCATCATCAATTATTGGCTCAAGCTCAAAAATATCACCCGGATGAATCAGAGATTTAGATGATGATAGGTCTGTGGCTAAGATTTGATACTGATTTGCTTCCTGAATCCGCGCGAGCATCCCGATTTCTAAACCAAAGTAACGTCGCCCCATTGCTAATAAAAGACGGACGCGCCGATCGAAACTAAGCTGGCTAGTAGCAGCAACTTCATAGAGCGATTTAATAATTTTTATTTGTTCTTTAATCTTCAGATTTTCTTGATCGAAATCATTAATAATTACGGGTCTTGCAGAGGCTTCTTCTAGAATGGATATTTTTAACTGATTCTCTAGAATCGTTTCTTGTAGTTTAGTATTTTCTATTTTTAACTGTTTATAGCACTTTTTCCAATTTAATCGCTGTTGAATCCGTGCTAGTAGTTCTTGGTTTTTAAAGGGTTTATTAATATATTCATCCCCTCCAATTTCAAAAACTTTAAGTCGCTCTAAAGGGTTAAATACTCCTAAAAAAATAATAGCTATTTCGCTGGAATCCTCTCTTTTTTTTAATTGCCTGCAAATTTTTTTTATATTTTCATCAAACTTTAAAATATCAATTAAAATTAAATCTGGCAGCGGGTTAATTGGAGGGTTCGAGAGGATAAACTGCTCATTGACTTGCTCAATTATATATCCATGCTCTCTCAATAAATTAGATAAAGACCCCAGAGCATTGAGCTGATTTTCAACAATCAAGATAGTAGAGGGATGGTCATTGATTGTCATTAAAGTTTACCTGTATTTGCAAAAAATAAAATTTTAGAGACCAAAGCTTAAGAGAATTATAAAAAAATTAGCTTGATGCAAAAGTGCGGAAGTATTCTCTGAAAGCTTATTGAACTATGATATCAAAAGTTGACTGGGGAGCAAGGGGCTAGCAGGCAAAAGCTAGGTTCACTATCAGGAATGTAACGAAGGTGAACCCTTGCTGCTGCCATCAAGGAGTCTGCCACTAAGGTACTGGCTGAACTGGAAATTTTTAGTGGCAATCTCCTATCCCTGAATAGAGAAGTGGTATTCTTGAATCAACCTTGACGATTAGCAGCAAGAAAAACTATCAATCTGTAAAGGATGGGAGTTCAAAAACAGGAATCCATTCCAGAGGTGAGCGGTGAGGGGTCGTAGCAAATTGCCAGGGGTTACTAATAAAACTCAAAGCAGGTCAAGTAAAATATAGAGGGTTGAGCCTTGAAAATAGCTGGAACGAATCTTGCTAGTCTAGGACAGGAGCAACTGGAAGCGTGGGTGACGGCGACGATGGTTCATTGCCAATCCGGTCAGCTTCCCAGTTATATCCCGCGGCTAGCGGAGGCTGAGCGAACGGATTTTGCTTTGCAAATTCTGGGAATTGGTGGTCAGGTGTATTCTGTCGGCAACGGTGCTAAATCCTTTCCTCTCATGAGTACGATCAAGCCGTTTGTCTTGCTTTATTTGCTCTGCAAATTCGGTACAGGAGCCGTTTTTGACCGGGTTGGCTGCGAAGCATCTGAGCAACCGTTTAATGCTTTATCTCAACTCCAACTGGATGGGGGACGACCGAGAAATCCGATGATTAATAGTGGGGCGATCGCGCTGGCTTCTATGATACCGGGTCAAGGGGGTTGGGCCCGTTGTGAAACTTTGTGTTCTTGGCTCAACCAACAGGGAAATTGCCAGCTATTTTTGGATGAGTTGATGCTGACTTCGGTTTATTCTGCTCCGAATCCGTACAATCAAGCGATCGCGTTTGAATTAGCTTCTTCTGGTTATGTGGAGGATGCCCAAAGCGCTCTTGATACCTATAATCACATTTGTTGTCTATCAGGAACTATTGGGGATTTAGCTCGCTTAGGGATGTTGCTGGTGCAGCCTCCGAATCCCGCTTGGTCGGAATACACTCGGATCGTAAAGGCAATCATGACTACCTGTGGATTGTATCAAGCAGCAAGTCAATTTGCTGTCCAAGTGGGACTACCGACAAAGTCCGGGGTGAGCGGAGCAATACTGTCTGTGATCCCTCGTCAAGGAGCAATTGCCTGCTACAGTCCACCGCTCGACCCAAATGGAAATTCTGTCGTGGGTTTGTTGATTTTAGAACAAATAGCCCAAGCTTTACGCCTCAGTGTCTTTGATTGAGGGCATTTTCAGACTTAGCTCTATCAGGGAATTCTGACTTTTTTACAAAGTGAGTTGAAGAAGTGTGATGAGTGTGAAAGAAAGTTGAGCAGGTATGTTCTAATTAAAATACTATAGTAAAAAATCGCGAGGTAGTATCAATGACAGAAATAGCAACGGCTCCCTTAACGGGGAAAGCCCTCCTTCAAAAAATTAAAAGCAGTGGTGACTTGCCCCGTAGAGAACTAGCCAAACTCTGTGGCTACTACACAGTGACCAAAGGTGGCGAAACTCGCATTAACCTAGCGGAATTTTACGACTCAGTTCTCGCTGCTAAAGGAATAGAGCTAGAGAAGAGTAAAGGGGACGGCAGGGGTCGAGAAGCAAGTTATCGGACAACAGTTCACAAAAATGGGTCAATTGTGATTGGGGCCAGCTATACCCAAGAAATGGGATTAAAGCCGGGAGACGAGTTTGAAATCAAGCTCGGATACAAGCACATTCGCCTTGTGCAGATAGATACCGACACGCTCGAAGGATTAGAGGAGGAAGGAGACGAATAGCAGCCGTGAAAGCCGCTAGAGAAAGTAGCTTGCACTTGCCTTGCCATTTCTGCCTCAATTTGAGTCTGCTTGGCCAGGCAAGATGGAAGCGCGGGGCATTCCTTCATCAGGTTGAGTGTACTGCCAGGCCCAAGCAATTAAGACTGCTTGAAACGGGAGTCTGATCCAATATAAGAGTTGGTGATGAGGAATTCCATCGATGGGAATGTTATTGATGGCCTGGTTGATATTGGCGGGGAAAACAGCGATAAACAGAGCAATGAGTCCCCAAGCAGCAGCGCGACTGACGGGAGGAACTAACAATCCAATCCCCCCTAAAATCTCAAAAAAGCCACTGATATAGACTAATGCTTTGGGATAGGGGAGTTGTGGGGGTACGATTCTGACAAACTGGTCCCAGGAGACAAAATGCAGCACCCCTACTACTATGATTGATACGGTTAAGATGACTCGCCAGAGTTCTTTTTGAGCTTTCATCGTGCCTTACTTTAAGAGATGCAAGTTGTTGTGCTGTTCTAGGCAGAGTTTAAGCGCTAATCAGCTAGGGCAACCTCTCCCCAGAGGTGGTTCTCGATCAAGTACGGTCGAATTTTTTTCCGCCATTCACTCAGTCTCAGGAAGGACTTCCTCCGCAAAAGGGGAAGAGTTGTTCACAACTTGTAAGAGTGTCTGCAAAATAAGATAAGTGGAAGTGGCACCGGGGTCTTGGTGACCGATACTGCGCTCGCCTAAATAACTCGCTCTCCCTTTTTTGGCAATCAGGGGAATGGTGTTTTTCATTCCTGATTCAGCAGCAGCTACCGCAGCTTCTAAGGCGATTTCTAAACAATCTCCCTGAGCGATCGCTTGTTGAAAAGCAACAGATGCAGGCGCAAGGGCATCTAACATCGTTTTATCCCCTAAACTTGCTTTTCCGCGCTGTATCACTCCCTCAACCGCTGCTTGAAAGCAAGCCACCCAATCCTCATCTGTCAATTCTGATTTGCCCGCTAAAACGGTACTCATCTTCAGAAACAGAGTGCCATAAAGGGGTCCACTAGCACCGCCCACCGTGGAAATCAACGTCATGCTTACTGTTTTCAGGATGCTACCCAGATCTTGATCGGCCACACTTGGCAACTGAGTCACAACCTTTTGAAACCCTCGATTCATATTAATGCCATGATCGGCATCGCCAATGGCCGCGTCGAGGGCCGTCAAATCATCCTTATTTTCTTCTATCACCGTTGCCACTGCTTGCAACCACTGAATCATTTGCTCTTTTGCCACCCTAACCACCTCTGATCCCAATCTAAATTTTCTGTAAAACAGCCACTTTTCCCCAGACTTTAGCTTCCCAACTCCGAGAGGAGAAATCACCCGGTCTCACTCTCTTTCCCTTGCCACTCACCCTCTGCCTCAGCCGCTATTTCTGAGAGTTTTGGTAGGACAGGGATGATGGAGAGCCGCGATCGCTCATCTCCCTTAGATCCCCCAGCGCCAAGCAGGGGTTTTCACAGGAGCATCCCATAACTCGATCGTCTCCTCATCCAACTTCAGCAGCGTAATCGAGCAGCCTTGCATTTCCAGAGAGGTGATGTAAGGGCCGATTAAATTCCGAATAATTGGCAACCCTTTCTGTTCGCAGATTGTCGCTAATTTGCGATAAATAATGTATAACTCAGACAGCGGTGTCCCTCCCATGCCATTGACAAAGGCGAGGATGCGATCGCCACTTTGAAACGGCGGATCTGTTAATTGCACTTCGACCCATTCTGCTGTTTCAGCATCCCACTCACGCACCGTGCGGGTATAAGCTGAATCTTCAATAATAGAAAGCGCCAGCATTTCGGTCATTGCATCCGCAGATTTAAGAGGGAGTCTCTGGCGTCCTGGTTCACCATGAATACCGATCCCGAATTCAATTTCACCCTCACCCAAGCTAAAAGTTGGACTCCCTTTTGCTGGTACAGTACAGGAAGTTAAGGCCATTCCCATGCTGCGACCATTCTGATTCACGCGACGACAGAGATGAGCCAGTTGTTGTAAATCATATCCTTGTGCGGCTGCCGCCCCGCAGATTTTTTCAGCAAGAACTGTTGTGCCAACGCCGCGCCGTCCTTGGGTATAAAGACTATCTTTTACCGCAACATCATCATCGATCAAGATATTTGCAATGGGAATGCCTTCTGAGTGAGCGAGTTCCGCCGCCATCTCAAAATTCATGACATCCCCGCTGTAATTTTTAACAATATTCAGGATGCCAGCCCCGCCATTGACGAGTTTAGCGGCTGCTAACATTGAGTCAGGAGTGGGAGAGGTAAAAACTTCACCGGGACAGGCGGCATCCAGCATTCCCAACCCCACAAAACCCCCGTGCATCGGTTCGTGACCACTACCACCACCAGAGATAATTGCAACTTTGTTGGCAATGGGTGCGTCGGCCCGGTAAATAATGGGAGGGTCGAAGTGAACTTTGATTAAATCGGGGTGGGCGGCGGCCATTCCTTCCAAGCTTTCGCGGACTACATCATTGGGGTTATTAATGAATTTTTTCATGGTTTTTCTAAAGATTTGTTTCTAATTCTATGAGTTGATTAGCACTCAAGTCAGCGTTCCTACTGCGGTATCTTTTGGAAGATTACTGTAACTAAGGTTCCTGAGTTTCCACCCAAACTGTAACAGCCGCCACAGCAATCAGCATTTCGTCATTTTTATCATTGAGAGACGCGATCGCTCGACCCTGAACCACCATCCCACCTGGTTCAACGGTAAGAGTTTTGCGACCAAAGGGTAAAACCGCTAATACCTCCGGGGATCGCACTTGTTCTGGATAAGGAACTGCAACTTTGACTTCCACAATCATTCGATCGGGGTCGCTTAAACCGGCAACTTCCCAGACACCTGGTAAGGCGTTATGGGCGATCGCATTCCGGACAGCCCTCGCTGCGGCTACTGTTGGTTCTTGTCCATGCTGGTCTACTCCCATACCCATTTCAATAATTAAACGTTTTTTAGCCACAACCACCTCTTTGTTGCTTCTTTCGTTTATACTTTATCTCGACTTTGACCGTTTGTCAGGTAACTTTCATTTTGGAGAATTATGAACGCAACTGAGGCAGGACAAATCGCCTTTGACTTTCTGATGACCGATCTGGAAATTCCAGAAGACGAGAAAGAGTGGTTTGAAATTTTAGAGTCTCACTTTTCTCCACAGGGTTGGTACACCGTAAAAATTGGTTTAGAAGGATTGCCCGATCGGTGGATTCTTCAAGTCTTCGATACAGGAGTTTGCGACCCCTGCTATACTTTTAATTCACCGATTAAAGCCGCTGATGGCAGTGCTGATTTAGATTGCCTACCAGAAAGCATCGCCACCACGTTAATGAGGGAACGAAATGCAAGCTGAGAGAGGGATTAATTGCGGGAATAGGTATAACTGATTGCGGTGAGAATTACCGATTCCCACCCAAATCATTCCAACTGCAATGAAGATGATCGAGATATTCTTTAACAGTCACTGCTGAATCGAACTGTAATACTTCCCCAGCAATCCTTTCAGCTTCTCTCCTGGTTAACTGTGAAAGAGTTGCTTTAATAGCCGGAATTGCTGATGGATTCATACTCAGTTCATCAACTCCCATTCCGACTAAAATGGGTGTCGCTAAAGGGGAGGATGCCAACTCGCCGCAGATTCCCACCCTAATATTAGCCTGGTGAGCGGCAATGACCGTTTGCTGAATCATTCGCAAAACCGCGGGCTCAAACGCATCCGCGAGAGCAGCAACTTTCGGATTAGTCCGGTCGCAGGCCATCACATACTGAGTTAAATCATTCGTACCAATACTAAAAAAATCCACCGTTGCTGCCAATTCAGCGGCCATTGCCACCGCTGCGGGTATTTCCACCATAATTCCTACTTGCAGTTGATCGTCAAAGGGAAGTGATTTTTGCTGTAATTCTGCTTTAATACTTTCCAGAATTTCCTTAGCTTTTTTCACCTCTTGTACGGACGAAACCATTGGTAAAATTACTTTCAAGTTTTGAGTCGCGCTCGCTCTTAAAACCGCCCTGAATTGAATTCTTAATAACTCCTCAGTCTCTAATAAAAAGCGAATACCCCGCCATCCTAAAAACGGATTCGCTTCCGGTGGAAACTTGAAATAAGAAATGGGTTTATCTCCACCAATATCTAAGACACGAATCATCACCGGATGAGGCGAAATTAGAGTAGCAATCTCCTGATAAACTGCTAACTGTTCGTCTTCAGTCGGAGCCGTTTCCCGTTCCAAATATAAAAACTCGCTCCGCAATAATCCGACTCCCTCAGCTCCATTTTCCAACAGGATTTTAGCATCGGTTAAATGGCTGATATTTGCCATAACTTTAAGGGAATGTCCGTCGCGAGTGAGAGCGGGTTGTTGTGCGAAAGATTTTAAAGCTTGAAGGGTCGATTTTTGACGCTCTTTTTTCAGCGTTAATGCTTCTAGCTTCCCCTGATTGGGTTGCAGCCAAACTTCCCCTGTTTCCCCATCCATCGCGATGAAATCGCCATTTTTTAAACTCAGCAAATTTTCACCCAATCCCATCACCGCCGGTATCCCGATCGCTCTCGCTAAAATCGCAGCATGAGCAGTTGCACTCCCCCTCGCGGTGCAAATTCCCAATACTTTGGTAACATCTAATAAGGCAGTTTGAGAAGGTGTTAAATCATCAGCAATTAAAATTCCTGGCTCAGATAAATCTAAGGAAACTGCTGTTTTTCCCGTGAGAATTTCCAGCACCCGTTCGCCGACATCCCTAATATCAATGGCTCGCGCTTGCAAGTAAGAATCTGATAACGCTTCACATTGCTGAGCGGCTAGCGCGATCGCACTCTGCCAAGCTGAGGCTGCCGTAATACTTTGCTCAAAAATCAAGTGGCGCGTTCCCTCTAAAATTTCTGGATCGTCCAAACACAATAAATGAGCCTCAAACATAGCTGCCTCCTCATGTCCCACTTGTAAAGCAGTTTGCTGACGGAGGTGTTTGATGCGATCGCGAGCTGTATGAATGGCTGCTTGTAACTGCTCCCACTCTTGGAGAGGATTTTCGGTTGGTTGTGGTTGTAGCTGCTTCCTCGTTAAGTGAGCAGTAATGACGGGAGCCATTGCAATCCCAGGAGACACCGGAATCCCTTTAAAAGAATAAAAATCATCGGTTATAGTTTTTACAGAATTCGTTACTTGTTGCGTTGCTTCCTGTACCTGTCCCTCACCGAAGCGATCGAGGCAAAGCTGTTGTAAGGCTGCTAAGGCTTCAGTTGCGTCACAACCAGCAGCAGTCACGATCATCTCCTGATTTTGGCGAACCCCTAACGCCATAATTTGACTAATACTTTTGGCATTAACAATTTTGCTGCGAGTGGTAACATTCTGCACCGTCAGTTCAGCTTTAAACTGAGACGCAGTCGCAACAAATTTAGCAGCAGGACGAGCGTGTAAACCCATCAAGTTTTGTACAGTGAGGGAGATTTGAGCGGTTGGTTGCTCATCGGTACAAATCGGTGGATTTGCGAAACTTTCTGCCGGACTTAACTGACTGATTTTAGCAGCTAAGGCTCCTTTTGCTTCTGCCAAAACTCGTTCGAGATTAGCACCCGCAGCCGCTTGAACTGCTGCCGCGATCGCACCCTCTACCAAGGGAGCTTCGCATAATTTCACCTTCTTTTGTTTCTCTTCGGGCAGAAATTCTAAGGCCATTTCTGCACTCATCACCGCGCTCCCCAAATCCATTAAAATAACCACTCCATCCTCACTGTAAACCGATTCAATGGCTGCATAAACTTGCATAGCATCCGTGCCAAAGGGATTTTCTGGGTCATTGATCCCCGCCGCCAGCGCCAAATTTACCTTGCCTTGAACCATTTGCAGAGCTAACTCTTTCACTCCTAAAGCTAAGTTTTTGCTATGAGAAACGATGACAATTCCGACCATGACTTTTACTCCTCAAGATTCAATTGTTTGGGAAATTACAACAAAAATTAGGCGATTCCCATTTCTTGTTTTAACCACTGAACTTCGGTAGGCTCTAAAGTAGGAGCTAACTTTTCTAGAACGGCTGTATTGTACTGTTGTAACCAGCAGTGTTGCTGAGGGGTGAGGCGATTAAAATTAATCAATTTCTGAGCAAAAGGAATATAAGTGAGTGGTTCAAATCCATACCAACTCGTGTCGTTTTCGGTGGCAACTTCTTTGATGACATACAAATTTTCCAACCGAATTCCACCCCAGCCAGATTCATAATAACCTGGTTCTATGCTAGTTACCATTCCCGGTACAAGGGGATATTGTGATAACTTATTAAGGGCAAAGGGGCCTTCATGACCGCTGAGAAAATGCCCAACTCCATGTCCCGTGCCATGACCATAGTCTAATCTGAATTGCCATAAACTCGACCGTGCAATTGCGTCTAATTGCATCCCCGTTGTTCCTTTAGGAAACTGCTGCATTGCACAGTTAATATGAGCGATTAAAACCGCCGTATAACGCTCGATTTGTAAAGGCGTTGGCTCTCCGATGATTATCGTTCTTGTATCATCCGTCGTACCTGCAATGAACTGTGCACCTGAATCCAACAATAATAGAGAACCAGGCTTTAATTCTGCATCAGAACTTGCATTTTTGTAGTGAACAATCGCACCATTCCCGCCAATTGCTGCAATGGTGGCAAAGCTTAAGCATTGAAAATTTGCTTCCTCTCGATAAAACCGCTCGATTGCAACCGCTACGTCTAACTCGCTCAAAATTTTACCACTATCAAGCTGATTTGATACCCATTTAAGGGTACGAACTTTTGCACGACTTGCTTTTAAATTTGCTGTTTTTATCTGCTCAATTTCAACAGCATTTTTACAAGCTTTCATGGCTTCAAGGGGATGAGTATCAAAGAAAATTTTTCGATCCTCTTGCTCATCCTGGGACTGCTCTGTTAATAAGATCTGATAAGTGCCAGTCGTCGTATGCTTGGGGTCGAGTAGGGTGCGGGAATTGCTTTGTTGAGCCACTAAAAGTTTGAGCGTTTCTGGGTATTCCTCGTAAGGCATCAACGTTACATTGTCAAGCAATTGTTGCTGGATTTCAGCGGGAATTCGCGTTAAATTTGTAAATAAAAAAGCTGTCTCAAGAGTCAGGATCGCATAAGCGATAAACACCGGGATATAGGGCAGATCCTCCCCCCGTAAATTCAACAACCAAGCGATTTGATTCAGATTAGTAATGGGGAGGAGATGAAGGTGGCGATCGCTCATCCATTCTCGGACCCGATCTAATTTTTGGGCTGCCGTTTCTCCTGTTAGCTCAAAAGGCAATTCAAAGAGGGGAGACTCTCCGACAGGAAGGATGGGGTCTAACTCGTTCCAAGGACTTTGACGGCGGAGAAGATCGATTAAGTTTTCTGCGACTGGGAGTAATTGTAAGTGAGCGAATGAAAGTTGCTCGATCCAGGTCTGAAATTGTTCTAAAGAGAGGGTGAAAGGGTCAAATCCTAAGCGGAACCTCCTTTGATTGTTGGCAGCAGCTTGAGCTAACCTTTCTAAAGTCGCTAATAAGGTTAAATGACCCTCTTTTCCCAATTTACAGACTTGAATTAATGACGGCTCGACTTGTAAATCCGCTTGTTCGTGGTAGCGGGAATCTACAAATAGCCAAGCGGTATCTGCTAAGACTAATAAATCCCCAGCAGAACCGTTAAAACCGCTGAGCCAAGCTCGTCGCTGCTTAGCTTCCGGGACAGATAAATTTAAGTGTTCGTCTACAGCAGGGATGAAATAGCCATCGAGTTGGTGAACCGCCATCAGGGAACGCAAATCTGTGAATTTAGCGGCTGTTAATTCTGGGGGAGTTTTGGGTGAAGAAAGCTGGGTGAGGGTCATAGAGTTGAGGAGGAGATGGGGTAGGAGGAATAATAGCGATTATAATAGGGGATACCTGGCAACAGGCAAGCAGGATATTTGTTTTGAGGAGTTGCATCTGGAGCTTCAAGTTTCATGAGTTGCTGAACCGTCAAACTCCGCTTGTCTGGTTAGCTTTTCACGACTCAATGCTAGATTTTACCCAGCTTTAAATAGCTCACCTCAACAGATTAGTCATTGTTGTCTATAATGAGGAAGAACTTGTTCTGTTTCTGGTGCATAGCGAGCAATCATTTCTGATAGCAGATCCAGTGCGTGTCCGTCTACAGTCCCCGCTGGATTTAAAACCGTTGAGGGGACTTCTGCGTGATAGGTTCCTGAAGGGATAATGGCACAGCCACCCCACCGCCGCATCAAGAGGTTTTGCACGAGGACTTCTTCCCCTGAGTGATAGCGAGGCAAGCGTGACCAGAAAGAAAAGCCACCAATTTCTAATAATTTAGCGCGGTCATAGAGGATGCAGGAGGCAACCCAAGCAACTTTATAGCGCAGGATTTCCCCAGGTGGTAGTGTTTTGCTGACGTGGTATTGGTTCGCGGCGCGGTGTAGCTGCGATCGCTCCCATTCTGAGGAACCGGGGTTGACAACTTCTGGCCGCACGGGGCCGTCCCAAAACTCGATGTGTTGCTGGTGGGGCCGCACATCGTCCCGGAAAGACAGACCCGTGGGAAACGCACCCACAAAGCCACATTGTTCTGCTTGCAAGGTTTTCAGGAGGTGCTCCAAGACCCAAGGTTCCATGAACACATCATCATCTAGGTAGAGAATGTGAGCAGCAGTCGCACATTTAAGCAGAAAATCACGCTGTTCCGCAATGCCTTGTGAGGGAAAGCGGTAGTGCCATTCGACTGAGCCACCTCTCGCTGCGATCGCGCGTTCCAAGGTTTTAACCACCGGTGAATGGGTGGCGGGTTCATCACTTTGATCGGCAACTATCACCCGGAGATCCGCGAGTGTTTGCGCTGCCACGCCGGAAAGGGTGAAAATCAGGGATTCTCGGCGGTTACAAGTTGGGAGGAGGATATCAACCGTTGCCATCGTTACAGAGTTTAACGCTTACGTGCTGCGATCAAGCAACCGCCACCGGGAGCGGCAGCAGCCAGATCCAAGCGGGATAACCACTCGGCCATGCGATCGAGGGTGGAGGGGGGAAGGCGTCGCCAGACAACTCCAAACGCTCGCCACTTGCCGATCCAGATTTGCTGCAATAGTTCTAAGGCATCCCACGCACTCACCAACTCCCGACGCAGATAGGGTCGCACTGTTTCCACTTCTAGGCCGACTCGCTCTAATTTTTGCGTCCACCCTGCAACTGACCACAAGTTCAGATGACAGAGTTGCTGGTTGCGCCAGTTGGCATAGGAGGCGATCGGCAATGCTAACCATTCGCTGAACGCTGCCGTTGGCGTGGTGAAGATCAGTCTGCCATTGGGTTTCAGCATCTGAGCGACTGCTGCTAACACGGCATCCACTTGCGGAATGTGTTCGAGAACGGAATTGCTCACGACGGTGCCGATGCTGCGATCGGGAATTTGGGAATTTTGAGCGGGTAAGGAGATCAGGCGGTCATAAATTCCCCGCTTTTTTGCTTGAACTAATGGTCTTTCATCAGGATCTAGCCCGATCGCAACTCGTGACAATACCATTGATGTTACCAAACCGTCGCCACAACCGAGATCGAGCACGGGCGGTTGATAAGTTTGTTCGCGTAAAACCGCGATTTCTGCGGCCCGCCACAACCCTAAGGACGGCCCCTGTCGTTCTAACAAAGTTCGGAACGTCGGCGCATCTAAGTGCAGCGAGCTAGGGAGTTGGAGAGCAACAGTCATGGCAACCTGGAGCTAAGCGTCACAACGATCCATGATGGTCTAAAAGTTGTGATGGGTTCATGGCACTAAAGGAATAAATGTGGCTGAGCTACCTCACACTCCTAGTGTGTAGATTTGGCGATCGCCTTTCCGAATTCTTCAAGATTTTTAGCGATTCTGCTCCTTAAAATGTACCCGAATACAGGGAACAAGAGCGACAAACTTCCGGTGGTTCCTCTGAGGCTAATTGCTCCCGGAATAACTGGTAAGCTTCCCCATTCCAAGTTTCTTCAACTCCCTGCTCGATGATCTTGCCAAAATTGATGCGATCGGGTGTGGAAACCATGCAGCAAGGCATCGCCTCACCCTGATAGCTAATGTACGCACCCTTCCAAGGCCAGTCGCACCGCTTTTGACCGGGTGTACCGGGCGGGTGCAGGCGCGGTTCCGTGCGTGGCAAGCGCAAATTTACCCCGAATTCCTGCGCTAACTGTCGTGCTTCTCCGAAGTAATATTCAACCCGTTCTTTGTCTTCTGCTAGGAGAGTTTGAGCTTGCACAAACTCTCGCATCGGTTGATACTGAGCTGGTAAACTTGATTCGCCAAAATCATGACAAAGGTGTTGCACAAACATCTGCTCAACTGACCATTGATGAGCTAATTTTACTAAATCTGGTAGCTCGTGTAAATTCTGCTGCATCACTACCATCACCAAGTGAAGATGTGGATAAGAACTCTCTAATTTTTGCTTCCACTCTAAGACCCATTTTAAGTGATTCGTGACCTGCTCAAAGTTCGACCCCACGCGGATTTTTTCATAAGTTTCTGCTGTTGCTCCATCCAGAGAAACGTGTAAACACTTTAAACCGCTTGTCACAAAAAGCTCAGCACGTTTTTGATTTACAAGGGTTAAATTTGAGTTGGTTGTTACCCGAATCCCTCGCTCAGTTGCATAACGAATCATCTCAAAAAATTGCGGGTGCATCATCGGTTCTCCCAATCCTTGCAGGTGCAAGTCTTGCAAGCCGACGAACTGGTCAATAATGCGGGTAAAAGTTTCAAATTTCATGAAAGCTGGTGGCCCATAGGGAAAGCCATCTTTCCGAAATTGAATTGAACACATTTGACAGCGGAGATTGCACTGTCCCACTGGTTCAATTTGAACATAAGTAGGGAGTTTCATACTGTTTGTGAAAGGGAATTAAACCAGGACCTTAGTTAGCTCTTCGCTCTTTTCGCTGCTGCTCATTCTCCTGATGTTTAATAATGCTAATGTAACCATCTCCTTCCATATAAGCTATTTTGACTGCACTAAGCTCTTCCACTCCTTGTTCCCGTAGTTGAGACATTAATTCGTTCTCGGTAATCAACTCTCGACGCATATTTTTTCGCAGGAGACGACCGTTTTTGATCAGGGGGAGTGGTTGGGGATGGAGTAAGCGTTGGCAGCGGGGAAATTTGTAGCCTAACCAATCAAGAGTGTAACTCCAAAAAATCAGGGTTGCTACGAGCAAAATACCATCAGAAATTGAGTGATAATCATCGGCCATTGCGTTTTGAGCAGCATCTGCAATCAGCACGACGACTAACAAGTCCGTAATCCCAACGACTCCCGCTTGGCGTTGTAATACAAAACGCAAGAGAAAAAAGATGGCGAAATAAACAACTGACCCCCGGATGAAAATTTCTAGAATTGGAGTATCTGGAATAAATAGTCTTTCCCAATTGACGTTAAAAAGTTCGTTCATGATCGTTCTTAGTTACTATATTTTTTGCTAAATTCTCATCTTTCCTAAATACTTAACTCGATTCAATTTGTCCTCGATTAGACTGATGCCGTTCCTCTCCTTGACGAATTTCTAATTCTAAGAAATAATTCAAGAGCGTTCGCAAAAAAACAATTGCTCCCAAATTTAAAATATCTTGACGAGTCGGTGCAACGGCCGTGCGGAGGATATCGGCTGCCACAGTAAATTCTAATCCCAAAGTCAGGATGCGCCCCAATCGTAACCGAATAGGCTCTGTGACATTTAATCGCCTCTCGGATTGTGAAAATAAAGTGCTTGCATAGACTGCGATGCTGCGAAAAATTCCGGCCCCTATCACCAATGCAGCCGCAATTTCTGCCCCCGATGCTAAATATCCAATCAGTAGCTTTAACCAAGGTTCCAGTGGATTATTGGGCACGGCTCTTGCTTCACTTTGCCCTGGATTAAGGCTGAGCATGAGGAACAAGCCAAAGATTAAAGCTAATGGCATAATGACCTGAGTCCAGGAGTGAGAAAAAGAGTCTCGTTTCATCGGCTTTCAACTCAGAATTAACTCAAATAAAGAACAGTTTTAATTGCGTTCTCTTTTCTATCTTTAAAGAAAAAATACCTTAAATTTAAATGCGCCAAAAATTCGCCAAAAAATTGAGAGGGGGGGAATTAATACAGAGGTGACAATCATTTCGGTCAGATGCGAAAGGCTATGAGAAGTTCGAGCCAATCGCTTCAGGCAAAAACGCCCTGTCATAAACACCCAGCCACAGAAAAAGATCAGGGCTAACAGTGAACTCCCATTGCCTTGTAAGACGATAGCAGCGAGCAATGACCCCACGATCCAGTAATAATGCCAAGGAGTCACGGGTCGAAGCTTTTTCCGATATAAAACCGGATGTTTTTTATACAAAAGAGCATTAAACATACTCTTACGTTGCTGATTCAAGCTAACGCCCCAAGGTGCTGGGCGGATGGGATGAACTACAATTGCATCGGGCGCCTCCCTAAACTGATAACCACATTCTAGTAATGAAAAAAACAGATCGCTATCCTCACGCCAAGCCGTTGTAAAACGCTCATCAAAGCCACCCACCGTCGCGATCGCATCCCGCCGATAAAAACAATTAGCCGTTACAAATTCACCCGTCTCCAACCCAGCAGCATTGAGTTCGTAGTCAGTGGGTGAGTTTGGCAAAGGCACAATGATCCGTCCCCTGACTCCTGCAATTCCCTCTGTCAAAGCGCTAACTCCAGCCCGCAACCAACTGCGACTGGGAATGCAATCATCATCAGTAAAGGCGACGATCGCACCCCTAGCAGCCCGCCAACCTGTATTTCGTGCTGCCGCTGGCCCATGCTTTCCTGTAACCCGAATGTAACGAAATAAAGGCGTAGAAGCAATAGCAGAACAAGCATGGGACCGGGGATGAACCACCAGCGAACCTGATTCAGAATCGAGATTGAGAGGATATAAAGAGATTAATGAATCTACATTAACCCGTGTTTCTGCCAGATCTGCCTTGTACTTTCCTTCCCTCACTAAAGAGTTAACAAAGAGGGCATGGCGTTGATTCCAATTCTCTACCAACTGCCTTGTCTCTTCACTGCCTGCATCGTCCGCAATAATGACTTCATAGGCAAATCGATCGCAATCTTGCTCGCTGAGTGCAGCGAGACATCTGTTGAGCGATCCAGGGCGTTTAAAAGTTGGTACTACCACAGAAACACGAATCATTGCACTCATGAATAATGAATCATTAGGATTTGCTATCTAAGTAGAGCAGCCTCTGATTTTGTTAACAAAAAGGAACCCATTACCAACGCATCCAGCGGCGAAGTCCAAAAACACTCAATCGCCTCTCGTGGCGAACAAACAATTGGTTTTCCCCTGGTATTAAAGGAAGTATTTACAAGAACTGGCACTCCAGTTCGCCGTTGAAAAGCCCGAATTAAATCATAATAAACAGGGTTTTGTTTGCGATTGACTGTTTGAATCCTCGCTGTACCATCTACGTGCTGGACTGCGGGGATTTTTTCCGCTTTTTCACGCAATATGTCATAGACAAATAGCATAAAAGGGGAAACATCAGCTTTAGCAAACCAGTGGGCAGCTTCTTCCTCTAAAACGACAGGGGCAACCGGGCGAAAATCTTCTCGATCTTTGATTTCATTTAACCGTGCTTGCATGGTAGGATTTAGCGGTGAGGCTAGAATTGAACGCCCTCCCAAGGCTCTGGGTCCAAATTCCATTCGCCCTTGAAACCAACCGATGATTTGATCTTGCGCTAAAATTTCGGCAACTTCTTCGGCAATATCAGTTAATTTACAATACGTAAGTTTCGACTCGATCAAAAACTTTTCTATTTCTTCATCTCTGTAACTGGGACCCAGAAAAGTGCTTTCCATTCTGTATAAACGCTCCCCAGAACCTTCTTTGAGATCCAGCCAAAGTGCTGCGCCTAAGGCTGTCCCTGCGTCTCCTGCTGCTGGTTGCACCCAAATATTTTGGAAAGGACTTTGTTCGCGCAGTCGTGCATTGAGGACGCAATTGAGCGCTACCCCTCCCGCCATGCAGAGAGAATCCATTTGTGTCGTTTTGTGGAGCCAATTGGCAATTGCTAAGACTGTTTCTTCTAAGACTATTTGTAAAGAATGAGCGAGGTTGTAATGCTGCTGCTTTAAAGGTTCTCCTCGGCGACGAGGGGGTCCAAAACGTGTTGACAGTTGGGGGGGATGAATGGTGTATTGACCCCCTTCCCCTAATTGGATAATTTCTCGAAACTCACTGACATAGCTGGGTTCACCAAAGGAAGCCAGCGCCATCACTTTATACTCATCAGAAGCGTGCAAAAATCCCAAATATTCGGTGACTTGTTCGTAGAGAATTCCTAGGGAATGAGGCATCTCCACTTGCCCTAAAAAGTGAAGCTTATTTCCTTGACCCATGGCATAGCTCGTGGTAGCTTTTTCCCCTCGTCCATCTAGGGTAAGAATTGCTGCTTCTTCAAACGGTGAAGGATAGAAAGCACTAGCTGCATGAGCGAGGTGATGGGGTACGAAATGCCATTGATAAGGGCCATCCCACCGCGCCCCCGCAAAAAGAGGTTGTAAGTGGTGGGGAACACCGCCCGCTAAATGACGGGGCGCATTCACAATTGATGATAAAAATAGCGGGTCCCAAACGGATTCCCACTCGGTTGGGATGGGGTGAGCGCTGGGTTCGAGAGGAAGCGTAATGACCGGATTGTGATGGGATTGACCGAGTAAAATAAAGGGGTCGTAAGAGTAAGCAATTTGATCGACTTCTGCTAGGGTAATTCCCGCTGCTTGCAGGCAATAAGCGATCGCATGAAACGGTAGTTCATAAGTTGAGAAGGGAATGGGTCGCTTGCCATGTTTGATTTGGGTGAAGCGTTCTTCTTCAGCAGCGGCAATTACTTGCCCACTCTGCACCAGACAAGCCGCTGAATCGTGGTAAACTGCATTAATTCCAAGGGTGTACATTAGACCTCTTGCCAAAGGTGAAAAAAGCCAACTCAATCTTCTCAGTTTGATTCCCTTTTTGCTCAGGGTTACTAAGGAAAATCAGCGCTGGCTCTCCCAAAAAATAACCGGAAAAACAGCACAGATAAGCTGCCTGTACTCCCGATCGATTTCCTGTTTCTGGAGAGCAGGCAAGATGCCGATTCTTGATGACAGTGCTACAGATCAGTTCAACGGACTAGCTCGACTCACCTTCTGTTTTCCTCAGTTGATTCATTCTCTGTACGTAGTGTAATCCTAGCCTAAGGGTTCCATTAATACCTCTATCTTTGTGAATATGCTTAACTAGAAGATCTGATTAATTTTTATGAAGATTACCGAAGGTAAGACTGATTTTGTGAGGGGGTCACCGTTGAATTGAACTGCAAGTTTGATCGGGGAGGGTTAAAGCATTCTCTAGAAAAAAATGAATCAGATTGATTTTCATTCCAGCGGAATCCTGAGAGATGAATTCAGAGTGGGATGGCTTAGTTAGCTAAATTCTCTGGGGGATTAAACAGTCACGAGTAGCGATAGAATCCCTCTCTTTATATGGAGTTGCTTTTAAGCCTGAGGATAGAGTATTGGGGATCAGAAACAAGTCTATGCTGAGGATATCTTTAGGGAAGAGAGGAAACAGTTATGCCCGGAGGTCATGCCAGTCATAAAAGCACCTCAGCTAAACCGAATACGAACGCCAATGGCATCATTGATACAGGTTTGGGTTCGATGGAAGATCCAACCGGTGATTTGAGCGAAATTCTGAAACCGGTGAGAGAGGGAGAGGAAATTACGGATAATTCTCTCGCGACTCAACGCCCCGATCAAAACCTCCAGTCAGAGGACGAACCAGAGTAAACTTGAGCGCGATCGCACTGGGGTAGGATGCCCAGGATGCAGCTTACCGAGAGATGGCAACTGCTAACCAAGAGAAGTTTTAGCGATCGCGCCCAGTCTCCCTGGTAGTAGTAATAGTCAATCAATTGATTTGAGGAGCAGTAAGCATCATGGTTGAGCCAACCGAGCAAACCCGATCCGATACAGCCGAGGAAGAAAATTTTGGCGACCTTCCCCAGAGCATTACCGAATCCTACGGTACCGGTGTGAAAGACTTGCCAGGGTATAACATCGGCGGACGCACCCTGCGTCAGCGTCGCGAGCAGTACCATGCCGCCAGTCCTGAACTCACGGGTGGCGATCTTGATGCCGCTTGGGATCAAGCTGCGATGGTAGGCGATGAAGCCGTTGGGGGAACTGTCTCAACTCCCGATCAGGATATCGTGGACGAACTGGGCGCCGCAGTCGGGTTAGAGATGGACGATCGCACGGATATCCGCACCAACGACCTTCTCAATGAACGAGATACTCGTCGGTGGGAATTAGACCCGATGTCTTCAGAAGATTACCAACAGCGCCGGGAATAACCCGCGAAAAGGCAAGGTTAGACGATGGGGAGGCCACGGAAACACCAGCAAAAACTTGAGCAAATTGCGCGATCGGAATTTGGTTATGACTCTCTGCGGCCAGGTCAGGAAACTGCGATCCAAGGGATTCTCAGCGGTCGCGATACCCTAGCAGTGATGCCGACGGGATCGGGAAAATCAGCAATTTATCAAATTGCAACTCGTTTGCTGGGTGGTTCTGCGGTGGTTGTATCGCCACTACTTGCCCTCCAATGCGATCAAGTGGAAGCGATTTCCAAGCAGGAACTGGGTGCGGCGGCGGTGCTGAATTCTACGCTCACAGAAGCAGAGCGACAAGAAGTTTTGGCTCAGTGGGAACGGGGAAATTTAGAGTTTTTATTTCTCGCTCCGGAGCAATTTAATCAGTCAGAAATCTTAGAACGCCTAGAAACTGCCAAGCTTACCTTATTTGTGGTAGATGAAGCGCACTGTATCAGTGAGTGGGGTCACAGTTTCCGGCCTGATTATCTGCGACTGGGCAGCACCATCACCAGTTTAGGTCATCCTCGAATTTTAGCTTTGACTGCAACTGCTGCGCCACTGGTTCGGGAAGAAATTGTGTTGCGTTTAGGGATGCGAGATCCTTGCGTCGTGGTGCAAGGATTCGATCGACCCAATATCTGGCTTGGCGTTGAGCGGTTTGAGGAAAAAGCAGAGAAATTAGAGGCTTTGTTCTCTCAAGTGAGTCGGACCGAAAAGCCAGGAATTATCTATGGCGCAACTCGCAAGTACACGGAGGAAATCGCCGAATATCTGAGTGAAAGAGGCATCCCCAGTCGTTTCTACCATGCTGGGATGAAAACCAGCGAGCGCCAAGAAGTTCAAGCTGCTTTTATGGGAGATGAAATTGAGGTACTGGTAGCAACGACTGCGTTTGGGATGGGCGTTGATAAACCGAATGTTCGCTTTGTTTTTCACTATAATATCAGTGATTCTCTCGATTCTTATTATCAGGAAATTGGGCGAGCGGGTCGCGATGGAGAACTGGCAAAAGCACTTTTATTTTATGATTCTGAGGACTTAAAAATTCGACGATTTTTAGCGAGTAAAGGTCAACTAGATGCGGAGGTCGTCGAGCGAGTAGCTGAGTTTGTCCAGAATGAAGAACAACCGATCGCGCCGACAGAGTTGCAGGAAAAAACTGACCTTTCTAAGTCGAAATTGACAAAAGCACTCTCTCATTTAGCTGAACTGGGTGCTGTGGAAACTTTGCCCACCGGTGAGGTGACAGCGAGTGAGGAAGGAGTGGATTTGAGTGAAGTCACAACGGAAGTGCTTCAGGCTCAAGAGCGTCGTCAGCAGTATGAGCGATCGCGCTTAGAAATGATGCGAGGTTATGCGGAAGTTCGGGGCTGTCGCCGTGAGTATTTGCTCAACTATTTTGGTGAAATCCTTGAGGAACCTTGTGGTTTTTGTGATAACTGTAAAGCGGGGATTACAATGGAAAAAAATGACAGCCTCCAGCTATTCCCCCTCAATAGTCGCGTTGTTCATACCACCTGGGGAGAAGGGTTAGTGATGCG
This sequence comes from Actinomycetota bacterium, assembly GCA_050262755.1. GTDB lineage: Bacteria > Cyanobacteriota > Cyanobacteriia > Cyanobacteriales > Microcoleaceae > JBLNEP01. The sequence goes on along the minus strand of JBLNEP010000030.1, from coordinate 12,607 downwards.
CTACGAAAGTGATAAAGTTGTGGTTCTTTTTGATCGAGTTGGGTACAAAACTATAGGGATAGAAATTGCACGTTTACGGGGCTTATTAAGACCTGCTACTTCGACGAGGGTAGATGCTGATGCTCGTTGAAATTTGCGAGAGGGGAAGAGGAAAAAGGAAAAAAAAGGGGGGAAAGGGGAAAGGGGGAAAAATGGCTGTACCTCATTAATCTGAGAAATGCTATAGCTTCTTGCCGTTTATTTCAGTGAAATAGAAATCATTACAAGTAAATTTAGTGATTTTTTTTATTAGTTTATAGCTTAATTTTATTCCGATTTTAAGAGATAAATTAATCGTTTAATCAAACTAATACTAAGCGCTCTAGGAATTGAGAGGTTGATAGATGACCCGATGGATAATTGACTTATTCGAGTCGATTTTAAATCGACTTTACCAGAATCGCTGGTATGCAAGATTCTATGTATTAGAAACCATTGCTCGCGCCCCCTACTTTGCTTATTTATCAGTTCTCCACCTTTATGAAAGTATGGAAGCATGGCGAAATTCTGACTAGATTAAAGTACATTTTGCCGAATCTTGGAACGAATTACATCACCTCCGCATTGCTGAAGCTTTGGGTGGGAATCAAAATTGGTTCGACCGTTGGTTTTCTCGAATCGTTGTCTTCGTTTACTACTGGTTTCTTGTCTTTCTGTATCTGATCGCTCCCCGTCAGGCTCATTACTTCAATCAAGTCATAGAAGAATACGCTTACCAAACCTATGAAACCTTTCTGAATGAGCATGAAGCTGAACTGAAAATTCAGCCTGCCCCAGAAATTGCGCTCCATTACTACCAAGAGGGAGATCTGTATATGTTTGATGATTTTCAGACTTCCCATACTGTTGCCACTCGTCGCCCAAAAATTGAAACACTCTATGATGTTTTTAAGGCAATTCAAGATGATGAAAAAGAACATCTTCATACAATGAAGCTATGCCAGCAGTCAGATGCAAAAATCATCATTAAAAGCCCTCATAATTTAGAACTTCCTTCTGTCGAACCCTAACCGCCGGACGATCTCACCCTCAAAAAAAAGCAGGTCTCCCCCTTCCAGGGGAGTGCTTTAAACCAGTGTATTGAAGATTACTCTTTAATTTAATATAAAACTCAGCCTTAGGGTAGGAGAAAGAGGAATTTAACCACAGTTATTTTTATTTAAACGTAGACTTCCTTGAAAGTGCTGGGTCATTCAATCAATTGATAAAGCTTGTGGGCAAGGAAGCGCTACTTGCATCTAATTTTGTGAAATTCAGGGTGCAATTTTAACCCACTGTGATGTCGCACCATCAGTTAAAGCAATCAATTGTTTGGCAATTCATCGCTTGTGAATTATACAGAGCAGCACCCCGACCCCTCCTACCAGCAGCGGAGAGAAAATCAGCCAAAACCGTTATTGGCAGCACTTCCCCATGAGTGCAAAATTGCTATTTTCCGGGCGCTTCCTGGACTCGGTGACTTCCTTTGTGCTGTTCCCGCCTTGCGATCGCTCCGCGCTGCCTTCCCTCAAGCAGAAATTGCCTTGGTGGGTTTGCCTGCGATCGAGCCCCTCGTCCATCGGTTTAGCAACTATCTGGACAAACTGTGGGAATTTCCTGGCTATCCAGGGTTGCCGGAGCAACCCCTCAAACTCCACCAATTCCCCCCTTTCCTGAAACAAATGCAGCAGGAAAACTTTGACCTCGCGGTCCAGATGCACGGGAGTGGCATCATTACTAACCCGTTGACCGTTCTGTTAAACGCTCGTATCACAGGGGGTTTTTTCACACCGGGTCAGTATTGCCCAGATATTAGGGGATTTTTGCCCTACCTCCTCCGCGAACCGGAAGTGCGGCGCTATCTGCGGCTGTTGGAGTTTCTAGGGGTTCCGGCCCAGGGAGAAGAGTTAGAATTCCCGCTCTGGGAGGAGGACCAGCAAGAACTGCACGCGATCGCAGCAGCTCGCAACCTCACCCCTGGCAACTATGCCTGCATCCATCCAGGAGCGAGTCATCCAGAGCGCTGCTGGCCCCCCGATCGGTTTGCGGTAGTAGCGGATGCGCTCGCAGCTTATGGCTTAACCGTGGTACTCACCGGCTCGGCGCAGGAAGTAACACTCACCCAAGCCGTCGCTTCCAGAATGAAGGCTCCCAGCTTGAATTTAGCGGGTGCCACCAACTTGGGCGCTTTAGCGGCGCTGCTGAAGCAAGCAGCATTGCTGATTTGCAACGACACCGGAGTGTCTCACCTGGCAGCGGCGCTGTGCGTCCCCAGCATCATCATCTTTACTCACTCTGACCCAGCTCGCTGGGCACCGTTGAATCGCGATCGCCACCGCATCGTTATGCAAACCAACCCAGAAGCTGCGATCGCCCAAGCTCTCGACTTACTACACCAGGAGAATGCCTATGTTGCCTAGCGAATGGCAAAAAATTCAGCGCATCCTCGCCATCCGACTGGATAATGTTGGCGATGTCGTCATGCTGGGTCCAGCGCTGCGATCGCTGCGCCACCACTTACCCAATGCTACCATCGCGCTCATGGCCTCTCCGGTTGGTGCTCAGGTGGCTCCCCTGCTACCTTGGATCGATGAAACCCTCACTCACCGAGCGCTCTGGCAGGATGCCTCCGGTTCCCTGCGGTTTAACCCGATCCGTGAAGCAGGATTGATCGAAGCCATCTCGAAACGCAGGTTCGACGCTGCGCTCATTTTTACCAGCTTCTCCCAGTCTCCTTATCCGCCTGGCTACGCTTGCTACTTAGCGGGGATTCCCAAGCGGATTGGTCAGTCGAAGGAATTTGGCGGTAGCGTGCTGTCCCAGTCCGTGAAACCCTTGCCAGATGAAGCACACCAAGTGGATCGCAACTTATTTTTACTGGAGTCTGCTGGTTTAACCGCGCTTGGTCGCCATTTAGAATTACAAGTGCCTGAGGAGATCCAGATGCAAGGCGATCGCTTACTGCGGGGGGTTGGCATTGCTACGAACGAGCCGTTTATCGTCTTGGCTCCGGGTGCCAGTTGCGTCGCTCGCCGATACGATCCCCTGCGCTATGCGACGGTGGCAGAAATGCTTGTGGCTGCTACTGGGTTGCCTTTAGTGGTGGTGGGGAGCGATCGCGAAATGGAATGGGTAGAACCGATTTTGGATCGAGTCGATGGATATTCCATCGTTTCCTTAGTGGGTCGCACCTCCATTCCTGAATTAGCTGCCATCATCCGGCGAGCTAGTTTAGTAATTGCCAATGACTCAGGTCCGATGCACATTGCTGATGCTTTTCAACGACCGATGGTGATTCTATTTTCCGGCACGGAATGTGAGAGTCAGTGGCAACCCCGAACGGCTCCCGCTAAGCTGTTACGACGACCGACTGACTGCTCGCCTTGCTACCAATTCCGCTGCTCCTATCAAATGGAATGTCTGGATATTCCAGCCAAAGAAGTGGTGAGTGAAGCGTTGGAACTTCTGAAGCTTTCCCAACTGCCACTGGTGAGCTAAGCATTCAATTTTTTGAGCAAGAGGTGAAGGTTTTGGCATCTTTATCGAGACAGTTTGAACGAGTAGCCCAGGCGATAACCGAGGGAATTTCCGAACTACTTTGTGCTAGGGTTGCCGTAATCGATGACCGAGGAGAAGCGGTTGCCAGCAAGGGGTTGGAGAGCGCTAACCTCTTATCACCCATTCCTAATTTCCGTATCCCCATTTGCTGCGATGGGCGTTTCGGTGAGGTCATTATTACCAAACCAGACAACGACGAGGTGATTTCACCCCGGCTGGTACAAGTGTTAGTAGAAATGCTGGTCAAGCAAACGGTTGCTGTCGCTCAGTTGCCGGATCGCCATGAACTCAAAAATAAATTTATTCATGACTTACTGCGGGGAACCATCGCAGAGGAAGCAGACATTTTACGGCAAGGTCAAATTCTAGGAATGGACTTTAGCCGACCCCGTGCCGTCATCTTAATTGATGCCACTGACTATATTTTAACACCGACCCTTGAGGAGGGACATAAAACCGCTCAATTTCCCTTCACGAAAATTACTAAAAACTCTTTGCAATCTCCTCATTTTGCTCCGTTTATTTTTAACCATTCTGAACAGCGCTCGCAAGTGATTATTAACAGTATCGTTAGCTTTTTTCACCTGCCCAGCGATACCATTTGTGCTTATATTGGCGATGGGGAAGTTGCAGTTTTAAAAGCAAGCGCAACTCAAGATTTAGTGCTGTGGGCCGAGCGCGGAGGCGAAAGCAGTCAGTCGAACCCATCTTGGGCTGATCTGGTCGCTTTGAAGCGATCGGCAACCGCTCTCTTAACGCGCCTGCGGTGCGATACAAAAACAGCGATTAGCATTGGCATTGGCCGCCACCATCCCGGTATTCAAGGATTAGCAAAGTCCTACCAAGATGCTCGTGCTGCTCTATCTTTAGGTCGTTGCTTTCAAGGACCGAATCAAGTTCATTGTTTAGATGAATTGGGAATAGCGGCTTTTGTGGGGATTTCTGATGAGCGGACAAAAATTGACCTCGCCAAACATTTACTGAGTCCCCTGGATCAACAAGTAGATTTGTTAGAAACCATTGATGCTTTTTTCTTAGAAAACTGCTGCCCATCAACAACAGCAAAACGGCTTTCTATTCACCGAAATACCCTCAGCTATCGGTTGGATAAGATTGCTTCTTTAACAGGACTCGATCTACGTCGCTTTGATGATGCCATGCAAATTCGGCTGGCTTTGCTGCTGAGTTCTCTGAAGGGTCAAGTCGCACAGTCTTGCCAAAGCTTAATTCCAAAAACAGCCTAAGTTAATTTGCAAAAAATTATAACCAGAATGGTCGCTGACTTACGATTTTTAGGGTCAGCTTGCTATTCCTTGACTATTTTTGCTGAAGTTTTATTTCTCAGTGGCAGTTTCACCCTTGTGGGAATCTAGTATTTAATCGCTTCGATCGAAGCTGGTTATCTCGGACTTTCTTAGGAAAGAGAATATCAGAATTTTGCTAAAAATGCTCACAATCAAATTCATCCTCATTTTCCCTTTTCTCCCTAATGCCAGTGTCACTGAAATCAAGATTAATTGTGCAACTGCACAACCGCTAAGAAGCGAAAACTCAAACATCTTAGGCAAATGTCCGATGTTTCGCTTTCCTCACTCATTCACTATAAATAAAAGCAATTGTGCAGGTGACATCTATGCGTCCACTACGCATCCTAACTTGGCACGTTCACGGTAGTTATCTTTACTACTTGTTGGTGCAGTCTCGCCACCAATTTTACTTACCTGTCAAACCAGGAAAGCCTGAAGGGTACGGTGGCAAACTGAGCGGGATTCCTTGGCCGGATCGGGTGTTTGAGGTAGCGGCTGAGGAGGTAAAAAACCAGGAATTTGACTGTGTTTTGTTTCAGTCTGCTAAAAACTATCTTGAGGACCAGTATGAAATTTTATCAGCAGCTCAACGACAATTACCCCGCATTTATTTAGAGCACGATCCGCCCCGTCAGCATCCAACCGATAGCCGTCATGTTGTTGACGACCCCAATGTTTTACTCGTTCATGTGACGGATTTTAATGACTTAATGTGGGATAGCAACCGCACTCCAACTCGTGTGATTGAACATGGGGTGATGGTGCCAGAAACGGTACAGTATACGGGTGAATTAAACCGGGGCATTGTGGTTGTCAATAATTTACAATCCAGAGGTCGTCGCTTGGGAGAAGATGTGTTTGAAAGGGTGCGCGGTCACATCCCCCTAGATTTGCTCGGTATGAATTCAGAAACCCTCGGCGGTTTAGGTGAAATTAAAGGCGATCGCCTCTTTGCTGTGCAGTCTCGCTATCGTTTCTTTTTTAATCCCATTCGCTACACAAGTTTGGGGTTGGCGGTGTGTGAAGCGATGATGATTGGAATGCCAATTATCGGGTTAGCAACAGCGGAAATGGTGACAGTCGTCGAAAATGGCATCTCTGGTTATGTCGCGACTGATGTCAAAGATTTAATCGAAAAAATGCAGGAATTGCTCGAAAATCCAGCGGAAGCGCAACGCTTGAGCATCGGAGCTCGCCGACAAGCGCAGGAAAGATTTAATATTCAAAGATTTAGCAGAGATTGGGAGCAAGCATTTGCTTTAGTTTGTAATTGTTCGCTTTCTACCCCGGCAATGGCGGGAGGAAAATAAATCATGAAAAAACGAATTGCCCTCATTAGCGAACACGCATCACCGGTCGCAACCTTGGGAGGTGTTGATGGGGGTGGCCAAAATGTTTATGTGGGAGAAATAGCGAAGAATTTAGCGGCCATTGGTTATGAAGTGGATCTGTTTACGCGACGCGATCGCAACTTACTCCCCCTAGAGGCGGAATGGGTCCAAGGGGTTCGCATCATTCATGTTCCCGCTGGTCCGCCGGACTCGGTGCGGAAGGAAGAATTATTGCCTTACATGGCGGAATTTACCGCCTTTATGCTCAAATACTGCCAGCGAGAGACTTATCACCTGATCCACGCCAATTTCTGGATGTCTGGCCTTGTTGCCGCTGAGGTTAAACGAGCGATCGGCATCCCGTTTGCGATCACGTTTCACGCTTTAGGTCGCGTCCGTCGCTTGTACCAGGGTGATGCTGACCAATTTCCTGACTTGCGGTTTGCGATCGAAGACCGCATTGTCGCTGAGGCCGATCGCATCATTGCTGAATGTCCCCAAGAACAGGAAGACTTGATCCGCTTATACCAGGCTGATCCTGCGAAAATTGTTGTCATTCCCGGAGGCTTCGATCCGGGTCAGTTTTGGCCGATCGGGAAAGAACTGGCTCGCATCACCTTGGGAATGTCGCCTCGCGACCGCGTCATCCTGCAACTGGGGCGGATGGTTCCCCGTAAAGGCGTGGATGCGGTAATTCGTGGGTTTGCTGGCCTCATCCGGGTAATGCAGAGAGGCGGAAGCGAGAAAAATGCCCAAAATGCCCGGCCAGAGTGCTTCCGCCTGCTAATTGTGGGGGGTGAGTCCGAGGAACCGGATCCGGTCATCACGCCGGAAATTGGCCGCTTGCAGGCGATCGCGCGAGAAGCAGGCGTTAGTGACCAAGTGACATTTGTCGGACGACGCGGTCGCGATGTGTTGAGGTTGTACTACAGCGCCGCCGATGTCTTTGTCACCACGCCTTGGTATGAACCCTTTGGCATTACCCCCGTGGAAGCGATGGCCTGCGGAACCCCCGCGATCGGTAGCAATGTGGGTGGGATCAAATTCACAGTCCGGGACGGCGAAACCGGGTATCTCGTGCCACCCAACGACCCAGAAGCGATCGCCTCTCGTCTCCTCCACCTTTACCAAAACCCGCAACTATTGAACTTGTTTCGACAAAATGCAATCCGCCGCGCCAACGAGTTATTTACTTGGCAAAAAATTACTGCTGCGATCGCAGATTGCTACACAGACATTTTATCACCCAACCGCTGCGACCGCCTCGAATCTCACGGCGCGATCGTTTCCCAAGGATTTGCAACCGTTGTGACCGCGCTCCAACGATCTCAGCGGCTCTGCCACAGTGCCATTCTCGAGGTTGCTGAACTCCTCAGCACTTGCTTTACCACGGGTGGCAAGCTTTTGATCGCAGGCAATGGCGGCAGCGCGGCCGACGCTCAACATTTTGCTGCTGAATTCGTTGGCCGCTTCAAATGCCCGGAACGACGGGGACTGCCGGCGTTAGCACTCAATGCTGATACGGCCGTACTCACGGCCTGGGCCAACGATGCAGGATATGAAAACGTCTTTGCCCGCCAGGTGGAAGCGCTGGGCCGCCCCGGAGATGCGATCGTCGCCATCAGCACCAGTGGCCACTCTCGCAACTTAATTCGCGCTTTTGAAGTGGCTCGTCGCCAAGGTTTGCGCTGCATTGCTTTAGTGGGGAAAGATGGCGGGGAATTGCACCCTTTAGCTGATATTTCGATTGTGATTCCGGCGAGCGAAACTCAGCATATTCAAGAGGTGCAAATTGTGGTGATTCACCTCCTCTGCGAATTAGTAGAAGAGAGGATGCGGTCCCATCATTTGTTAGTAACAGCCGAGCAGAAGCATCAAGTTTCTCTCAAGCGTATGAACGCTTCCGGGCGATCGCTCAGCGCTCAAGCAGTCACGACCAATTTATAAAAGTTTGAAGGATAATCGGGAGTAAAATCATGCCAGATTTGAAAGGAAAAGTAGCACTGGTTACGGGTGGAGGTCGAGGACTTGGCGAAGCAATTTGTCGGATGTTAGCGGAGCAGAATGCAACGGCAATTGTTGCTGATATTCGAGAAGAACTAGCCAACAAGGTGGCGTTGGAAATTGCAGCCGATGGCGGTAAAGCAGAGGCATTGAGGCTGGATGTTTCCCATGCGAATCAAGTGAAGGAAACGATTCGCAATATTATTACTAAACATGGTCAGTTAGATATCCTCATCAATAATGCTGGGATTGATGTTACTTTGCCAGTTGATGAGCTGGCGGTCCCAGACTGGGAGCGAATTATGGCTGTCAATTTGAGCGGTCCTTTTATCCTTTCTAAATTCGTGCTTCCCCAAATGAAACAACAACAGCGCGGTCACATCGTGAATATTGTTTCGACGGCTGCAAAACGCGCTTGGGCAAATGCTTCAGCTTATCATGCGAGCAAGTGGGGGTTACTAGGATTTAGCCATGCTTTGCACGTAGAAGCAAGACCCCATAAAATTAAAGTAACAGCGGTGGTAGCCGGGGGAATGCAAACACCTTTTCTGTTAGACCGCTTCCCAGATATTGATGTGAATAACCTCCAAGACCCGAAGAATGTAGCAGATACCATCCGGTATGTTTTAATGCAGCCAGAAGAAACGGTGATTCCTGAAGTGATGGTTTTACCGATGCGCGAAACTTCTTGGCCTTAAAGGGGAAATGAGCGCGGACTAGCGACCTGGAACTTGATGAACATTCAACCTAGGAACCCTTGAGTCATGACGAAACGAGCGGTTTTTCTAGATAAAGACGGCACTTTAATTGAGGATATCCCCTATAATGTTAACCCCGACTTAATTCGGTTAACACCGGGGGCAGCGGAGGGGTTGCAATCGCTCCATGTTTCCGGTTTTAAATTGATAGTGGTTTCCAATCAATCTGGTGTTGCTTTAGGGTATTTTCCCGAAGCATCACTGCTAGCAGTGGAAGCAAAACTGAGCCAGCTTTTTGCAGAAATTGGTGTACCCCTCGCAGGCTTTTACTATTGTCCTCATCACCCAGAGGGAACCGTTCCTGGCTATAATATTGACTGTGCTTGTCGCAAGCCAGAACCAGGTTTAATTCTCCGTGCAGCTCAAGAACATGAAATCAATTTGCCAGAATCTTGGTTGATCGGTGATATTTTGAATGATGTGGAAGCAGGAGACAGGGCTGGTTGCCAAACAATTTTACTGGATAATAACAATGAAACGGAGTGGTTGCTAACACCCCAGCGGTTGCCTGATTATCTGGCAATCGATCTCGATCAAGCTGCAACCATTATTACTTCTTTCGTCAAGAGGAATCCCGTGAGGGGAGGGTTGGCATCCGAATGATTAACGATGAATTTCTGAGTACAAAGAATCATTTATCGAGCTTAATTCATAGCTTTGAAGGGCTGAAAGTCGCAGCGATCGGGGATGCCATGCTCGACTGTTACTTAGAAGGTTTTTCTGAACGCCTCTGTCAAGAAGCACCGGTCCCAGTTGTGAATTTAGCGAAGCGTAAATATATCCCTGGGGGGGCTGCGAATACTGCGGTCAATGTTCGTAGTTTAGGAGCAACGGTGAAGTTTTTTTCGGTGGTGGGAGATGACTTAGAAGGTAAAATTTTACAACAATCACTCGCAGAGCGAGGGATTGCTACTGAGTCTCTCTTTCAGCAATTTGGTCGCCAGACATTAGCCAAGCATCGGGTGATAGCCTCTGGGCAATTACTGGTAAGATTTGATTCAGGGAGCACTCACTCAATCGACTCGGAAATTGAGCAGAAATTGATTGATTGCCTCGCCCATTGTTATCGAGATTGTGATGCGATTATCATCTCTGATTATGGCTATGGGGTGGTGACACCCAACGTCATTAGCGCGATCGCACACCTCCAGTCTTGCACACCTCGCATTCTCGTCGCTGACTCCAAAAATCTCACCGCTTACCGCCAAGTTGGCGTCACCGCCGTTAAACCCAATTATCAGGAGGCAGTACAGTTACTCAGCATTCGCGATCGCAGACGAGACGCCACCTCGACTCCCAACTCCCGCGCTGACCAAATCAGCTTATACGAAAACGAACTCTTCGACCTCACAGGCGCTCAAATTGTCGCTGTCACCCTCGACACAGAAGGCGCAGTCATCTTCGATCGCGGCAGCTTCCCCTACCGTACCTATGCCAAACCCAGACCCCACTGTCGCGCTGCGGGTGCTGGCGATACCTTTGTGAGCGCCCTTACCCTCGCCCTGGCTGCGGGTGCAACCACCGCTGCGGCTGCGGAACTAGCCTCTGCTGCGGCCGAGGCTGTTGCTGCCAAAGACGGCACTGCTGCTTGTTCCCCGCAAGAACTACAAGCCCACGCTACCGCTGGAGATAAGTATAGTACAGATTTAGCTTCCCTGATCGCACTGCTGGCATTTCACCGCCAACAAGGTCGCCGAATTGTCTTTACCAATGGTTGTTTTGATATTCTGCACAGCGGTCACATTGCTTACCTAAACCGCGCTAAAGCTTTAGGCGATTTGTTGATTATTGGTGTGAATTCCGATCGAAGTATCCGTCGCCTCAAAGGGCCGACTCGCCCCATTAATCATTTAAGCGATCGCATTCAAGTTCTGACTGCCTTAAGCTGCGTCGATCAAATCATTGCTTTTGATGAAGATACCCCTTGCAACCTAATTCGGGCTATTCGCCCCGATGTCTTTGTGAAAGGTGGCGACTATCGGCGAGAACAGTTACCAGAAGCGCCCTTGGTCGAAGAATTGGGGGGAGTTGTGCAGATTTTACCCTATTTAAAAAATCGCTCGACCACTCGCATCATTGAGCGAATTCACTTGACCGCTGCTTGCAGGAATCAGCAAGATATTACTTATGAATTCGAGGATGTTCCTGCCACTTAAACTTAATTTTTTCAATCCATTTAATCTCACCAAAAAACCCGAAAAAAATGACTACAAACCCCTGGGAAACTGCTAAAAAAATTTTATGCGTTAGGTTAGACGCGATCGGCGATGTGCTGATGGCAACGCCTGCGATCCGCGCCCTGAAAACCGCGCATCGCCACCTGACCCTTTTAACCTCACCAAGCGCTGCTGCTATCACCTCATTGATTCCTGAGATCGACGATCGCATTGTTTACGATGCGCCTTGGATGAAAGCCACCGCACCGAGGGCAAACAGCCGCCCTGACTTTGAGTTAGTAGAATTGCTGCGATCGCGTCAGTTTGACGCCGCCGTTATTTTCACGGTGTACAGTCAAAACCCCTTGCCATCAGCGTTTCTCTGCTATCTCGCCGACATTCCCCTACGACTGGCCCACTGTCGTGAAAACCCTTATCAATTGCTGACTCATTGGATACTCGACCCGGAACCTGCGAAGGGGATACGCCATGAAGTCCGCCGTCAGCTTGACTTAGTGGCGAGTATTGGGTGTACCCCCCCCGATCGGCGAATGTCGATCCGAGTGGCAGAGGGCGATCGCGACCGCGTTCACCGCCTCCTCAGCAAACTGGGTGTCGATCTTCAACAACCTTGGGCAATCCTCCATCCCGGCGCAACGGCGCTGTCGCGTCGCTATCCGCCGGCCGGGTTTGCGGAAGTAGGTCGCCGCTTGGTGCTCGATCGCAACTTCCAAGTCTTATTCACGGGAACGGAACCAGAACGCGAGTTAATTGCCGACATTCAAACCGCCATGGGAGTACCGTCACACTCCTTAGTCGGCACCCTCAATTTAGCGGAAATGGCAGCTTTAATTGCGACCGCACCGCTGCTGATCTCCAACAACACTGGCCCCGTTCACCTCGCCGCCGCCGTCGGTACTCCCGTCGTTGACCTCTACGCCTTGACCAACCCCCAGCATACGCCTTGGGGCGTCCCTCACCGCCTGTTATTCCACGATGTCCCCTGCAAATTCTGCTACAAAAGCATTTGCCCAGAAGGACATCACGACTGCTTGCGCCTGGTAACACCTGAGGCGATCGTGCGGGCCGCTAGCGATCTCCTCAGCGAGGTCAGGGGCGAACATTACGCCCCAGAGACCCAGCCACCTCTCAGTTTCTGGACAGAGGAAATATTCGTCAACGCGCGGTCGCAAGAACACTCGGCTCAAGAGATTTGGCAAGTAGCAAAACCCGGAGTTTAAAGTTAAGCAAAAGCTAAAAACCCTGTTTAAAATTAAATTTTCTGACTCTTTCTACATGCTGACACTAATTTCTTAGGATTTGCCTATGACATCAACCGTCGAGGTCCTAATTCCTAAGTAATTATGCAGAATAAATTGCACTCTTTTCAAAAGTGATGTATAAAAGAGAGGAGAGTACAGAAAAAAGGAGAAGGGTGTGAGATTGACAAAAGACTTAAGCTCAGAAACGGAAAA
>JBLNEP010000029.1:0-112085 GCA_050262755.1 Actinomycetota bacterium | reverse complement strand
GGGGAAAGGGGGAAAGCAGAGGACGGACAAAAAGTGCAAACGTTTTGAGGTCTAGCACCAGATTCGGGAGCGCTTGGCAGGGTTCTTAATGCCTTCCGAATCCTTCATGAATGCAGGTTTTAGCTTTTTTCAGCAAGCCCGAAATAGACCTGTAGTACAGCTTAGAGCGCAACCAGCCTCTCCTCCGTTTCTACCCCTTCCAGAGCCAAGAAAAAAATTTTTGTCAGACCCCTTGACACCTCTGTATTATGTTTGTAGTATAAATGTATGGCGGGAGGGCAAAAGCCTCAAAGCTCCAGTCCAAGCGCTATCTGAACCTTGAAAACTAAATAGCTCATTGCCCATGTCACGACATTTTGGACAAAGGCGGTGTTGACTCCTGAATCTGGACTTGCCCCCTTGGGCTGTACTACAGAGAACTACACCGCCCACCAGTCCAAATTCCAATCTTTCAAAGATTGATTTCGCGGGGGTATAGCTCAACTGGTTAGAGCAGTCGCCTGTCGAGCGAAAGGTTGCGAGTTCAAGTCTCGTTACTCCCGTCAAAGTCCCGTAGGCGAAAGTCAAGCCGTCTCCCCCTCAAGGAGAAGATTGCGAGTGCAAACCTCGTCGGGACTTCTAGGTAAGATTGCAGCGTAGCTTAACGGCAAAGCCCCAAGTTCATACCTTGGTTGATATCGGTTCAAGTCCGATCGCTGCGACCTCATGTGGGGATGGTGTAACTGGCAACACTGTGGTCTCCAAAACCACCGATCTGAGTTCAAATCTCAGTCCCTTCGCCAATTGACAGTGCTGTAGGCAAATGGTTTAAGCCGCCTGGCTTTCAATCAGGTGATTGCGGGTATGCGCCAACAACTCCCGTCAGCACGACCAAATTTTTTGGGTTGGCCCTCCTATTGGTGTAGGAAGCTGTCTGTAAAACAGTGGCTTAATGCGCTTGCTGGTTCAATTCCAGCTCAACCCATAGCGGGATAGAAGTTGTTTAATCTCTTCTCCCGCATCCAAAGATGGAGAGGTGGCCGAGAGGCTAATGGCGTCTGTTTGCTAAACAGAATTGGGTCATCCCAACGCAGGTTCAAATCCTGTCCTCTCCGCTTTTTTCCTAGGAGCTTAAATGGTAAATTTTATGATTCTATCATTTAAGCTACTGTGGAATTATGCCTATCTGCCTATGCAAAAAACCTTTTTCTGTCAAGTCTGTGATTGACGGCAAAGAACGCAACCTGCAACGGCGGAAGTATTGCTTGGAATGTTCACCTTTTGGCAGCCGTAACACCAGACGGCTCGTTCTCGATAAAAAGCCACCAGTTGAATATTATTGTTCAATTTGTGGTCGCTGCACAACAGCTAGAAAAAGGCGACGTTGTCAATCCTGTAATACAAAAATCAGGCGTTACCTCGCTAAGTTAGCTGCGGTAGAAGACCTTGGAGGAAAATGTCAGCGATGTGGGTGGAAAGGACTGCTACCGGCTTATGAGTTTCACCACCGAGAGCCTAGTAATAAAGACTTCAATATTGGAAATGTAGCAAATCGGAAGTGGGAGGTGATTTTGCAAGAGCTTGAAAAGTGTGAATTGCTTTGTGCTAACTGTCACCGAATAGAACACAGTAAACACGACCAAGTTTTAATAGCGGAAGCTGCAAAGTATAAAGGTCATTGATTAAACATCCACCGAATTTAGGTTTTTGTCCAGATAGGGCAAGGCTTTAAAATTCTTTTTCTGAGATGTCTATTGGGGAGGTAGCTGAGGCGGTTTTAGCGCTTGCCTGAAAAGCAAGAGAGGCGGGTTCAACTCCTGCTCTTCCCATTGCTACCAAACGATCGGGTAGCTGTTGTTGCACTCGCGAACGATCGCACTGCAAACATTGCCGGGTAGACGAATTGGCAAAGTCGCCTGTCTCTGAAACAGGAATTATATGTAGGTTCAAACCCTACCCCGGCATTACAGCCCTGTGGTGTAATTGGCAACACATCTGAATTTGAGTCAGAAGAGTCCAGGTTCGAGGCCTGGCGGGGCTGCCAATTGATGCTCCTGTAGCCCAACTGGAAGAGGTGGCTGACTCAAAATCAGCAGGTTGTGAGTTCAAATCTCACCAGGAGTACCAAATTTTTCCTCGCTCTTGTAGCCCAATTGGAACGAGGCGGCAGACTTAAAATCTGTTGGTTGTGGGTTCGACTCCCACCAAGAGCATGAACGGGATGTAATTCAGCGGCCAGAAGCCTTGGTTTGGGGCCAAGGAGTCGTTGGTTCAAATCCAACCATCCCGACTTTACCCCTGTGATGTAACTGGAAAACATCACCCGCTCAGAATGGGTGTTTTGCAGGTTCAACTCCTGTCAGGGGGACTGGGTAAATCGCCAACTTTTGCTCTCGTGGCGGAACGGAAGACGCACTAGACCGAGGCTCTAGTTTTTACAGGTTCAAATCCTGTCGGGAGTACCAATAAAAGCCCCTGTAGCCCAATTGGAAGCAGGCGCTTCGCTTAGAACGAAGAGGTTACTGGTTCAAATCCAGTCAGGGGTATTGGGCGATCGCGCGGGGATGAAGCAAGAGCGGCTTACTAGGTTCATACCCTAGATATCGGTGAGTGCAACTCTCACCCCCGTCACCAAAATCAGTGCTGGTGTAGCTCAATTTGGCAGAGCAACTGATTTGTAATCAGTCGGTTGTAGGTTCAATTCCTATCACCAGCTTTCAGAATGCGGACCGGGTCTAGCAGTAGCCTTGGAGTCTTCCAAAATCTAGGCACGAGTTTAACTCTCGTTGTCCGCTCTGATGATTTGCGGGTGTGATGTAGTGGCTAGCATCTGAGTGCGCCACACTCAGCGTATGGGTTCAAATCCCATCACTCGCTTTGATAGTCCTGTAGCTCAATGGTAGAGCGTTTGCCTTACAAGCAAGGGGTTGCAGGTTCAAATCCTGTCGGGGCTATTAAATTCTCTTGAATTGAAGGAGGTGTATTAAATTCACTGGCTAACATTATTTTACCAACAGCGATCGCGCTTAGCGTGCCCTCATCCTTAGAGCTTACATACTTTAGTACGAGAGGAAAAGTAACGCTGTCAAAAAGCAGTGGGCGTTTGTGAACGAGGAGTGCTAAGAACCCGGCAGGTTGGCTTAAAAGTAGCCATCCTTTAAAGAGTGTGTAATAACTCATCGGCGGAGTTCCTTTAGTAGCTGAGAAAACGCAAAATGCTCTGATTACTTGCACGCCACCCCGTGCGATCGCCTGCAAAATTTTTATCAAGTTTGATGGGAGCGTAGCTCAATGGAGAGAGTGCCGAGTTTCTACCTTGGAGGTTGTGGGTTCAACTCCTACCGCTCCCATCCTGAATGGGTCTGTAGCTTAATGGTAAAGCCTCTAGCTGGCTGCTAGAAAGATGTCGGTTCAAATCCGACCAGAATCCACCAATTTTGGGTCTGTAGTTCTAATGGGAGAACGCTTCTCTTGCAAAGAAGAGGTTGTGGGTTCAACCCCCACCGGATCCACTGATGGTGTCTGAAGCCAAAGCGGTAGCGGCGCTGGTTTGTGGAACCAGTTATAGCGGGTTCAATTCCCGTCAGACACCCTTCGGAAGATGCCGCTGAATGGCCGGCAACTGGTCTTGAAAACCAGGGTACAGTTAACTGTAGGGGTTCGATTCCTCCATCTTCCTCTCAACCACCAGAAGTCGAAAAGTGAGACACCGTGCTGATAACGCGGCAACAGAAGGGGCAGTACCTTCCTGGTGGATTTCCCTCTGCCAATGGAGATGGCGCTGGTGCTACGAACGCCGGATGTGATGGTTCGATTCCATCCAGAGGGGCCTGATTTTTATTGATTAATGGAACTGAAAGAACTCATTGCCTACTAGAATTTTAGATAAAAAGTTTCCCTTGCCTGCCGGATGCAGGACTGTCTTTCCTAAAGACGGATTTTGCCAGGTTCGACTCCTGGGCAAGGGGTGATTCCATCGTTTTTCGATGGGATTTTTGCTAACAAATCATTGCTCCTTAGTTCAGCGGTAGAACGCTCGACTGTTAATCGAGATGTCCCTGGTTCGATCCCAGGAGGGGCAGTTTTGGAAAGTGCGACTAGAGGGCAGAGGATTGAAAAAGTCAGCGTCTCGCGAATTACCTAAAAGGTTAGGGTTCAGCGTAGACTAACGCCCATAAGTCCTGCATTTTCTAATTTTCACCTAACCCTAAAAGGAGGATGATTTCATCATGGCTCGCGCCAAATTTGAGCGGACTAAAACCCACGTTAATATCGGTACTATTGGTCACGTCGATCACGGCAAAACTACGTTGACTGCGGCAATTACCATGACTCTAGCAGCACAGGGATTGGCAAAACCGATGGGTTACGCTCAAATTGATGCAGCGCCAGAAGAACAAGAGCGGGGAATTACCATTAATACGGCTCATGTTGAGTACGAAACTATCGATCGCCACTACGCTCATATTGACTGTCCCGGCCATGCGGACTATATCAAAAATATGATTACCGGTGCCGCGCAAATGGACGGTGCAATTCTCCTGGTATCCGCAACGGATGGTGCGATGCCTCAGACTCGCGAACATATTTTGTTGGCGCGTCAGGTTGGCGTTCCCAAGTTGGTTGTGTTTATGAATAAAGCTGATTTGGTGGACGATCCAGAATTGCTGGAACTGGTGGAATTGGAACTCCGCGAGCTCCTGAGTGCTTATGAGTTTCCGGGTGATGAAATTCCCTTTGTAGCGGGGTCAGCCTTGAAAGCTCTTGAACAGATGACAGCGAACCCAAACACTCAACGGGGTGAGAATGAGTGGGTCGATCGCATTTATGCACTAATGGATGCGGTTGATACTTATATTCCTACGCCAAAACGGGAGATTCATAAACCGTTCCTAATGGCGGTTGAGGATGTGTTCTCGATCGCAGGTCGCGGTACGGTTGCCACCGGTCGGATCGAGCGTGGCACCATCAAAGTGGGTGATGTGGTGGAACTGGTGGGTCGTACCACCATTCGCAGCACTACCGTTACTGGCGTGGAAATGTTCCGCCGGAGTCTCGATGAAGCGATCGCTGGGGATAATGTCGGTTTGTTGCTGCGTGGCGTCCAGAAGCAGGAAATTGAGCGGGGAATGGTGATTATTAAGCCAGGGTCGATCGCGGCTCATACTGTGTTTGAGTCTGAGGTCTATGTCCTGACAGCCAAAGAAGGCGGTCGCAATACTCCGTTTTTTGCTGGTTATCGGCCTCAGTTTTTCGTGCGGACAACGGATGTCACGGGAACGGTGAAATCTTTTACCACTGCGGATGGTAGTTCCCCAGAAATGGTGATGCCGGGAGACCGGGTGAAGATGGCGGTGGAGTTGGGAGAAGCGATCGCTATTGAACCTGGAATGCGCTTTGCCATTCGTGAAGGGAGTCGCACCGTCGGCGCGGGGGTGATCTCTCAAATTCGGGAGTAGGATGATGCCGAATTGACTCCTAGCAGAAAGGTTGTTATCCGTCTTTTCAACCCCTGGTGGGGAAAGTAGAAGATGCAGTCTTGGCAGAAAGGCAGTCACCGACTGGGTTCTCTGCTTTTCTGTCTGGGAGAGGTTGGTCGTTGGCGATCGCCCTAAAATTTCTGAAGCTCTCGATCGAGATGGGGGCAGTTAGGTTATAATAGTTGAGAAACGGGGGTATAGCTCAGTTGGTTAGAGCAGGTGACTCTTAATCTCAAGGTCGTAGGTTCGAGTCCTACTACCCCCATCCTCAAACAAAATATAATCTTGTCCCTGTAGAAATTGCTGTTGCAGCGATCGCAACTTGCCTAGAAAACAGGAGAGTTGCTGCTGTCCCTCCTTCTGAAAGTTTTGGTCACAAAGGCATCTTACGCCTCTCAAAATACAACGGCGCAACCGCTTACAAAGTGGATGTTGCAGCCAGAGGTCATCCAATCAGATTTTAGATCAAATAATGGGTGGTTGGCAGAGCGGTCATGCACCCGGCTTTTAACCGGTCCCAGAGAGGTTCAACTCCTCTATCACCCATTTTTTAACAAACTTCACCGGGAGGTGCAGAGTGACTTAAAAATTTTTCCCAACCCCCCTTGACACTGCTTGTAGTATTTTGTAGTATATTAATGTGGCAAACAAAAGGAGAGGTCACAAACCTTTTCCACGAGTGCTACACCAGAACCTTGAAAACTGAATAGCAATTTGCTTTTCAACCAACATCTTTTTGAAAGTCTCCTGAAAGAGACACCTGTGTTATGTCGTTACTTTACCTGAGACTGATCGGTAGCGAGCGAACTCGATCTGACTTCAGTCAATCTCGACCCAATCAGTTAAATTCCCATACCCATGAGACGGATCTTAATCAGGGACGGAATGCACGAGCGAGACAGGCAAAACCCACCCAAGAAATCCGTAATCTCCAACAAGTTTATCACTTAGAGCGACGTTTTTTGCTGTAATGTTGCTCAGCGTTTTCTTAACAAATACTGGCAATCGTTACCGAAGTAAAAGCATCACTCTTAAGCAGACAAGCTACCAATCTTAAATCCAAAACTCACCTAAAACCGGGAGGTGCCAGCATGGTTCATATTCGCTTTGAAGGACGTTCCTACGATCTGGCAGAAGAGCAGCTAGGCATCACCTCGAATATGAATGATGGCGCGATTAAAGAACGCCTTGCCCATCATTTTGATGTTGGACGCGACCGCTTTAATTCTTACGTCCTCGATCGGCGTCCTAGCGGTGACTTAATTGTGCGACCAGAAGCTGTTTATGGCTAGAACTTGGCTCTGAGTTGAAGGTAAAATAAGGCTAGTTTTGATAGAAAAAAAGCCGATTCTTCCTTTAGTTTTTGAGTTGAAATTGGTATGATTGCAGGCAGGGATCAGGGGCGTACCCTCACCAAAGAAGCTTACAAACCCTAATTGGTAAAATCGATGAAAATCGATTGTAGGTTCAACTCCTACCCTCTCCGCTACTGGGAGAGGTGGTAAAAATAGCTTCTCTAACTTGTGCGCCTCTGACTCCTGCATTCTTTCCTAATTTTCTGTCTGCTAGATTAACAATTTTGCACCTCAGAAATTAAATATTTTTCAGAGATCTGTCTTGTGGTTGACAAGCACTTCGCGCCCTAATCAAGGAAGCTTACATACTCGCTCAGTGGTAGAGCATTTCCCTGTAAAGGAAACGGTCGCGGGTTCAAATCCCGCGTATGAACAACGGCTTTCTTAACTTGCGCGGAGTGACTTTAACAACCCTTCTCAATGACTTGGGAAAAATGACCCATTAAGGCTTTATACTTCGCGCCCTAACTGGGAAAGCTTACATACTAGCCAAATGGAAAAGGCGCTTGATTTAGGTTCAAGTCTATGCAGGTTCAAATCCTGTGTATGAATCAATGGCTTTTTCAACTTGCGCGAAGTAATATTTTTTGGCTAAATAGCAGTTGTCGCCGCGCCCCAACCTTGGGAGCTTACAAACCTACCAAAAAACAACGGTGCGTATTGAGGTTAATACGCTGCAAGCCTGAAACCAATAGCAGGCACCGATAAAAGCTCCCTTGATTTGTGCGGTGTCTCCTCTTTTAAATCAACAGATTGCACGGGCGATCGCTGGCAAAATCCCAGCGAAAAAATCAATTCCGGCGTTATAGCAAAAGTTGGTTTTAACCAACTGAAATTTTCAAATCTTCCTCTGAAGAGGAGCTTGGCGCTAGTGGTTTTAATGCAGTGTAGGATGTGAATGAATTAGAGTCTGCGACATCTGCCTCCTCAAGAGTTTGTAGAAACAGGAGGTAGCTCCAATGAATACAGCAGAACGTGATTTGCGTTTAGAAATGCTGAATAGTTTGCTCACCACCCCTCACCGCCAATTAGAAAAGGTGGCAGAGATTCATCAGTTAATTGTTGAACTTGACCCGATTTTTTACGGTCATTTGGCGGTTTGGTATCAGCGGAATGGTGATGTGCGAGATCACAAAGAAGTGTTTGTGGGGAATTTGCTCACGTCTCACTTGGTGGAGCATCGGGGTGCAGGTTTTGTGATGCTGCAAGAGTTTCCGCCCTATGAAGTGTCTCGCATTGTAGACTTTATGAAGCAACACCGGAACAAAGTGCCACGCTCAGCACGGACTGCGGTGACTCGCTACCTAAAGGCGCGGGAAAAGAAGGCGCAATTCTTCGATCGCGCGGCTCTCCGCAGTCGTAAGGCGATGAAGCACCTCTATGCAACGTTGCACATTAAACCAAGCGATCGCGCGGATGCGGTGCTATTCAAGGATAAACCGCCAACCGATAGCCTTGCGTTTAAGCTGAAGCAACTGGCGAAGGCGGCAACACCAGCAGAACAAGCAGCGCTCATTGTTGAGTACAATCTCCCTTACACGGTGGCTGTGGGTGCGGTGAAGCAGATAACGCCGACGGTATTGGTGGCGTTGATTCATGCGATGTCGCCGCAGGAGGTGATTAATAACCTCAATTCCCTGAAAAGTCGGGGTGCGATGGATCACCCGGAAGTCAAGAATTTGATTGACTCGAAGCTGGAGGCGGCGGCGAAGAGCGATCGCGTGTCGGCGTTTAAGGCGAGTGTCGCTGCTGAGGTGGCGGAATTCGACGAAGCAACGGCGGCGAAGCTGGAAGCGGTGACAAATGAGCAGGTGAAGAAGCGCGGCAAAATTGCTAAGGCGACGGCGTTGCTGGTGGATAAGTCGGGTTCGATGACGAATGCGATCGAAGTAGGTAAGCGCCTTGCTGCGTTAATTTCTGGTGTTTCTGATGCTGCTTTGTTTGTCTATGCCTTTGACTCAATGCCTTATTTAATTGAGGCAAAGGGTAAAGAGTTAACGGATTGGGAAAAGGCTTTTAAGCACATTCAAGCCAATGGTTATACCAGTTGCGGTTGTGCAGTGGAAGCGATGCGGATTAAGAAGCAGGTGGTTGAGCAGTTTATTCTGGTGACAGATGAAGGCGACAATACTGCACCTTTGTTTGCAGATGCTTACACCCATTACTGCCGCACTTTAGCGGTGATGCCGAATGTGATTATCGTGCGAGTTGGTTCTCATTCTAATCAGATCGAGAATCAATTGAAGCAGAAGCAAGTGCCAGTGGAAACCTTTACCTTTGCGGGAGATTACTACTCTTTGCCGAATTTAGTTCCGCTATTGTCTCGTCCTTCTCGGTTGGAGTTGTTGATGGAAATTCTGGATACACCCCTGCCGATGAGGGAGGATTAGTGATAAAATAGCATTGCTCATCAGTTAGGCTGGTGGGCATTGCTATTTTTTTGTTGATGACAGCAAACAATCCTTCTACAAGAGATGATTCTTTGTAAAGAGCTGACTCATTATCAGAAAAAAGGCTTAGGTACTACCCTGTTAAAGTTTGTTATTAACTGGGCAAAAAAAAGGAACATTAAACAAATTTCTGGTTTTTTAACTGAGGAGGATTTACAAAACAATCCTAATTTAGTTCGCTGGTATCAGCAATATAATTTTAGGCTAGAGCCTCCTTATAAAACCGATCGATCCCACATCAGGCATAGAATCCTTCTTGACCTTCTAGAAAACGATTAAACGTTGAAATAAAAACTGTGTTGTAAGCCGAGTTTTTACTCGCATAAGAGAGTGACTGCTGACGAGTGCGATCGCGCTCTACTACCGTAAACATTCCTTCAAAAGATAGATTTGTTTCAGCAATGATCTACGGTAAATTTTATAAAGCATCATCAATCTGGCTAGAGGATAGAGAAATTCTTATTAACCATATTGAAAACCAACTCAAGTAGAAGCAAGTCCCCGTAGAAATCTTTAGATAGGCAGGGGATTACTACCGCCGATCGAGTTGGGGATCGTCCTTGTTGTCTCGTCCTTCTTGACTAGAGTTGTTAATAGGGATTCTAGATACACCGCTTCCGGTAAGGAAGGATCGGTGATAAAATGGTATTGCTCATCACAAACGGGGTGGGCAAGGCTCATCTTTTATCTTCTAGAGTTTGGGGGAAGGTTTATAATAGAGTTCAAGGCCGACCAAATGAGTGATGAGGGGGAACCCAGTCGCGGACGCAAAGCTGTTTTCCAGCCAGAGTTTATAGAAGACCTGGAATACTGGGTGGAAACAGACCGCAAAGCGACACTCCGCTTAATCAAGATGGTCCGAGAAATTATGCGAGACCCACTCGAAGGGATTGGTAAGCCTGAACCCCTCAAATACGAATTTTCTGGCGCTTGGGCACGTCGCTTAAGCCAGGAACACCGCATTGTTTACTTGGTGAGTGATGACCAAATTGATTTTTTGAAAGCAAGGTATCATTATGAGTAAAGCAGAGAAGCTTTAAAGCGTTGTTAGAGGGAGTTCTAGGATTATGCCAAGTCAGATTGCATCTGCTGATGCTCAAGCAAACTTAGACCAACTCTGCGATCACGTTGTGGAAACTGGAGAAGTCCTCGTTATTACTCGATCCAATAATAAAAATGTAGTTTTGATGTCTGAGAGAGAATTGGAAAGTTTGCTAGAGACACTGCATTTACTCCGATCGCCGGTCAATGCAACTCGTTTATTAACAGCATTGCAGCGAGCGAGATCGAGGGTTATTTTGCCTCAAGACCTTGAAGAAATCTGCCAAATGTATGGGCTTGAAGAGGATGAAGATACTGAGAACGAAGTCGCGGTCGCTAGTTAAAAGCCTACAAGGAAAAAGTCTATAAGTGGAGTCGAAAATATAGCTCGATATAAATTTTTTTGTTGGTCTTGTCTTCATCAATTGTTAAAGAGCGAAGCTGGAATTAAAATTAATTCCAGCTTCGCTCTCGCAGAACTCCTGGCTAAAATTTACTCAAAAACTAAATTGGTTTCTTCGCAGAAATTAAACTTAGCTGGAGCTGCTTCGCTGCCATCCTTATAGACAGCTTTGATATATTGAGTACAGCTTTCATTGTTGGTACTTTTATCCCACACTAACTTCGCTGTTTCACCCGCACCAATACCACTTCCAACGTCAAAATGACCCCAGCTTTTGCCATCTTCAGATACCAAAATTTCCCGGATCGCGCTGCTAGTTTTGTTTGTAACTGTGAATGAATATTCAGCTAAAGCACGGCTAATCGGAAGCAGAGCCACAGCCAGTGTAGCAGTAGCTAGGGCAACTTTGAAGAAATTAGGGGATGCCATAACAGATTTTTTCCTATTTGAAAAAGAGTGAACGTTGACAAGGGATGATGACAAGCTAGTTCAAGGGAAACACTGGTTTTATCGCTGCTGATGTTGTGCAACCCTTAAAGTTACTAACCCTAGAGTTAATAACAGACTTTTATCACTCAATCAGTTCCCAGTCAAATTTTGGGTAAAAGATTTCTGACCATTCAAATTGAGTTCCCAAAATGTGCGTCGGGCGGTACCAGTCCCGGAGCAGTTGTCACCAACCATCGTTAGCTTAAAGTCTTCATCAGGTTTCACACAGAATTGATGATTTTTGTTGTTGCCCTCCCAAACATATTTTTCATCTTCATCACCGGCATACAGGTAATAGTAACCGTCAAGATCTCCCGGGATCACTGTTTCACAAGTGCCGCGGGCGATTCGCCACCATCCTTCCGATCGCCAAGTGTTATCGTCCACACCATACCCTACAGCTACATAAGCTGTACTCCCGGATTTATTGCAGACGATCAGCTCAGCCTTTGCTGAATCAGCAAAAATTAAACCGGCTCCCAAACTAGCTACTACAGCCACTGCACTGAAGATTTTCCGAAAAACTGCCATGCTGAAACGACTCCTCCTAGTGATGATGTGTAAAAGGCTGATCCCTCTTTAACTATTAAGCTATATAAAGCCAGCCCGAGTTGAGCCTCTATGATTGAAGCACCCAACTTTCATCGGCTCAGAACTTCATGAATGCCGCTCGAATATAACCTTAGACAGATGTGCTAGTCAACCCCCACTCCCTAGTCCTTTCTGGAGGTAAATACAGTGACTGATATTCGCAAACTTCTTAATCAACTGGCGACGCAAGAAACACAACTGCGAGACACTCAGTTCTTGGCTCCTTGCATGGGGGGCGGGAAGGTGCGGACAAGAGTCGGTGGTCTGGTTTATACTTTCAAGCCAAAGCCCCGTAACTTTGAAGGGTGGGGAATTTTTCAGCCAGTCAATGAAAGAATTGCTGAGGTGGTTGATGAACCGAGTTTACCCCAACTAACAGAATATCTGCGGTTGTTCAAACCCATTCGCTTGCGATTGGCCTATGAACTGCGGGGGCAAACTTGGCTAGCTTATCCGGCCAATGAATCGGATGCTAAACAACGCACTGGGTCTGCTAAACCTGTTCCTGTTTATTTAGTGACTGAGGGGCTCGTCTTTGAGTCCATTATCGCGAGGTGGGACGGTCATTCTTGGTGGTTTGAAGAACTCGATCGCCGTGCGGATTTGTTGCCTGCTGAAGCCTTAAGGGATGCCTTAAAACAGGTGATTTCTCCTCAACAACTTTGCTTTAAAGGGATGACGCCTGAGATGCGGACTGTGTATGAGTTGGTGACGCAACAAACAGAAGAGTTTGGCGCTCTGTGGCAGCAACAGCGTGATGAAAAGCGCTTGCGGCAAGCCTTGCAGATAGGGGGGGGTGAGTTGCGGGAGTTCCGCGATCGCGAGGACTATTGGTTAGTTGAATGGACGACCAGCACAGGTGAACATCATACCAGTGCGATCGCCAAACATGACCTTACTACGATCAGTGCTGGCATCTGCCTCAGTGGATTAGACAGCAACTTTGATTTACAATCCCTGGTTGGAGTCGTTGAAAACAGATGAACAATCGGGAATGGAAGCAGTAAGTGGTTGGTAATCACTCATAAAATGCTCAAAATTGAGTGATTTTACCAACAACTAATCACCCCTGACTAATGACCCATAATCAATTACTATGTCCATTTTTTTTCACGAACAACTCTACCGTTCTCCAGCAGTCATGCCCCTGCTGAAAAATTTTCCCATCACCCTCTGTGGTGTTGGCGCTTTAGGTGCAAATATCACAGAAAACTTAGCTCGTTCGGGATTTGAACAGTTAAAAATTATTGACTGCGACCGCATTGAAGAACGCAACCTTTCTACCCAACCCTATTATCGTTCAGATATCGGTGCATTGAAAGCAAAAATTCTTGCCAATAACCTCTACCGTGCTTTAGGTGTTAAAGTTGATTCCCACTCAAAAAAATTGACAGCGACGAATGTCGATCAACTCCTGGCTAAAAGCGGTTTAGTTGTTGATACATTTGATAATAGCGTTGCTCGCCAAACAGTCAAAGATTACTGTGCAAGTGTCGCCATTCCTTGCCTACATGTTGGTTTAGCTGCTGATTATGCAGAGATAATTTGGAATGAATACTATCGCGTCCCTTCCCCTGTCAATGATGATGTTTGTGATTACCCACTGGCTAGAAACTTGGTGATGCTGACTGTTGCAACGGCTTGTGAAGTCATTGTTACATTTGTAGCAACCAAAGTGCAACAAAACTTAACTTGCACCCTCAGAGATTTTGCCATTCAGCCATTTATCTTGTAAACTATTGAGTGACAACAATCAGCCAATCCCCAAAG
This sequence comes from Actinomycetota bacterium, assembly GCA_050262755.1. Classification (GTDB taxonomy): domain Bacteria; phylum Cyanobacteriota; class Cyanobacteriia; order Cyanobacteriales; family Microcoleaceae; genus JBLNEP01. Next base: position 98,527 of record JBLNEP010000029.1, on the reverse strand, counting down.
TTTATCAACCCCTTAATATCAGGATGAAGATATGAGCATCCCACTCGAATGGACACCGGAAGCAGAATTAAAGCTGAAGGAAATTCCCTTTTTTGTTCGCCCTGCGGCTCGCAAAAAAATTGAAAAATTTGCCCAAGATTTAGGAATTACTCAAATCACCATTGATGTTTACGACCTAGCCAAACAAAAGTTTGGTTCTAAAAACTAGATGATTGACCGCCAACGTCAAAGATTGGTTTTGAAACACAGTCCTACCGAAAAGTAAAAGATTGATGGTACTTCAGTGAAAGGCTTACTGAAAGAGCAAAACCAGCCGAACGTAAATTCACCTATGTTGGCGGTGTCATTCATTTTCAGAGCTAGAAAAAATTAGCAGCTCATGCAGAATTCCTGAAACAGCTAGATGCTGAACGAATCATTCCGCAATTGATCCCAGATAGATCCCAATCCCTCCGCCAGAGCCGTGACCTGCTCCAAATCTGCTTAACTAGACTAGCACAGAAAAGTCCCTGTTAATTCCTCAAAATTTTAGTAGCAAAAAAAGCAGGCAAAAGTTCGATGTTCTCAGGTTCCTAAAAATAAACGATAGCACCCTAATTTTAGTGAAATTAGCTTTTTTGCTGAAGCAAGCTTGTGTAAAAGTTAGTGGAAAAACTATCGGATGATTTCACCACCAGCCAGAACCTCAAACCCTTAAATTTATCCAAATAAAAAATTTATAGGCACGAGAGCGAGTCAATCTACTTGACAGTTCAAGGAGATTCAGGCGTTCGCAGCAGTCCCGCTCATCGTCATCAACTAAAGTACAACAAAGTCCCTATGAAACTGAAAACAGATTGTAGGATAGAGTAAGGGCTATATCAAGTGATTCAGTTACGTCAGGGGAAAGACCTTCTGAATCAATATTGTCTAGAAGGGGATTCTAAGGATGAATAGGCTGAGGAGAGAATATCAGTACCAAGAAGCGCTCTATGAAGATAGCAGTACCATTCTCTATCGTGGCGTCAAAGTTTCTGATGGAGAATCTGTGCTGCTCAAACTCCTCAAAACCAACTATCCAGTATGGGCAGACATTGCTCGGTTAGAACATGAGTATACAATACTTCAGTCTCTCCCGATTCAAGGGGTTCTGAAAGCTTATCGTTTAGAAGACTCCCATCGTCCCTTAGCGCTGGTGCTAGAAGATTTTGAGGGAGAACCACTTTCAAAATTTCTCACTCAGCGTTCCCTTGAACTCACTGAATTTCTACCGATCGCGATTCAGCTCGCGGAAACACTAGCACAACTGCATTTAACCTATAAAATCATTCACAAGAATTTGAAGACGGCTAATGTTCTGTTTGCTCCCCTGACAGGACAAGTCAAACTCCACGATTTTAGCCTCGCCACCTGTTTGTCTAGAGAAAATCAGGCGATCGAGCATCCAAATTTCCTCGAAGGCACCCTCGCTTATATGTCGCCAGAGCAAACAGGACGAATTAATCACTCGCTTGATTACCGGACTGACTTTTATTCTCTCGGTGTCGTTTTCTATGAAATCCTGACGGGGCAATTGCCTTTTCAATCAACAGAACCGTTGGAATTAATTCACTGCCACATTGCTAAAACGCCCATTTCTCCCCAAACAATTTCTAGAACTCGCGGTGTAACGGAGATCCCTCAAGCAGTTTCTGATATTGTTATGAAGCTTTTGGCAAAAACAGCTGAAGACCGCTATCAAAATGCTTTAGGGTTAAAAGCAGATCTAGAAAATTGTCTCAAGATGCTCCAAACTACAGGACAGATTTCCTGGTTCCAGGTAGGTCAATTAGATACCAACAGTCAATTTTCCATCCCCCAAAAACTCTACGGCAGAGAAAGAGAAATTGATACGCTGATGGCTGCCTTTACTCGCGCCAGTCAGGGAACCACAGAAATGCTGCTGGTTAGTGGTTACTCTGGCATTGGCAAATCGTCTTTGGTTGCTGAATTTCGCAAACGAATCGGGTCGCAACGAGGATATTTTATCTGGGGAAAATTTGACCAGTTTAAGCGCAATATCCCCTATGTAGCCTTGATACAATCATTTCAAGACTTGATCCGGCAGTTACTCACTGAGAGTCCCGAACAAATTGCAATTTGGCAGGGGAAACTTTTAGAAGCACTGGGTGTCAACGGTCAAGTCATTATTGATGTAATCCCTGAAGTTGAGCAGCTCATCGGTCCTCAACCTGAAATCTTGCAATTGGAAGCCTCAGAAACTCAAAATCGATTTCATCTCGTCTTTGAACAATTCATTCAGGTCTTTTGTCAGCCCGAACATCCCTTGGTGCTATTTTTAGACGATTTACAGTGGGCAGATTTAGCCTCGCTTAAGTTAATTCAGTGGCTGTTCCAAGCGACAAACAATCAATATTTATTACTGATTGGGACTTATCGAAATCGGGAAGTGAGTGCGAGCCATCCCCTGATGCAAATACTTAAGAAAATTCAGCAGATGGAGATAGCGATTCATGAAATTGTTCTTCAACCTTTGCCTCTCACTGATTGCAATCAGTTAGTTACAGAGACCTTTCGATGTCAACAAGAGCAGTCGTTTACCCTCGCGGAATTAATTTTTTATAAAACTCAAGGCAATCCTTTCTTTTTTTGCCAACTCTTGAAATCCCTGTATCAAGACCAGCTTTTATCCTTTAACTTTGAGCGAGCTTGTTGGCAATGGGATATGGAGAAGCTGCAAGGCATCGACATCACTGATAATGTGGTTGAACTCATGGTTAATCGAATTCAAAAGCTATTACCAACGACTCAGGAAATTCTCAAATTTGCTGCCTGTATTGGAAATACATTTAGCTTGGAGTTCCTCAGTATTGTTAATAAAAAATCTTGGTCAGAGACAAGCGCTGATTTATGGGAAGCTCTGGAAGTTGGATTTATTTTACCCGTGAACCAATCAGAGCAAATTCCTCTAGAAATTGACTTAAAAGCCCAGCAAAGCGAGCAAACACTCCAATTTTCTGAAGCGATAGAACCCTGGACAAAAGACTCGGCGTCACGGACTCGCGAGATTGTTTATCGATTTTTACACGACCGCGTACAACAAGCTGCTTATTCTCTGATCCCAGATTGGCAAAAAAAAGAAATTCATCTAAAAATTGGTCAGTTATTATTACAAAAACTTACGCCAGAAGATAGCCAAGAAACTGTTTTTGCTTTAGTCAATCATCTGAATTATGGCAGCGATTTACTGGAATCTGAATTCAAAAAATATCAGCTAGCTGAATTAAACTTAATGGCCGGTCAGAAAGCTAAATTAGCAGTCGCTTATGAATCAGCCATTCGCTATTTAAAGGCTGGTTTGAAGCAAATAGAAACTTCTGGCTGGCATCAGAACTATCAACTAATATTAGCTCTTCATCAAGAAGCCGCAGAAGTGGCATTTCTGATTGGTGATTTTGAGCAAATGGAGAACCTGACTGAGGCAATTTTACAACATTCTCAAACTCTTCTCGATCAAATAAAAGCTTATGAAATCCGAATTAAAAGTTATGAAATGCAAAGAAAATTACTTCAAGCAGTCGAACTAGGATTACAAGCTTTAGCAATTTTAGGAATCAACCTCCCTCAGTCACCAACTCCACTAGATATTCAACGAGCCATTCAAGAAACAAACACAAATTTAGCCGGAAAAAATATAGAAGATCTGATTAACCTACCTGCTATGACAGATGCCAAAAAATTGGCAGGTCTTCGGCTGATGATTAGTTTAGTTCCTGCTGCCTATCAGTCAGCACCAACCCTCTTTATTTTAATGGCTTGTCAGCAAGTTAATTTATCAATTCAATCTGGAATTACTGAGTTGTCAGCGAGTGGATTTGCTGATTACGGTCTGGTTTTGAGTGGGATCTTACAAGATATTGAAGCTGGGTATCAGTTTGGTCAATTGGCTTTAAAGATAGTGGCGCGTTTAGAAGCTCGTAAAGTTAGGAGCCAAACCTTATTTAAAGTCTCAACATTTATCCTTCCTTGGAAACATCATATCCAGCAGAGTTTATCACTGTTAGAAGAAGCTTACTTGAGTGGATTAGATAATGGAGACTTAGCTCATGCTGGGTATTCTGCTAGCTTTAAATGCCAATATGCTTATTGGAGTGGCTGCGAGTTAAGAAGTCTAGAAAAAGAAATGGTAACTTATGGTCAGGCTATTGCTAAAATCAATCAAAAGACTGCCTTAAACTGGCATCAAATTTTTCATCAAATTGTCTTAAATTTAATCGGAGAGTCGGGTGGTAATCCCTATTCTCTCATGGGTCCCGCTTACAATGAAGAGCAGTCTTTAGCCCTACACATTCAATTAAATGAACACCCAGTGATTCACTATGTTTACTTGAGTAAATTAATTTTATCTTACCTATTTGGCGAGTTATTTACAGCGGTTGAAAATGCGGTCAAAGCCAAACAGTATTTAGATGGGGTTAAAGGTTGGCTAGAAGTACCCTTATTTCATTTTTATGATTCTTTAGTACATCTCGCTATTTATTTTATCGTTCCGTCTTCCCAAAAAAAAGCGATCTTAGAACAAGTGAATGAAAACCAGGGAAAAATGCAAAAATGGGCGAGCTTTGCCCCAATGAACTTTCTGCATAAATATGAACTGGTGGAAGCAGAAAAAGCGCGAGTTTTGGGGCAATTTGATCGGGCAATGGAGTATTACGACCGTGCGATTAAAAATGCAGGAGAACAAAGATATTTTCAAGAAGAAGCACTGGCTGCTGAATTGGCAGCGAAGTTTTACTTTACAAGGGGTCGAGAACGAGTGGCAGGAGATTATTTAAGGGAAGCTTACTATGGCTATCTACGTTGGGGGGCGACTGCTAAAGTGAAAGATTTAGTAGAACGTTATCCGCAAGTATTATCTCAAAATCCAGTGAAATCTTCTTTAGAAATTGTACCGACTTATACCAGTGGCATCGGTTTAGCAGCATTAGATTTAGCAACAGCGATCCAGGCTTCTCAGGCACTTTCCCATGAAATTGTTCTCGATCAATTACTGGACAAATTAATGAACAGTGCGATCGAAAATGCGGGAGCAATCACCGGAGTTCTGTTGTTAAAACAGGGAAGGCAATGGGTGCTGGTTGCTGAGGGATTTGCAGATAGAGACAATCAGATTATCTTACCACCTAGACCGTTAGAGGTCTCTGCCGATTTACCGACAGCCTTGCTCAACTACGCGATTAGAAGTCAGTTTCCATTGGTGTTGAATGACGCCAGCTCAGAAGGACTGTTTACTGACGATCCTTATATTCTCAAACATCACCCGAAATCTGTGCTTTGCTTACCCGTTATTTATCAAAGTAAGCTCAAGGGAATGCTTTACTTAGAAAACAACCTAACGAAAGGTGCTTTTAGTCACAATCATGTGCAAATTTTGAGCTTACTAGCCTCCCAAGCTGCTATTTCTCTAGAAAATGCGGGTCTTTATCAAGAGTTACAAACTTACTCCCAAAAACTAGAGAATAAAAATAAAGAATTGCTCCAGGCAAACCAAATTAAAGATGAATTCTTAGCAGTCCTATCCCACGAACTCCGAACACCCATGAGTCCAATTTTAGGATGGGTACAGTTACTTCGGACTGGAAACTTTGATCGAGCCACGACCGATCGTGCCTTGGAAATAATTGAACGGAATGCTAAGTTAGAAGTTAAACTGATTGAAGATTTGCTCGATATCTCTACTATCCTCCAAGGGAAGCTCACCCTGAATATTGAAGCAGTAGAAATTGCACCGATCGTTTTATCAGCAATTGAAACAGTGAATTTAGCTGCTTCTGCCAAATCAATTCAGATTCAAACAAAATTTGAACCGGGGGTGGTAAAAGTTTTAGGGGATGCCAACCGTCTCCAACAAATCTTCTGGAATTTGCTTGCTAATGCGGTTAAATTTACTCCGGCTGACGGACGAGTAGAAGTCCGGTTAGAATCTAAAGGAGTTTATGCTCAGATCGAAATGAGTGATACAGGCAGTGGAATTTCACCGGAGTTTCTTCCCTTCGTTTTTGAATCTTTTCGGCAAGCTGATGGAGGGACAACGAGAAAATTTGGCGGATTAGGTTTGGGATTAGCGATCGTCCGCCACCTGGTGGAATTGCATGGGGGTATGGTGAGAGCGCAAAGTCAAGGTGAAGGGAAGGGAGCAACATTTACAGTGACTCTACCGCTGCTAGCTGCTCATGAGCAAAAGGAGGGAACACCGCAGCAATTAAATAGTAATTTAGACCTCAAAGGTACGAAGATTTTAGTGGTGGATGATGAAGCGGATATGTTGGAGCTAGTCACCTGTTTGCTTGAGCAATCTGGAGCACAAGTGATTTCGGTAACCTCAGCGACAGAAGCTTTGACCGCGATCGCTCATGCCAAACCAGATTTGTTGCTGAGTGATATTGGTATGAGTGAGATGGATGGCTATATGCTGATACGCCAGCTTAGAACTCGATCGCTAGAAGAAGGGGGAGAGATTCCTGCGATCGCACTCACTGCTTACGCCACTGAAGTTGATCGTCAACAGGCGCTGGCCTTCGGCTTTCAAAGCCATATCACTAAACCGGTCGATCCTCAGCAATTGCTTGTAGAAGTGGCAGGTTTAGTGAGAGCGTCTAGGAGTCATTAACGCTGCGATCGGCTAGTCGATACCACCCCGACCAGAGCCTGATGAAATTGTTGTAATATTTGCCTCAATCCCCAGTAATAAAAACAGTCATTTTCCACGTACCGCCTCTGTTTTCAAACAAACCACGATACCCTGCGGGGACGTAAGCAAAGCGACTTGAAACAAATCCTCTTTGACCATTCGGTGCAATGATGGGTTGCCATCCGTCAAAAGTTTGCATCGCGGCTCGCTGTGAGTCTGAGAGAGCAGAAAAACCATGAGGATCGGACTTGACAACCTCATTGGACACCACTGCTACCACCGGAGTATCGGCGTGGGGCCGCGATCGCACATTAATATTACTGCCGACAATATAAACGTCGCTAAATGGCTCTCCCAGTGATGCTTGAAACACATGGGGGCAAGCCCAAGTTTGGATCTGTTCAGACTTCCCTGGAGGAGCTTCATAGGGCGCACAACCTGTACTAATAATCCGCTCTAACCGCTGCCAAAATAAAGAAGTGGGACGATCAATTTCCAACTCATCAAGCTTCATCGGCGGGCCGAAACTAAGTTTGATATCGCTCGCTGCGATTGCTCGAATAAACTTAGCATCGCGAGTCCGCACCGCCTGCTGCAACCGAGCTCGGAATTCATAGAAGGAACTACCCGGTTTCACCTGATCTGTGAGCGTGAAGGGACGACGAGGATAAGGAGTCGTAGCTGGAGGTGAAACCTTAGTCGCAACCGTTGCTGTCGCAGCTACACTCTCCGACTGAACCAACAACCCCTGCTCCCCAGAATTGTCATCTGATGAGAGAATTGAAGAAAGATTTTCAGCCGATTGGCACGCAAGTAAAGACAGCCCAATTGTGGCGAGAACACCTATTTTTAAACAAGTCAGCAGTACGCTCATCTCTTCCTCCAGCAAGCTCAATTTATCTTTCCTAGGAGTTTTCCTCAGTTCAGAAGTAGGTGCTACCCAGCTACCCTCACCTCTGAAAGTTACTCCAACTGTCAGCTTGCCTTTACCGGATCGTTGTTGGCCCAAAAACAGCGAGCTCGTTGCAGGTTCCCCCTTAAATTCCACTCCTCTCCATCCTCCCATTGCTCAAGAATTATGACTTTAAATCACCTTTCTCAAACTCTACAGCAAGTCACCGCCGACTTACACCAGGTCAACCCTTGGATCGGACTGATGCGCTTTAGTCTTTTAGGCTTAATCTTCCTCAGCTTAATCACACTTGCTTGGGTCACATCTGTTGAAATAATTGCCGGGACTGCAACTGTCTTAGCAGGTCTATTCTACGCCTTCTGGCTAATTTGTACCCATGATATGGTTCACCAAACACTCACGGGGTGGCGCTGGTTTGATCCGATCGTGTCGCGATCGATCGGTTGGCCAATGTTGTGGCCCTATAGCACCTATTCAGAATTACATCGCTTACATCACGGTTGGAACGGACTTGACTTGCGAGATCCAGAACGAGTGCAATGGACACAACAAGAATATCAGCAAGTTCACTCCCTCGTGCAATGGTATGTTGCTCACCAATGGCAGATTGATATTTTCTTATTTGGAGGCATTGGATTAATTATCAAAACATTCATCAAAGGTTGGCAGTTCCGCTCTTTTGTACCCAGAATGCGCCGACAATTGCTGTTAGATATCCTGGGAATCCTGGTGGTACAGAGTACCATCTTCGCCTGGGTGATTACTCATCACCAACTGCTACGCTACTTGTTATGTTGGTTGGTCATGGAACGAGCGATCGGTCTAGTGATACAAGCACGGGATCACTTAGAACACTATGGACTTTGGGGGAAGGTAGGGAATCATCAATTGACCCAGCTTTATACGGGTCGAAATCTCAAAACAAATGCCTTAACGGGATGGTTAATGGGGGGTCTTAATTATCATGCAGTCCATCATGCCTTCCCTGGAATTCCCTTCAATCAATTACCACAAGCTTTTGAGCGAATTCAAGGGGTATTACAACAGCATCATCTGCCTTTAATGGGATTAGAATCAGGTTATCTCCAATCAACTTGGCAGTTGAGCCGTTCTCCCCAGTTAATTGATGAAAATGAGGTTTCAGGCGTTGAGATCATTTTATCCTCAAACTCCCAAGAAATCAGCTAAATTCTGTGATGACAAAACAGGTAAAAATCAATAAACCAACCCTTTAAAAATCTTGCCATCACCCAAAAATAAGGTGCAGCTGCTGAGATTATCCCAAGGTGTACATCCACCCATCCCTCGCACAAATCCTTACCTTTCCCTCCCAAACAACCGGTGTTGCTTCAAATGATAAACCTGGTTTAAATCTCCCTGCTTCCTCTACTCGTAACCGATAAAACTCCCCTTTGGCATTTTTCAAAGCATTCTGAGCCTTTGATTGGCTTCGCTCCCAATAAAGATTAAACAAGTAAACTCCATTGTATCCAGCCGTAATTAATTTATTCCCATCTGTAAAAATTGGAGTTGAGATAGAAGGACCAATCTGCTTTTGAAACACAATCACTGGAGTCTCATAAGACTGCTTTCGCCAAGGAACTTCTACTTTTTTCCCCGTCTTCATATTCTGAGAGCCAATATATAAATTGCCATCAATCGCATTCGTCGCAAACAAGGCAGGAAACTCTCCAGAATTATATTCATCATTGAGTGCTACCGAGCCAATGACTCCTCCTTCCCAACTCGCAAATCTCCGGTTGCCAGTCGGCAAAAACCACTCTACACTTTGATGTGGCTCTTGATTGGGATTCAACTTAATGATACCTCCATTCCCAGGAATATATTGTTTTTCCACCGCACAAAATAATTTACCAGACTTAGAAATAGCAATAGTGCCATCTAAATCTGAGCCTGTCGAAAAATCCCAAACAATTTGCCGACTGTTCAGATCGATTCCATAAATATGACCCGATCCTGCTGCTAAATACAAGCGGTTTCCCCACCTCGCTGGCGATGATTCCGCAACCAAATTTCCGCCATGTTTTCTGATATCGTCTGTTTCATAGAGTTGCACTTCTGATAAAATTTCTGGCTGCTTAATGCCCTGTTTCTCTTTAGCAATCTTCGTTGAACTATTCAGAAAATATCCGATCGCATTTTCTCCAGCATTGAACACTATACCCTTGCCAAGAAACAAAGCACTACTATCATTATCTCGGCTATAGCTGGGAGTTCTGCGAATATCTAATTGCCACAATTCCTTGCCAGTTCTAAAAGAAATTGCTCGGAAACTCGGAACAACTCCCCGTTTCCCAGGACCACTACGACTTCCCTGTAAAATCACAATTCGGTTCTCGGCACTGGCCGTTTCATCAATGTAAATCGTCGAAGAGCCTTTAATCACATCATCAAATTGATAGCGCCATACTTCCTGATTAGTTGCCAGATCGATTTTTCTTAAGTGATGGTCGAAAGCACCTATGACTAAATAAGTTTTTCCTCGATCTCTCGTAATTGTTGGCTGTCCCGTCCACCCCGCACCACTCCATACTTGCGACCGCCTTCCTAGAAAAGTTCGACCGCTTCCTAAGGGAAATTTATCGAGCAAGTTCAAGCCTTTAGGAATGCCACGCCCATAAAACCGTCGCTGGTCATTTCCTAAAAAAGTAGGAACTAAAAGCTCTATCTCCGGAGCGGTCTTCGCTGCCAATTCTTTGGTAGGATCGAGAGGAGGTAAGGAATAATTTGCTTCTGGCAACTGCTCTTTTCCCAAAAAGACAGGAGGAACCGCTGAGGCTAATAAGAGCTGCACGGCTCGTTGATTAAAAAGTCTTCTCGATAAATTCATAGGAGTGCGACCTGAGGAGCGATAATATTAAAACATCATGAGAGATCCTTAATCAACACAAACCTGTCACGGTACACTAAAAAAACTAAACGCATTCCCGCTCAAATTTAAGTATAAAATTCTATGACCAATCGCCTTGCTCAATCCCAGAGCCTTTATCTCCGCAAGCACGCTGAAAATCCAATTGACTGGTGGCCGTGGTGTGATGAAGCCTTAGAAAAAGCCCACCGTGAAGATAAACCAATTTTTCTGTCTATTGGTTACTCTAGCTGCCACTGGTGTACGGTGATGGAAGGAGAAGCGTTTTCCAATGCTGCGATCGCTGAATTCATGAATGCTCACTTTCTCCCCATTAAAGTGGATCGGGAAGAAAGACCAGACTTAGACAGTATTTATATGCAAGCTTTGCAGATGATGACCGGTCAAGGCGGTTGGCCCCTCAATATCTTTCTGAGTCCTGGCGATCGCGTCCCCTTCTACGGAGGAACTTATTTTCCCATAGACCCCCGCTATGGACGACCCGGATTTTTAGAAGTTTTGCAAGCAATTCGTCGCTTTTATCACACAGAAAAAGGCAAATTGGGAGCGTTAAAAAATGAAATTTTAGGAAATTTGCAACAGTCAACCTTACTATCCTCAGGAGGGGATACATTAGGTAACGAATTGTTGCTGCGAGGAGTCGAAACTGCTACAGCCATTATTGGTGCGAGAGACTACGGCCCTAGCTTCCCGATGACACCTTATGCTGAGTCGGCATTACGAGGAGTGCGGTTTAACGTTGACTCTCCCCATGACCCCAATCAAGTTTGCACTCAGCGGGGGTTAGACTTAGCTTTAGGCGGGATTTTCGATCAAGTAGCAGGCGGGTTTCATCGCTACGCAGTTGACTCAACTTGGACAGTGCCCCATTTTGAAAAAATGCTCTACGACAACGGTCAAATTGTCGAATATTTAGCAAATTTGTGGAGTTTGGGACTGTCCGAACCTGCGTTTGAACGTGCGGTCGCGAAGACAGTGGAGTGGTTAAAACGAGAGATGACAGCACCAACCGGATATTTTTATGCGGCACAAGATGCTGACAGTTTTACGACTCCCGAAGCCGCAGAACCAGAGGAAGGTGCGTTTTATGTTTGGACTTACGACGAACTGGAAAATCTCCTCTCGGCTGAAGAATTAATACAACTCAAAGAGCAGTTTACAGTCACAGAAACGGGAAATTTTGAAGGTAAAAATGTCTTACAGCGTCGCCATCCGGGGAAACTCAGCGATACGGTAGAAAAAGCCTTAGCAAAACTGTTTAAAGTGCGCTATGGTGAAGCTCCGGATGCGTTAGAAACCTTTCCCCCTGCTTGTAACAACCAGGAAGCAAAAAACAACCAGTGGCCGGGTCGAATTCCCGCTGTTACCGACCCCAAAATGATTGCAGCTTGGAATAGCTTGATGATTTCTGGTTTAGCACGAGCGGCTGCTGTTTTTGGACAGAGGGATTATCTAAAATTGGCAGCAAACGCGGCAACATTTATTTTAAATAATCAGTGGGTGGGTGGCCGCTTTCATCGCCTCAATTATGAAGGGCAACCTGCGGTCATGGCGCAATCAGAAGATTACGCTTTATTGATCAAAGCATTGCTCGATTTACATCAAGCTTGCTTAACCACAGATTCCCAAGAAGAACCTGCGGCTCATTTTTGGTTAGAAACAGCCGTGAAAGTCCAGCAAGAATTCGATGAATTTCTCTGGAGCGTAGAGCTGGGAGGGTATTACAATACAGCCAGCGATGCCAGCGCGGATTTATTGGTCCGGGAACGCAGCTATGCAGATAATGCAACTCCCTCAGCGAATGGAGTCGCGGTTGCAAATTTAGTCCGTCTCGCCTTGCTAACCGAAGACTTGGAATGCCTGGAACGCGCTGAGCAAGGGTTACAAGCGTTTAGCAGCATCATGCAGCAAGCGCCCCAAGCTTGTCCCAGTTTATTTACCGCCCTCGATTGGTTCCGCAGTTCTACCTTGATTCGGACTACAGGCGATCGAATTGCCAGTTTAATCAACCAGTATTATCCAACGGTTGTTTATCAGGTGGAACCGAATTTGCCCGAAGGTGTAGTGGGGTTACTCTGTCAGGGTTTAACTTGTCAGCCACCTGCCTCCACTTTCGAGCGACTGTTAGAGCAAATTCAGCACAGCCAAAAACGGGCGTAGAGAAGCGTAAGCGGGGAAAAAGAAAGGTTTCCCCTTTCCCATTCTCCTTCCCCCTTCACGGCTGCTTTTTCAACTCTGAAGGCGGGATTTTTTCCAAAGCAATCAGTCCTTCCATCACCGATTTGACCGCAGGAGCGGCCACCAAGCCGCCCGATCCTCCCTGCGGTTCATCAAACACTGCTAGCACCGCATAGCGAGGAGATTCGACGGGTAAAATCCCCACAAAACTTGCAATAATTGCCTTAGAATAAACTCCTCCCTTCGCTTTCTGAGCCGTCCCCGTTTTCCCTGCAATCCGATACCCTGGAATCTGTGCCGCCTTACCCGTACCATCTTTAACCACAGCTTCCATCATCTCCAACACCTGCTTCGCAGTTTGTGGCGAAAACACCTGCTTAGGTGCTGGCAATCGCATTTCCCAGTAGGGTTGCCCCTGGCTGTTAAACAGCCCCCGCACGACATGAGGAGTTACCAATTTGCCATGATTGCCCAAACTGCCAATAAGCTGGATCAATTGCAGGGGCGTGAGAGAAAATCCCTGACCAAAGGCCGTAGTAGCTGGCTCAACCCGCGAACCCACAAACTGCTCTCGGCTCTTAAGCTGACTGGGTACTTCAAAGGGCAAATCGCTTTCAGGTGCTTGCCCTAGTCCGAGTCGCTCTAGAGCCTTATAGTAAACGCTCGCCGGCACTTGCTGCATGATATGTACCATGCCAACGTTGCTGGAATGTTTCAAAATATCGGTGACGGTGGAGGCCCCCCGTCCCCCAGCGTTTTCATAGTCGTAGTTGGCGATCGGCCAGCCATCAACGAAAATTCGACCTTCATCATTAAAGACACTATCTGGCCTCACGGCTCCTGCTTCGAGGGCGATCGCGACATTGATCGGTTTAAACGTCGAGCCTGGTTCATAAACATCCGCCACGGCCCAATTTTTAAACCGCTCTAATTCAAACTTGTAGTATTGGTTGGGGTCATAGGAAGGTTCTGTCACCAGCGACAGTAACTCCCCATTCCGCACATCCATCACGAGCAAAGCCGCCCGTTGAGCTTTGTACTGCTGCATCTGCTGGCGGAGGGCGGAACGGGCGATCCGTTGCAGGCGGTTGTCAAGGGTAATCCGCATTTGCAAGTCGTCGAACTGAACAAACCCCATTGCCAGTTTCTCCGGCACCCAAGCGCCGTTCATGGCTCTCCGAAACCGTAGGGCTGGCATGGTTCGCTCTAGCAGATTCTGCTGGCTGTATTCAACTCCCGCTTGACCCTGGCGATCGCTGTCCACATAACCCACAATATCGGCAGCGAGGTCCTGCTGCGGGTAGAACCGTTGCTGAGATTGCACCAACTCTAAACCGTCGATGAGCAGGTTCTTGATTTTATTGGCCACTTCTTCGCTCAGAGAATCTGCAATTTTAATACCACTGGGAGCTGAGTTGAGCAGCCCCAGCAAGTCACCCTCGTTCTTGGTGAGCCTCGAACCATCTGCAAGGGCCGGGGCGAGTTTGGAGGCGATCGCTTCCTTGGGTTGCTTAAACAGCTTCGGGTGAGCATACAAGGTATAAGCTGGTCGATCGATCGCTAAAATGTCCCCATTCCGGTCGATAATTGACCGCCTTGGTACAAAGGGGTGAGTCTGCATTACCTGCTGCTGCTGCGCCCGTTTTTGCAGTTCTGGCCCTTGGCTGATTTGCAGGCGAAACAAATTCAAAGCCAACCCGAATCCTCCCACCATTAAAATCCCCCAGACCGCATACAGCCGCTCCTGATTCAGTTGAGAAGAACGAGCGGGGGGCGGATTGGGAGGCGATGGCGGTTGCTGCTGAGCAACGCCTTTAAGGCGAGAAACAGGACGCCTAGAGCGTTTTCCCCACTTCGCGCCAGTCTCTGGAGGTTTTGGGTGCGTTGCCTTCTGTGAGCGATAGCGGTCAAAACGAGGGTCGTAGCTCATAGAGCGGTTTTCACTGGGGTGAGGTACAGATTGAGAATGACAAGGCGAGCAGGATTGAGGGAGGAGGCATTGGGGAGCGTCGATCCCGCGAGGAATCACCAACCACTAGAACTAAGCCTTTGTTCTCCCGTTTCCCCTGACCCCTCTTTCAATATCCCAGTGGGGCATCCGAACCAGGTTTGAGGGAGGGAGTCAGCTCTCGGTTGGGGACAATTTCGCGACTCGGAGCTGGGCGCTCAGGGGCCGGTTGCAGGAAGATCATATCCTCCGGGTGCTGCGGTGTTAAACCGGAGTCGGGGTTTTCCGCCGCGGTGGCGATTTGATGTTTCAGGACTTCATTGGCAGCATTCAATTGCTGTTCATTGCGTCGCAAGGTTTCTAGCTTTTGATACTCCTCGCTCCAGCGCTGCTGACTGTACACTGACAAACCGTAAACGCTCAGGGTGGCGCTTAAGAGCACAAAAGTTATGACTGAGGTGGTACGTTGTAGGCCTTGGAGCGATCGCAGCCACAGGGGTTGGGTTTGAAGCACAGGCAGGGCTTTCACAACGCTCACTCCAGCAGTCGCAGCGCTCCCAGCTTGCTCCGGGGTCGGGACTCTCGTTGCTGCCTGAGTTCGCGCCACGGAAGTAACTTTTGTTTTCGGTGAGGCAGCAGTCGGTGTTCGGGTGGCCCGCCGCCGAGCCGGAACAGTGGATCGAATCGCAACAGTCATAAACTTCACCAATACTTAAGTGTGGCAGCGCTCGGCTAAATCGCGATCGCAGATCGAGGCGCAATCTCAGCCAAACCCAGTGTTTTCTCCCAACATACATCACAAACAAACCTACCCATCCTAGCACTGCTCTACGGAGAGTCTGGAAACCAACAGCTTTAGCCTCTGGAGCGGCGATGTTTTGGCCTCAGCAGCAGGTGGCTGGAACCCAAAACAGTAGTATTCCTAAAAATTGTGTGAAAATTTTTGACAAATGCAGTATTGTAATCAACTAGCGAATTATTAATCTATTCGTGCCGAGTGTTGTCAAGTACCCTAGGCCCTTACGAGTGAAGGGTGTTCGACGTTAAGGAGTGTTTATGAATAGGAAATTAGTGACTCTGGCTTTGATTATGGGCTTAACTGCCGCTCTAGGTGCCTGCGAAGGTGGTGGTGGCGGTGGTGAGACTGGCGGTGGGGCTAAGAGCCCAACTCCAGCAGCTCCCGCTGGTGGTGCTGGTGGTGGCACCTCTTCCTCTCCGGCAACCACTCCCGGTGGTACCTCTGCCTCGCCTAAAGCTACGACTTCTCCAGGCGGCACCTCGGAGTCTCCCAAGTCTTCTCCGAGCAGCTCTCCCTCCGCTACCAAGTCTCCAGCGGCTTCTCCCTCTCCTAAGAAGTAATTCGGCCTAATCTGGGCAATCGCGCTGTGCTTCCTCACACGGCATCGCGCGGGTTTTTAATCAGGGTTTGCTCCTCACACTTCAGTCCTTTGGTTGTTTTCAGCTCCTGTTGGGTCAGGTTCGTAGGTTCTACGACTGGCTACTGCAAAACTCGCTGAACGATGAGTCATAGACTCATCCCTTAGCCTGTGGAGCCTTTAACTCCCTGACTCCTTCACTGATGATTAAATCTCTGACAAGAGCTTTAATCTCTGTATTGATTGGATACTTACCTGAAGGGGATAGCAAACTGAGCGCTCCCTTGACGCCCCAGTTGAAAGCGCTAGGGCGTTACTGCTCTTATCCTAGACTGTTCCTAACCGACAGGCTCAAGTCATCCACAAGTCTGAACTCTGATAGATTGGCTGGATGAAAGCACCCACTCTACTACCCAATTCGTTGCCGTTGAGTTTTGGGTGGATAGGGGCTTTTGCTTCACTCCCGATTCCAGTCAGTTAAGTCCGACTAACAATCAGCCGACAAGATGGCATTTGCTGAGTCTCAGTGCAGCTCGTGACTCACCTTGCTTGTTTTATGAATGTGCTATCTTTGTCCTTGCCAGCAATGTGATTGCCTGCCAACCCCTAAATTTCAGATCTCCCCAGACCGACCCCAGAGTTTTGAGTTGCTATTAGTTAAGCGCCTGGTTAAAAATTGCTAACTCTGTGGTGAATCCCTGATTTCTGGCTGGCAATTCGCAGCCACAACAACTTTCTTGACTTAAGACTAAACCACCTGGCAGTCGTCATCCTGCTACAATTCGCTCTATAGGTTAGTTGTCAATCTGGATTTGTGCCTAGTCCTGCGCTCCCTTGTTCGCTTCATGCCGGGTGGTCGAGGTTAGGGCTGAACGCTCCGAAAAACTTGCAAATTCCTGATGCTTTGACGGTCTGGGGCTACAGCAATCACCCCATCTCGCCACACTGTATATAAAATTATATATTTAACTTACTTGGTGCAAAAAATGAATATCGCAGTAACCGACACAACTAAAGCAGAAATTTTAGTTGTTGACGATCACCCAGAAAACTTGCACTTTTTATACGCTTTGCTGACCAAGCGTGGATACCAGGTTCGGACAGCCGTTAATGGCTCCTTAGCAGTCGCAGAGTGCCGGAGTGTCCCGCCAGACGTGGTTTTACTGGACATCTTAATTCCCGGCATCAGTGGCTATGAAGTCTGTTCCTCCCTGAAAGCTGATGCCCAAACCTGCGACATTCCCATAATTTTTTTGAGTGCTTTGAATGAAGTCTCCTCGAAACTCAAAGCTTTTGATGTTGGCGGAAATGATTATATCACTAAGCCCTGTTACGTTCAAGAAGTCTTGGCGAAAATCGAGAATCAATTAAAATGGCGATCGCTCTCGCGACAACTCAGAGAACAAAATACCAGACTCCAACAGGAAATCAGCAAGCGCATCGCCTTAGAAAACAGCTTGCGGTTAGAGGAAGCCAAACTGAGAGCTGCTTTTCAGGCAAATCCCAACCCCATCGCTATTGCCTCTCGGACGAACGGAGCCATCCAAGACGTAAATCATAGCTTCCTCGAAGTCACCGGTTACACCCGAGCAGAAATCATCGGATCTCCCGCCAGTCAATTCAATTGTTGGGTGAATGCAGAACCTGGTTACACCCTTCAGGAACTTTTAGCACAGGCGAAAAACCTCCGCAATTTAGAAGTAAATTTTTTGACCCAATCAAATACAATCAAAACAGGTTTGCTGACCCTAGAATTAATCACCCTTCATCACGAGAAAAACTTATTTTTAATCACCCTGACTGAAACGACCCAGCAAAAGCATTTAGAAACTCAACTCCGGCAAACACAACAGATTTTAAAAACAATTACAGACAATCTCCCCCTCGCAATTTCCATCAAAGATGTCACCAACAACTTTCGCTTTACTCAGTGGAACAAAAACTGCGAAGCCATGTTTGGCATCCCCAGAGAACAAGCGATTGGTCACGCTGTCCATGACCTCTATCCCCCAGACCAAGCAGAGGGTTTTCATGCCCAAGATTTAGCAGTCATTACCAAAGGTAAAAGGCTGGAAATTGCCGAAGAGCGAATCGAAAATCAGGCACAGAAAACTGTTTGGGCGCGGACGATTAAACAACCAATTTATGATAGCAACGGCTGCATCACTCACCTACTTTGCATTTCAGAAAATATTACCCCTCGCAAGCAAGCAGAAGCATGGCTGCTGTCGCTAGAAAGTGTGATGACTGCTTCCGATAATGGCATCACCATTAGCGATGCAACTCAGTCAAATTACCCCATTATTTATGTCAATCCCGCCTTTGAAGCTTTATCGGGTTACTCCACCTCAGAAATCATCGGTAAAAATTTTTGCTTTTTGCAAGGAACTGATACCAATCAACCCGAACTACAACTTCTACAGGAAGCGATGCAAGCAGGGAAACAGTGCAGTGTCACTCTGCGAAATTACCGCAAAGATGGCAGTTTATTTTGGAATTCGCTTTCTGTTTCGCCCTTGCGAGATGCCTCCGGGAATTTGACTCACTTGATCGGCGTGCAAGTTGACATCACTGAGAAAAAGCGGGTAGAAGAAGAATTGAGACTGGCGAAAGAACGCTTTGAATTAGCACTCTTTGCTTCCAGAGATGGCTTCTGGGATTGGAATTTGGTAACAGGAGAACTGTACTTATCTCCTCGTTGGAAAGAGATGATTGGCTATGAAGATAGCGAATTAACCAATGAACTGGCTTCCTGGGAAAAAGTGATTTTTGCTGAAGATAAAGTTGCAGCTTTAAAACTGGTTGAAGATTACAATTCAGGACGAGTCCCTCAGTTTTTAACAACGCAGCGCTTTTACCATAAAAATGGCTCGATCGTATACATTCTTTCGCAAGCGATTCACTTGAAAGATGAGAACGGGCAAGTGGTCCGGATGGTCGGAACTCATACTGAGATTACCGAATTAGTAGAAACTCAGAAGGCGCTGCAACAGTCACAGTCTCTGCTAGAAGGTCTCCTCAATAGTTCCCTGGATGGTGTGAATGCGTTTGCAGCAGTTCGGGACAAAACTCAAGCCATTGTTGATTTTAAATGGCTGTTAGTCAATCGAGCGGCCGAAAAAATGGCTGGGCGTAATGCTGGGGAGCTAGTCGGTCAATCTTTACTGCAAGAAATGCCGGAAACTCGCACCAATGGACTATTTGATATGTACGTTCAGGTTGTGGAGACAGGCATCCCTCAGGAGCAAGAATTTTATTATGAAAACGAGGGGATTAAGTCTTGGTTTCAGGCGGTGGTTGTTAAGTTGGGTGATGGCTTAGCGGTGACATTTCGTGATACCACTGAGCGCAGGCTTGCTGAAAATGCCTTGCTAGATAGCGAAGCAGAATTACGGGCCTTGTTTGCAGCAATGACTGACTTGGTGATGGTTAGAGATGTCCAAGGGCGCTGTTTAAAGATTGCACCCACTAATACGACGAGTTGGGTGAAACCGTCGGCTGAACAACTGGGGACAACGCTACAGGAAGAGTTACCGCCTGATGTCGCGAATTACCTGTTGGATTCGATTCAACAAGCGCTTCGGACTCAGCAGACTGTTAATGTTGAGTACAGCGTGATGGCTGGCGGTCGCGAAGTGTGGCTAGATGCGAAAATCTCACCCCTGTCGGCGGAATCTGTGATTATTGTGGGGCGGGATATTAGCGATCGCAAGCGAGTCGAAGCAGCGCTAAAGGAAAGTGAAGAACGCTTCCGGGTACTGGTGAATTCTGCGCCGGTGGGGATCTTCCAAACCGATCCTGCTGGTGATTGTGTGTTTGTCAATCCCCGTTGGCTAGAAATTACAGGCTTACCTCTAGCCGCAGCGATCGGGCCGGGATGGGCGGAAACCTTGCATCCCGACGAGCGCCAGTCGGTGTTTGGCGATTGGTACGAAGCAGCGCTATCGGGGCGGGAGTTTGCCAGGGAATGTCGCTTACTGACGCCTGAGGGTGAGTTGGTGTGGGTGTTTGCGAGGGCCGTTGCCATGCGGGGTGCGACTGGCACGATTACCGGGTATTTTGGAACTTTGACAGATATCAGCGATCGCAAGCAAGCAGAGTCAGCGCTGCGGGAGAGTGAAGCGCGATTCCAGCAGTTAGCCGCTAACGTGCCAGGGCTGATTTATACGGCCGTGCAGCGCCCGGATGGCTCGAATCGATTTGAATATGTCAGTTCAGCTTGCCGAGAAATTCAAGAATTAGAGCCGGAACAAATCTTAGGAAATGCGACGCTTGTCTATAACCAAATTCACCCCGAGGATCGAGGGCGTCTGGAGGCCGCAGAAACCGCCAGTGCCCAAACCTTAGAACCTTGCACCTGCGAATGGCGGATCGTGACGCCCTCTGGCAAGCTGAAGTGGCTGCAAGGCAATTCTCGACCGGAATATCGTAGTAATGGCGATTTGCTCTGGCATGGGGTGGTGACTGAGATTAGCGATCGCAAGCGGGTTGAGGAAGCCTTACAGCAGCAAATTCAGCGGGCGCTGTTACTCGGCCACATTACCCAGGAAATTCGCTCCTCTCTGGATGCTCAGCAAATCTTTCAGACGGCTGTCACCCAAATTGGGAGAACCTTTGGCGTGAGTCGCTGCATTATTCAAACTTATATTAAGGTACCTGCCCCCAGTATTCCGGTGGTGGCGGAGTATTTAGAACCCAATTACCGCTCCGTGTTAAATGCAAAGGTGTCGGCGGTGGGCAATCCTCACTTGGACCGAATTTTAGCCCAGGATGCCGCGATCGCGTCTGACAATGTTTATGTAGAACCTCTCCTCCAATTTGCCCACTCCATCTGTCGTCTATTTCAGATTCAGTCAATGCTAGCGGTTCGCACCTCGTATCAGGGAGAAGCCAACGGCGCAATTGGTCTCCATCAGTGCGACCGCTTCCGCCAATGGACGGCCGAGGAAATCGAATTACTCGAGTCAGTCGCGGCGCAAGTGGGAATTGCGATCGCCCAAGCTCGCTTACTTGAACAAGAGAAGCAGCGTCGCAAAGAACTCGATAGTCACAATGTACAGCTACAAGAAGCCTTGCGGGAGCGGCAGCGTATGGATGCCCTCCTCGACGGTCAAAACCGCATTTTAGAGATGATTGCGAGGGGAGTTCCTGAAACTGAAGTTTTAAGAGATTTAGCTCGGTTTATTGAACAGCAATCCGACGAAGCACTTTGTTGTTTTGCCCTCTGTGATGCAAGCCAAGGTTGGCTACATTCAGGAATTGCTCCTAGTTTACCAGATAGCTACACCCAAGGGCTCGAAGGTCTCCCCATCGCTCCCTCTATCGGCTCCTGTGGCACAGCCGCTTATTACAAAGCCACCGTGATTGTATCAGATATTGCCACCGATCCCCTGTGGGAAAATAGCCGAGATTTGGCATTAGCTTATGGACTTCGTGCTTGCTGGTCTACCCCCATTATCTCAGCAGAAGGGGAAGTTCTGGCAACTTTTTCCATGTATTATCGAGAACCCCGCAGCCCCAGTCAAAAAGACCGAGATTTGATTGCCAAAGCGGTCTATTTAGCAAAAGTTGTCATTGAGCGACATAGAAGCGAACAAAATTATCGCACGATTTTTGAAGCCTCTTATGACGGCATTGTTGTCTATCAAATTGATACCGGTGCGATTCTGGATGCTAATCAAAAATTCTGCGATATTTTTGGGCTAAACCGCTCAGAAATCACTCAAATTGATGTCAATCAACTGAGTTTAGGAGAAGCGCCTTACAGCCAAGTAGAATTGAAGCAGTGGCTCAAAAAAGCGAAATCAGGAGAAGTGTTGAAATTTGAATGGCGTAGTAAGCATCGCTCCGGACGGTTATTCTGGACAGAAGTCATTCTCAAACCCACGGTCTTAGGGGGGAAAGAGCGGTTGTTAGGGGTAGTGCGGGACATTAGCGATCGCAAGCAAGCAGAGGAAGCATTGCAGCAAGCAGCTTATGCCGCCGAAGCAGCTAACCGTACAAAAAGCCAATTTCTTGCGAATATGAGCCACGAATTGCGGACTCCCCTGAACGCCATCCTCGGCTTTACTCAAGTGCTAGCTCGCGACTCCCGCCTCAATCAAGATCAGCAAGAACAACTGGCAATTATTAACCGTAGCGGCGAGCATCTGTTAGGTTTGATTAATGATGTGCTGTCTATGTCAAAAATTGAATCAGGCAGAGTAACGCTGAAGGAAAATAGCTTTGACTTATTTAACCTCCTGAATACCATTGAAGAAATGTTGCAAAACAAAGCTGCTTCTAAAGGCTTGCAACTATTTTTTGAGCGGGGGTTAGAGGTTCCCCAATATGTTAAAGCGGATGAAAGTAAATTGCGCCAAGTTTTAATTAACCTCCTCGGCAACGCCATCAAATTTACAGAAACAGGCTACGTAGTCTTACGAGTTTCAACCAAACTAAATCAGGAAACTTTGACAGATTCCTGCGAAAAACTCACCCTTTATTTTGAAATAGAAGATACGGGTTCCGGTATTGCTCCTGAAGAAATTGATACCTTATTTGAAGCATTTGTGCAAACAGAAACAGGTCGCAACTCTCAAGAAGGAACGGGATTAGGTTTACCGATCAGTCGGCAATTTGTGCAACTCATGGGAGGAGAAATTGCCGTTAGCAGTACAATTGGTCAAGGCACGATTTTTAGATTCGATATTCAAATGAGTTTGGCCGATTCCATTGAGGTCGAGGCTCCCTCGCTAACGAGGCGGGTGATTGGATTAGTGCCTAACCAACCGGTCTATCGCCTCTTGGTCGTTGAGGATAAATTAGAAAATCGCAAACTGCTCATTAAACTTTTGGAACCCGTCGGTTTTGAGATTCGTGAGGCAGAAAATGGTTTGGAAGGAATTGCAGTTTGGGAGAGCTGGCAGCCACACTTAATCTGGATGGATATGAGAATGCCTGTGATGAATGGCTATCAAGCAACTCAACACATTAAAAGCACTCCCCAAGGTCAAAATACGATCGTTATTGCCCTAACAGCCAGCGCCTTAGAAGAAGACCGCTCCAAAATCTTAGCAGCCGGTTGTGATGATTTTATCGGAAAACCTTTCCGGGAAAATGTGCTTTTTGAAAAAATGGCTCACTACTTGGGAGTGCGTTACCTTTATGAAGGTGAAACTCTCAAACAGGAATCAGAGCCGGTGGCTCCCGAAGAGGTGACACCAGAAGATATGAGTGTTTATTTAGCTCTACTACCTCCTGATTGGGTGGTACAGCTACACCAAGCAGCGCTTTGTGGTGATGACGAGGTCATATTACAGCTCCTAGAGCAAATTCCGGATGTCGCTGCGCCTCTGGCTGAGTGCTTGACCAAGTTTGTCAATGACTATCTGTTTGATAAAATCACTAGCTTAACAGCAAGATTTACCCATGACTAGCTATTCTAGATCGGTGCTAAAAGGAGATATTTTAGTTGTTGATGATAAGCCAGATAACCTAAGGTTATTATCAACCATGTTGATTGAACAAGGGTATAAAGTTCGGAAGGCAATTAATGGAGAATTGGCATTAACCGCAGTTCACGCTACTATTCCAGACTTGATTTTACTCGACATTAATATGCCCAAGCTCAATGGCTATCAAGTCTGTCAAATTTTGAAACAATCGGAGACAACCAAAGATATTCCCGTCATTTTTATTAGCGCTTTAGATGATGTTGTAGACAAAGTAGAAGCTTTTCGCTGGGGAGGAAGCGACTATATTACTAAACCCTTTGAGCTAGAAGAAGTGTTAGTCCGGGTCGAGCATCAATTGACGATTCGCAGGCTACAAAGGCAACTTCAAGAGCAAAATCTGATGTTGCAAAAAGAAATCCGCGCTCACAAACGAGCCGAAGATGAAATTCGCTTTTTACTCCAGACAACTCAAGCGATTAGCGCCTCTGTTGATTTCCATTCTGCCTTAGAAGTGACTCTCCGTCAATTATGTGAAACCATCGCTTGGAACTATGGAGAAGCTTGGATTCCGAACGATGAAAATGCTTGCCTGGAATGCAGTCGTGGCTGGTATGCCAGTGACAGCGAGCTAGGGGAACCCTTACCTGTTTTAGCAGAATTTAGACGCCAGAGCCAAACATTTACCTTTGCTGCGAATGATGGGATTGTCGGTCGAGTTTGGTCTTCTAAGCAGCCAGAATGGCTGGCAGATGTTTCTCAGGAGCGTGACCCTATTTTTATCCGTTATCAATTCGCCAGAGAAGCAGGCTTAAAGGCTTGTTTTGGAGTCCCGATTCTGGTCAATAATCAGGTGCTAGCGGTACTCATGTTCTTTAAATTTGCCACCAGTAGTTTAGAACAGCGAGTCATGGATTTAGTGTTAGCAATTGCCAGCCAGCTCGGCTCACTTATTCAACGGAAGCAAGCAGAAGATGCTCTCCAACAAGCCAATCAAGAATTGCAGCGCCTCGCGATTATTGACGACCTCACAAATGTCGCTAATCGCCGTCGTTTTTACGAATATTTACCGCAAGAGTGGCGAAGAATGGCGCAAGAAGGCTGGCCCTTATCTTTAATTTTATGTGATGTTGATTATTTTAAATCTTATAATGATACCTATGGTCATCTAGCGGGGGATATTTGTTTACAAAAAATTGCGTTTGCTATTACTCAGTGTACGAAGCAATCCGGAGATTTAGTTGCTCGTTACGGAGGCGAAGAATTCGTCATTATTTTGCCTGATACAGTGGTAGAACAAGCATTTAAAATTGCTGAAGAAATTCGGTTAAAAATCCAAGATTTAAAAATTTCCCACGCCCGCTCTTCTGTCTATAAATGGGTGACGGTTAGCTTGGGAGTGTCCGGTACAGTCCCCACTCCCGAACTCGATGCAGAAGCATTGATTGCAGTGACTGATGCAGCTCTGTATGAAGCAAAGGAGCAGGGAAGAAATCGCTCAATCTTAAAAAGCTTTTGCAAAATTCTTTAAGGAGTTCATCTTACTTTCAAGGAAAATCGCCGTGACTCTAGAAAAAATCGACCAATTATTAGCGGAGTGGAAACAAAAAATAGATTTAGTTAGCCAGAACCTCCTCGACTTACAATCCCTACCAACCTATCAAAAATTAACCGGAGAATTGGGGTTTCCTAAAGTCAAGTTGAGGGGGATGACTGAGGCACGAGTGACACCGGCCCTAGCAGCCATGAATGACTTATTTCAACACTTCGACTTGCTCTTGGTAACGGTGGAGCGAGCAACAGAATTACGAAAGCAAGTGCCACGCTTTTTAGGGTCAGAACAAAAATGTCGGGAAATCGAGCAAATCCTGACGGGGCCCTCCATTCAGTTGTCAGTGGTGTCAACACCTTTAGCGCAGAGGGGACTGTTAAGCGCAGCAGAAACGACGCAGGCGATCGCACCCAAACAACTGCTGGAAGTCATGATGGAGGCGTTTCAAGTTGCCAGAGATGCGGTTTTAGCCGTTGATGAGGCTTGGTTGCAGTTGGAACCTGCGATCGCTAGCGCTCAAACTGAGATAACCTCGCTGCAAAAATTAGCAGACTCCCTGGGACAAGGTACGTTAAGTGAACTGGTATTGACCGAGAAAAAAATCACTTCCCTTCGTCAGTTAATTGAGAGCGATCCGCTGAGTGCAAAGGCAGATTTTGCCAGAGAAATTCAGCCGCTCATTCTGCGGGTAAAAACAACGCTTTCAGTGTTAGTTCAACAACGAAATCAAATTCAAAACGATCTGGTAACGGCTCATCAACTCCTCAACCAATTAATCGAGCTTCACCGCCAAGCAGAAATAGCCTTTGCTGAAAGTCAAGAAAAAGTCGTTGACCATTCAATGCTGAAAACTCCGTTAAAACCAGAGCAAATTGATGCACTCAGCCAATGGCTAGCTCGATTAGAAATAAAGTTTTCTGAAGGCTTATTAAATCCCGTGCGCGTGGGTTTAGAAAATTGGACGCTCAAAGCAAGAGAATCTGTAGCGACTGAAGAAAAAGCGTATGCAGCCAATCAAGCTCCTTTAGACATGAGAATGGAATTGCGGGGCAGGCTAGAAGCGTTGCAGGCAAAAGCGTTAGGGCGAGGACTGGCTGAAGATGCCATCTTATCAGAATTGGCAGAAGCTGCTAAAAAATTGCTTTATTCCCGCCCAACTCCTTTAGAGCAAGCAGCGGACTTAATTACACAATATGAAAAACGGCTCAATCGTCAAAATTCCTAAGGGTGAATATTGCCATCGGGCATGATTGCCTCCTCTAAACTTACCCCCTCTAGGTCGGCGCAGCCAAACAAATTAAAATTCATAAAAACTCCCTGGTTGTTCGCTTTCAAGCTGAAACCAAGTGTGGCATTTTCTGAACTACTCTTGGTAGAAGTTGCACCCATTTTCAGGTCTAAATTAGTCTCATGTTCATTCCCATTTAAATTAAAACTGATGCCAGTACAGCCAAAGTCAGCTCCTTGCAAATTCGCCCCCCTCAAATTTGCCCCTTTTAACCGAGCATTTCCCAATTTTACTCCTTGTAACTCAGCTCCTTCTAAGTTAGCCCCCTCTAAATTAACACCTTGTAAGTCAACTCCTTTCAAGCTAACTTGAGTGAGATTGCAACCCCGGCATTCCCTCATTTCTAACAATTGTTTTACTTGTCGGTGCTGGTTCCAAACAGGCCAGTATTTGAGGGTCGTCACACCCACCGCTATCACCAAGGTAGCAACAGCGAGATTCATCAATTTCATAAAAAGCCTTCCAAGCTCCAGCAGCTTTCTCAATGGGTTTACTCTTTCTTACAAGAGTTCGATGGCAAAGTCCTGATTTTTACCAAAAAATCGAGAAAACGATCGGAATATTTAAGCTTTAAGTGGGTTGACAATTCCCTACCATCAGCAATACTAAAGTTAGCCCTAACACCATCCTTCTAAAGGAGTACCTCCGATGAACGGCGATCGCTGCCAAAGATCAGGTTGCACTGGCATCCTTGAAGATGGCTACTGTAATGTGTGTGGCATGGCTGCCTTAAAAACTCAGGGAGCTAGCGTTCCCAGTGTTCGCCAAGGAACAAAGCCAAGCACCAACATCACCACGGGTACCGGCTCATCTCCGCTAACCAACCGCTCCTCGAAAGGTTCGCGTCGTAGTAGTAGCACTTCAGCGAGAAGCAGCCGCAAACAACTCGGTGCGGGACTGGTATCAATTCCAGAATTACCTTCCACAGAACCAGAAAAAGCAATTTTAGCTGAGGCAAAAGTCCCTGAAAATAAACGCTTCTGCTCAAATTGCAATAACCAGCTCAAGCGTGAAAAAGGCTTTTGTTCAAAGTGTGGTAAAAAGTATTCTTTCATTCCCACCCTGAATGCTGGGAATTTATTGGCGGGTCAATATGAAGTCAAAGGTGCGATCGCCTATGGTGGCCTTGGCTGGATTTATCTGGGTTTTGACAAAACACTGTCTCGCTACGTAGTCCTCAAAGGTTTACTAAACACAGAAGATGAAGCAAGTGCAGCAGTAGCTGTTGCTGAACGTAAATTTTTAGCCGCTGTCAAACACGCCAATATCGTCGGTATTTATAATTTCGTGAACCAGGGGAGCGAAGGCTTCATCATCATGGAATATGTGGGAGGCAAAACCCTTAAAGAAATCCGCAAAAGCCGCGGACCCCTACCTGTTTCTGAGGCGATCGCATACATCCACCGAATCTTAGCTGCATTTTCTTATTTACACTCTTTAGGTTTAGTGTATTGCGACTTCAAACCTGACAATGTCATGCTAGAAAGCAATGATGTTAAGTTAATTGATTTAGGAGGGGTGCGACGGATTGATGACCTTGACGGCGATATTTATGGCACTGTTGGTTATACCGCACCGGAAGTCAGCGAAGAAGGGCCCTCGATTCCATCGGATTTATTTACAATTGGCAGAACTCTCGCAGTTTTACTCACGGATATTAAAGGTTTTAGTACCGAACATCAATACATTTTACCCAGTCCCCAGGAAGAACCCCTGTTTGGACAACAAGAATCGCTCTATCGCTTTTTAATCAAAGCAACTGCTCAAAATCCAGACGATCGCTTCCAGTCTGCGGATGAAATGGCCGAGCAATTGCTAGGGGTTTTGCGGGAAGTGGTGGCCACTGAAACAAATACACCTCGTCCGGCGGCGAGCAGTCTCTTTGGGGGGGATGTGTTATCAATGATGAGTAATAATGATTTACAACCCCTTCGCTCTAGTTATCATCAATTACCGATACCACTGCTCGATACAACCGATCCAGCTTTTAATACAATTCTCTATGCCAGTGCCATCCCCGATCCAAACAAGCGAGTGGGAAGTTTGAAGCAAGTGGTCGAACAATTTCCCAAATCTAGCGAAGCATCTTTGAGGTTAGCAAATAGTTTGATCGAGGTGGGTGCTTACAGCGAAGCTGAACAGCATTTAGCAAAAGTTGAAGAAAAAGATGCTTGGGACTGGCGAGTGTTATGGTATCGAGGAAGAAGCTTGATGGCACAAGGGAAATTCAAAGAAGCTCAAGCTGCTTTCGACCAAGTTTATTTTGACTTACCGGGGGAATTAGCAGTGAAATTAGCCCTGGGTTTAGCAGCAGAATCAGCGAATAATTGGCAACTCGCGATTAAAATGTATGATTTAGTATCACATACCGATCCGAGTTTTACGGCGGCTGCTTTTGGGTTAGCTCGTTGTCGCAGTGCCATTGGCGATCGCAAAGGAGCGGTTGTTGCCTTGGAGAGAGTGCCACAAAGCTCGATTTTGTGGACGCGATCGCGCGTAGAAATTGCTCGAACGTTAATCGATAAAAAACGTTCGATCCCGGGAACAACAGAACTCAAAGAAGCAGCAACCGCCATTGAAGCCCTCGCTCTGGATGGAATGGAACGCTATCGACTCACTCAACAAGTGTTAGAAACTGCGTTACACTTGATTCAATCAAATTCTCTTTCTCCTGTTGGATCCATCACCATTTTAGGTCAACCGTTGGAGGAGGTCCACCTCCGAAAAGGTTTAGAAAAAGTGCTGCGAGCAATGGCACATTTGGTTACGGGAGAAGAGAAAGTTAAGCTGGTTGATGAAGCGAATCAAGTGCGACCCAAAACTTTATTTTAAGGAATCCATTTAAGAATGACCGTAAAAATTAGGATTGAAACTGAGTGCTTAGAACAGATTGTTTGGAATTTAGAAATTGCACGATCTGTTATTAGCGTAGTGGCAGTTAAGGATTAGGCGTTAGAAATAATGCGGGTTTAGTGAGGAAAATATCATGCAATGTCTAAAATGCAAGGCGAGTGTCCAGATCGGCGATCGCTTCTGTGAAGAATGTGGCGCACCCTTAACCACCCCTCGTCTCTCACCCATCATCAGCCAAGGATGTAGCAAATGTGGCGCCCAAGCAGAGGCAATTGATGCAGAGGGATACTGTTCTTACTGTGGTTTTCGGAATGACATCCAGAACAGCGATCGCATTGAAATTAATCTACAACCTCATTTGGGAGGGGTGAGCGATCGGGGACTGAAGCACCGTAGTAACGAAGACTACCTGACTTGTGCAGAAATTAGGGAAAAAAATGCTTTTATCCTCGTTGTCTGCGATGGGGTTTCTAGTTCTCAGTCACCGGAATTAGCCGCCAAAGCAGCCGCTGAGGGTGCTTGTCAAGCGCTGATGGCTACGGTGGAAAGGGAGAAAACGCCATGCAGTCATTCTTGGCAAGAGGGAATGAAGCAGGCGATCGCCTCAGCACAGATGGCGGTATGTGCGGTTCCCTATCGGGATGTAGAAGATCCACCCTCCACCACCATTATCGCTGCGGTTGTCCAAAATGGAATTGCCACGATTGGCTGGCTTGGTGATAGTCGTGCTTATTGGATTTCTTCCCAAGGAGCAAAGCTTTTAACCCAGGATGATTCGTGGCTTAATGATATGATTGCTTCGGGGGAAATGACTGAGCAAGAAGCAATAAACTCTGCTAAAGCTCATGTCATTACTCGATGGTTAGGAGCTGATGTTGAAAAGGATCCTGAACCTTCTTTAATTACTTTTGAGATTCCCGGTTCCGGCTATCTGCTACTCTGTACAGATGGCTTTTGGAATTATGCCCCGGAAGCTGAACAAATTGCTCAACTCTTGGAGCCAAGTGCTGGGAAAGATTCAGTTGTAATCGCACGAAATTTGGTGGAATTTGCACTAAGTCAGGGGGGACGGGATAATATTACTGTGTCTCTTTTGTCGTTGTGAGCAAATCTTAGTGAGCTAGGGGAATGGGAAAAATGGGGGAATGGGAAAAATGGGGGAATGGGAAAAATGGGGGAAATGGGGGAAATGGGGGAAATGGGAAAAATGGGGGAATGGGAAAATGGGAAAATGGAAAAAATGGGGGAATGGGAAAAATGGGGGAAATATCGGGTGATTTGATTCTGAAATGATGTGATTTAAAATCGTAAATTTAATCTGAAATTTTATCAAAATTTTGCACTTTAATTAGCAACCAGATGCTGAAAATTGACAATCTAACCTTCGAGAATTTTTGGTAAAACTTCTCAAAAAAACAACCTGCCAATCACAAGGATTCTCACTGCTGACGGAGGATTGAATCTCTCAGGTAGAATCTGCCATCTAACTTCAGATAGATTCTTACAGTTTTTCAGGAAATCCTGCTCATAGAAAACCTCGAATTAAGGCACTCACAATTAATAAAAAAGCGTTTAAGATCAATGATCAATTCCCTGATCCTTGCTTCATGGCCTGACCCCGATGAAACGCTTATTCGCTCAGCCTATCAAGATCGGCTTAGGGTTCGCCCTAGCGCTACTGGTCGCGAATGCAGCAATTTCCTACCGAAATATGCAGACACTGATCGAAGGGGAGCAGTCAATCCTCCATACCAATCAAGTTTTAGCTGAACTAGCCAGAACCCTTTCTACCCTAAAAGATGCTGAAACCGGACAGCGTGGCTACTTGCTGACAGGTAACGAACAGTATTTAGAACCTTATCAATCTGCGACCGCTCGTACTCAAGCTCAAATCAACCACTTGCAGCAGCTAACCGCTAATTACCCCACCCAACAGCAGCGCATTCACAACTTAAAACAAGCGGTGATTGCCAAATTCGCAGAACTTCAACAAACCATTAAGCTGCGCCGACAACAGGGATTTTCAGCCGCCATGCGAGTGGTACAAACGAATCAGGGCGAGCAACTCATGAACAATATTCGGCAACTCGCGGCTGAGATGGAAGCAGAAGAAAATCAACGATTGCAACAGCGGTTTCAAGAGTCTCAAACTAACACCAAAGGAGCGCAGTTAACCTTTACCCTCGCAACCTGGATCAGCTTACTGCTGCTATCGGCAGTTTACTGTCTGCTCCAACAGGACGTTACCAAACGCCAGCAAGCAGCTTACAAGCAAACACAACTCCTCAAGCAACTAGAGCAGGAGCGCAACTCCCTCAAAGCCAGTGAAGCTCGCTATCGCTCTCTCGTCACTGCTACCGCTCAGGCAGTTTGGATCGCCGACGCTTCTGGACAAGTCGTAACGGAAATGCCGTCCTGGGAAACGCTGACGGGACAAACAACAGCAGCCCAAGGTTGGGGCTGGCTCCAGACTGTTCACCCAGACGATCGCGCTCGCGTAACCGCTCTCTGGTTGCAGGCTCTGAAAACCCAAACCATCTACGACAACGAACAGCGAGTGCAGGTAGCTGAGGGCACTTACCGCCTGTTTCATGTGCGTGGCGTGCCAGTTTTCGGGGAAAATGGCGAACTACGCGAGTGGGTAGGAACCCACGCCGACATCACGGATCGCAAACAAGCCGCAGTTGCTTTGCAGGAAAGCGAAGAACGCTTCCGCCGCGCCATCTTGGAGGCTCCCCTCCCGATCATTATCCACGCCTCCGATGGCGAGATTTTGCAAATTAATCGTGCCTGGACTGAATTGACCGGTTATACCCTCTCGGACATTCCCACCATTGAAGAGTGGACTCAAAAAGCCTACGGCAACCAACAAGCCTTCATGAAAGCGAATATTCAGCAATTGTACCAACTGGGCGAACGCATTGCCGAAGGCGAATATACCATTACCACCGCCAGGGGAGTTCCCCGAATTTGGGATTTCTATTCTGCTCCTCTCAATCAACTCTCCGATGGAAGAAAGTTAGCTATCAGTGCTGCCATTGACATCACCGATCGCAAGCAAGCCGAAGCAGAAATCCGCCTCCTGAATGAAACCTTAGAACAGCGAGTCCAAGAACGGACGACTCAACTACAAACCGCCAACGAGGAGCTAGAAGCCTTTGCCTACTCTGTCTCCCACGACTTACGGGCACCGTTACGGGCGATGCAAGGATTTGCGGAAGCATTATTGGAAGACTATGGCGACTGTCTTGATGAAGTCGGTCTTGAGTATGCCAACTGTATTATCAAAGCCGGACAACGGCTAGAAGATTTGATTCAGGATTTGTTAGCCTACAGTCGTTTGAGCCGTGCTGAATTAAAACTGCGACCGATTGATTTAAACGAGGCGGTGGCGGAGGCGGTGTCACAACTGAAGGCTGAGATTCAACAAACGCAAGCTCAAGTCACCGTGGAGTCGCCCTTACCGGTGGTCTGGGCTCACCCTACAACCTTGGTACAAGCGGTCGCAAATCTACTCGCGAATGCCCTTAAATTCGTTGCTGCTGGAGTGCAGCCACAAATCTGGATTTCTGCGACAGAATATGAGTCAAAGTGGGTAAGATTATACCTATCAGATAATGGCATCGGCATTGCCCCCGAACACCAGCAGCGCATCTTTCAAGTGTTTGAACGCCTGCACGGAATCGAAACCTACCCCGGTACCGGGATCGGACTGGCGATCGCCCGTAAAGGAGCCGAGCGTATGGGTGGGGAAGTTGGAGTCGAGTCGGTTGTTGGACAAGGAAGCCGATTTTGGATTCAGCTCAGCAAGAGCGAGAACGAAGGTTAACAAATTCTTCAGAGTATTTATAACTAAAAAGTTCTATTTTTACAAAGTTTTATGACTGTACGCACAATTTTATTAATCGAGGACGATCCCTATGATATTCAGTTAACTCAGCGAGCCTTTCGTAAAGCTGATCTCATCAACATTTCGCTGCAAATTGTTCAAAATGGAGATGATGCAGTGAGTTACCTCAGCGGTTCGGATGAATATGCCGATCGCGACCGTTTTCCCCTCCCCGTTTTGCTATTACTCGACTTGAAACTGCCAAGGCGTAATGGTCTCGAAGTCTTAGAATGGCTGCGCCAGCAACCTGGTCTTAAACGCTTACCGGTGATTGTTTTAACTTCTTCTAAAGAATCGAGTGAACTTAACAAAGCTTATGATTTAGGAGCGAACTCTTATTTAGTAAAACCCGTTGGCTTTACTGCTTTACAGGAAC
This sequence comes from Actinomycetota bacterium, assembly GCA_050262755.1. GTDB lineage: Bacteria > Cyanobacteriota > Cyanobacteriia > Cyanobacteriales > Microcoleaceae > JBLNEP01. The sequence continues at coordinate 65,161 of JBLNEP010000029.1, read as the reverse complement.
TGGTCAAAACGTTCAACTTGTATTGGTTACTGCTGAGCGAATTACCTCAAATGCCAACGAATTAATTTCTTGAGACTTGAGAACAGGAGTCAGGGTGTTATGATCGGTGAGTCTGCGAACGATCGCTAACAATAGATGAGTTTCAAGTTTAAGAAACGAGAAATTTGTCAGAATAGAGTCAAAGGTGAGCTAAATTTTAATTAAGTACCAACCAAAGTTTTATTAAAACTTAATGAATGGCTCTAAAACAGGTGGACAAAAATCGACCCTTTCTGTTCTCAACTCTTAACCGCTCTCTGCTCTCTGGATTCCAGGGAAGTACCGAAAGCGATGGAATCGATCGGAGTGCAACTCGATCGACAACAGAAAATCGGTATTTTTGCCCAGAATTCTGAAAAAACCCAAGGTGACAAGGTCAGGTACAAACTGAGGGAGTACAAGAAGATTGAGAAACCGAAGATTTGAACAATAAGCAAAACCAAGTAACGACTCAGGTTAGGACTGGCTGGTGAGACGAATAACTTGCAGATCAAAGGTGACAACTTTCGCTGAATAACCGTTGATATTCAGTTTGGTGAATCATGATTCATCAAATCGTTTGTAGTCAGCCCCCAAGGGCATTGTAGACTCAAGTCCTTATTACCAACTGAACAAAAATTTTCTCATTAACTGGGAGCAGTGGGCAGGGAACTCACTTCTAGTGAGGCTTAAGAAACAACGAGGTTTAAATCGTGGCGCTACGCATTCTCTTGATTGATGACAACCCTAACGATCGCCTCCTGGCCACTCGTTCCCTCACCCGAGCTTTTACAGCGTTGGAAGTCAAAACAGTGACCAATGCCAGCGAATTTGACCGCGCTTTAGAAACAGGTGATTTCGATGCTACCATTACCGATTACCAATTACTCTGGACAGATGGATTAGCCGTTCTTAAAGCCATCAAAGCTCGTTACCCTGACTGTCCTGTGGTGATGTTTACCGACAGTGGAAGTGAAGAAGTTGCAGTGGCAGGCATGAAAGCTGGGTTGAGCGATTATGTCCTCAAAGGTCGTCAGTTACATCGTCTGCCGATCGCTGTGCAAGAAAGCATAGAAAAACAACGGTTGCAGCAGCAGTACGCCATTGCGGTTGAGCAATTAGCCGCTTCCGAGGAACGACTCAGACTAGCACTCTCCGCCGCCCAAATGGTAACTTGGGACTGGAACTTGGTAACCCAACAAGTGATTTGGTCTGAAAATTACGAAAGCTTATTCGGATTAGAGCTCGATAGCTTAAGTACCAGTGAGGCAGTTCTCTCCTGCATCTACAGCGAGGACTACGAAGCAGTGGTGAGTGCGATCGCAGTGGCGTTGCAAGGGAAAACTGAATACAGTCAAGAATTTCGAGTTTTATGGCCAGACGGCAGTCTGCACTGGCTCGCGGCCCAAGGTAAATTATTCTATGATGCCAACAGCCAACCCATCCGCATGATTGGAGTTGCCTGGGATATCACCGATCGCAAGCAAGCTTTGGAAGCGGTGCGACAAAGTGAAGAAGACTTACGCTTTGCAACGGAAGCTGCTAACATCGTCGCCTTTAGTTGGAATTTAGAAACAGGACAGGTGCGTTGCTCCCAAAACGCCAACGAAGTCACCGGTCTCGGTCCTGATGCTGCGACGGATACCTTTGAACAAGTCCTCAAAGACATTCACCCAGAAGACCGGGGTCACTTTCAAGCGAATATTGAAGTGGCTCTCAGCGGTCAAGTCCCCTATGAATCAGAATACCGCAGGGTACTGCCAGATGGTTCAATCCGGTGGCTGTTAGACAAAGGGCGAGTCCGGTTCAGCAAGTCGGGTCAACCGCTACAACTGTTTGGCATCACTGTAGACATTACCAACCGCAAGCATGTAGAGGCAGAACAAGTGCGGTTGCTGGAACTTGAGCAAGCTGCGCGGGCCGCTGCGGAGTCAGCGAATCGAATTAAAGACGAGTTCCTCGCAACTCTCTCCCACGAACTGCGATCGCCCCTGAATGCAATTTTGGGTTGGGCGCAAATGCTGCGTTCCCACAGGTTCGATGAAGCGACGGCGGTTCGCGCCTTAGAGACAATTGAGCGCAACGCCAGACTTCAAAATCAATTGATTGAAGACTTGCTCGACATCTCTCGGATTATTCAGGGTAAGCTGACTCTGAAGGTAGTGCCACTGAATTTAATTACACCGATGGAAGCGGCGATCGAGACGCTACGCTTAGCGGCTCAAGCAAAGTCCATTCGCCTGGAAGTTATGCTCGACTCCAGTGTGGGAACGGTGAATGGGGATGTCAATCGCTTGCAGCAGGTGGTGTGGAATTTACTCTCAAATGCGATTAAATTTACGCCGTCCGGGGGACTGGTGCGGGTGCTGCTGGAACGAGTAGAGTCGATGGCTCAGATCGTGGTGAGCGATACGGGTATGGGGATTCACCCTAATTTTTTGCCTTATGTGTTTGAATCTTTCCGCCAAGCTGATGCTTCGATTACTCGCAATCATGGAGGGTTAGGGTTGGGACTGGCGATCGTTCGCCATTTAGTGGAACTGCACGGCGGTACGATCCAAGCTGCGAGTGCTGGTGAAGGGAAAGGCGCAAGGTTTACAGTCCAGCTACCCCTGAGCGGTCATCAACCTTCTGTGATGGGAGAACCAAAGCGCTTGACTTCGATCCAGTTAGATGGAATTAAGGTGTTAGTGGTGGATGATGAACCGGATAGCCGTGAATTTTTGGCTTTCGTGCTGGAAGGATCGGGAGCAAAGGTGATGGAGGCAGGATCGGCAACTGAAGCGTTAGAGGCGCTCAAGGTCTTTAAACCGGATATTTTACTGAGTGACATTGGGATGCCGGAGGAAGACGGCTATACATTTCTCCGGAAAATGAGGACGCTTCCTTCAGAATCAATGCGACAAATTCCAGCCATTGCTCTGACGGCCTACGCGAGAGAAGAAGACCGTTCCCTGGCTCGTGCTGCCGGTTTTCAACGGCATTTGTCTAAACCGATCGAAGCAGAGCAGCTCCTGCGTGCGATCGCCACCCTCGTTACAGAAACTCGCGCTCAATAACGATTTCTAGACTCTGGGGACTACCTGAGGTTTAATAGAGATGGCTCATGATTCTGATGCAACTCTCAGCTAAAAACTCCTTAAATTTATGATGTCTCAAGCAGATGCTATAGATAAGGCTTTTCATTACGCTTTTTCTCGATTAGGAATTTCTGGTAAAACTGCGGTCGCTGAACAGGATGAAGCAACGGGAAATTGGAAAGTTTTGATGACTGGACAGCAAGAGGAAGAGTTGCTGATGGTCAATGTTCAGCTTAATGTCGAAGTCTATGAAGATACAAACGGCGAAGCGAAATGTCGATTGCTGATGGCCCCGAACAAAAGTGAAGAAGTGACGGGTCAGCTCAAGCAAGCGGAATTTTTTGCTCCCCATCAGAAAGCTCAGCCTCAGGTCTCGTCTCGCGAGGAAATAGCGACCATTGAGAATAATCCTTTCCCCGATTAAAGCCGTCTCTCCCTTGCCCAGAAGGGGGATTCAATTGGCAACTGATGAATCTGAAATGTCCTAAGTTTTTAAGGGACTGGTGGCTCCTGAACGTCCCCTGCCACAATTTTAGATGAAGTTGAGGGATAAAAGGAATTCAGTAATAGTTTGTCTTCTCAATGAAGGCGAATCCCCTGACGCTGAGTTGAATCATGAAACCGAACGGATAGAATGAATTGAGTTGCCGAATCTCTTTCTCAGATTGAATAGATGCACCCTAAGAGCTGAAGACCGAATCGGCGCTGTTCGTTCAGGTAGCAACAGATTTCCATCTCTCGTCATCTGTCGTTCCTCGTCACATCACGTTTACTCACCCTCAAACCTAAACAGTTTATCCGGATGCCGTCGCACGAACTTCCTCCATCCATTTATGATATTTTTCCTCAATTGCTATTGCTAATTCAGAAGTTTCTCTCGCTCTCAGTTCAGCTTTTTTTGCAGCTTCCAGAGCTTGCGTTAGTAAAGCCAATTGCCTTGCAGTTAAATCAGGTTCCGTCATGATTAGAAGTTTTCGAGAGGAGTTACGACCCTACTCACCCACCTCTTAGCCTCTAAGACGCAATCCAACAACTTCATCAAGTCTCTACCCACTTCCTGAGCCACCTTCAGAGGTAAATCAAGGGATGAGGCGCGATCAGCCATTGACTGACAAAGTTTTTTGTAGATTTCTATGGCAGATAGGGTATTGTTAAGGGTTACAAATAATTCTATTAGTATAGCATTGTTGGGGAAGTCAAACAACATCGGTCTAATCAAGCTCAGTCCCTCGGCTGCCTCTTGTTCTGTCTCGTCTATTTCCTGAACCAACCGATGCAGGAGAATGTGCAGGTCTGATGTAACAGTCATTTTCCCAAAAAAAATATTGAATACCATTAGCTTATCATTAATTCAGGGTGATGCTAAGTTCCCTCCCTTCCCCTTTCCCCCCCTCGCCTCAGCATGAGTAACTGTACAGATGCAACCTACCAACACCTGTACAGCCTTAACTGTTAATTTTTTGGTTCAGAAAGCAATCACTTGATTTTTCCGAGTTAGATGCTAGAGCATTTCTACTGGTTCTTCCTCTTCTTCTTCCTGAGAGAACAAGCTTTCAATCGTGTCGTGATGCAACTCATAACAATCAGCACAAGAATGCTCAGTTGCTTTGAGCTTCGTCAGCAGACTATTGTCATCGGGAAAGATAAAAACAATCACACACTGACTTTTTGGGTCATACTCTTCTACTAAGTTCCAAGCAAAATCTACATCCTCTATGATTTCACTCACTTGCTCCTTCTCAGTAAAATACTGAGTGACAAAACTGTCATACATATTTTCTTGACCACTCAAGATGACAGACATGAGTCCTTTTTGTCCGTCGAGCAAGTAATGCCGCCAGCCAATTCCTAACAATAACCCCTGATTATCTAGCACAAATTGGTCAAAATCTACGGACATAGAGTTTACAACTCCTCATTAATTGACAGTGGTGTTCTCCTCTGCGGTGCAGAAGGTTGGGCAGTGAAGCTTTGGGATTAACTGCCTATCTTTAAACATCATAGTTGAGGCATTTTGTTAAAAAGAGTAGCGTTCAATACGATTAATTCAAAATTAAAAATTTAAAAATTAGTTTTAACAGCATAAAGAACAGAATTCAGTTCCCTGATTTACTCGATCCTATCTCCCATTTTTTTCCTTTTATTCCCTTTCTTTCCTGTTTCCCTCTTTCTTTCCTGTTTCCTCCTTACCACTGATAGCAGCAGACCTGACTCCATTGCACCTCACGATCCTTGCAAGTCCTGATGCTTTTTCAAGCTTAAAAAATTGCTAATTTATTGCAAATGAGAAACTGTCGTGTAGAATCATCGCCACTCTTGCGAGGGGTTATCATGAGCGCCAACAGGATTTTTTCCCGTTAACTTCAAGGGATGTATACCAGCATACAATACCTCAGTTCCAAGAGCAAAGATGAGCAAAAATTTATAAAATTTTACAAATTTTTTAAGTCAGTGAACTCAAGCGAATTTCTCCTGGCATCTTGCATCCAGTAAGCTTTTAAGCAGGCGGGTAGAATGCCCAGTCCGCTGTCAAATTACTCTTCAGTTATGAATCACAAAAAGCTGTTCCCATTTCTGAGCATCCTAGCATTTGCCCTAACAGCCTCGCTGATGTTGCCAGCATTGACTCAAAGTACCATTTCCTATCGTGGTGTAGCAGCAGGTGATGCCACCTCTAGCAGTGCGATGTTGTGGACACGCACCGTAGACGCAACCACGAACCAAGGAAAAATTGCCAATCTCACGGTACAACTCTCTACAGATCCCCAATTTCACTCAATTTTATCTTCCTTCCCAGGCGTCACAGACCCCAAACGAGACTATACTTTAAAAATAGAAGCAACTGGCTTAAAAAGTGGCACTCACTATTATTACCGGTTCCAAAGTGCCAATGGATTTAGTCCCGTCGGCAGCTTCAAAACTGCTCCAGAAACCACAGAAAAAGTCGCGGTTCGCTTTGGCTTTAGTGGAGATGCTGATGGCAAATGGCGTCCTTACCCCTCCACCCAAGATTTTCAGAAACTTAATCTAGATTTCTTTGTTTTCTTGGGCGATATTATGTACGAAACAAAAAGTGCTGTCTCGGAAGCAACGGCCGATCCCTTTGCGAATCCCACTCAAGCTTTAGCAGACTACCATCGCAAATATCGAGAAAATTTAGAACCCGTTAAACCCGGTGGTTTTCCAAGTTTGCAAACCCTCTACGCTGCTCAAGCTAACTATAGCCTTTTAGACAATCATGAACTCGGCAACAAGCAATTTCAAAATGGTGGCGCACCGACAGGAACACCACCCGGTAAAGGGGGAGATGCCACTCAAGCGGTTAATAATACCGAGAGTTTTATGAATAAAACCGATGGCTTTAAGGTTTTGATGCAAGCTTATCGGGACTATCAGCCGATTCGAGAAAAAATGATTGTTGCCCCCCAAGAACCGCGGACTCATGATACTTTACAATTGTATTTTTCCCAGCAGTGGGGAGCCAATTGTATTTTTGTTAATGTAGACGATCGCTCTTACCGCGACATCCGTCTGAAGACAGCTACTGGTGAAGATGATACAGGTGCTGGTGCTGACAACCCTCAGCGAATGATGCTGGATGCTACTCAATTTAACTGGCTCAAACAAACCCTCTTAGCAGCTCAAAAACAAGGCACAACTTGGAAAATTGTTGCGGTTTCATCTCCCATTGATGAAGGATCGGAGGATAGTGGCAAATCTTGGATCGGTGGTTACAGAGCCCAGCGACGGGAACTCCTGAAATTTATCGCTGATAACCGAATTTTAAATGTAGTCTTTCTCTCGACGGACGATCACCAGAATCGAGTGAATGAATTAACTTATTTAGAAAATCCTCAAGATCCTCAAAGCCGGAGGATAGTCCCCCAGACTTTTACTATTGTTGGTGGACCCATTGGTGCGAGTGGTCCTGATAAGATTACCAATCATCAATTCATGAGTTTGAAAGCGTTGGTCGATCTCGTTGCTGCTAGTCAAAAGGCAAAAGGATTGAATCCGCTTGGTTTAGATCCGCAGTTTCCCGGTCTGCAAAATGTGTTTCGTGAGGGCGATCCTCAAGCGGATCGTTTGCGACAACCGATCGATTTTACTTCCCCTGATACCTTCAATTACGTGACATTGGAGATTAGTGCTGATGGCAGCACGCTTTCGGTGGATACTTTTGGCATTAATTCCTATGCGGCTGATACGTTTCCAGAACCGCAGGCAGTGGGACCTATCCGGAAAATTTTAGGCTTTCAAGTGAAGGCTCAGTAATTTTTGGGGGATCAGTGCTGAGCATTCCTCAGCGATTCGCGATCCCCTTTTAAAGTTGTACTTGCTTCAAATGACTGCGGGGATTAAAGCTGCGATTGGCTTTAATTTTTTCATAGGATTCTCGCTCCACAGCACTGAGGTCTTTGGGCGGAACGATCGCGATTTTTACTAATAAATCAGTGCGCTCGCCTCCCTTTGGTTTTGGCCATCCTTTGCCCCGCAGTCGCAAAGATTGACCGGAACGGATGCCGGCGGGAACATTGACTGTTACTTGACCTTCAGGGGTTGGAACTTCAATCGAGGTTCCTAAGACTGCTTCATCGGGTGCGATCGGCACTTCGCAGGTAAGGTTCTCGCCTTCAAATTGGAAGAAGGGGTGAGGTTGAATTTCTACTTTTAAGTACAAATCCCCTCGTTGTTGCGTCAAGCGTTCCACTTGACCTTGACCTTTAATGCGAATGCGACTGCCTGATTTGACGCCAGCGGGAATGGCAATTTCTCCGGCTCCGATGCGTTTATGAGTGCCTCTAAATGCTTCGCTGAGGGTGAGGGTAATACTTGCTTCTGCGTCTAAAGAACCGACTGGGGTGCGGTTATCAAATCCTCCGAAATCATCAAATCCAGCGAAACCGGTGGGGCTGCCTGCATTACGGTAATTGTAATTCCAACGATTGTTGCGACTGTTAGCACTGGGGCCCCCGGCGCGACCCAGTAAGGAGTTAATAAATTCGTCAAAACTGGCGTATTGGCTAAAGTCAAATCCGCCCATATCGACCCCAGGACCGCCTGGCCAACCGTTAACGCTTCCTGCTTGCTTCCAGTATTGACCAAATTGGTCGTATTTTTTCCGTTTTTCGGGGTCTGATAATACTTCATAAGCTTCATTTACTTCTTTAAATCGAGCTTCCGCTTCTCGGTTCCCAGGGTTCATGTCTGGGTGATACTTCCGCGCTAATTTGCGGTACTCTTTTTTAATGTCTTCAGCACTGGCGGTTTTGCTCAACCCCAGAATTGCATAATAGTCTTTAAAGTCTGTTGTAGCCATTGACCGCTCTCCACTTCAGTAGGTGTTAGGTGTTAGTGATTTAAATAATAAATTCTAAATTGTTAGGATGCTCGGTAGTTTTGAGGGGGTGAGGATCAGTCCGTTGTGGACACTCAAATTCTAGGTTATCAAAGGTTGAGATGCGGTCAAGTTCGGTTGTTGCTCAAGGAGCGATCGCAATTGCCGTACTTTCGCCGGAGGCAGGGAAGGGGGGAGTTGCTCCTTTAATCCTGGGGTGGGGTGACGGTCTCTCTTGCCAATTCTCGCTCTCCTAGAACGATCAGGCTGTCGAACTCTTCTTGCAGAGAGGGGGGAGCGTCGGTAAGCTGTCGGTTCATGTGCAGAATCACTTCTTCTGGGACTTGGCGAAGTCGCTGTTGGTTTCGCTGGAGGCAGAGTGACAATGGCAAGTCTAGCCACAGTGCTGTAATGTACTTGAAACCAACCTCCCTGGCGAGGACAATCACTTCTCGACGGTGACGGCGCTGGGCATTAGTGGCATCATACAGGGCTGCGGGTGCTTGGGTGGCGGCTTGCTGGAATTGAGAGCGTACTTCGCGCCAAACTTGTAGCCAAGGCCCTTGGATGGCTTCATCCCCAAATAACTGAGCGCGGATCGCGTCTGTAGAAATTAGGTAGCACTGGGGCCAGGTTGCAATCAGTTGCCGTGCTAGGGTGGATTTGCCACTTCCCGGCAGCCCGATGAGGAGAAAGAGTCTTGCCACTGGGGGGTAATAAGTGATGGGTAATGGGTAATGAGTTAGTGGTTAGCAGTTAGGGGTTCTTGGTTAAAGGAGTTCCGACTAACGACTAACGACTAACTTTTCTCCGATTACTTTTACTTGTTAGTTGCTAAATAATGGTGCCATCGGGGATGATAGCGTTTTTGAGCACGACAACAATGCCGCTACGGATGTAGAATCCTAGATCTTCGCGTTCGGCTTCTTCCACTCGATCTTTATTAATGATTTGAACGTGGCGACCGATGCGAGCATTTTTGTCGATGATGGCGCGACGGATAGTGGTTTCTGAGCCGATGCCGAGGGGGATGCCACCTTTTTGTAAGCCAGACTGGCGTTCGGCAAAGGGTTCGTAGAAGTCAGAACCCATGAGGAGGGAGTCTTCGATGTTGCATCCGGCTTCGACGCGCGATCGCACTCCCAGGACTGAATGGTCAATCCGGCATTCTTTGAGAATGCAGCCTTCAGCAATAATGGATTCTGTGACGTGGCAGTCTAATAGTTTGGTGGGTGGCAAAAAGCGCTGACGAGTGTAGATGGGGGCGGATTCGTCGTAGAAGCTGAAAGGTGGCTGAGGCTGGCGGGTGAGCGCTAAGTTAGCATCATAGAAAGCTTCAATGGTTCCGATATCTTCCCAATAGCCATCAAATAAGTAAGCTTGGACGTTGTGGTTGTTGGCGGAGGCGGGAATAATTTCTTTGCCAAAATCAGTCCGGTCCGGGGCTTCTTTTAAAAGCTTAATGAGAACGTCTTTGTTAAAGACATAAATTCCCATAGAGGCGATATAGGGGCTTTCTTGGGCTTGTTCTGGGGTTAGCCCAAGTTTGGTGGTATCCACCTGCATTTGTTTGAGCGCTTCGCCTTTGGGCTTTTCGCTGAAGGAGATGACGCGGCCGTTGTCGTCAATTTTCATTAAGCCAAAGTCAGAGGCCCGTTTTTCGTCGATCGGTAAGACGGAGAGGGTGATGTCGGCGTTGGTGTCGAGGTGGCGCTGGACAAACTGGCGGTAGTCCATGCGGTAGAGGTGATCGCCTGAGAGAATCAGGTATTGGTCAACGTCCCACTCTTCTAGTAGCCAGAGATATTTGCGAACCGCATCGGCTGTGCCTTGAAACCAGCTAGGGTTTTCTTGGGTTTGCTGGGCGGCGAGCACTTCCACGAACCCATCGCTGAACCCGGAGAAGTTATAGGCGCGGGAGAGGTGGCGGTTGAGGGATGCGGAGTTGAATTGGGTAAGGACGTAAATTTTGAGGATTTCTGAGTTAATGCAGTTACTAACGGGGATGTCGATCAGGCGATATTTGCCTGCGAGGGGAACGGCGGGTTTGGCCCGCAGTTTGGTAAGTGGGTAGAGGCGGGTGCCTGCGCCGCCGCCGAGGATGATGGCTAAGACTTTTTTCAAGGTATTCCTCCTGACTGCCGGTGAGCTCTCACAGTCCAGTGTCGGACGGTCGGGGCTCATTGGCAAGGGGGGAGGGTAAGAAGTCAAGGGGTAGGGGATCGTTCTTTGGGAGGATTTGGCAGGGGTGGGGGTTGGTATCGAGGCGATCGCTCTTGGGGAGGGGTGGGAAAGTGCTGTAACTCTCTAGGAGTGATGGTTTGGTGGGGCTGGTAGGATCAGGGAGCGCTTTGCCTTGGGGGTGGGAAGGGGAGCGATCGTGCTTGAAACAGCGATCCTTCAATTTGAGTTTTTAGGGTTTAGGTTGTGGCACGGGCTGATCGTCTCCACCTTCTCCTGGAGCATAGGCCCCCAAACCGAAATTTCCCGCTTCAAACCACTCTGCTTTGATTAATGACCACCAATCAGCAGTTAGCCCTTTTGTTATGTAATCATAAGGAAGCCAACCATAACCTTTCTGACCCCATTCTGTTCCCCAAGAGTTTCTAATCAGTAAGGCTCCTATTGACTTCCCTTTACCATCAGAATACTTAATTTCTTTGTAATTATCGTAGCCAACTGCAACGACAGTATGCCCTCCTGCAACCTGATCTCCTTTACTAGGGTAAGGAATATAGCCCTTGTTGATGTTTTCTTCGTTATAGATAGAACTGTAGACAGTAAATCCAAAGATACAGGGAAAACCTGCGACTAAAACTGCTTGAATTTGAAAGAGCAGGATTTCTTTGGTAAGATCTGACCGATCAAGGCGAAAGTATTTAAGTGTTTTATAGCTTTGGGCATAGGAATAGCAGAATGCTGGCGGATCTTCATCAAACTTATCTACCTCATAAGGCCAATATTTTTCAGGGGGAACCCCGAATGCTGCCATTGCTTTCATAGTTTCCCGTACAGATGCTCCTACGTCACCAAAAGCGTTCATTAAATTTCGTGCTACTTTGTAGAGAAAAAGTGGAGAAACATAAGTAGATTCGTCTTTATTCCTACGTGCAAAATATTCTAATAAAGCAACACCAGCAAAAGCTGTACATGAGTTGATATCACCTTGGTTTCTAATCGGAGAACACCAGGAACTTAAGTCTACAAAACTAGGAAGAATAACGTAAGACTTTTTGTTTTTTTCATTAGGGTATTTTCCCAACCAATTCCGATTAACTAGCACAGACACAGTTGGTCTTTGAACTATATCTTCTTGCTCGCTTTTTTTGACACTATCATCTTGAGTCTGTATAATTTCAAACAAGTATTTGGGAGCAAATTTATTTAACTCCTCAGAGGCGACAGAGGATTTATTTTTGAGGTATCCTTCGACAATGATAAGTATAAATTTATAAAATTTTATATTTAATTTTTCTTGATTAGTTTTATTTGGCTTATTATCACGCTCTCTTAGTTCATTTTCAATTCGTTTTTTAACTTCTAAAATTGCCCCTTTTATATCTAAATTTTCTGGTTTATCAATATCGCAATTTTCAAAATAGTTCAAAGCATTTTCCAAAGATAAATTTAGATTTTCATGAATAACAAAAGGAGAAATTTTTCCTGTTATCACTGATGCCATTGGCTCAATCATAAAAAACTCTTGCTTTAGTAGTTCAAAGAAATTATCTTCCTGGTCTAACAGTTCTGCAACGCCTTTTTTCACATTACCTTCATTAAATTTTTCCCACCAAGATTTGAGGGTGCGAAAAATGATGAGGAATGTGTCTTTCTGAATCCAGATTGGAATTGGAAGCAAGTTAACTAAAGGAGTATCTTGGATGGGCAATGGATGGTTAGGATCGCGAAGATAGTTACCGATCGCAGTGTAAGTTTCCAACCCAACTACGCCATCTATTCTAATCTTAACTATCTTTTGAAATTCTTTAACAATTTCTTCTGTTTTTTTGTCATATTCCAGGTCACTCATCCATTGCCAATATTCTGAGTAGTCGTTATCGAACCACTTAATGAGCTTAAATTCTTCTGAAAAGTTTGGATGAGAGCTTAGCAATTGAAAGTAATACTTTAATTTTCTAACTTCTGGGGTTTTCGTTGGATTTTTCGGATCAAAACTCAAACTTTTTTCATAAACCTTTACTGGAATAAATTCAAATTCACCATATACTTGTTGTTTCAGCTTAGTTTTTATTTCTTTTAGTCCTTCTGGGCTGGGAAAACACCCATCTTCCAGGGTTTCAAGGACTTGGATCAAGTTGTCAGCAATGTCTTCTATCGATTTAGTAACTTCATTCCTCCTGAGATTGCCAAGTGTTTGAATTTCCTTACTATCCAAGAGGTAATCTCTGTCATCTGGATAGTCTGGTACCCAGCCCAATCCTTGCTTTCTCCAGTCTTTAGTTGTTTTTTTTGCTGTTCCTTCAGTTTCCATTATTGCCTCGATATTTTTCCTGAATTAACTTGAGTTAAAGTGAGCATAACTTACTTGCAAATGTTTTTTAGCCCTTGTGACTCACTCCCCAAGTAGTTGTGCAAATGTTCGCACCCTCGTTTTAGCAGACCCTCTAGAGTTAAATTCTCTAAAGACCATATAATTATAGTGGTGTCTGAACTGCCAGAGATCAGAATATTACCATTGTATGGATGGAAAGTAACGGCATTAACAGTATTGTTGTGACCTTTGAGAGTGGTAATGAGAGTCCCGTCAAGCTTCCATAACTTAATAGTGCGATCGTTGCTAGCGGTAGCAATTTTATCACCGTCGGGACTAAAACTAACGCTGGTAACTGTGGCGCTGTGACCTGTTAGAGTTTTTAATAGATTACCATTTCTATCCCAGAGTTTTACTGTACTGTCTTGACTTGCAGTAGCAATTCTGTTACCGTCACGACTAAAACTTACATATTCAACTCCGGAAGTATGTTCTTTTAGGATATGTTGTAGTTTCCCTCCTTCATTCCAAATCTTGACAGTTCCATCGTCGCTGGCGGTCGCAAAACTTTTACCATCTGGGCTAAAGATTAATTTAAAAATAGGAGATTTATGCGCTTGAAGAGGATGCTTTATTTTATTACCATTTGTATCTATAAACCACACAATTCCTTGAGTATCAGCAACTATAATTAGGGACTTTTTTAAGTCAGGATTAAAGCTAACGCTACTATCGCCTAGAGTGCTAGATCTAGTAAAGATTGGGTTACGTTTTTCTTGTTTATATCCTTTTTCTTGACGAGTCCAGATTTTGACAGTATCATCTCTACTGGTGCTAACTATTTTATCACTATTAGGACTGAAGCTCACATTGTCAACCAACAGATTATGTCCCTTTAGGAGTTGTTGAAAGTTACCGTGAATATCCCAAAGCTTAATAGTTGCATCTTCACTGGCACTAGCAAATATTTTACCGTCTGGTCTAAAACTGACATCCATAACTCGTTGGTTGTGAGCTCTGAGGTGTCTGAGTAAAGGAAGTTGAGTTTGCCAAAGTTTTACCGTTTGATCGTTGCTGGCAGATGCAAGAGTTGTTCCATCATGGCTAAAACTAACACTATTGACGCGATCGGTATGCCCTTCTAGGGTTCCTATTTCTTTTCCGTTTTGATCCCAAAGTTGCACTTTATTATCGACTCTTCCAGCCACAATCATCTTACCATTAGGGCTGAAAGCTACACTGGTAAATCCGTTTTCTCCCTTTAATTCGGGGAGCAATGAACCGTCTGTTCTCCAGCGTTTAACTGTGCCATCTAGACTGGCACTAGCAATTTCACCATTGCTACTAAAGCTGACACTAGAAACAATATCACTGTGATGTATCAGTAGCTTTTCTTTATTTTTTGCTGTGGGATCTAGAGTCCAGAGTTTTGCAGTGTTATCTTTACTACCAGTGGCTAGTAAACTCCCATCAGGACTAAAGCTTAAGCTGTAAACAATACCTTTATGAGCATTCTTGAATTCTGTTTTTTTATTCTCTTTTAAATCCCAGATTGTAACAGTACCATTGCGATCCCCTGTAGCAATTTTATCGCCTTTAGGATTAAAGGCAACAGTATAAACTCGATTACTGTGAACTAAGGGATAACCTTTCGGAGTTCCATCTCGATTCCAAAGTTTTACTGTTCTGTCGAAACTAGCACTTGCAATTGTTTGACTGTCGGGACTAAAAGTTACAGCAAAAACAGTTTGGCTATGCTGTAACTTTACCTTTAAAGGAATCAATTTTTTTTTATTTCCTTCTATTTTCCAGAGTTTGATTGTATGATCATAGCCAGCACTGGCAAGCATTGTACCGTCGGGGCTGAAACTGACACTCTGAACAATATTATTATGAACTTTGATGCGATCGCTCTCTCTTACCCAGTAAACTGCTTGTGTTAGGGTTTCCATAACTTGTTCGCGTAGTTCATTGTTGCCTGGAACCCAACTTATCTGTTTTAACCTAGTACCTGCTTTTAAAGCTTCAACTAAAGGGTCTAGGGAATTTCGATTTAGAATAAATTTGGCTTCTGATGCTTGACTGAGGGCGAGAATTTGACCTCTTTCTGCGTTAATCCAAGCAGTTCCTGTAAGCATTGTCAATGCTGTCATAATAGTTAGGGATGCGATCGCTAAGCGAGTCCGCTTTCGCTGTTGCTCTAACTCAACTTTAAGTTCCCGATCGCGCAACTCCAAGCTCTTCTGTAAAAACTCCGCATCCTGAGTCGGTAGTGGAAACTGCGTTCTCTCCTGCCACTCCTGAAGTACATTTAACAGCGCTCCACTCAGTAACGCCTGCTCTGACTTCCCAAATTTGCACCATTCCTGGTAAGCTTCCTCTAAACGGTGACTGAAACGGAGATTCTCAGTATTTTCCTGAATCCAATTTCGTAAGACACTCCACTCAGACAACAGCGCTTCATGGGCAACTTCCACTGTCTCTGCATTGGTAACAATCAAGCGCTGATCCGCCAACCGTCCTACTACTCGCTGAAACTGCTCCTGAGAGGCTGCAATTTCTGCTAACCTTTCCCTCGCCGCTCGCCGACGCGCCGGCAGTTTTCCTTCTTCTACTTCTACTAATTCCCTGAAAAGGACCCAGACAAATTTTTGATCGCTAGGAATTAAACTATTATAGACAAAATTTGCTTGATTTTCTAACGCTCCCTTTACCCCGCCAATCTGCTCATAACCCGCTTTTGTTAATAACAATTGCTCGGTCGTTGACTCCTCAATACAAACCCGCCATAGCTCCTTTAAAGCATATTGCAATAAGGGTAATGCTCCGGCTTGATGGTCCACATCATCAATAATCTGCGAAACTAATCCCGGCTCCAACGCCACCCCATGTAAAGATGCAGGCTTTTCTATGGCATCTTTTAATTCTTCCAGGCTCATGCTGGTGACAAAATAAGTTTTGGGTTGCTCGCCATTAATTAAAACTGCAACTTCCGGATATTCAGCACATTGTTCGATAAAATCACCGCGAACGGTTACAATCACGCGAGTCTGCCGCTCTGGAACTCTCGCTTCCTCAGTGATTGCCCGAATAAAATCATGTCGTTCTGTCTTATCCTTACAAAGTGTGAAAACTTCTTCAAATTGATCGATGAATAGTACATAGGGCTGATTTGTTTCAGCGTGCTTAAGTAACCTCTCTTGTAATAAAATTAACGGGCGATCTCCTGGCTTCATCGACTCAATTGGCCACTGACTGCTACCGGGAATGCGATCGCGCCCCAATTCCGGAAATAACCCCGCCTTCACCAAGGAAGATTTCCCCGAACCCGATGGCCCAATCACGGCCAAAAACCGATTATCTTTAATTCGATCCACTAACGCTCGAACCGCCGTTTCTCGCCCAAAAAAATACTCCTGCTCATCTACATCAAACGCTCGTAGCCCCAGGTAAGGATTTTCTCGCTTGAGTGTCCCCTGTGCCGACTCCGACACCACAGGCGGAACAATTAAGGGTGGATACTTGACAAAAATAATCGAACTCCCCCAACCCAACCTCAGTGGTTCCTGAGAAGAACCTCTCAATTGTCGGCTAATAAAGTCATAGAGGCGATCGCAACTAATCCCGCCTTCACTGTCTGCCGCCTCAGGCTTTAAACCATTGAGTAATGCACCTGTAAATACACTGTGTTCTTCACTTTTAAGTGCCTTCCCTTCTTGAAATCCTCGGCAAGCAGTAATTAAGTAATAATCTTTTTGTAAGCTAAAATTAAAACTCCGTTCCATCAGGTGGCGCTCTAATAAATAACCACTGTGACAACAATCAAATAAAACAATGAGTTTACTTAATTCCGATTCGTGGATAAGAGTATTCAATTCTTCAAAAGAAATTCCCCCTTGCAAGTCAGCAATCCGATCGCCTTCCACTTTTATTTCACAGTCAGACGTTGCCAGATAGCCAGTTGGTTTCCCGAAAAAACCCGTTACCTTTAACCCATGTCCCGTAAAATAAATTAATGCCTCATTGCCTCGCGCTTGCTCTTGCAGTAACGTTTCTAACGCTTTTGCCAACTCTTTTGATGTAACTGGCTTATTCACCATCTCCCGCTTTTTTGTCTCTGGATTGAGGCGAGAGGGCAAGCGTTTAACCTCTGTAAAATCCCCATATTGCTCGAGAACCTGCGCCACTGCTTCTGCATCAATCGTTGTCTTCTCTAGGGGCCGCAAATTCGGGCTGCGATACTGACAAATACCCACTACAAGGGCATAACGAGCCATTGAAATCACCTTATATTTAACAAAAACTTTAGGATCTAAAAAAGAATCCTCGCTAAGTTTTTAACTTTTCTATTAAAATAACATAGGGCTTACATAAATCTGTCAAATTTTACAAAAATACATCTAAACCATACCGAGGTCTGCTATGTCAGAAGTGCAACGTTTGTTAATAGAAGCTGAAGGCGACACATACGAAATCTATGTCGAATCCAAAGAAACCCCCAGCTTACCAGAAGTTTTTAGCCATCAAGAAACAGAGGACGAAGAACAATCCTACTCTTTCCAACCTGAAGATGTTGTCGTCAAAATGCAGGAAGCACGCCGGATGATTCGAGGGTATGCCCTCTATACCGTGAGTGCCTTCAAAGACTTTGGTCTCGCTAAAGTTGAACAGGTCACGCTAAAATTTGGCATGAAGATGGGTGGTAAAGCTGGCATCCCTTACATTACTGAAGGCTCAGCCGACTGCAATGTAGAAATTGAGGTGAAGTGTACTTTCCCAGACAAAACTGAGGGGAAAGAGTCTTAAACTCATCTTTATACTTTAAAAAGAGCTGCTTTCTACCAAAGGTTAGATTCCCCAGCAGCTCAGACAATTGTAGCCTAAGCGATGGAAAGCTAAGAGGAGTTTATGGAAATTCAAACACCAAACTGGGTTAAACAAGCCGTATTCTACCAAATATTTCCAGACCGCTTCGCTCGCAGCAAGCAACCCCGCAAACGCCTGCTAAAAAATGCCAAATGGGAAGACTGGCACGAAATGCCCACCCTCCAAGGTTACAAAGGAGGAGATTTGTGGGGCATTATGGAACAGCTAGACTACTTGCAAGATTTAGGCATTAACGCGATTTACTTCACCCCGATCTTTCAGTCTGCCAGCAACCACCGCTACCACACCCACGACTACTATCAAGTCGATCCGATGCTGGGAGGCAACCCGGCTTTTAAAGAACTCCTCGATGCTGCCCACCAGCGCGATATCAAAGTAGTTCTTGATGGCGTTTTTAATCATGCTAGCCGTGGCTTTTTCTGCTTCCATGATATCCTCGAAAACGGACCCTATTCTCCCTGGTTAGATTGGTTCAAAATTGAAGGTTGGCCGCTTTCTCCCTACAATGGCGACTTCCCGGCAAATTACGTGGGTTGGGCTGGAAATCGAGCTTTACCAGTCTTCAACCATGACAACCCGGAAGTGCGGGAATATATTATGGAAATTGCCGAATTCTGGATTAAATTTGGGATTGACGGCTGGCGACTCGATGTTCCTTTTGAGATTAAAACCCCTGGTTTTTGGCAGGAATTTCGGCAGCGAGTTAAAGCCATTAACCCCGAAGCTTATATTGTTGGCGAAGTCTGGTTAGATGCGCGAGAGTGGCTAGACGGGACTCAATTTGACGGGGTGATGAATTATTTATTTACTGCGCCCACCATTGCCTTTGCAGCGGGCGATCGCGTAGATATGACTCAAGTCCAAGACCGCTCCTACCAACCCTATCCGCCCCTCTTTGCGAAAGAATATGGGGAAAAAATTCAAGCGTTGCTGGACTTATATCCCTGGGAAATTCAACTCACTCAATTAAACTTACTCGCGAGCCATGATACTGCAAGGTTACTGACAATTGCCAGTGGCGACCGAGCGAGTGTTGAACTTGCCACTATTTTATTGTTAACCTTTCCCGGAGCGCCGAGTATTTACTATGGTGATGAAGTCGGTTTACCGGGAGCCCTCGATCCGGACTCTCGCCGCGCTTTTCCCTTAGAAGCTCAGTGGGAAATGGATGTTTTAAACTATCACAAGTACCTGATCGCTCTGCGTCGCAAATACCCAGCTCTTCGGACGGGACAATATCAAGTTTTATTTGCGGAAATCACTGTTTATGTGTTTGCTAGAATTTTGGGAACTCAGGAATTAATTATTGCGGTGAATGTTGGCACTGAACCCAGTCGCGTTAGCTTCCCAGTTGCTAATCTTCAATCCCAGCCTGACAAAATTCTGTATGGCAGTGGCGAGGTCTCGTGGAGTTTAGAAGGAGAAACTCAGCAATTAGAATTAAGCATTCCTGCTCGCAGTGGCATCATTTTAGGTTGAGCTCATTGAAATGCAAAATTGAGCTATTTTCTGAGCTGTGGTTTATAAGCTTTCGGTGATAGTGCGGGTGGGTTCACCGCACTAAAAACCGGGTTTAATTGAGACAGGAAACGTTTGGTTGTTCCGATTCAAACTAAAAACACTAGGCTGCAACCATTGCTGGCATCAACACCTCGTCAATGATGTGGATTACACCGTTGTCAGCGAGAATATCTGGAGTCAAAACGTTAGCGCCATTGATTTTAATGCCACCCTCAGAAGTATCAATGCCAACAACGGAACCTTCCACTGTTTCCGCAGAATTTAATTCCACAAAATTATCGCTTCTTACATCTCCAAACATGACGTGATAGGTGAGGATCTTCTTGAGTTTAGGGATATCTTCTACCCAGGAGGCGATGGTATTTGTGGGAATTCTAGTAAATGCCTCATCAGTAGGTGCTAAGAGAGTATAAGGTCCTTGACTCTGCAAGAGTTCTAATAAACCAGCAGCTTCAATGACGGTTAAGAGGGTTTTGAACCTGCCGAGATTGGTAGCAGTTTCGATCAGATTAGCCATGCTGTTTTTCCAGGAATGAATCTTCTAAATTGAGGACGACGATGGCGCCTTTCTGGAGGATTGCCAATAGCCAAATTGCGAAGCAAGTTTATAATAACCGTAATCTATCATATCCCTCTGGCTAAATGTTCATTCTTAAGATAGAGGTAAAAATAGTTGTTAATTTTGTAAGTTTTTGAGCCTAATTTTTGCAAATTGAGTCTGAGGTTTTTCTAGTAATTAACGTGATTCTAAGAGGGAAAGATTGCACTCTGAACAAGAACCGGCAAGATGCCGATTCAACTTTTGCGGTTGCGCGATCGCTCAAATCCCACTAGCAATCCCAACCGTCTCCCCCTTTGCGGACAAACTGCTTCAAAATTTCGCCCGGAGTCCGGTCCCAGGTATCGATATGTTCGTAGATTAAGCCTTCTTGGTTGAGCTTATAAGTCGAGTAGCCATTAAAGAAAATGCGAGCTTTCCAGGGAACCCGCAAAACACCTCGCACTGTCCACTTAGCCAGAATCGTGCTTGAGTCTATCTGACCCACTTCGTGCAAATCGAAGTAAATTTCTGTAAAGAATAGCCGAGCATGGAATCGCAATGTCCAAAAAATAATGCGATAGTTGAGTTTACCCTTAAATTTGTTGACAGGGTCTTGAAAGTAAATATCTTGAGTATAGATAGCATAAGAGATATCCTTCTCAAACAGTGTTGGTAACTCTGCTTTCAGCGTTTCTAGCGCTTGTTTTACCTGGAATTGATTAGCGATCGCGCTCACTTTACCATCCTGTAGCACTATTGTCTTAATAGATTCTATATCGTCACCCATCGCCGCTGGAGTTGGCATGGAAACAGAACGCCTGCTTGGCAAAACCTTGATTGAACATCCCCAACCCCTGGAAATCCTCGCTCTACTCAACAGTGGTAAACTGTGGGCAGTAGACAGCCGCCGTCGCAACGGCTTGATTCTACTCAAGCGTTTTCACGCTGAATTCGCGGGACCAGGGGCCGCAGTTGGGGGTTCCTTCGATGCAGATTGCCAGCAGATGATCCCAGTGGGCGACTTCTGTTTGGTGACTCCTCAATCTCCTGAAGAACGACAGAAAGCTTATGGAATTAGAAGGCATTGGGTGCGGTTAACGGAGCAACTCACCGCCAACCCAATTCCCTTGCAGCGAGCTCAAATGATTGTCACTCAATTGGAACAGTATTTTGACTCAGAGACGGTGGCGCAACTGCCAGATGAAGCTTTGGCTTATTTAGTTGGTGTATTTCCTCACACGATTCGGACCGCCCGACAGAGTTGAGGGTGAAACACTTCTGAAAGAGGGGAAGGGGAAACGAGGAAAAAGCAAGGGGAATGGGGAATTGCTGAGCAATTCTGGTCAAGTTGCTTTTCCCTCAATCCCATGCTTAATCAACGTTTGTTGCTGACAAAATGGCTTGCAATCGTTGAACGGTCCGTTGATTTTCATCGGGAGCGCCGACTGTAATTCGCCAACCGCCGCCCGTATACCGGATGAGGGTTCCTTGAGCTTTAAGCTGCTGCATGAATTCTAGATAATCCTGCTCAGTTACGCTGCCTTTGAGTCGCACATAAATAAAATTGGCGGCACTCGGCCAGACTTGCAATTGAGGATGTGCAGCTAGAGCTGTAATTAATTTAGTTCGCTCTGCCAAGGTTTCAGGAATTGAGTGTTGTAATTGTTGCCGATAGGTTAAGGCGAGTTGAGCGGCTGCTTGAGAAAAACTCGGCAAGTTGTAGGGTAAGCGGATTTTTTCTAAAGTGGCGATTAGTTCGGGGTGTGCGATCGCATATCCCATCCGCATGGATGCGAGCCGAAATGCTTTGGAAAAAGTCCGTAAAATAATCCAATTACGGTGTTGGTGCAATTCACCGAGGACGGTCGTTTGACTAAATTCAAAATACGCTTCGTCAATCACAACCAGAATTTCCTCGGGTAAATTTCGCAGCCATGCTAACTCAGCTTCTGTTAAAGCATTGGCGGTGGGAGAATTCGGGTGAACGACAAAAACTACCCGTACTGGGGGATTTTGAGGTTGAGCGATCGCGGCTTGAGCTGCTGCTAGATCGATTTCAAAATTAGCGGGCGATCGCCCGACGTTGAGGACAGGAATGCCGAGAGTTTCGGCTAAGATCGCATACATCGAAAAGGTAGGATTTGCTACGAGGATTGAACCTTCTCCTCGCAAGCAAGTCGCAATTAGAAGCGAGCGAATCAGTTCATCTGAACCATTTCCCACTGAAATCTGATCGGCGGCGATCGCTGGTTTTGACCCGACGCCAGTCGCTTCTGATGCTGCTGATTCGTTAGCGTATTGTGCGATCGCAGTTTTTAAGGTTGCATGACCGCCATCTGGGTAACGGTTACTCTCAATTAGCTGCTGGTAAGTCCAAGCTAGCTTTTGTTTTAACTCATCGGGTAAGTCGTAGGGGCATTCGTTGGTATCCAAGCGATCGAGGGGAACGCTGGACTGAGCAGGTTCTCCTGACGCGCCACCGGGATGGGGAACATAGGCGGCTAGTTGACCGAGGTCTGAACGGATAAACGGAAGCATGGATTTTTGGTTAATTTAGCGATCGCCACCCCTCTGAGCCACGTTCTAGCTGGACGGGACAAGCGCGGAGTACAGGCTGACTGAGCTGGGAAAACCTGATTTTTTGGAATCAGGAAACTTTTCCGACCGCGCGTCTGGACTGAGCGGGGTGCATTGTTTATTATCCCTGATTCGGCGCTCGTTGCTGAACCGGAAGGCGATCGCAACTTTTACTCAGATGAAAATTGCTCGATTCCTATCAATTCTAGATGAAATTGCAGAGAATAGACCGCTTGGTAGCCAATTAACCACAATTGCTCAGGATTGATGGTGCAAAAGAGTGCTGAACCGTCTCTGATACCATTGCTTCTGCAACTCAATCTGACCGGTAAGTTTACAATATAATACGATTCTTGTATGATAGACCTGCCAAAGTAAGAATGAGATGTTATGAATAGTCTGACTAATAAGGAAGTAGTTATAAAGTTTTTTGAAATCTACAATACTCAAGATTATGAACCAGCCTATCAATATCTGGCAGCGAATTATCTGGATCATGGGCTCCCTCAAGTCCGAAGTGTTGAGGATGCGATCGAGATATTAAAGATGACTCACAAATCCTTTCCAGATATCAAAGTAGTGATTGACGATCTGATTGAAGAAAATGACAAAGTTGTCTTTCGAGGTCACTTTACAGCTACACATCTCGGTGAGTTTGTTGGGATACCTCCTACCGGAGCGAAAGTAGAATTTGAAGCGTTAGAAATATTTAAGATTGAGAACCAGCAGATTACAGAATCCTGGGGATATTGGCCACTTTCAGATATTCTCAGCCAGATTCAGGCTGCGGGATAAGGTTCAAAGGACTGGTTCTCTCAGAGCGATTGTCACGAAAAAAGATAGGATTTAAGGCTGAGAATTAAGCTTCTCTAAATAGGGCGGGCTGAAGACGGGGAAAGGAGAAAGGAGAGGAGCGTTTCCAAGGTAAACCGTTGAGAACTCGAACCAGAAAATACTCCTGATGATGGCTCTCTGCTAAGATGAGTAGAGAGCCAAAAAAGATAGCAATGATTCCTTTCAAAACTTCTCTTTACGACTAAGCTGTGAAAATCTCCATACTTTCGAGATGACTCACATCATTCCAGACAATCAGACTCCAACGCTCGTTCACATACTCAAAAGTGCAAAGGTTCGCATTATACAGCTTGAAGCGCCAACTATTGCCAGGTGGGAGACCAAGCACCATTTCAAAAAAACCCATCAAGACACAACCATGAGTGACCACCACAACGGTTTCATCTAAATGGCGTTCAGCGATCGCATTCAGGACACGGCAGCCTCTGTCCCTACATTGCCTTAAACTTTCTCCTTCTGGGATGACGTATTCATCGCCAATACGTTCATAGTCTTGCCGCTGTTGGGGAAACTTCTCGTGCATTTCAGAGACCGTTAATCCCTGAAAGATCCCCATATTCCACTCTCGTAATTCTGAGTCAAAAATGACTTTTTTTCCACATACTTCCGCAATAATCTTGGCTGTTTGAACCGCACGACCCAGGTCACTGCTGTAAAAAGTGGTGAAGGAAAGACGGCGTAAGCGATCGGCAATGGCATAAGCCTGCTGGATGCCTTTGGGTGTCAATGGACTATCAAGTTGCCCCATCACCTTGCTCTCGACATTCCACTCAGTTTCCCCATGACGTACAATGACCAGTTTCATTTCTTCTTATCCTATGGATGGCGAGCGATCGGAGAAAAGCAATTTCTACAGTATAATTCTGATTGCCATTGAATCAGTCCTGCTGAAATTTAGATAAGCTTTAACTCATCATTCACCAATGGTATTGGACTAAGTATTCTAAACCCAACCGAGAGGAAAACATCAAAGAACAAGGTTCTCGTTCTCCGGGTAACAGTCCATGTTCCAGTAAAGCCTCAGCTTCAGCTTTACTGCCAATACCAACCAAAGAAGAATGTTCTTCCCACTGACCCGATTGAAAATGGCGATTGGGCAGTTCTGTTTGCACCACAAAGACGAGATCGGCTTCCCCCGTGAGCGGGTTGCCAGACATACCAACAAACCGAGTATTTGTCTCATTTAAGCTCATGGCAACCTTCACTTCTTCCTGCAATTCCCGTTGAGCATCTTGATAAAAATTGATGTCTTGAACGGTAGGAGAAAATGTAGCCCAACCCGCTACAAAATTGAGAACGCCTGTGTAATCCGATGAAATGGCTCGCTTACCAATGTAGATATTACCATCCGTAGTTAGAGGAACTACGGTCACCCCCATACCCCTGGCAAAATAAGCGTAGGGGTCTTGGTAAGTTGTCAAGCCACGCAACATGAGCTGGATTGCTTCCAACGGACTACGAGTTAAATCCAGGCGACAATGGGGGTAGCTAGTGGGTCCAACTTCTAGGGTGAAAGTGTCTCGATCGCGAGACCAGAATCCCGCCACTCCAGCCCCAGACCAGCGAACTTTGCGATCGTCATAACTCCCAGGTTGGCTACCATCTGAGAGGAGACCCATGCGAATCTGAGGATGAATCACAGCTTCTAAGTAAGCATGGAACTGGGTGTCTAGTGGCTCATCCTCAAGATTTTGAGCACCATGCCCCTCCCGCACCTGAATTTTGGTAACACCTGCCACTTCATCGGGATAGATTAAGTGCAGAAAATCCCGACCTGCCATGAGTGCCTCAGATAACAGTTTACCCTGAGGCAATTCTGCCAAAGCCGCAACTACCTGCTCGCGACAGGCAAGATATTCAGGGGTTTGGGAGAGGGGAGATTCAAGCACTTTCTAATTGCTCACAAAGTTGATAGAACTGGTGAATTTCAGTGATGATAAAATCTAGCTCTTCATCGGTCAAACTATAGGATGACGGCAAAGAAATTCCTCGCTCATAGGCAGATACACTGACAGGATAGGTCATACTTGGATCTGCCCAATCTTGATAGCAAGGTTGCAGATGCAGCGGGCAGAAAAAGAGTCGAGTTTGAATTCCTTTTTTGGCTAAATAGTCAGCGAGTTCAGCTCGGTTTTCTGCTAAGAAAGAGGTAAACCAGTGGACGGGCTTACAGCGCGGGTCGATCGAGATTGGCTGCAACTGAGGTATATTTCCTAAGCCAGCCATGTAAGCTTCATAAATTTGCTGTTTGCGCTGAATAATTGCAGGTAACTTTCTGAGTTGGGCAACCCCAACGGCTGCCTGCATTTCCGTCATGGAAAAATTAAAGCCAATATGTTCGTGAATAAAGGTGCCGCGACGCGATCGCCCATGATTCTTGAGCCGACGGCAGATTTGGGCGATCTTATCATTATCAGTCAGAATAATCCCACCTTCGCCACAGGTAATTGTTTTGTTGCCATAGAAGGAAATAGCGCCTGCGTCTCCGTAATAGCCGACATGGCGATCGTTGAACTCTACACCGATCGCCTGTGCTGCATCTTCAATTACCTTCAACTCAAAGCGCTTCGCAAAGGCGAGTACCGCCTCCATATCTGCACTCTGACCGTACAAGTGGACAGGCATAATCGCTTTAGTTTTGTCATTGACCAGCGCAGCGGCTGCTTCCACATCAATGCAAAGGGTATCTGCTCTCACTGGGCAAAAGATGGGCTGAGCCCCTGCCATAATCACCGCATTTGAGGAAGCCACAAAAGTCAGGTTGGGGACAATCACCTCATCTCCAGGACCGATATCCAGAGCCTTGAGGATGCAGTATAGGGCAGCAGTGCCGTTGCAAACAGCAATTGTATGCTTTGCCCCTGTTAGAGCTTTAATGCCAGCTTCAAACTCTTCTGTCACCTTATTTTCGGTTAAGTAGGTTGATTCCATCACCCGCTTAACTTCTTGCCATTCACTGTCATCAATCCACGGTTGAATTTGAGGGATCATATTAATCGTTGTTCTTTAGAATAATCTAGTTTAGCGAACTATCTGATTCTGAGCTTCGCAGACGACAACCCATTCGCTTAAGCTGTTGGCTCGCTGAGCAAACAAGAAGCTTAACTGGGTTGTCACCTTACTGGTTTTGAATGAACTAGCGTCAGAGTGTGCAGCTCTGGATTAGCAGGATCGAAAGGAATATTCAGTAGTGCTATCTGTTCGCTGTCTTCCAAGTTGTGAAGCAGATCAAGCTTAATCTGAACTCTTTCGCCTGGGTTCAAAATCAACGGCTGTTTTTGTTGAGGACGATCGCAATCTTGCAGTTCCACTTCTGCCTTGCCACGTACCAGAAAGATAACTTCGTTGGTTCTAGTGTGGCAATGCCCGCATCGGAACTGTCTTGCTTGAGTTTTGACAAAAGTTCCTTCCTGCCTAATCCCTTGATTTACATGACCCAGAAATAAACCTCTCCGATCTGGGTGATGAAAGTAACAAGGTAATTTTCCTGCTTCAAACACTCTTTTACCTCAATACAATAATGTCATGACAGTGCACCCATACGACATCTGATAAATCAGTCCCCTGAGCTGCTTCCCGTTAATTATATCCCCCATTCCGCACCCTCAATTATCACCTCTTGCAAATGGATGGTGGTGGCTCATCCCTCAGGTCTCAGTAATAATACTGATCCCATTAGCGAAATATTACTTAGTATAAACAGGATTGCTGTAAGTGTCACCCTGATGCTATGTTCAAACGGCTCTAAAATAATTAAACAAGCAACCTCCTACCCCTTGCAGCATCTCTAACAAAAGTTTAATATCAGGATCAAAGAGGAATATGGGACAATAGATTGACTTCAATTATTTTTTCATTGATTCTAATTACCCATGACCGTAATGTCTGATTCTCCTTGGTGGAAGTCTGCTGTTATTTATCAGACTTATCTACGCAGCTTTCAGGACTCAAATGGAGATGGCATTGGTGATATCCCTGGGATGATTCAGCGACTAGATTATCTAGAATGGTTGGGGATAGATGCTGTCTGGGTGACACCCTTTTATCCCTCTCCAATGGCTGATTTTGGGTATGATGTCAGCGATCATACCAATGTTGACCCGATCTTTGGTACTCTTTCAGATCTAGATAGCTTTATCGGAGGTTTGCATGGTCGCAATCTCAAAATCTTGATTGACTTTGTGGCTGCCCATACTAGCGATCGGCATCAGTGGTTTATTGAATCCCGCAGTTCGCGTTCTCATCCCAAGCGAGACTGGTATATATGGAAAGATCCAAAGCCAGATGGCAGTCTTCCCAATAATTGGTTAGGACGTTTTGATGGGCTTTCTGCCTGGGAATGGGATACTCAAACAAAACAATTCTATCTACACTCGTTTCTTAAGGAGCAGCCAGATATTAATTGGCGTAATCCCGATGCTAAACAAGCGATGTTGGATGTACTACATTTTTGGTTAAAGCGAGGCGTGGATGGAATTCGAGTTGATGCTGCCTATCGAGCTTTCAAAGATTCACAATTTCGAGATAATCCGGTGAATCCTGACTGGCATCCCGGTATGGAACCATCCGATCGCTTGTTTGAAGTCTTCAGCAAGAACATCCCAGAAATTCATGATTTCAATCGAATGCTGCGGAGGCTTGTAGATAGTTATGAAGAGCGTCTTTTGATTGCTGAATTATACAAGTCACTCGAAGAAATTGTTAAGCACTATGGAGCCAATGACGAATTTCATTTACCCCTAAATTCGGAATTGATGTCATCTGACTGTCAGTGGAGTGCAGAGTCTGTCCGAGAAATTGTTGAGCGTTATGAGAGACTATTACCTGAAGGTGCATGGCCCAATTGGACCCTAGGAAATCATGACAAGCATCGTGTTGCCAGTAGAATTGGGATTCCTCAAGCCAAAATTGCGATGATGCTATTACTGACCCTTCGTGGGACACCAACGATCTACTACGGCGAGGAACTGGGCATGGAAGATGCCTGGATTCCTTCCGAACATATCCAAGATCCTTGGGAAAAAAAAGCTCCTGGTATTGGAGTTGGGCGGGATTGTGAGCGCACACCGATGCTCTGGGATTATTCAGCTAATGCGGGGTTCTGTCCCGACTCAGTCCCGCCCTGGTTACCCATCACGCATGACTACAGTCGTATTAATGTCGAGGCACAAAAGCAGGATTCCCGGTCATTCCTTTCACTGACTCGGGCATTATTGCGCTTGCGTCGGCAACAATCGGCACTGCAACTTGGTGACTACAGTTCTTTATACTCACCATCACAGCTTTTCTGCTATCGGCGCTTTAACGAGAAATCGGATTTCATTGTAGTCTTGAACTTTAGTTCTGAATATCAGGAATGGATATTACCAATAGAGTTTCGTGACCAGTCAACAGTTCTCCTCTCCACCTTTATGGATCGCCAGGGAGGACAACTGGGAAATACCCTGGAGCTACGGGCAAATGAAGGTTTGATCGTCCAACATAGCCATCAATCGCTATCAAATCATACTCAGGAGAAAAGATGAGCAATTAATCTATTGATAGTCTATAATCATAAAAACTTGGCAACCTCCAGGCTGCCAAACTACTACCTCTCCTCCTGATTGTTATGACTACTGAACGCACCATCGTTTTCTCCACCAAGCATCAAGTGACCATGAAAGATCAGATCACACCAGATATTGGTAAAGATCCGGTGTTCATGGATTTATTTGAGCAGGTAAAGCCTTATACAATGACCAGCGTAGAGGCACTTTTTGCGCTTTATACATCGGTGAACTACGTCCTCGATCGCAAGATCCCTGGTGACATTGTGGAATGCGGAGTTTGGAGAGGCGGAAGCGCTCTACTAGCAGCCTTGATTTTGAAGGCGCGAAACATCAGCGATCGCAAGTTATATCTGTATGACACATTTCAGGGTATGCCAACTCCCACAGAATTTGATGTGGACAAATATGGACGTAGTGGCTTTGAAATGATGGAGCAATATGGGGATGATATCGGTTGGTGTTACGCTTCATTAGAAGAGGTTCAAGCTGCTTTCTCTGTCCATAATTTTGATTTTGAGATTCATTTTATTCAAGGAGATGTTCTTGAAACGTTAGAAACAACTAAGCCAGAAACTATCTCGGTTCTGCGTCTAGATACTGATTGGTATGAATCCACAGTTGCTGAGTTTCAGCATCTCTACCCTCGGCTCTCGACAGGAGGAGTTCTGATCGTGGATGATTATGGTTGTTGGGCTGGATCGCGCAAAGCTACGGATGACTATTTTCGTGAGATTCCCGGGCCAATGCTAATCCGCATTGATAAGGAAGTGCGACTAGGGATCAAGATTTAATCGAAATTTGGCGTAAGTCAACCAACTGTAATGGTAGAGGATAGTCGGTCAGTTCCCACTGCTGGTTATTAGACTGATTATCTCCACTGATTCAACACTATTAAAATAGATAAAACTCGTCGATAGAATTGATTTTTAATTGAATAGTCAAAGTTATTTACTGTAATTATAGCTGATTACTTTGAGGCTGACAATAAATTCCTTTTTTTTGATAATTAAAATTCTCATCTCGTTGAGGTAAAGAGGGAAGATAATCAACATTTCCCTTGTCCAGACCTAACGACATGATTTGTAATTGACTAAAGATTAACGATAATATTTTTCAGAAGATTTGTTCACAGATTCAAGATTCTCAGGAGCATTTAAACAGTCTTTTAACCCCATGATTAACGACATTAAAAGCCCGAAGACTACGATTAAGATTGACCAAGAATTGCCGATTAAATCTCTGGCAAACACGAGATTATTACTCACTTTTAGCATTATATTTTCATCCCAAACGATGGGAGATCCTATCGCTAGAAAAGCTAAGTGAATTCCCCGAGAATCTAGAAATTCTCCGGTAATCATTAGCAAAATAAATTGTTTGAACTGAACTGGTAAAGTGTACAAATATTCTGTAGCAACTAAGAGTAGCACAAAAATGATAGGAGCCATACTTTCTCCAACGATCCCCGCAGAATTCGTACCAGGTTGAAGTAGACAACCACCCCAAAAGCCAATAATAATTATTCCCCAAAATAGCGAATTAGGTAATATCGATTGTAACGGGACTTTCTTAAAAGATCGCCTGATTCCTTTGAAGATTAGTAAGCTACTGATAGTAAAGGTTAACGTACCGGGTATAATATCGTAATAAAGTAATAGCCATGAATCCCATTTTCCTATATAGGTTATTTCTGTATTTATGTGAGTAAAATCGTTTATGTTAAAGAAATTATCAAATAAAAGGTAAGGCTCAAGGGTAAAAAGAGCATTTTTAAGGGCATCAATTAGCCTATTAATAAGAGTGGCACTTCCGACCGTGTTAGATGCAGAATGAAAAAATTTTGTTATACCATACTCACTTATACCCCATAATACCCAAGGGAGTAAGACGGCAAAGGAAATCAATAAGGGAAACCCTAATTGGCTGAATAAAGTAGTAAAACTGCGGCGATTTAACCAAATATTGTCTACTACGATTACCCCTACATATATAAGTGCTGACGGATGACTAAGCATGGCTAGTCCCAAACTCATACCACAACACAGTGCTTTTTGATTGAAAAAATTAGGGCTAGTTTGTTTTCTCAGATCCAGATAAAAATAAATCCCTGCGATTACATATAAAGTTGTTAATGTCTTAGGCCAAGGAAAAATTGTCACGTTATTTATATAAGGATTCAATGCCACTAAAGTCATGGCTAAGGTTACTTGTTTGGAGCGAATCAATAAAGGGATAGTTGTCAACAAAAAAAATCCCGGTAAGGTTGATATCAATTGATAAGTGCTAAATCCCTCTCCCAACAGTTCAAGATAGTAACTAGCACAAAGATTGAACAAAGGCGTGCGAGATGTAACGGTATATCCAAAATAAATGGTATCGGTTGCTTGTTTTCCTAAATAAACTCGGGCAATATCATAGTGATACCACCAGTCACCAAACCAACCAGCTCCACTATAGAGAGGAATAAACAATTGTATACCTACTAAGGTTAGCCAAAATCCTATCAATGGGTAGAGCCACGAATAATTCTGAGCAAAAAGTTGACGCAAAAATACCACATCAGCTAGGCGATTGATTTCCCAAATCATTCGCCCAGATAGCCCTAGCTTATTCAATGACAAATCTTGTGGCTCTCTCTTAATATTTTTTTGCACAAATAAAGCTAAAAATATTGTCAATAAACCTAAAATCATCAACCCAAAAAAATTACGTTCTGAAAGACCGAGTAGAAAACCAATAAAGGCGATGGATCCTTGTAAAGCTATACCCCAGCCTCCAGCAAGTGCAAGACATTCTTTAACTGTTAAATTTGTAACAGCACGCAAGCTGATGTAGCCCAAAGTAAAAGTGAGAATAAGGGCGGTTAGTCCTAGAAGAAATAGTTGTAGAATCATCATAAATTTTTAATTCTCCTGTAAAGAAGTAGAAGAGCTTAATTCTTGATAATTTTTCCGATCGACTAAATGATGATTTTTAGTATAGTCTCCTCTAGAATTAGATTTTTCTAGGCAAGCATTTGCCACTGCGGGAGCTAATCCTTCAGGGTGATAACTTTCTGTTGAAAGGGTAGAATCTTCCTGAGTACAAAAAGCCTGAAATGAAGTTTGATCTTTTAATAAGAGCAATAAAGCCAGGCGATATGATGCACTCTTGAGCAGCAAAAATAGGAAAACATTTACAATTTGTTTGCCACTATCGGATTTTTGAAAGACTAACCGATCGCTAATTAAATAGTTAAGACTTGCACTTACTAATACACCAGCTAAGGTATTAAGAGTATAATTAACTTCTAAGCTTTCTAAAAGAGGAAAGATTAAAAAGATACGAGTAACTACAGCCGTTCCTGCCGAAATATGGTAGAGAGGAATTTGTCGCCACAATACTTCTTTAACTGTCCAAGCTTCCCCCGGCCAGACCCAGATTCGGTAGATAAAAAAACTAGCTAACAATGACAGTTCAATGGACAAGCTATTGGCAACATTGCGTAAAATGGGGGTATTAAGTCCTAACCATTCAATGAAATAAAAAATGAGGAGTAAATTGATGAGCGCAGCTATACCACCACCGATGAGAAACTTAAAAACTTTACGATTAAATAGCTCTTTTAACCTCATTTTTACAGTTGATTGAAGCTGATTATTTACGAGCGTCATTATTTTTAATCCTATCTAAAGATAACTTTGATTTTTTTGCATCGTTTTGCGCTAGTTACTTTCAACTACATCTTTACGAACTATATCGCATAGAGTTCTAACTTAGGATCAATTACAGTCTAAAGTGGTTGAACAGGCAATATTTATAAATAAATCTTTATTGTTATAGTTTTTTTTAAAAAAGCTACAGTTTCCTGATTTTTAAAGCTATTCATAGAATTTCCTTTGCCGTTGTCAATTACAGCCAGAATCAAGTCGCAATCGCAGAAAAACCAGACTGATTCAGACCCAATTAATTTGGTTGAACCTGTTACCAAAAAGAAGGTTAGAATTTTTTCCTCCCTAGCTTAATAGAGCAATTGCCTAATGAGAGCGATTGATTAAATCGAAAAAATTATACACTGAGTCCCTAAAACTCGTCAAGTATCTTTTATTTTAATATATTATTTTGGAGGAGTTTTAGTTTTTATAGCGTAGCTCAATATAGTACAAATTTTTCCTTTGCTTAAACCTGACAAAGTGACAGATCTAATGGTATACAAGAACTATGCTGGGGTTTAAAAGTGTGAGAAATTAGTTTTTATGATAAAGTTGTTGTTCCGGGGTTGGCTTTTGTAGATTTTTCTATTGATCGTATACAATCATAAGGATAGTCAGTCAATTTTCGCCGTTTCACCCTCAAGTTATAATTTCTCATTAAATGATTGAATTTGAGTGAAATTTCATGGACATTCATGCAAAAATAGAGCCTGCTCATAGAGACGACCACTCTTTAAAAAAAAATTTAACTTATGATTATAGTTTAGAAGGAATTAGAGGACTTGCTGCCGTTTCAGTCGCATTAGCTCATGTTTTTGATGTCAAAAATTTTTTAGACCCTACCTATCATCCCCATATTTACTTCAGCTCTTTACAAGCGGGGCATAGTGCCGTTTTACTATTTTTTGTTCTCTCAGGCTATGTTATTGGCTTAACGATAAAAAAAGACTTCTCTATTGAGCAGGCGCATAATTATATATTACGCCGAGCAATTAGAATTTTCCCCATTTATTTCATTGCTATTTGTTTAGGAGTATTGGCTGAACCTAAAGAGAAACTTACAATCATTTTAGGTAATTTATTTTTTTTACAAAACTTCGATCGATACTTTTCTTTTTCCCTACCTCCTATAGCCGGTGATGGGGCTGTGTGGAGTTTAAATTATGAAATTCTATATTATTTAGTTTTTATCTTACTCTGGTGGTTACGTCCTAAAATTTTAGATTTATTGTTAGGGATTTTTTTTCTCAGTGCTATAGGCTGGTTTGTTCTCTTATTTCCTCAATTTATTGCTGGTTATGCCTCTGGATGGGTTTTTTGGTTGAGTGGGCTATTATTATCATGGAAAGTACAACCCTTTGGTAAGGAAGATTCATTTTTTCCCCTGTTTAGCTACCTCTTATTATTTCATGCTACTAATCATCTGTTAACAGGTAAATATATTTTAGACGCTCTAGATTTTACCAATCCAGTTGCTAGTCATGTCAATTTTTCTGACCTAACAATTCTGCCAATTTGTATATTAATAATTGCTGAAGTGACCCGTCGCTATTTTTTGGGCTTCATTTATTTACGTTTACTCAGTTTTTTAATCCCGATTTTTCACCTAGTTTGGATAAGTTTTCAGGGACGTGTTTTGCAAGAACCAAAATTGGTAGCATCATCTTTATTTGTTATTCTTGCACTTCTGCTTTTAAACTATAAGATTTCTACCGATGCCTTGAAAAAAATAAACTTTATGGGTCGTATTTCCTATGCTTTCTATCTCTTACATACGCCGATTGCAGTCCTAATGTATAAATATTTCCCTTGGCAAGGAAATGTCTTTACTTTCTGCCTAGGTTTATTAATTTGGCTGGTGTTCACAATATCCTTGTCAAGTTTTCTGGAGCTTGCGATCCAACCTAAAATCAAATACTATTTAAGCACTATCTTGTTATTAACTCAGGCAAATGCTTGAAGAACCCGTTATTTTTCTGACTTTGTGTGACGCAGACAGTCCACTCGTTCAGCCACTGTATTCATCATTGCAGGGCAACTTGCGGATCATTGAGAATTACTGTCCGCGACTGGGACTGCTCTCAAAGATCTTCAAGGTTCACGAATTTTTAGCTTCTGATACTGATATTGCTGACCATGCAATCATAGTCTTTACGGATGCTTATGATGTACTGTGCATTCGTTACGATCCGGCTGGATTGGCAGCAGACTTCCGGGCGACAGGTAGAGATCTGATTGTCGGTGCCGAAACTGTATTCTGCCACCATAGTGCCGATGTTCTTCCCTTCTTTTTGTCTAACTATTTAGGGCAGCCAGCAAAATATCTTAACAGTGGCTTTATCGTTGGTTACAAATGGGCTTATCTCCGGATGCTTAACTATATTACCAGTAATTTTGTGGATAAATACATGATAGATTGCCGTCAGAATGACCAGCGTGTCATTTCGCGATTTATGTTAGAAAACTCTGAAATGGGTTTGTTGAATATGGATATCGACAGCACATTCAAATTCTGCTATACCCACACCTACGACAATAATCCACTATGCCGTGACAATTTAGGATCTTATTTTGTCCATGTAACCTGGTTGGCGCTAGAAATACAGAAACAAGCCTACGAGGAGATCCGGAGAGTTTTCAATATTTAGAAGTTGCAGCAGGACTGATTTAAACTCAATCGAGCTCATCTGGAACCTCGATCCGACTGCCTTCTCTTTTGAAGCTCACAGACATAAAATTCTTCAAGTTGTCGTATGTGATTCTTGATGTCGTATTGTTGGGCGCAGAGAAAAGCATTG
Organism: Actinomycetota bacterium; assembly: GCA_050262755.1. Lineage (GTDB taxonomy): Bacteria > Cyanobacteriota > Cyanobacteriia > Cyanobacteriales > Microcoleaceae > JBLNEP01. Next base: position 29,813 of record JBLNEP010000029.1, on the reverse strand, counting down.
TTAACAATCTTTTCTCTAAGCTGCGAATCGCTTAAGAGTGCTAATATCCCTTCGGCAATTTGATCGCTATTCTGGTAATCAACCACCCAGGCATTCTCTTTGTGTATAGCATGATCCAAAGCACTCCCTGCAAGAGTAATAACAGATGGAACTTTGGAAAGCATTGCATCTACATAAACTTGTCCGAACGTCTCTTGAATCGAATCGGTAGGGACATGGACAAAAATATCAAATAATCTAAATAGAGCAAAAAGATCCTCTTCAAAGGGAATTTCAACATAGGTATGTTCTGGCAATTGAGACAATTTGTTGATAATTCCGATCGCATCATCGTATTGAGGAGCAACAATATCTTCTTTGTTTGCATTGCGTATTTTCTCCTCTAGTTCGGCGCGATTTATATGAGTACCTGAAAGAACTAAGACTGCATTAGGATAAACTTCGAGAACCTTCTTGTGTGCTTCAATAGCGTATTCAACTCCTTTCCAATTCACATATCTTGCCGCTACACCGATTACAGGACCTTGGTGATTACCCAGATATTTAGCTCGCAATTTATCAATGCGCGAAGTCTCTACCTTTTCAAATTCACTGACATCAAATCCTGTCGGTATAAGTGTAATCTTATCAGCGGGAATCCCGTCTTCTAGCATACCTTGCTTGCTTTTGTTAGTGACAGCAATAACATTGGTAGCACATTCCCAGATCAAGCGATGTTTACTGGGAGCATGACGTGAATAGTATTTAATTGAAGGGTGTTCTCTGGTAAAGATTCGGACTGGGACATGGGCATAATAAGCAGCTTGCATCCCAGCAAAGCTTCCTGCAAACCAATGAGTATGAACAATATCAGTCTGATTTCTGAGCAAATGCTCATAGATAAATTTGACGATTTCTGGAGTCTTGCTATAGTCCTGATAGGAAGTAACAGTACAAGGAATATCATTTTCTTCTAAAAAAGAGATGATGGGATCGCCTTCATTCAGAATGATATAGTCAATCACAAACTTGCTCTTGTCGATATATTTTGCAACTAATTCAAAGGGAACCCAACGAATATGATGTGTAAAGATATAGGTAATTTTAATTTTTGGCTGCTCTAGGGTCATAACTGGGGAACGGGTAGTCTTTATCGAGGCGATCGAGGATCTGGGGATTCTATAGATCGCTCTAGCAAAGATCGGCTTGAAATTTAGCAAAACTTTGCCTCTTGCAATCCAATGAATCCGTTCAGTCGCTGGACAGCTATGTTAGATTTTATCAGAAGATGCCTAGCTTGAGGCTTAATCTTCATTGCGAATGACATTGTTATTCAACTGTAACATCCTTTCGGCATCTTGGGAAAGAGTAAAAGCAGATCTACAGAGTATTCAGCGCGACAAAGTCATATTTTTACCTGTAACCTGGTCTATACTAGAAATACAGAAATCAGGACCTGATGAGAACGAGAGAGCTTTTAATAGTTAAAAATTGCAGCAGCATTAATTGATGAGTTAGTTATCTAATCTTGCTTGACTTTTTATCAAGCTAGGATTAAGCTAAAAATGCTGATAGGCTAGAGTCGAACAAGCATCCCAGAGGACTTTGACATTGCTTCAATACGACTTTCTAAATCGCTTTCTGAAAATCGCTGCTGTCAACGTAGTCTCGAATATCACCATTCCTTTATCGGGTGCAATTAGTGTCGCTTTTTTGGGACATCTGTCAAGCATTAGTTACTTAGCAGGGGTGGCGTTAGGGGCGATCGTGTTTGATTTTCTCTACGAAAGTTGTTCCTTTATTAAGTCAGGAACAACTGCAATGACCTCTCAATCCGTTGGACGAGATGACCGAGAAGCATTACTTCTAGCAGGACTACAAAATGCCTTAATTGCTTTAGCATTAGGGATGCTTTTTCTGCTGTTGCAATACCCAATAGGGAAGCTAGGCTTTATGTTGGTGAACGCTACTCCAGATGTGGAACTAGCCGGGATTGCTTATTTTAATAGCCGGATTTGGGGAGCACCTGCGGGTCTAGTCAATTTAGTCTTATTTGGATGGTTGCTTGGACAAGAACAAAATCGTAAAGTCCTTTTACTCACGATAGTTGGGAATGTTGCCAACGTTGCGCTCAATTACCTTTTCATTGTCCATTGGGATTGGTCAAGCATGGGGGCTGGGTTATCGCAAGCTATTAGCCAGTATCTAACCTTATTAGTTGGGCTGGTGATGGTTAGCCGTGAAGTTACGTTAGAAGAAATCAGTTCTTTAGCCGGAAAAATTCTAAACTTATCTGCTTTGCAAACTCCTTTTAGTTTGAATCGTAATCTCTCTGTAAGAGCTGTCGTTATCGTATTGATTTTTATCCTTTTCAATGCTTTTAGTGCGACCTTGGGGACTGATGTTCTCGCTGAAAACATTTTACTGCTCCAAATGGTAGCATTAAGTATGTATATGTGTGATGGAGTCGAATACGCTACGGTCAGCTTGATTGGGAATTTTAAAGGTCAAGGAGCCACCCAGAAGTTCGTACCACTCCTACAAATTGCATTAGGAATTAACCTGGTAATTGGTTCAGTAGTTGGGCTGGTAACTGTCTTTTTCCCTGACCCGCTATTTCATCTGTTTACTAACCACTCTGAATTGATAGAACCAGCTAAAATGTATCTCCCTTGGGTCCTCTTTGTGGTAGTCGGTTCAGGATTTGCTTATATTCTAGATGGATACTTTGCTGGCTTGGGTGAGGGAGTTGCTGTACGTAATACTTACTTAATCAGTGGTTCGCTGGGGCTGACCTCTCTCTCTTTATCAACCTTTTATTTTCACAGCAATCATCTTTTATGGTTTGCTTTATCCATGTTTATGTTAACTTGTACGTTAATACTGGGAATACAGATCCCTAGAACTTTGCAATTAAATGAGGAACAGGAGGTTGTTGCTAACTCTTGATGATTAACCAACCCCATCATTCCTATAAAAAGATGAGTTAAATAGAAAAGACCAATGAAATACAGAAAATTGGGTAATAGTGAATTGTGTATTTCGGAAATCAGTCTTGGTTCCTGGGGGATTAGTGAGGGTGTAGAACAGCAGCATGCAGAGGCTTGCATTTACAAAGCTTTTGATGTTGGCATTAACTTTATTGACACTTCTAATTCTTATGCGGCTGGTGCGGCTGAGTCATTTCTGGGGGAAGTGTTACATGGAATTGAGCGCTCGTCTTATCTCCTAGCAACCAAGGTTTTCTTTCCTACATCGCCTACCGATCGAGGATTGTCAGCAGCCCAGATTAGAAAACAAATTGATGCTTCTTTAAACCGATTGCGTACCGATTATATCGATCTCTATCAATGCCATCGCTACGATCCAGATACGCCTTTGGAGGAAACGATGACGGCACTTACGGAGGTCGTGCGTCAGGGAAAAGCTCGTTATATTGGCTTTAGCGAGTGGACTCCAGCGCAAATTCAGTCTGCGATCGCTCTTGCTGATGTTGAACACTTTGTCTCGAGTCAGCCGCAGTATTCGATGCTGTGGCGCGACCCGGAAACTGAAGTATTTCCCTTATGTGCAGCCAATGGTATTGGTCAGATTGTTTGGTCGCCATTAGCTCAAGGTGTACTAACCGGCAAATATCAGCCAGGTCAAGTTCCCCCTCAAAATTCCCGCGCTGCCAATGAAAAAATGAATTGGTATTTACTAGAGGAATTCTTTCGGGATGACATTCTAACCGCAGTACAGAACTTGAAACCCATTGCCCAAGAATTAGGGTTGAGCATGGCACAGTTAGCTCTGGCTTGGGTCCTGCGTTCTGAAGAGGTATCTTCAGCTATTATCGGTGCCAGTCGTCCGGAACAAATTGTTGATAACGCGGCTGCATCAGGAATACAACTGAATGCGGATGTATTGACCGCAATTGACCAGGTGCTGGTATCCGTTATTCACCCATAGACCTAGAAATGGCAAAGCTGTCAGCGGGTGCACCCAACCTGAAGTCATGGGTTCCTGTTATTGCGTTGCTTGATTTTTAGGAGAGACAATTCCCCTAACTTCCCCTTAAAAAGGGGAATGGAACCCTCAAAGACCCGCTGCACGAATGGCTGCCCCAATTAACCCAACTTGGGGGTTTAAAACGACATAAACCGGCACTCTTTCCAATAAAGAATCCATCCGACCTTTGTGAGTTAAGGCTCGCATAAACGTTCCTTCTTCGATCAGAGGCATAATTTTAGAAGCAATCCCCCCTGCCACATATAAGCCTCCATAAGGCAACAATTTTAAAGCTAGATTTCCGGCTTCCGCTCCATAAGCTTCTACAAACATCTGTAGGGTTTGCTCTGATAAACGATCGCGCTTCTCTAAAGCTGCTGTGGCAATGGTTGCTGCGGCATCGACCGTTTTCTCGCTACGCCCGATTTCTTGCTCCCAAATTCTAACACTGCGCTCTACATCCGGCGATTCACTGGCAAATTTGCGGTCTCTTAAAAACTGATAAATCGAAACAATTCCTTGTCCAGAAACTACGCGCTCTACAGAAACTCGCTGAATGTCATGCTTGGCTAGTAAATATTTTAATAGTTGAAATTCCAGCTCAGAACGGGGTGCAAAGTCAGCGTGTCCTCCTTCCGAGGCAAACACCTTCACGCTGTCTCCAAACCGAACTAAAAAACATTCTCCTAAACCGGTCCCTGCACCAATTACTGCAATTGGAGCATCCGGCCTGGGTTTTCCTGCTTGTAAAGTCTGCAAGTCTTGAGAGTCCAAACCTAGCACTCCATAGCCAACTGCTTCAAAGTCATTGATTAAGCTAACTTGGGAGATTGCTAATTCTTTTTCCAAACGCTGGCTGTCGAGTAACCAAGGCAAATTCGTCAATTTTGCGGTATGATTCACCACGGGTCCGGCAATGGCAAAACAAGCTTTTTCTGGTTGAACCGCCTTGCCCAACTCAATGGCAGCTTCCGTCAAGAATTGCTGCACCATTGGCACTAAATCAGGAAAATCTCCGCTGGGATAACGAAATTCATAGAGCGGATTATTTCCCTGCTCGGCTGTCTTTTCCACTAAGCGCAAAATCGTCTTAGTCCCCCCAATATCTCCCGCCAGCAATAAAGTCATAGTTTCCCTGTTTGACCAACCCTCTTAATTTTATTGTCGCATCATTATTACCCATTAGACCTCTGACAAATGATAGATCATAGAACTCTTAGAGAAGGGGGAGTGGAGCCGATCGCACTCCTCGAAAACCAACCCCTCTCCAACACCCCTCAAATGGGTCGATCGCTGATTCCCGACTCTAGCCGATCGATCGTTAACCAAGCACGGAGCACTTCCGCAACCGTCCAAGCTTGGGCGATGCAACCCCTCGGCTGCATGGGGGCATCGCCATCAAAAATCTCGCTGAGGCTGCCAACCCCATGAGCCAATAGATGAGCAGCCATCGGTTCCAGCAGTTCCCGAGCTTGAGCTGGGTTATGATAAACTCGCAAGTGAGCGGTCGCAAAGGGACCAATTAACCAGCCCCAAACAGTTCCCTGGTGGTAGGCGCTGTCACGCTGGAGGCGATCGCCTCCGTAATGCCGTTGGTAGTCGGGGCGATCGGGGGAGAGACTCCGTAAACCGTGGGAAGTGAGAAGCTGCTGAGCGATCGCATCCACCACCCCTTGCTCTTGAGTCGGCGTCAGGAGTGGCGGATAGCGGTGGTTCTGGGTGAGAGTCGGTGCGATCGCTAATGACACCGCAAAAATTTGATTCGGCCGTAGCGACGCATCCTCACCATCGGGCCCATCCAGCACATCGTAGCAATACCCCGTTGCCTCGTTCCAGAAGCGACCAAACCCCTGAGCCGTTTGTGCCGCCAGTCTTTCATACTCCTGGGGTGACTGACCTAACCGATGGGCAAACGCAATCATCGCTTGTAAAGCGTTGTACCACAAAGCACTGATTTCAATCGGCTTACCAGTCCGGGGTGTTACCACCCAATCGTCGATTTTGGCATCCATCCAAGTTAGTTGCAGACCGATCCCGCCTGCGTAAATTAACCCATCCTTGGGGTCGAGATGAATGTTGTAGCGCGTTCCCCGCCGGTGCCAGTCAACGATCTCGGTGAGAGTCGGCCACAGTTCCCTCAGCAGTTCCTCGTCCCCTGTCGCCTCCCAGTAAGCGCGGATCGCCTCAAAGTACCACAGCGTCGCATCTACCGTATTGTATTCGGGAGGACCGCCCGCATCGGGAAAGCGGTTGGGTAACATTCCCCGATCCACATAACGAGCAAAGGTTCGCAGGAGCGATCGCGCCACTTGCGGCCGTCCTGTACAAAGGGTCAAGCCGGGTAAGCTAATCATAGTATCGCGGCCCCAGTCGCTAAACCAGGGATAACCAGCCAAAATGGTTTTGCCCTCCGGTTCGTCGGCAAGAGGGCGATCCACAATAAATTGATCCGCAGCTAATACCAACTGCTGTACCCAGCCTGGAGTTTGACTCACTTGTGACCCATTTGCCAGCAAACTTTGCTCGTAAGTGCGACGCAAAGTGAGGGCAAGTTCACCATTTAAATCGGGATTTCTCTCGGTACTCGCGACTAATGTGAGAGTCTCTCCCGGCTCTAGGGTCGCGTAAAAGGTGGCGGCGTGCAGGTGGTCTTCGCAATGATCGAGGCCGCGATATTTTTCGACGCTTAATTCAAATCCGTAATGCCAACTATAGGCCGGTAGCGAAATGCGGAATTCAGCATTCAGAGAGCCATCGATCAGCAGATAAAAGGGAGTGGCCTCGGCGAATGCTTTCACAGAAATGCCGTGCGCGATCGCATCGATCTGCATCCGCCAGTTGGTAGCGTGGGTGATGTGATGGTAGTCGCGGTAATTGACTAAGGCTTTGAGCGCTAAAGTGAGGGGTTTAGTGGCGCGATGGAGGTGGTATTGAATGTAAGTGGTATTCGCGCCTTGCTGCATCCAGATGCGCTTTTCTAGGATGGCATCGGCGCAGGCAAAGCGCCAGGTGGGGATCGCACCGTCTAGGTGAAAGCGTTCGATGTAGCGATAACCGTGGGGTTCGATCGTGCCATTGGCCCACCGGTTGGTATACAGGGGGTAAGCGCGGTCGTGATAAACCGCTGTTTCATCCAGTTTTGCCAGCATCAAAGTACGGCCCAAAGGGGGTTTTAGAGCCGAGACTAGCAGTCCATGATAGCGACGGGTCAACAAATTAGCGACCGCTCCCGAGGCGTAACCGCCGATCCCATTCGTGACCAACCATTCGCGGGACTCAGCCACACTCAATTCTCCACAGATTTCGCGTCCAAAAGCAATGACCATAAATATTACTGAGTTGCGAGCAGATCGATTTACACTCTGTATAAAGTTTGCACCCTCTTGTAACCTCTGGCAGCCAGAAAGCAAATGTTGCCACAAGTTGCTGTTACTTTCATGACAATTCTAGCCTTTGCTGCTTCTATCTAAGGTTAGTTGTTTAGTACGGTAACTCTCGTTACTTTCAAAATATATCTTTCACCATCAAAGGGAGCTGGGCGCCTATCAGTGACGTTTACCAGCGTTTGAGTCTGCTTAGCCTAACCATTCAGTAGTCTCTTTTGAGCCTACCGGATTCGAGGTCAATTCATCAAAACTTATCAAAATTCAGTTTGTAAGAGGGAGATTAAACGTGAAAGTTGGTGCTGAATATCTCGGTAACAGTCAGTGTCAATTTACAGTTTGGGCACCGACGCTTAAACAGGTCGCGGTACAAATTGTTTCACCCAATAATCGCCTCTTACCGATGGAAAAAATCGATGAAGAAGGTTACTGGCAAGTCACAACCACTGACCTCGAACCCGGAACTCTTTACTACTATCAACTCGAAGGCACCACCGATCGACCCGATCCCGCCTCCCAATATCAGCCTCAAGGGGTACAGGGTCCTTCAGCAGTTATTGAACATACATTTCCCTGGACAGATGATCGTTGGCAAGGCGTGCCCTTAGCCGAGATGATTATCTATGAATTGCACGTCGGGACTTTCACCCCAGAAGGCACTTTTGAGGCAATGATTCCCCGCCTTCAGGACTTAAAAAGATTAGGCGTTAATGCCCTAGAAATTATGCCCGTTTCCCAATTCCCTGGCGAACGCAACTGGGGCTATGATGGTGTTTTTCCCTATGCCGTCCAGAATTCCTACGGGGGGCCGCAAGGCTTCAAAAAACTGATTGATGCTTGTCACCAACAGGGCATTGCGGTCATCCTTGATGTCGTCTACAACCACCTCGGACCGGAAGGAAACTACTTCCCTGAATTCGGTCCTTACTTTACCTCAAAATATCGACCCATTTGGGGAGAAGCCCTAAATTTTGACGATCAATATAGCGATGGCGTCCGCAACTTTTTCCATGACAATGCTCTCTACTGGTTTCAAGACTATCACATAGATGGTCTGCGCCTAGATGCCATTCAAGCAATTTTTGAAGTAGGTGCAAGACCCTTTTTGCAGGAACTGGCCGATGCCACTGCCACCCTCTCCCAACAGCTTGGTCGCAAACTTTATCTGATCGCAGAAAGTGATTTAAATGATGTTCGGGTTTTGCGTCCCAAAAACCTAGGAGGGTTTGGGTTAGATGCCCAGTGGTGCGACGATTTTCACCACTCTTTGCACGCCTTGCTGACGGGGGAAAACGATCGCTATTACCAAGATTTTGGCAAGTGCGAACACCTGGAAAAATCCTTTAAGGAAAGCTTTGTTTATTCCGGTCAATATGCCCCCCACCGGAAGCGAAAACATGGGAATTCTGCGAAAGAACAACCAGGGCAGCAGTTTGTGGTCTTTTCCCAAACTCACGACCAGATCGGCAACCGCATTTTGGGAGATCGGTTATCCAAGTTAGTGACCTTTGATGGGTTGAAACTCGCTGCGGGTACGGTGTTAATTTCGCCCTACATTCCCTTTTTGTTTATGGGCGAAGAATACGGTGAGGAAGCACCCTTCTTTTACTTTGTTTCCCACTCAGATCCGAACTTAATTGAAGCGATCCGCAAAGATAAAAGAGAAGAATTTAAAGCTTTTGAAGGGCGTGGCGAATTTCACGACCCCCAGAGTTCAGACACCTTTTTGCAGTGCAAGCTGAATTGGGACAGTCGCAATGAAGGAAAACATAAAGTTTTGTGGGAATGGCATCAGCATTTAATTCAATTACGGCGGACTCTCCCCGCGCTCAAAGAGTTGAATAAGGAACGGTTAGAACTCGCGAGTAACGAAGAGAATAAAATTTTATTTCTACGTCGATGGAGTGATGACAACCAAATATTTGCCATTCTAAACTTTAATGGCAAGGATGTTACTTTTAAGGCGGGACTTCCCGAAGGAAACTGGAAAAAAATCTTGGACTCTTCCGAACCAAAATGGATGGGGTCTGGTTCTCAACTGCCTGAACAGATCGCCTCTCGGCAGGAAGTGACGATTCAACCCCATACGTTTGCCCTTTACGAACTCTAATTGAAAAATTTCCTAAGGATTGAACATTAAAAGATGAGAATTCCCACAGCCACTTACCGAATTCAGTTTCATGCAGGGTTTAACTTTGAAGCCGCTAAAAATATCATTCATTATCTGGCGGAATTAGGCATTACTGACCTCTACGCTTCACCAATTTTTAAAGCCAGGAAGGGAAGTAGCCATGGTTATGATGTCGTGGACTCCAACCAACTCAATCCCGAACTGGGAACGGCAGAGGAGTTTGAGGAGTTAGTGAGTAAAATTCAACATTACGAAATGGGATGGTTACAAGACATTGTACCCAATCACATGGCCTATGATAGTGAAAATCAGTCGCTGATGGACGTGCTAGAACATGGGTCTGATTCCGAATATTTTGACTATTTTGATATTAATTGGCATCATTTTTATGAAAATATTAAAGAGCGAGTGTTAGCGCCTCATTTGGGTAATTTTTATGGGGATTGCCTAGAAAATGGTGAAATTCAACTTCAATATGATGAATCAGGGCTGACCGTCAATTACTATAGTCTCAGATTACCGATCCGAATTGAATCCTATGCCAAGTTTATTAGTCAAAATCTAGGTCATCTCGCTCGGGAATTGGGGCGACATCATCCTGATTTTATCAAATTATTGGGGATTCTTTACCTGATTAAAAGTGCTCCGGCGGAAACCAAAGGGAAGGAACGCTACGATCAGATTGCTTTTGTAAAAGGCTTACTCTGGGAACTCTATACTCAAAACCCAGCCGTTAAGGAATTCATCAGTCAAAATCTTGATTTTTTTAATGGAGAAAAGGGCAATTCTGAAAGTTTTAATCCTCTGGACAGCTTGCTTTCTGAGCAGTTTTATCGCCTTTCTTTCTGGAAAGTGGGAGCAGAAGAAATCAACTATCGGCGGTTCTTTACCGTTAACGAATTGATTTCGATGAGAGTCGAAGAACTGAAAGTTTTTAACAAAACCCATGCGCTGATTTTCCAGATGGTGGCAGAGGGGAAATTTACGGGACTGAGAATCGATCACATTGATGGACTCTATGACCCCACTGAATATCTGAAGCGACTCCGGGAAAAAACTGGGGATGTTTACATCACCGTGGAAAAAATTCTAGAATTGACCGAAGACTTGCCCTCCTACTGGCCCATTCAAGGAACGAGTGGCTATGATTTCTTGAATTATGTGAATGGGATTTTTTGCTGTTCGGCTAATGAGTCAAAATTTAGTGATATTTACTGGCGATTTGCCCGGGGAAACCCGAATTATGAGCAGGGGTTTCGAGATAAGAAAGGGCTGATTATTGAAAAAAATTTAGCAGGAGATGTAGACAATTTAGCAATTCTCTTAAAAACGATATCGGGTCTATCGCGACATGGCAATGATTTTACCCGGATCGGTTTAGCAAGAGCGCTTTCAGCCATTTTAACCATCTTCCCGGTTTACCGGACTTATATCAATCAAGAGGGGTTGAGGGAGAGCGATCGCACCTACATCAAAGAGGCAGTCGCAAAAGCAAGGGAAGTTGAACCGCGACTACTCAAAGAACTTGACTTTATTGAAAAGTTGCTGTTGCTGGAAGAAGAGGAAACTTTAACCACAGAACAACGGGAGCAGCGGCGACACTTCGTGATGAAGTTTCAGCAGTTAACGGGCCCGCTGATGGCCAAGGGAATTGAGGACACTCTTTTCTATGTATATAACCGCCTCTTATCCCTGAATGAAGTGGGAGGAAATCCGGGTCATTTTGGTATTTCACTGACAGATTTTCATGAGTTTAACAAAAATCAGCAAGAAGTATGGCTGCATAAGATGAATGCAACAGCCACCCATGATACTAAACGGGGGGAAGATGTCCGAGCCAGGATTAATGTACTTTCTGAAATTGCTGAGGAATGGGATCGACAGGTACAAGCTTGGAGCGAATTGAACCGCGAACACAGACAAACTTTGAAAGGTCGCATTGTTCCCGATCCCAATGATGAATATTTCTTTTACCAAACGCTGGTAGGGACTTTACCGTTTGAGGGAATTGAAAACACCGACTTTATCGAACGGATGAAGCATTTTGTGATTAAAGCTGTCCGCGAGTCAAAGGTTCACACGGCTTGGTTGCGGCCGGATCAAGATTATGAAGCAGCTTATATGGAATTCGTGGATTCTGTATTGCAGCCTTCGGAAAACAATCAATTTTTGCGGGAAGTGATGCCTTTCTGGAAGCGAGTTGCTGCCTATGGCATTTTCAATTCTTTGTCACAAACCTTGTTAAAGGCAACGGCTCCCGGAGTCCCTGATTTTTATCAAGGAACTGAATTCTGGGATTTGAGTCATGTCGATCCGGACAACCGCCGTCCCGTAGATTTTGAGCGACGAGTGGCGGTTTTGCAAGAGGTGAAGGAAAAAGCTCAGGCAGATATTTTGAAGCTGGTTGATGAGCTGATTTCGACGCGGGAAGATGCCAGAATTAAGCTGTTTTTAACTCACCGAATTTTGGAAGCGAGAAAACAATATCGCCAACTGTTTATGGAGGGAAGTTATCAGCCGTTGGTAGCGGTAGGTTCCTTTCAGGAGCAGGTTGTCGCCTTTGCAAGACAGTATGGGGAGCAGGCCATGCTGGTAGTAGTGCCTCGGTTTTTAACCAGTTTGATTCCGCCAGAAGCCGTACCACTGGGTGAGAAGGTTTGGCAGGATACGCAGCTAGAGTTACCGCAGGAGATGCCATCTCTTTGGAAAGATGCGATTACAAATCAGACGGTACAAGTGAATGGAAATTTGGCGATTGGTGAAGCTTTAAAAGTATTTCCCGTAGCTTTGTTAATCAGTCAATAGTTGAGAGGAAATGAAAGGGAATTTTGGGCAGGAATTCTCGATAAAATCTGGGAGTTGTAGTGAACTTCGGTGTTCTCCTTGCTGTAGATTAAAAAGCAGCTTTTACGCAGCTTAATCGCTAATTTTTCCGGAAAAATTAGCGATTCGCGATTCGCAACTTACAACTCCCGATGAGTAAATGCCTTTGCTTCCTTCCCGGAATAAGTCGCCACAATGTGGCCATCTCCTACCACTCGATACTTATAGGTTACTAACCCCTCTAAACCTACCGGTCCGCGAGGTGGCATTTGCTGGGTACTAATTCCCACTTCCGCACCAAAACCGTAGCGGAAACCATCGGCGAATCGAGTCGAACAATTGTGATAAACTCCCGCCGCATCCACTTGTGATAAAAACGTCTCAGCGGCTGCTCGATCTTCTGTGACAATCGCTTCTGTATGTCGCGAACCATATTGATTAATATGGGCGATCGCCTCCTCTAGAGAATCCACCACTTTAATTGACAAAATTAAATCGCTATATTCGGTAGACCAATCCGCTGCGATCGCTGCTGCAATGTCCAGAATTTTACAGCTTTTCTCATCTCCCCGTAATTCCACCTGGCGGTCTTGCAACGCCTTCGCAACCAAGGGCAAAAATTCAGCCGCAATTTCCTGGTGAACCAACAACGTTTCGATGGCATTGCAGGCCGCTGGGTACTGAGTTTTAGAATCAACAATAATCTCTACTGCCTTCTGAAAATTGGCGGCTCGATCCACATACAAATGACAAATTCCATCTGCATGACCTAAGACGGGAATCCGTGTATTTTCCTGAACAAACCGCACAAATGAATTAGACCCTCTAGGAATAATTAAATCCACATACTCGTCTAGCTGCAACAACTCTAAAGTTTCCTCCCGCGTGGTCAACAACTGCACCGCCTCCGGATTTACCGCCGTTGCTGCTAATCCCTGATGAATTACTTTGAGCAAAATTTCACAGGAGCGAATTGCTTCTTTACCTCCCTTCAAAATCACGCCATTTCCCGACTTAATCGCGAGGGCAACGATTTGAATGAAAGCTTCTGGCCGCGCTTCAAAAATCACCCCCAACACTCCTAAAGGACAGGTGATACGCTTTAAAATTAATCCTGCATCTAATTCTCGGTGAACTTGTACGGCACCCACCGGATCGGGTAATTTCGCAACATCGCGAACCCCTGCGATCGCACTCCTCAACTTCACCTCATCCAACTTCAGCCGATTGTATAACGACTTGGCTATCCCGTCCGCCTCCGCTGCTTGGCAGTCTGCCACATTGGCCGCCAAGACCTCCGGTGCTGTCGCGGCTAATGCTTGAGCGATCGCCTCCAGAGCGTGATTTTTTTCCTCACTCGACAACACCGCCAACTTACGGGCAGCTTCGCGGGTTTTTTGGGCAATTTCGACGAGAGAACGGGAAGCAACGTGGGAAATAGTCATAAAGCTTCAACAGACTTGCGGACTCGGAGGGCAATTGATAGCTCACCCCCTACTTATTTAACAATGCTAAAGCCAATTCCATATTTTTGTTGAGGATTCGCCTCTAACCCCCCACTTACCGGTTATGACAGTGAAAGCAAAAAAACCATAAATAATAGAATTTGTCAATAACCTTTGGAGGTTATGATGTCATCTCACTCCCCCTTCCACAAAGCCGGCCGAGCCGCCGCAGTGGGTGTCAACCTGGCGATGAGGGGCGGCGGCAGCCTCGCACTTGCCTCTGGTGTCACCCTGCTGCTGCTATGCGGCATGGTGTTAGCCTTATCTCTCGCTCTCATCTTCATCATCAACAGCGAAGATCCCCAAACAGGGTTGATGGTTGCGATCGCCATCACCCTGATTTTTAATCTCGGCGCTTTTTTTCTGTCGCCTCTTCTGATGGACTTGCTCCAAAACTGGCTCTACGGTACTCGCTGGGTTTCCCTTGCTGAAATTGAAAGCCAAAGTCCTGAAACAGCTCAAATTCTTCAGCAAGTTTGTCGAGAGAAAAACCTCACCCTTCCCCGCTTAGGAATTATCAACGACCAAAACCCCACCGCCTTTACCTACGGTTCCCTCCCCAACCAAGCTCGCTTAGTCGTCAGCCAAGGAATTTTTACTTATTTAGATGACGATGAAGTCGCCACCGTGTACGCTCATGAACTCGGTCACATTGTTCACTGGGACTTTGCCGTCATGACCTTGGCTTCAACACTAGTACAAATCTGTTACCTCATTTATATAGCTGCTAGTAACTTGGGGAGAAGTGGCAGTGACAAAGCGAAAGCTGCCACCGGTTATGTAGCAGCAGTCGCCTACATTTTTTACTTGGTTGGTACTTACTTGCTGCTGTATTTATCCCGCACTCGCGAGTATTTTGCTGACCACTTTGCCGCTGAAACTACTGGCAATCCCAACGCTTTATCTCGTGCGTTAGTGAAGATTGCCTATGGGGTTTTAGAAGAAGGCAAACGGAACAAAGAACCCAGTCGCTTGTTAGAAGGTACTCGTGCTTTAGGCATTTATGATGCCAAAGCCGCCACTTCCACTGGCACCGCCTACCGCATCGCTTCGGAACCCGCAAAAATTGGGCGAGTGTTTCTGTGGGATTTATTCAACCCTTGGGGTTGGTGGATGGAACTGAATTCTACTCACCCTTTAACTGGAAAACGAATTCGGGCCTTGAGTACCTACGCGGAACAATTAGGTCTGGAAATTGAATTTGATTTGGGTCGAATTGTCAGTGAAGGTCGCCATTTGAACAAAGCGAAACTTTATGGCAATTTCCTACTGGATTTATTGCTCTACGGTGGTGAATTGATTGGGTTGTTCTTGGGATTAGCTGCGGGAATTTTTATCGTTGCTTCCAACGAGCAAAATGTTTTAGCAATTATTGCTTGCCCTTTGATTGGTTTAGGTCTGGGAATTTTGTTAAAGACGTTGGTGATGTTTCCGAGTTGCAAGCATCCCCAAGAAGCTGACATCTTAACCTTAATGTCCGACCCTTATGCGAGTCCTTTACGGGGTAAACCTACAAAATTAGCAGGCGAATTAATAGGTCGGGGCGATGCAGGTTATGCTTTTGGTTCGGATTTACAATTGCAAGACCGCACGGGCATGATTTTTGTGCGCTACGCTTCACGTTTTGGTCCGATTGGTAATTTCTTGTTCGGGATGAAGCGGGTTAAAAGTTTGATCGGAATGCAGGTAGATACTACTGGTTGGTTCCGGCGGGGAATCGCACCTTGGATGGATTTAATGCAGCTTCACAGTGAGAATGGAACTGTGGTCAATAGTTATCACCGTTTCTGGTCATTCCTGATGAGTGGACTGGCGATCGCCATTGGAGGTGCTTTGCTGTTCGTGCAATTTAGTGCTTGAATAAGCGATTAATTTAGAATTAATAAAATTGAGCTTGCTTGTGCAAGCTTTTTTTTGTCGGAAACGCTAGGATGTTGAAGAATCTCGCGACTCCCAGTCTGAGATAAAAAATTTTACCCATCCTTTTAAACTTTCTATCAATGGCAAACTTGCATTTAAAACGAGCGGGTGAATTCTTAATCATTTTATTGGCAGTGACTAATCAGGTCGGTTGCAGAAGGAATTTATCTGCTATTACCCCAGAGAGTAACTTAGGAATTCAGGAAACGGAACCGTTAAAAGTGGTAACTAAGTCAACGACTAAGCAAGAGAATAAAATGATGAAAACCGCACTTTTTGACCGGAATGCTTCCTTAGAAAAAGTTGCTGGAAATTTCCAGTTTCTCGAGGGACCCGTTTGGCATCCCGAAGGCTTTTTACTGTTTAGCGACATCCCAGGCAATACGATTTATAAACTAACCTCAAATCAAAAAATTGAAGTCTTTCGTCGCCCTTCGGGAAATGCGAATGGCAATATCCTAGACCAAGAAAACCGCTTAGTCACAGCGGAACAGGAGGGGCGTCGTGTCACCCGCACCGAACCCAATGGTCAAGTGATTAATTTAACCGATCGCTACAATGGCAAGCGACTCAATAGCCCCAATGATTTGGTGATAAAATCCGATGGCAGCCTCTATTTTACCGATCCACCCTATGGGATTTCTAAAGAACAAGAAGAATTAGGATTTTCAGGTGTATATCGCTTGTCAATGGATGGAACATTGACGCTTCTCCTTCAGGATTTTGTACGACCCAATGGCATTGCTTTTTCACCCGATGAAAAAAAGCTCTATGTCAATGATTCAGAAAAAAAACACATTCGTGTGTTTGAAGTTAACCCGGATGGAACGGTAGTAAATGGGCGAATTTTTGCTGAATTAAAAGACCCAAATCATAGCGGTTTACCGGATGGGATGAAGGTTGATGTTGAGGGAAATATTTATTGTGCTGGGCCAGGCGGTGTCTGGATTTTTTCGCCAGAAGGTGAGCTTTTAGATAAGATTGAAGTGCCAGAATATACTACGAATCTGGCTTGGGGAGACCGGGATTATCAAACCCTCTATATCACGGCTGATAAAAGTTTGTATCGCATCCGCTTGAACATTGCCGGGGTGCGGCCGGGTTTTTCTCCTCCTTAAAAGCAGCAGAGAATTGAGAAAAATCAATCCTGACGGGGTAACAACCCCGTCAGATTTCTAGCCCTAAAAACTGCAATGAAGGGGAGTTAAGACCCTTCCCCAATATCACGCTTTAAAGGTCGCTTGTAAGTAAAAGTGAAGGTATCTTTACTGGTAATCACCTGCCGGATTTCCTCATACATGGGATAATGACCAACCCCACTTAAACAAGCCCAACCCCTGGTCCTAGTTAAGGCGACAAATAACTGATTTCGCAAACTCACATCACTCTCATTTCTAGCTACCTGATCGCAACCAACCACATAGACCATATCGGCTTCATTCCCTTTCGCACGGGTGACACGAGAGACTGTGACTCCGCCATCCATCCAGAAGCGATCGGGGTCGTGATTTGGCCATTGGGGGTTGACTTCATTCAACTCTAAAGCTGTGGGAATGTAGATATCAATTCCCTGTTCCATTAAGACAGTCGCCACCTTATTTTCTAACTCAATGGCATCGGATACCTGTCCTAAAACCACCACTAAAATATCCCGGCTCGCTCTCAAATCATCATTGGCAATATTTTGCAGAATTTTATCAGCAACAGCGGTCAATTCTTCTTGTCGAGACCCATAGGTTTCAAACTCCAAAACTGATTTTCCCCACAATAACTCCACCGGATTCGGGGAATTTTGAGGGGGTCGGTGCAGGGTGATTTTTTGACCTGGAATAAATTTCCCTGTAACTTCATAGCCGATCGCTTTCCACTCATCAGCACGGGTGATCCCAGCGAGCATTCCTTCCGGTCGTAACAATCCCATCCCGATCGCGTGAGCTGCTGTGAGAATTGTACCAGGTGTGCGATAACAGCGTCGCATTACTTCTGATTTCTTAATGCCACCGCTGTACTGCGCTCCTTTACTCAATAACGTGTTTAAATTATCCCCAAATAATTCTTTAGCAGTGGGAACTTTTAAAGTGTCGAGGCTTTGGGCTTCATCGTAGGCCCAAATTAAGCGCCGCTGCTCTAAATTTTCCGGGTCGCAGGGTTTTAAAGCTTGATAAGCTAGCCAGTAAATTGCTTGTTTGTCCTCAAACTTTAAATCATCTTCCGAGACTAAATCTTGACCTTCATCAATTAAAATCGCATCAAAAAACGGTTCGATTTGGGTTTCTTCCGCCAGCCGTTTACACAGTTCCGCTAATCCTCGGTTGGGTTGCCTTTCTGGGGTGTCGCTAGCCCTTCTCGGCCGCACGTTGTTTAACTCGCAAATGGTACTATAAAATCCCGGCTGATTTTTAGCTCCCCAAGCGTGAAGCACTCGCAGCTTTTGATTAGTCATCGGGTCATATTGCACGTCGCCATTGCTAAATCGTTTCAGCCAACGATCCACTAAGCCGATCATCAGGTCGTAGAGCGTGCGCGTGAAAAACACTACAGCAATTTCCCAGTCAGGATGCTTTAAGTGCATACTGGCTGCTTTCTGACACAATAACACAGTTTTTCCTGAGCCAGCAATGCCTCGCATCCGCTGCAAACCAGGGGGAATTTCTTTGCCAATATGTTCTTGCTGCAAATCTAAGTCATAAAGTTTTTCCTGCAAAACTGCAATCACATTCGCGCGGTTTTGGCTCTGAGTGGATTGCCGAATTCGCGGTGGTTTTCGTAAAATTGGAGTCCCACTCAGAACGGTCAGCAAATGCTCCCACTGTTCGTCATTGAGTGATTCCCCAGCAACGACCTGGGGAGTTTTTTGTAATCGCTCAATTAAGGCAGCTTTCCCGAGATGATCTTTAAAAAGAAGTGGGGGTAATTTCGGAATTTTATCCAATTGTTTTTGCTGCCATTCTGCTTCTGTAACCAGAGGGAGGGCGATGATAGCTCTCGCAGCAATTTTCCGGCGCAGCATGGCTTCTCGGTCACAATATCCCAGGATGGCATACAGTTGATTTTCTGCTTGTTGGTAGGGATTTGCCGCTGGGGTTACAAAATTTTGAAATTGCCATTCCTGCTCTGTAATCGTAACAATTTGATCCAGGGTGACAGGTGTGACATTGATGACAACTAAGCCGATTTCTCGGTCAGCAATCATAATATCTGGTTCTTTGCGGGTTTCTCCAACTTTGGCAAAAATCGGATACCGCCAATAGCCAAGGCAGTTGCGATCGGCAAAAGCGCTACGAATTGCATCCCAGACAGTTTGTTCTCCAGTTTCTTCTTTGCTGAGTGGTTCGGTGGTGATAAATTTTCGCCCCTGATCCTCAATTCCAACCGGCATGGCTCTTTACCTCACTTCTCATTCGCTGCGTAGCTAGAATTTTTATGTAAGTAGAACTCAAGCATTCTTGGGCAGAATTTTAACCTCTGAGTTCTTGGTTTAGGAGATTACTGTTTTTGAGAGAATTATCAAGATATAGCATTAAAAATTCTGCGCTGTCAATTTTAAATAAAGTCTTTAAGTTCGGAACCGATCCCTGATTCCGATCGGGAAAAAGCCGATCGCCGCGATTTGAGAACAGATTTCCGACCTGGAGATGCTCAGTTCTCACCTCACCCTCAGAGTGACCTTGGGATAGATGCTAAACTGGATAGTTGCATGATAGGGTCCTGAGCGAAGCGTTGGGTTTTGATCGGTGAATAGACATCTATTTCGTTTTGCGATCGGGCTGTTAATCGCGTTTTTTGGTTTTATCACCTACTTGACTACCACTGTGGAAAACCCCGTGACGGGGGAGAAGCAGCGAGTGCAACTATCACCCCGCCAGGAGGTCGCCTTAGGTCTGCAAGCGCGGTCGCAAATGGCCTCACAATATGGAGGTCTCTATCCGAGTCAGGAACTCCAACAGTATGTTAATCAAGTGGGGGAACGGGTTGCCCAAAAATCTGAGGCCACGAAAGCCGGCTATCCTTACGACTTTTACTTATTGCGCGATCCCAAAACTGTGAATGCCTTTGCACTACCGGGAGGGCAGATTTTCATTACCGCCGCGTTGATGAAGCGTCTGCAATCAGAAGCGCAATTAGCGGGGGTTCTCGGTCATGAAATTGGTCATGTTGTGGGGCGACATGGTGCGGAACATTTGGCCAAGCAAAAACTTGGGTCGGCGCTGGTAACGGCGGTGGGTGTCGCGGCGAGTGACGATCGGGGAGGCGGACAGCAGGCGGCCGTGATCGCGCAAGCAGTGAACCAATTAGTGAGTTTGCAGTATGGCCGCGAGGATGAATTGGAAAGCGATCGCTTGGGAGTGCGGTTTATGAGTGAGGCCGGATATAACCCGCAGGCAATGGTAGAGGTGATGCGAATCCTGCAAACAGCAAGTGGGGGGACGGGAAAGCCAGAATTTTTAAGTTCTCACCCAAATCCTGGGAACCGGTTGCAACGGTTGCAGGAACTGATTGCTCAGCAGTATCCCAATGGCGTTCCTGCTAATTTGGAGTTCGGGCGTGAGAGGTTTGCGAGTCTTGTTTCTTCGCGGTTGTAAGCGTGGCATCTCTCATAAGTTGCTGAAATTAAAGAGGGCTAATATCGTGAAAACGAGTATAGTTAATGAAGCGCTTGCCATCAGGAGTGTTTGAGATAATATCGACAAACCGAGCATCCCAGACAATTTCTTCCGGGATAAAAGAATGACGGGCGTGGATGGTTTGCGAGACAGTTTCATCCAGGCCAGTGAGTGTTACCACAATCTCGATTTCCTGACTGATAAAATCCTCAGGGGTGAGTCCGTAGAGGGGGCTACTTTCATCAATGGGGTGCATGACAGTCCAAGTTAAAGCAAAGATAGCAGTTTGGCTGCGAATCAATTGTAAGTCATAAAAACGTCGCATGAATTGTCCATCCGCCATGATTTCATTGCGGAGTAAGGTCACTCGTTGCTGTGCTTCTAAAATTTGATTAGACCGTTGGTTTGCGGTGCGGTACATGAGAGTTGGTACGCCATTGAAAGGAGTAATAATCGCAACTTTACTGAAGATCACTCTAGCAGTGGGTCGGGAAAACCTCGCAAACGCTAATCCTGTTACCATTGCAACTCCCAGTAAACCCACCAGTGCTTCAATCGTGACAATGCAATTTGCATAAGCGGTGCGCGGATACATGGCTCCATAGCCAATAGTCGCCATTGTTTGGACGCTAAAGAAAAAAGCATCGAAAAAAGAGCCTGATTGAGCATTAGCAATGCAATCACCTCCTGCTAAATAAGCGATTGCAAACAAGGTATTGATGATGATATATAACAGACAAATCAGACCAAAAAACCCTAACCAAGAAAGGGTTAAAAGCCAATGATAAAGGTCACTAAAGTGCCAGCGAGGTACACCGGTTCGTAGCACATTCATTTGTCCAGTGCGACTCACTAAGCGAGGTCGATAGAGGTGAGGGCGAGTTTTTTTCATAACCTTGAATCAAGAATCAGGAACTCATAAAAGTTGGGTGCGAACGCAGTCGCAAATCGCGCTCAGATTAACGACGAACAACTCAGAATAAATCTCCCCTATCGGGGTCTGCTCGCGCTTCAAAAATTAATCAGAAATTAACAATCATTTAAGCGGAATTTTACGAAAAACCTATATGCTAGCAAAAAAAACTAGAGTCTGGTGTACTCAGGCTCACAAACGCTAAAAGTTAGGAAATTGAGTACAAACTCAGTCAAAAGAAGGATGAACATTTGCTCAATCGTTGACTAGATTCTTCCCAAGGAAGGTCACCGACTTGAGTCCTGGCAGTGTCAGTCAAGCAATCACTAAAACTTACCAGTCATTTATATGGTAGCAACGACCCCAGCACAGCAAACAAAACCGCTTTCCGCAGAAGAACTGCGTAAAATGAACGCCTACTGGCGGGCGGCCAATTACCTTTCGGTTGGACAAATTTACCTGTTAGATAACCCCCTGCTCAAAGAGCCACTAAAACTGGAACAAGTCAAACCCAGGTTACTCGGTCACTGGGGTACTACACCCGGTCTTAACTTCATTTATGTCCACCTCAACCGCATTATCAAGCTTTTCGACCTCAGCATGATTTATATTGCGGGGCCCGGACATGGAGGACCCGGTCTTGTCGCTAACACTTACCTAGAAGGAACCTACAGCGAATTTTATCCCCACATTTCTCAAGATGAGGAGGGGATCAAACGGCTGTTTAAACAATTCTCCTTTCCCGGTGGCATTCCCAGCCACGTGGCCCCAGAAACCCCTGGCTCCATTCACGAAGGAGGTGAACTGGGTTATGCTCTTGTCCATGCCTACGGAGCGGCCTTTGACAACCCTGACTTGATCGTGGCTTGCGTCGTCGGGGACGGGGAAGCGGAAACGGGCCCCCTCGCCACAAGCTGGCACTCCAATAAATTTCTCAACCCTGCCCAGGACGGGGCGGTGCTACCGATCCTACACTTGAACGGCTACAAAATTGCGAATCCCACGGTTCTGGCCCGCCTTCCCCACGCAGAATTAGAAAGCTTATTCGTAGGCTATGGCTATAAGCCTTATTTTGTGGAAGGGTCAGACCCTGAAACCATGCACCAATTGATGGCTAGCACCCTCGATACTGCGATCGGGGAGATCAAAGCGATCCAGCATGATGCTCGTACTACGGGTTACTCGAAGCGGCCGCAGTGGCCGATGATTATTTTACGATCGCCCAAAGGATGGACGGGACCGAAGCAAGTCGATGGCAAGAAAACCGAGGACTACTGGCGGTCGCACCAAGTCCCCTTTGCCGAAATGGCTTCCAAGCCAGAACACGTCCAGTTGCTAGAAGACTGGATGAACAGCTATAAACCCGAAGAACTCTTTGACGAAACGGGTCGGTTCCGGCCAGAATTGGCAGAATTGGCTCCGAAAGGCGAGCGGCGGATGGGTGCAAACCCCCATGCTAACGGTGGCATCTTGCTACGCGACTTGAAAATGCCGGACTTTCGCCAATATGCGGTGGAGGTCTCGAAACCAGGGAATGCGATCGCGGAAGCAACCCGCGTTAGCGGTCGTTTTCTCCGCGACGTGATGAAATTAAACCTAGATAACCGGAATTTCCGAGTCTTTGGGCCGGACGAAACCGCCTCAAACCGCCTCGACCCCCTGTTTGAAGTCACCGATCGCGTGTGGACGGCGGAACAGTTGCCAGAGGACGACCACATCTCTCCAAACGGTCGCGTGATGGAAGTCTTGAGCGAACACATGTGCCAAGGTTGGCTAGAAGGCTATTTGCTGACCGGTCGCCACGGTTTCTTCTCCTGCTATGAGGCGTTTATCCACATCATCGACTCGATGTTTAACCAACACGCCAAATGGCTCAAAACCACTGGTCACATTTCCTGGCGTCGGCCGATCGCCTCCCTGAATTACCTGTTGACTTCTCACGTTTGGCGACAAGACCATAACGGTTTCTCTCACCAAGATCCAGGCTTCCTCGACCTCGCGGTGAACAAAAAAGCGGAAGTGATCCGCATTTATTTACCTCCGGATGCCAATACGCTCTTGTCCGTGGTTGACCACTGCCTGCGATCGCGCCACTACATTAATATTATTGTTGCGGGTAAACAGCCCGCCTTGCAGTATCTCAGCATGGATCAAGCCATCAAACACTGCACGGCCGGGATCGGCATTTGGGAGTGGGCCAGTAACGACCAAGGTAGCGAACCCGATGTGGTGATGGCTTGTGCGGGAGATATTCCCACCCTCGAAACCCTGGCCGCTGTGGATATTCTCCGTCAACGCTTCCCCAGTCTCAAAGTCCGAGTGGTGAATGTCGTGGACTTGATGACGCTTCAGCCGCAGAGCGAACACCCCCACGGCTTATCGGATAAGGACTTTGACGCAATTTTCACCACCAACAAACCCGTAATTTTTGCCTTCCACGGTTATCCTTGGCTGGTTCACCGCCTGACTTATCGCCGGACTAACCACAATAACCTGCACGTCCGGGGTTACAAGGAAGAGGGAACTACCACCACACCCTTTGACATGGTGGTGGTGAATGACCTCGATCGCTTCCACTTGGTGGGAGATGTGATCGATCGCGTGCCGAAGTTAGCGTATGCCGCCGGCTATACCAAGCAATTTATCCGCGATAAGTTGATCGAACATCAACAGTACATCACGAAATATGGGGACGATCTACCGGAAGTGCGTGACTGGAAGTGGCCCTATGCCGGCGGGGTGCAGTCGCAAACGACGGGTGAAACCAAGAACCCGACGGTGGTAGCAGAAGAAGGAGTGCGATCGGGGGCCTAGGTGTCAACTTAACGTTAAAGGTAGATCCGTTAACTGTTTGATGCTTGGTTCTTCGTTCGCGGTAGCGATGCGGAGCATTATCCCCCCTAACCCCCCTTAAAAAGGGGGGGATAAAAAGGGAGTGATAAAAAGGGGGAGATAAAAAGGGAGGAAATAAAAAGGGGGCGATAAAAGTCTTTTCAAGTCCCCCTTCTTAAGGGGGATTTAGGGGAATCGAGATGATGCTAAAAGCCAGATCGATCGAGGGTTTTACTCTTAAGTTGACACCCATAGATCGGAGGCTCCCACTCAGAAGTAATTAGAGTTTGCCGACTAAAGCAAAAACCTGCATTCATCAAGGGTCTATAAAGCCTTAAAAGTCCTCTCAAGCGCTCCCAAATTGGATACTAGACCTCAAAAGTTTGCACTTTTTCCCTTTTTTCCCCCTTTCCCCCTTTTCCCCTTTTCCCTTTCCCCCTTTCTCCTTCTTCAAGTCCTAACTAAATCCAGTTTATTCGCAACCTATGAGCTTAACACTGTATTTTTTGCGACATGGCGAAACCACTTACAGCCAAACGGGAGGTTACTGCGGCGACCTCGACCCTGAATTAACAGAAAATGGCTTAAAAATGGCTGAACAATTTGCGATGACCTATGCAAAATTGCCTTGGGAAGCTGTTTATGTAAGCCCGATGAAACGCACCATTGCGACGGCAAAACCCTTGTGTGATGCGGCGGGAATTGAAATGCAACTCCGGGAGGGACTCCGGGAAATTAAATATGGGAAGTGGGAAGGTTTAACCGTAGAAACGGTGAGTCAAAAGTATCACGATGACTACGTTCGTTGGTTAACGGAACCAGCCTGGAACCCGCCGACGGGTGGGGAAACGGCGGTGCAAATTGCCAGTCGAGCCTCCCTCGCGATCGCAGAAATTGAGGAGAAGTATCCAGAGGGAAATGTGCTAGTGGTTTCTCACAAAGCCACCATTAGAATTATACTTTGTAGCTTGTTAGGCATTGACTTAGGACGCTACCGCGACCGCATTAATGCCCTTGCAGGGTCGCTCAGTATCGTTAAATTTAGTACCCACGGGCCTTTACTGGAGGTCTTAGGCGATCGCTCCTACATGACCGAATCATTGCGGAGTTTGCCTGGTACTTAGCCGGAGTTAGAACTCAGAAGTCAGAGTGTGAGCCTGAGTTCTGAATTCTGAGTTCTGGTAGCGTTCTCTACAGCAGCAAGCTAGAGAACACCCGCAGCCGAGAGTCCGAGAATGAAACCGGCTCCCAGGATATGGCCCAAGCTGACGGTTCCCAGAACAGCACCTAAGCTAAAACCACCGAACAATTCCGGGGAAGGCAGAGATGGACCCACGTTAGGATGCTGGATCGTATATTTGGCGATCGCGATCGCCAGGATGTTGCTGAGAACCATGACCAAGCCAACTACGGGGTTCCATTCTACGGTCTGGGGGATCAGGGCTAGTAAAGGGGTTGTCAACATTTTTGCTCCTTAAACTTTTTCGGAATATCAAATCTGAGGTGAAGTTATATCAAACAATCGTAACGTCTAGGGACACATTGTATTAATAGTTAACAATGTTACAAACGCTTAACAAAAACAGGGTCCTCAAGCGGGGAGTGGGAGAGGAAGGAGCCATTGCACCGTTAACAGTCAACCGTGAACCGTCAACAGCCAACGGAGTTTAAGATGAAAATTTTGGTATTAAATGCAGGATCTAGCAGTCAAAAAAGCTGTCTCTACGAACTCGGAAATACACTTCCCGAGGAACCACTCCCCCCCCTGTGGGAAGCAGAAATTGACTGGACCCATCATCAGGGTTGGGTAGAACTCCAGGTCAAAACAGCTCAGGGAAATCAATTAAAAGAGGAGTTTGAATTAGAATCTCGCTCGAATACGATTGCTCGGATGCTAAAAACCTTGTGGAGTGGTGAAACACAAGTAATCGAGGATTTTCGAGAGATCGATGTCATTGGTCATCGAGTGGTGCATGGGGGAGAAGATTATCAACAAAGTACCTTAATCACGCCAGAGGTGAAAGCTGCGATCGCGCGTTTGGCGGTTTTCGCGCCAGTGCACAACCCCGCCAACTTAGAAGGAATCGAAGCGATCGAGCAAGTCATGGGGGAAGTCCCCCAGGTTGCAGTGTTCGATACCGCCTTTCACGCTCAATTACCACCCCCCGCTTATATTTATCCCGGTCCCTACAACTGGCTAAAAACAGGAATTAGACGCTATGGATTTCACGGAATTAGTCACCAGTATTGTGCAAATCGAGCCGCTAAACTTTTAAATCGAGAGTTGCAGGAGTTGCGATTAATCTCCTGTCATTTGGGCAATGGTTGCTCGCTAGCCGCCATTCGGGAAGGAATCAGTATTGACACGACAATGGGATTTACCCCCCTGGAAGGGTTAATGATGGGAAGCCGTTCCGGTTCTGTCGATCCGGGAATTTTAATTCACCTGCTGCGACAGGAAGATTTTACCGCCGATAAGTTGGATCAAATTTTAAATCGAGGTTCAGGTTTATTGGGAGTGTCTGGGGTATCGGCCGACCTACGACAAATTATGGAGGCGATTTCCTGTGGAAATGCTCGCGCTCAATTAGCCTTAGATATTTACATTCATCGCTTGCGGTCTTATATCGGCGCGATGTTAGCCAGTTTAAGAGGGTTAGATGCTTTAGTATTTACGGCGGGAGTTGGGGAACATTCCGCCTTGGTGCGAGCCGCCACTTGTGAGGCCTTTGAATTTTTGGGTTTAAAGTTGGATCTGGAAAAAAACGACCGCTCACCCATTGATGCTGATATTGCTGCGGTTGATTCAGCGGTGCGGGTGCTGGTCATTCACACCCAGGAAGATTGGGCGATCGCACAAGAATGCTGGCGTTTGGTGAACTGAGGGGTGGCTCGCGGTCAACCTCCCTGTCTCCTACTCTCTCCCTCACCCACCCTGCACCCATTTCCTCGCCCTTTCCAACAACTCGTCTAAAGATTCCACTGGCCACAATCGCACCTTTCTATCCCTATAAGCCACTGTCAAAAATTTGCCATCAGGGCTAAAACACACGCTATCAATCGCAGAGTTTAACTCAATAAAATCTGCCTCCTCCAGTAAATATCCCTTAGATCCCGTAAAGTCTGCTAGCAAATTCCCCTGCAAGTCCCACATTTTCGCTGTCCCGTCCTCAGAACCCGTCGCCACCCGCTGACCATCGGGGCTAAAACTCACACTCATTACCCAGCTAGAATGACCGGAAAAGGTGACTAATTCCTGTCCCTGCAAGTCCCACACCTTTGCTGTCCCGTCACTGGAACCCGTCACCAGCCGCTGACCATCGGGGCTAAAACTCACACTCATTACCCAGCCAGAATGACCGGAAAAGGTGACTAATTCCTGTCCCCGCAAGTCCCACAGCTTCGCTGTCCCATCATCGGAAGCAGTCGCCAGCCGCTGGCCATCGGGGTTAAAACTCACACTCCATACCGAGTGAGAATGACCGGAAAAGGTGACTAATTCCTGTCCCTTGAAGTCCCACAGCTTCGCTGTCCCGTCACCCGAAGCTGTCGCCAGCCACTGGCCATCGGGGCTAAAACTCACACTCCATACCGAGTTAGAATGACCGGAAAAGGTGACTAATTCCTGTCCCTGCAAGTCCCACAGCTTCGCTGTCCCGTCCTCGGAAGCTGTCGCCAGCCGCTGGCCATCGGGGCTAAAACTCACACTCCATACCGAGTTAGAATGACCGGAAAAGGTGACTAATTCCTGTCCCTGCAAGTCCCACAACTTCGCCGTCCTGTCAGCGGAAGCTGTCGCCAGCCGCTGGCCGTCGGGGCTAAAACTCACACTCGTTACCCAGCCAGAATGACCTTGCAATTGACGGCGTTCTCGAATGCGAGCCAGAATACTTTGCAACGCTAAATGGGGACTCGCCGCCGGTGTCGTTTTCAATAACGTTGGTTCATCCTGTACGCAGTCTTTCCACTCTGTTAATAACTCCTGTAACTCTTGGCCTGCTTTGATGGCATCCTGTAATGCCTTCAGTTTTAATTTAGAGTTAAAAACTCGCAATGCCTGCACGCCGGCTCGTTCAATTTGCGTGCCTTTTTGCGCTAACTCGATAATTTTTCTGGCCTTTTCTTGAGCTTTCCGCAGTTCTTCCCGTTCGTAAGCTTGACTTGCATCTAAAAATTTCAGGTCATCATCGCTCAAGCGTTTCCCTGCTTTCCACTGTAAGGCATCTTCTAACTTTTGACCCCGCAGCAGCCGCGAATCATCGGTGCAGTTAGTCGCAAACCAAGCGGCGAAGTCTTCTTGATAAGGCCGGAGTTTAGCGAGTTCCTGTTGTACCCATTCGCGGTTAAAGATTTGTTGATAAATGGGGTTATAAACTCTCAGGTGTCCATTTTCTTTCACGACTAAGCCTGAGAGTTGCAGTTCCATTTGGTCGGGACTGTTATCGGCGGCAATTGTTCCGGTGGGAGAGGTGAGAATTTGTTGATAAATTCCTAAGAGGCGGCTGGTGCGGCTTTGAATTTTTTCGTCCTCTTCCGAGACTAAGCGATTTCTAATCGTCTTTAAATGTTCTGGATGATCCTTAGTTTCCCAATCTTCGAGAATGTGTTTTCTGACTAAATCATTAACCTGGGGAGAGCGAGTTTCTGCGGTTTTATTGAGAACTAGCTGACAAAGCTTTTGAGTTAAGAAAGGCTGTCCGCCTGTCCAATCTAAAATCTCACATAAAACTTGGCTAGGGTTGTCTACTTTTCCCTCAAACCCTTTCGCTAATTTATTCGCTTGCTGGCGGGTAAAGGGTTTTAATTCAATCGCTTGACCGATATTGAATGGAGTGCGTCTTTTATCTTGAATCAAGTCTGATGGTGTAGCAGTTCCTAGCAGGCAAAACGTTAGGCGTTGATAATTAATTTCCCCACTTTGCGCTTTATTATGACAAGCTCGAATATAAGCAAATAAATCATCAGTCGGAAATTCCAAACTTAATAAGCTATCAACTTCATCAATAAATATAATGACTCTCTGGTTAACTTGTGGCAGCAAGCTCGACTCGATAAATTCACCAAAGCGATCCAAAGGCGACAGCCAATTATAGTCATTTAGCCAAGTTTTTAAATTAATATTGAGGGCTAACTGACGGCTGAGATTAAGTAAGATGCTATTATACCATCTTTCAAGAGTGGTGAACTTAGTTTGTTTGTCAGAAACATCTATTTCAGCACAAGCAAATCCTGCTTGCTTGAGGCGGTTTACCACTCGGACTCGCAAGCTAGACTTTCCTGTTTTACGGGAATTAAAGACATAACAAAAATTCCCTTGTCGTAACCCTTGGTAAAGTTCTTCATCTGCTTCTCGCTCAACGTAGGTTTCGGTATCTATTGGTAAAGTTGCTGCATAAATATATTGATCGGTCATTAGCTACCCCCTAGTTTGATTATTCAGGATTTTCACAGTTCAGGTTGAAGTCGTTTAGAGAAATATTGTTGATACAAACCACAACGAGGGAGACAATCATCCTTCTCGACTTTCACTAAGCCCATACTTTCTAATTTAAACGTCAAATTAGTTTTCAGGTTACACTGATTTTTGGTCAGAACTTCGTGATAAGCACTTGCTAAGTAATCATGCAGAATAAATTGCACTCTTTTCAAAAGTGATGTATAAAAGAGAGGAGAGTACAGAAAAAAGGAGAAGGGTGTGAGATTGACAAAAGACTTAAGCTCAGAAACGGAAAA